>NZ_JADEWI010000011.1 GCF_015207705.1 Nostoc sp. LEGE 06077
GAGTAGGGGGAAGCAGGGGGGCAGAGGGCCAGAGGAGCAGGGGTGAACATAACAAATAACTATTGACTATTAACAAAATTATGTCTTTCGTACCTTTACATATTCACAGTGATTACAGTTTGCTGGATGGGGCGAGTCAGCTACCAGACTTGATTGATAGTGCGATCTCACTGGGGATAAAAGCGATCGCAGTTACCGATCATGGTGTCATGTATGGTGCTGTGGAACTGCTGAAAATTTGCCGCAGCAAAAATGTTAAGCCAATTATTGGCAACGAAATGTATATCATTAACGGTGATATTACAAAACAAGAACGTCGTCCCAAATATCATCAAGTTGTTTTAGCTAAAAATAATCAAGGATATAAACATTTAGTTAAATTAACTACTATTTCTCACCTCCAAGGTGTCCAAGGTAAAGGTATTTTTTCTCGTCCTTGTATTAATAAAGAATTACTCAAACAATATCATGAAGGTTTAATTGTCACTAGTGCTTGTTTAGGGGGTGAAATTCCCCAAGCAATTCTTAGTAATAGACCTGATGCAGCGCGGAAAGTTGCTCAGTGGTATAAAGATGTATTTGGTGATGATTTTTATTTAGAAATTCAAGACCACGGCTCTCAAGAAGACCGGATTGTTAATGTTGAAATTATCAAAATTGCGCGGGAATTAAATATTAAGTTTGTCGCCACTAACGACTCTCATTTTGTTTCTTGTTTTGATGTCGAAGCCCACGACGCTTTGCTGTGTATTCAAACCGGTAAGCTAATTGTCGAAGAAAACCGGATGCGTTATAGCGGCACAGAATATCTCAAATCTGCTGATGAGATGAGAATGCTATTTCGTGACCATTTACCCGATGATGTGATTGAGGAAGCGATCGCCACTACCGAAGAAGTCGCGGATAAAGTCGAGCCTTACCAAATTATGGGTGAGCCGCGCATTCCCAATTATCCCATTCCTTCCGGTCACACTGCTGATACTTACGTCGAAGAAGTTGCATGGAATGGACTGTTAGATAAATTAAACCGCAAATCTCGCGCTGAAGTCGAACTAGTCTATAAAGAAAGATTAGAATATGAATTAAAAATGCTTCAGCAAATGGGTTTTTCTACCTACTTTTTAGTTGTGTGGGACTACATCAAATTTGCTAGAGATAATAATATTCCTGTAGGGCCAGGGCGAGGTTCGGCGGCTGGTTCATTGGTAGCTTACACAATGGGAATTACTAACATTGACCCCGTACATCATGGCTTACTATTTGAGCGTTTCTTGAACCCAGAACGTAAATCCATGCCGGATATTGATACAGATTTTTGTATTGAACAACGAGATAAAGTTATTGATTATGTTACTCAAAAATACGGCACAGATAGAGTAGCTCAAATCATTACCTTTAACCGTTTAACTTCAAAAGCTGTATTAAAAGATGTCGCCAGAGTGTTGAATATTCCCTATGGGGAATCAGACAAAATGGCGAAATTAATTCCTGTGGTACGAGGGAAACCAACAAAACTCAAGGTGATGATTTCTGATGATACCCCCGAACCAGAGTTTAAAGAAAAATATGATAATGACCCGACAGTCCGCCGTTGGCTTGATATGGCAATGCGGATTGAAGGAACTAACAAAACCTTCGGTGTTCACGCCGCTGGGGTGGTAATTTCTGCTGACCCTCTTGATGAAATTGTGCCTCTACAACGCAATAATGACGGTTCAGTTATTACCCAATATTTCATGGAAGATTTGGAATCAATGGGTTTGTTAAAAATGGACTTCTTAGGTTTAAGAAACCTAACCATGATTCAAAAAACCATTGATTTAATTGAAAAAAGCAAAGGCTATAGAGTTGACCCTTACGAAATAACTAATCAAGAAAGAAAAGCGCAAAAGATTTTAGCCAAAGGTGAACATAAAACCCTGCCCAAAGATGTGCAGAAAACTTATGCATTACTAGAATCTGGAGAATTAGAAGGTATATTTCAATTAGAATCATCGGGGATGAAGCAGATAGTCCGAGATTTGAAACCTTCTAATATTGAAGATATATCTTCAATTCTCGCATTATACAGACCAGGCCCGTTAGATGCAGGCTTGATTCCTAAATTTATTAACCGCAAACATGGAAGGGAAAATATTGATTATGAAAGCCAGCTTTTAGAGCCAATATTAAATGAAACCTACGGAATCATGGTTTATCAAGAGCAAATTATGAAAATTGCTCAAGATATGGCTGGTTATTCATTAGGACAAGCTGATTTACTGCGCCGCGCAATGGGGAAAAAGAAAGTTTCCGAAATGCAGAAGCAGCAGGAAAAATTCATTGATGGTTCAACAAAGAACGGCGTGAGAAAACAAGTAGCAGAAAAGCTATTTGATGATATGTTGAAATTCGCTGAATATTGCCTCAGCTACGACACCCAAGTATTAACAGTTGAATATGGCTTAGTACCAATTGGCGAAATTGTCGAAAAACAGCTTGAATGCAACGTCTTCAGCGTTGATAGTTATGGTCATGTATATACGCAGGCGATCGCTCAATGGCATAATCGAGGACAGCAAGAAGTATTCGAGTATGGTTTAGAGGACGGTTCCGTCATTCGCGCCACTAAAGACCATAAATTTATGACCATCGATGGTCAAATGTTACCCATTAATGAAATATTTGAGCGCGAGTTAGATTTACTCCAAGTTCAAGGTTTACCAGCGTAAGCATCTCAGGTTTATGAGTTGGCAAAATATTAGATTTGCTGAGATTCAAAGTATTGAAAAAGTAGTTGCGGAATTTTATGTATCATGTGTGAAGTATATTCCCAACATCTACTTTAGAGTGAAAATTACTGAGGATATTTATGGTAAGTATTCAGGACGCGTGAATCTTGCTATTAAAAACTCTAGAGATGATTCTCCTGAATGGGTTGGCGGAACAGGAGAATCAATTGATGAAGCACTAGAAAATTCCATCAAAAATTTGATAGACTCTATCGAGTCTTATGGAAAAGATATCAACTTTTTGAGAGATGAAGATTTTGAATGGTCATCTCATGAAGACTTTTAATATCACTTCCGCAAACTGGGTTTTTGGTGCGTTAGGACTAATTTCTATAACGCACCCTGCTAGAGTTAAACTCAAAAGTACTTAAAAGTCATCATCATAATTTTTCATGGCTTTGGGGTCAGGCGCAAAAGCCAACCACAAAGGAAATTGCAATATTCCTAAACTGATTTGCTCTTCGGAATCGTCAATGATGATTAAAGGTAGTTGATTAGCTTTCACCAAACGTTCGGCTTTTTGCGCTAAAGCGTCTGGCGCTTCAAATAATACAACTCCCCGGTCAGGGCCAAAATCTGGGCGACCAATACCTAAACAATCTTGCAAACCTCGCCGCCACTCACCCAAGCGTTCTGGTGTATTGGCTAAAACCAGAGTACGGACGCGATCGCCATACAATTTATGTAGTATCGAAATAATCGCTGAAGCAATCAACGTATTTTGCAAACGGCTACCCATTGTCCGCAAAGCACCCCGTCCCCCTTGTCCGAAAAACCAATTTGAGACTCGCTCTGCATGAACTGGTTCAAAGGTGCGGCGTAGTTGCCAAGCAGGGCCATAATAATCCGGTTTGTTGCGATATTGATCAATTAGGCGGCGGACTTGCTTACTAGTCTCTTGAAACTGCTGCTGGGCAAATTGTGGGTTAATTGCTTCTGGTTCGGCGGTTTTAGCTTCTTTAACAGCTGGCTTTTCTCGTTCTCTAACTTCTGGTAATAGTTGTAATTGCTCGGCGGCGGCGGCTAAATCTTGTAAGCTACCAGTGAGATAATCTTTAAAACCTTGGACACGAATTGCTAAATCTTGTGATGCGCCTGCAAACGTAGTCCGCATTTCATTACGGATGCGTTCTTGACGGCGTTCTAACTGTTCTATAGAAATTTGTAGTGTTTGTTTGCGTTGTTCTAATTGTCCCAATGAGTCTTGAACAATGCGTCCTAGTGCGCTTTGAGTATCACTTAATTGTGTTTGCAGCGTATTATAAGTTACTTGCAAAGTAGCAATTTCGGCTTTGAGTGCGGCTTCAGTTTCTTGCAACTGAGTTAACCTTTGCTCTGCTTCGGCGTATAAGGAATTATTTTCTAACCCTAATGCAGTTGTGTTATTTACTAATGGAACCTCAGCAGCTGGCTCATCTATCAAACTCAGCAATTCTGAATTTACATCGCTCGGTTCTGTGTCAACTGCTGAAACTGGCGCTTCTGGTTCCAGAACTGACTCTAAAGATGAGTTTTCTGGGTGTTCTGTTTCTGGATTTTCTGGTTGTATTTGCTCCAACCACTCATCTATTGGTTCTGGAGTTTGAGATGCATCAGGGTTCATAAACGATAGTGTAATTTTTAGACGCGAATAAATTTTTGGTTACTTGTCATTCGTCATTTGTCATTTGTCATTCGTCCGTTGTATTATTCAAAGCTCTTAACTATTGACCATTGACTATTGACCATTGACTCAGACTTAAATTCGGGGACAACGTTCTTCCAAACAAGCTTTTAGGGTGTTGGGGTCGAACAAAATTGGTAAAAAGTGAATACTGTTAATTTCTTTAAAATAAAACAGAACTGGAAACCCATTCCAGAAAATTCGCCAGTTTTGCCATTCTCGGTAAGGAAAACGCCGAATTAACTTTTCACCTCTGTAAATATCTAAGTCGCTGGCGGTAAATTGCAAGCGTAATGTTACAGTTTGAAACAAAAGAAATAAGCCAAAAAGTGCGATCGCTCCTCCCACCAAAGGTTGCACAATCACTATGGGAATCCCTGTAATCACCAACACAACAGGGATATTGTAACTAGGTTTGAGTTCCACTGTTGCTACGGAATTAGGCGCAAATGAACTGGTCACTGTTTCAAATCCTGTTTCGTTAGTAGACATCTTTTCTATTTTAGGTGTTAACAGTTTTCTCTGAGCAGACAACACGGGCTAAACGCCCCGCTACCGCTCTAAGCGCAGCCATGCCCGCAGGGCTTTACAGCACTCAGCACTTTTAAAACCCTTGGACAAATGCACTACCTGCGCCTTGAAACATTAACCACGACAAAAAGAAATTGCTAATAAAGATCAGTAGCAAAGCAGTAACTACGGCGGTTGTCGTTGATTGTCCTACACCTTTAGCGCCGCCTGTGGTTGTCAAGCCCCAACTGCAACCAATAACAGCAATTAACAAACCAAAACACACTGCTTTAAACAAGGCACTACAAATATCCCAAGTGTCTAGTAGGTTGCGGGCGGAGTCTAAAAATACTGTATCTGCTAGTCCGTATATATGAGTGGCAATTAATAATCCGCCAAACATCCCTGTTACTAACGACAGGAGAGTTAAAATTGGCAGCATGAAGCAACAAGCAATCATCCTGGGAATGACTAGATAATCGATGGGGTCTGTTTTGAGGATCAAAAGCGCATCAATTTGTTCTGTAACCTTCATCGTCCCGATTTCTGCGGCAAAAGCAGACCCCACTCGCCCGGCTAAAATAACTGCTGTGAGTACAGGTGAAAGTTCTCTTGTTAACGCCACCGCCAGCACGCCACCGACGAGATTACCTGCACCAAAGTTAATAAACTCTCGCGCTACTTGGATAGTAAACACAGCACCAACAAAAATTGCCGTTAACAGCGCAATAAACAAAGAGTCTGGCCCTACGGCGGCCATTTGTTCTAAAGTATTCCGCCAATGAATTTTGCCCCGCAGCAGGTGAACTATCACTTGTCCCCCCAGAAAAATCGCTGCCAGCAAGCGCTGACCCCATGCTGCTAAACTGGAATTAGATGTAATCTGGCTCAATGTTCTGTAGCTAACTCGGTAATTGCCTTAAGAATAGCGAAAGTTCATGGTCAATAGTCAATAGTCAATGGTCATTTGTCACTAGGCAGTAAGCTGGATACTCCAGGATGAATTTCATACTCCCCACTTCACACTTGAGATTTTTGTCACTGGTTTACGTTAACTTACTTTAAAGTTACTCTCATAAAGTAACGCTTGATCTATACATATTGTGATGTGTGCTATTTAATATATATAAGCTCAAAGCCTTAATCAGTAATCCTTCCATCACTTCACAGGCTGATTTTTCCGTGATGCAGCTTGTGTAGTTATTGTCTGTTTTTTTAATGAAAACTTAAGATTTTTGACATATTGGCCTCTAGGTGGCGATCGCTCGTATTGTAGAAGATGACAGATAGTTAGTTGGCTGTTGTGCGTTGTCTTCCTGGAGGTTGTCTTTCATGACTTTTTTGACAAACTTTCTCCGTTCCCTATTAGTCACGATTATTTTTAGCTTTGTTGCGCCGATATTTTTAGTTGGCGGCATATTGTTGCTATTAGCAGTGATCGGTTATATGCCAGGATTACAAGCCTTAACAGAAGCCAGCGCTACAGGTATATTACATTTTCTTGCAATTTTTGGTAGCGGTACACCTCTACGGGGACTGGTAACTATTGGTTTGACTTGGAGTTTTGTTGGTGCGTTGTTTGACACTTATGCGTATTACCGATGTCAGATTCTACGCATCGATTCTTGAATAAATTATGCGATCGCCAGGTTTTGATCGGCTAGTAAAAAGTAGAAAACGCATTTATAGTCAGCATTTGAGAATTCCCCCAAAATCAGATATGGGTTTGGGATGATAAATTAATATTGTTAAATTAAATACCCAATTATTCATAGCCATCCTCAGAGGTTGGCAAAATTTAGTAACTGTAACAGCAGAATTTATCTAAAAAATTTGAGATAGTCTACATCCAGCGCCAGGTAACTGCCAGCAGTCTAATCGGTGTCTGCTATAAAATGCTTGAATAGCAGAATGCCCATTCAATTTAATCTCTGGGCATTTTATAGTGAGATTATATACGAGGTTTTTTGACTGCTCATGGTTTGGCCGTTTAAATCCAAGTTTCGTAAACAAATTGCGCGGATTGAAATTACTGGTGCGATCGCAAGTGCTACTCGCAAACGTGTATTAGAATCCCTTAAAACCGTAGAAGAAAAGAAATTTCCTGCTTTACTTTTACGCATCGATAGTCCTGGGGGAACAGTTGGCGATTCCCAAGAGATTTACAGCGCTCTCAAGCGGCTACGTGACAAAATCAAAATTGTCGCTAGTTTTGGTAATATTTCTGCCTCTGGTGGAGTCTACATCGGGATGGGAGCCGAACACATCATGGCTAACCCCGGAACCATCACCGGAAGCATTGGTGTAATTCTGCGGGGAAATAACCTAGAACGCTTGCTGGAAAAAATCGGTGTTTCCTTCAAAGTTATTAAGTCAGGCCCTTACAAAGACATATTGGCATTTGATCGAGAATTAACTGAACCAGAACAACACATTCTGCAAGAGTTGATTGACACAAGCTACCAACAGTTTGTCCAAACCGTAGCCGATGGTCGTTCTTTAGCTGTAGAGACTGTCAAAAGTTTCGCCGATGGCCGGATTTTTACTGGGCAACAGGCTCTAGAATTGGGTGTTGTAGACCGCCTGGGAACAGAAGAAGATGCTCGTCGCTGGACAGCAGAACTAGTTGGTCTTGACCCCGAAAAAACCCAATGTTTTACTCTCGAAGAACCAAAACCTTTGTTAAGTCGCATTCTACCGGGGAGTCGTCAGGTTTCATCAAGATTGGGTGCAGGTGTTGACTGGCTAGAATTTGAAATGTCTACCAGTGGTCTGCCATTGTGGTTATATCGACCATAAATCTCATTGGTCATTGGTCATCGGTTATTAGTCATTGGCTAATGACTGTTGACTGTTAACTGTTAACTGAATTAAGGAGGATTTTTGGCGTGGAGTGGCAAATGCGAGCGATTCGTGGAGCAACAACAGTTGCAGAAAATACAATTGAAGCAATGCGAGAAGCAGTTATAGAACTGCTAGATGAACTAGAACAACGCAATAAAATTCAACCCCAGGATATGATTAGCGTGACGTTCTCTGTCACCCGCGATTTAGATGCGATTTTTCCGGCAGCGATCGCCCGCGCGCGTTCTGGGTGGGATAATGTACCTATGTTAGATGTACAGCAAATGCATGTTGAGGGCAGTTTACAACGTTGTATCCGCTTCTTAATTCACGCTTATCTGCCAACCTCTACCCCCATTCATCATATATATTTGCGCCACGCTTCTAACTTACGTCCCGACTGGAGTCTCCCCCAGTCTTTACAAACATCACAACCAGCAATTGAGTCCAAAGTTTAAAATACCTACGTATAAAGAAAGCATCAAGTCAAAAATTTCCACTAAAAGACAAAATATGCAAAATTCCCTTGGCTGTTTGTAAAAAAGCCACCTAATCTGCACGTATTGGTTCTTAACTTAATTCTGTTTTCAGTACTTTAACTTTTGTTGGTTCTTCAGCAAGTAATCAATTCACAAATTCTGCTGGATATTTTTCTGCCAAAGCTCATAATTTACACCGCAGTAACTAACAAAACGTGAACTTCTTCTCCTGGTGTAATTAATGTTTGACCTACAGGTAAAACGGCTAAGGCATTGGTTTGAGCTAAGTTAATTAAATTACCAGAATTATGAGTACCGCCAGCTTTGTGAAATTCGTAAACACCGTTAACTAAATTTAAGCGACCCCAAATATAAGTTTCGCGTTTGCCATTGGTGCGTAATTCATCATGCGATCGCACCTTAATAAATTTTGCCTCCCAACCTTCAGCAAGTCCAGATAGTTTTTTAATTGCTGGTTGTACAAACCGCCAAAAAGTTACCAAAGCCGAAACAGGATTTCCTGGTAAACCAAAGTAAATTGCTGAATCTTGATTCGGAAAATTCGCCACAGTTAAAGGTTTTCCGGGTGTCATTTCTACAGCCCGAATCTGAATTTCTGCTCCTAAAGTTTCGAGAATTTTATCAACATAATCATATTCACCAACAGAAACCCCACCAGAAGAAAGCACAATATCCGCATTAGCTATGGCGTAAGCAATTGTTTCTTGTAAAGCAACTGGATTATCTTTAACAATGCCTAATAATATAGGTTCCGCCCCACTTTCTCTGACTAAAGTTGCCAAGGCATAATTATTAGAATCGACAATTTGACCGGGTTGTAGTAGTGTATCTGGTGTCACCAATTCATCGCCAGTAGAAAAAATCGCTACTCGCTGACGGCGGTAAACTTTGACTTGGGGACACTGGGCTGCGGCTAATACAGCAATTTCCGCCGCCTTTAATTTAATTCCGGCTGGTAAAAGTTGGGTTCCAGCTTGATAGTAAGATGCTTTACGGCGGATAAACTCTTGTGGTTTGGGTGCGGCTTGAATAAACACGCGATTTTCCTCGCGGCTTGTCCTCTCTTGCATCACTACGGTATCTGCACCCTCTGGAATCACCGCACCAGTAAAAATTCTCGCTGCTTGTCCTGGTTGAATTGTCGATTTAGGTTGATATCCCGCCGGAATTTCCTCAATAATTTCTAAGATAGCTGGTTTTTCAGCATTAGCTTGCTGTAAATCTGCATAACGGACTGCATAGCCATCCATTGCGGAGTTATCCCAATGGGGAAAATCTAGCTGGCTGGTGATGGGGTTTGCCAGAATGCGATCGCTTGCTGCCAATAAATCTACAATTTCTATATCCTGCTGATCATCTAACGGTTTGACTAAATTTAAAATAATTACTTCTGCATCCTTGACCGATAACATAACATCTAACCCAGTTTTATTAAAAAATATTGACTTTATCAGTGTTCATTTGCTGTTTTGGCAATTTGATAATTACTGATTGCTTCTCCCGTAATTTCTGCATAAAGTACATCGGGGTCAAAATCTGCACTATTTTCCCAGTAAATAGTTCCCCACTCAGAATTTATTTTCACTTGTTGGAAATAGTTAATATCTTTTAGTGGCGCAAAAATCCCTGTAAAAGAAATTAATTTACTAATATCAATAATTCCTTGTTTATTATCTTCAAATTTGATGTACAGTTGATAACCTTCTTTTGGTTCGACTGCAATAATATCTTTTAGCATGGCTTATTCCAGTGGTTCAATTTTTTCTAGAGGACTATTGAGTCTAGCTTTTTCCCAGTTATCCATCAATTATGCTTTATGTAAATTCGCCCATTCCAGTACAAGTGCTAATACTCTGGAAGATAGTTTACCTTCTAATATAGATAAAGTTTCAATATCAATAATTGCTTTTTGTTGATTATAACGAACATGGAAATGTGGCGGTGGATGGTCGTTATAATACATGGTAATAATAATTCCTAGAAAACGGCTAATTTCTGGCATTAGAACAATAGTAAGATGAAGTTTTATGTTTACAGGATTTACGCAAAAAACTCTCAAACTCTCATTTCTCTGTGACCTCTGTGTCTGGAGTGGTTAGATTTTCCGTAGCCTCTGCATAAGTCCTGATTTAGTTGGTGTGACTTTGGGCTTTTGCAGCAAAGCAAACACCTCAGATGTCACCTTAATATTAAAAATAGAAGCATAGATTATTTCCCAACCTCTAAATAAAAATACTTATTTTATATGACTATCGAAAGGATTCCGCAAAAACACTATCCCAAAGCTGAGATTTGGCGGCGCGGTATGGCTTTGGGACTGGATTTTTTGGGTGCTTGGTTAATCAGTTCGTTATTTGGTAGTAATAGTTTCGGTATTCAATTCGTTCAAATTTTAGTTTTTATCTTTTGTTGGCTGATTTTGCGGGTAGTAGTGGTATTTAACAATCGAGGGCAAAGTTTAGGACGCTGGGCTTTTGACTTGAAAATCTTAGAAGTGGAAAATGGCCAAGTCGTGGGGAGAATTCCTCAGTTGCTGGCACTGGTGAAGCGAGAAGCTATAATTGGCTTTGGTGCTTTGTTGGTCTCGATCGCCCTTGGCAACATTCGAGCTAATCCCACTGCTATACTGCTATTGCTTCCTCTGGCAATAGACTGTGGTGCAGCTTTCTCTGATACCCAGTTGCGACAAGCGTTGCATGACCGTTACGCTAGAACGTTCATAGTTTCGTCGCGGCGGGGCTACTCGCTTGATTTAAAAATTAAGCGTTTAGTTGATACTTTGCAACGAAATGTGCGAAGATAGTCATTTGTGTAAATTTCTCTTCAGGCTTTACTGTTTGTAAGATTATGGCTAAGAGTAAAGGTGCTCGCATTATCGTGACACTAGAATGTACCGAATGTCGTAGTAATCCAGACAAGCGTTCTCCTGGTGTGTCCCGGTATACCACCATGAAGAACCGTCGTAATACGACTAACCGTTTAGAACTGAGCAAGTTCTGTACCCACTGCAACAAACATACCGTTCACAAGGAAATCAAGTAAAGATGAGTTACTATCGCCGTCGTCTGTCTCCCATTAAGCCAGGAGAACCAATCGATTACAAAGATGTTGATTTATTGCGGAAGTTTATTACCGAACGGGGCAAAATATTACCTCGGCGGATTACTGGGCTGACTTGTCAGCAACAGCGAGAGTTAACATTAGCAATTAAACGATCGCGGATTGTGGCATTGTTGCCATTCATCAACGCTGAAGGCTAAATCAATTTTAAAATTAGGATTTTAGATTTTGGATTAATTAAGAAAAGCTTTGTCTTTCTGAGTCCAAAATCTCAAATCTGAAATAATAAAGTGTAAAATTGGTTGCTACATAAAAATTCTGGGATTTAAAAATTATTAAATCCAACATCTAATATCTAAAATTATAAGAGTGCGAGAGTTGTGGAGAAGGGGACGCTAGTTGAATTTAGGGTTCAAGGCGATCGCCGTCTGGGTGTAGTAGATCGCCCAGATGGTAAGACCCGTTGGTTTGTGGTAGATGAACGTGGTCAATCCCACAGCCTCGCGCCGAGACAAATTACTTATACAGTTAACGGACAAACTTACAAGTCCTCAGAAATCGCCAAATTTCTAGATGAAGTCAAGCCATATTTAGACCCATCTAGCTTAGAAGTGGCGTGGGAATTATTGGTGGAAGATGGGGAAACCGTTACACCATCGCAAATGGCAAATCTGCTGTTTTCCGCATCAGACCCAACCCCTTGTTATGCAGCCCATTGCTTGTTATCAGATGACAAACTCTACTTCAAGCAAAAAGCTGATGCTTATGAACCGCGCACAACGGCTCAAGTCGCAGAACGTAAGCACCAAATAGAAGTAGAAACTCTCAAAGCCAAGGGACAGCAGGAATTTTTAGTCCGGGTAGAAGAAGCACTCAAAGGTGAGGCGGTAGAATGGCAAAGACATGACCGCCATCGCCTAGAAGCATTAGAAAAATACGCAGCCTTAATGGCTGATATTGTGCGGGAGGGAGTAAAATATGATGCCCTAGCTAGGGCTTACCCTCCTCCAGCACCAGTCTTAGAAACGATGAATATGCTGGGGCGGCCTGCAACCCCCCAAGGAGCTTTTCAATTATTAATAGACCTGGGCTGGTGGAGTCCATATGAGAACTTGTTCCTGCGTCGTTCGTCAATTCCAGTTCAGTTTCCTAGCAAGGTATTAGAAGTGGCGCAACAGCGTTTGGATTCCCCAACCACAGACTTAGATGTAAATCGCCTAGATTTGACCCATCTGAAAGTTTACACAATTGATGATGAAAGTACGACTGAGATAGATGATGGTCTGAGTTGGGAATCCTTGACCGATGGTAGGGAAAGATTGTGGGTACATATTGCTGACCCAACACGCTGGTTAGAGCCAGAAGATGATTTAGACTTAGAAGCCAGAAAGCGCGGAAGTACCGTTTATTTGCCGACAGGGATGGTTCCCATGTTCCCGGAAATCTTGGCAACTGGGCCAATGAGTCTGGTACAGGGGAGAATTTGTTGCGCCCTGAGTTTTGGAATTATTTTAGATAGTACCGGAGCAGTAGAAGATTACAGCATTCATGCCAGCTTAATTAAACCAACTTATCGCCTTACCTATGAAGATGTGGATGAGATGGTGCAAATAGGCGTGCAAGCTGAACCAGAAATTGAAGCGATCGCTAATTGGGCAAAAAAGCGAAAATCTTGGCGCTACAACCAAGGAGCCATCAGCATTAATATGCCAGAGGCGATGATTAAAGTTAAAGGCGATGAGATCAGCATTGATATTTTAGATGATTCCTCATCGCGGCAACTGGTGGCAGAAATGATGATTCTTGCTGGTGAAGTAGCCGCCCGTTACGGTAAAACTCATAACATACCCTTGCCCTTTCGCGGTCAGCCACAGCCAGAATTACCCCCAGAAGAAGAATTAATTCAATTACCAGCCGGGTTCGTCCGTGCTTGTGCGATGCGGCGGTGTATGCCCAAAAGCGAAATGAGCATCACTCCTTTACGCCACGCAGGTTTGGGTTTAGATACCTATACTCAAGCAACTTCTCCCATCCGCCGCTACAGTGATTTACTCACCCATTTTCAACTCAAAGCCCACTTGCGGGGTGAAGTTTTGCCATTTTCCGCCGACCAACTCAAAGAAGTGATGATGACTGTCTCTAGCATTACCCAAGAAGTAACAATGGTGGAACGCCAAACTAATAGATATTGGGCTTTAGAATATCTCCGCCGTCATCCAGAGCAAATTTGGTCAGTTACCGTTTTAATGTGGCTGCGAGAAGACAGTAACTTAGCACTAATTTTATTAGAAGATTTGGGCTTGCAGTTACCAATGATTTTTAAACGTCCTGCAACATTAGGTGAACAGTTATTAGTAAAAGTGAGCATCGCCGATCCGCAAAAAGACATGATTCAATTTCAGGAAATCATGTATCAAGAAGCTCAGTCTGCGGCTAATTAATTCGCGCTGTCTATAGATAAATTTAGTAGCGATTGACTTAGTTAAAATATAAATGCAAGCTTCTTCGCAGGTATCCTAGTAATGTTCCGCACGACAGTTACTGACACTGGACAAATCACTTTCACCGCAGAAATCCGGGAGTAGGGTCGAATTTGTTATCGATGCAGATGGTCAGGTGAAAAGCTTCTGAGTTAAATAACTGTAAAACAGTGTCCGAAGGTACTCTTGCGACTAACTAAATTTTGATATCTTCCTGATAACAACGAAAATGTTGTCAGGTAGATTAATGACGCGAATTAATGGATTTATTGGTCGCCGTAACTTTTTGAAATTTGCCGGAACAAGTGGTTTAGCGATCGCCGCTACAACTATTGGTGGTAGTTTAACAGGTAGTATCGAGCAAACTGCGATCGCTGATGTTAGTCCAGCTAATTTTAATCCAGTCAACCCTGGTCAAGCTATCAAACTTTTGCTGGATGGAAATCAAAGATTTATCCAATACAAACGTCAATATCCCCATCAATCATTGGCACGTTTACAATTAGTAGCTAAAGCACAGTATCCTTTTGCCGCTATTTTAGGTTGTGCTGACTCCAGAGTTCCAGCGGAAATTATTTTCGACCAAGGACTAGGAGATTTATTTGTGGTACGAGTTGCTGGTAATGTCGCCAGTGATATGGTTATCGGTAGTTTAGAATATACTACAGCCGTATTAGGCACACAACTGATTGTCGTTTTAGGTCATACAAAATGCGGTGCTGTTGCAGCAGCAGGTAAAAATGAACCTCTGCCTGGTAGGATGGGCTATATGGCAGAAAGTATCAAACCTGCATTAACCAACTTAAATTCTCATGATGCCGTCATTGCCAATGTGCAGTATCAGGCGAAAAAATTGCAACAAAGTTCCACCATATTAGGTCAGAGGTTGCAATCAGACAAACTCAAAATTATTGGTGCTTGCTACGATATCGATACTGGCAAAGTTAATCTCATTCCTTAGTTTATAGCTAGATTTAGCAAGCCTATTTAATTTGTGAAAATTGAGACACTTAGAACCCCGGCTTTTGGAAAAAGTCGGGGTTCTTGTAGTTGAAGAATATTTAGGAATATCATAAACCCTACTTATTGCTTCTATACAAAGAAAATCAACCATAGACTAACACCACACTTAACCATATTATTCTTGTATGCAAATTAAGTTCAGTAGAGATACATTACTCTGATATATTTCAGTTGATGATAAAGATTGGAAATTACTAAGTTAAATCAATTAATTTCTCTTTACCTTGATAACGCGATATGCTATGTGGCAATCGCAGTTTCAGGTAACAGGATTTAACTTGATTTTGAAAACAGCAATTTAGGATAAATTTACTTTTGGGAGTGAGGTTGATTAATGAGTAGAACTAATGGATTTGTTGGGCGGCGGAATTTTATTAAATTAGCAGGTATAGGCAGTGTTGCTGTTGGTGCTAGTGCCACTGGTAGTATAATTTGGCAAGGAGAAAAAGCTATTGCCCAAGAACCATCTAAGCCTGAAGCAAAACCTCAAATAGTAGATCCCCAAGAAGCTTTAAAAAGATTAATAGATGGTAACAAAAGATTTATAGAAGATAAACGCATGAATCCAAATCAATCAAAATTGCGTTTACAAGAAATTTCTGCGGGTCAATATCCGTTTGCAGCAATACTAGGCTGTGGAGATTCTAGAGTTCCAGCCGAAATAGTTTTTGATCAGGGATTTGGAGACTTATTTATTGTACGGGTAGCTGGTAATATTGTTAGCCCAGAAGGCATTGGCAGCTTAGAATTTGCCACGGCTGTATTAGGTGCGCCATTAATAGTAGTTTTAGGACATACAAAATGTGGTGCAGTCTCAGCTGCTGTTAAAGGTGATCCACTTCCAGGTAGAATTGGTGCTTTTGTGGAAGAAATAAAACCAGCCGTAGAACTTGTGAGAAATAAACCAGGTAATTTAGAAGATAATTCTGTAATATCTAATGTTCAATACCAGGTAAAAAGGTTAGAAGAAAGCTCAACAATCTTAAGAGGACTGATCAAAGAAAAGAAACTAAAAATTGCTGGTGGTCGTTATGAGATAGCAACAGGAAAAGTTACATTGGTAGCTTGATTTGTTCCGCATCTAGTTAATAAAGAGTGCAAATTTTGATAGGCTCAGATTATAGTCAACTTGAGTTGCTAAGTGAGCATTTTTGCATAACAAAGTGTAGAGACTATTAGGGTGGGCATTGCTCACCCTATTTGTTTAAATAACGTTAAACTAGGACTTATGCTCTGTTATGAGTTAGATATATAGGAATCTGATTTGATTTCTGAACTTACTCGTGAAGGTAGGGAACAGGGAATAGGGAATAGGGAATAGAAACTGTACTGAGTTTTTTCAAATATCAAATATGAGTCCTATAGCAGTCCTAAATCATTTGTGAAATTTCTATATCTGATTCTTCTTTCTTACCTTTGCGTCCTTCTCTACGAGACGCTACGCGAAGGCGTTCTTGGCGGTTCGTTTCCTTATCTATATTTTTTTACGACTCATTTAGGATTGCTATATACTCAATTCATCTAATTACGATCGCCTGATTAGCAGTGTAGTAGAAGTCAAGCAACTTTTAGTCTCGTTTATTGACAAGCAGAATCGGAACTTTTGAATACAGCAGTTATTAATATCCTTCCACAACACATCCAAATTATCCGCAGCCACGCTGAAAACACATACCCCGAAGAATGCTGCGGTATCATCCTTGGTTATCTAGAGAATCAAACAAAAACCGTCATCGAAATTATCCCTACTGAAAATGCCTGGAGTGCTGAGTCAAGCAACTTCGCTCATAACGAAACAGAATACAGCGAAAGACGAAGATATGCGATCGCACCCCAAGTTATGTTACAAGTACAAAAATCTGCCAGGGATAAGTCGTTAAATATTATTGGGATTTATCACTCCCATCCTGACAATCCAGCGATTCCTTCCGAATGCGATCGCCAGTATGCTTGGCCTGCATACTCGTATATAATAGTTTCCGTCCAAAATGGCAAAGCTAATGAACTCCTCAGTTGGAGTCTTGACGACCAGCATCAGTTTCAACTAGAGACAATTGATACTATAAATTTAGCTACTTAAGTTAAATAACGACATCGTTTTTCGATACCATTAATAATTCGCTCGTCCACAGCAAAATTGCTATGTTAAATCCCAACCTGGAAGAAATCCAGCTGACTAAAGACGACTACGAACGTTACTCCCGCCACCTGATTTTGCCAGAAGTGGGGGTAGACGGACAAAAACGCTTAAAATCTGCCAGTGTACTGTGTATTGGTACAGGTGGTTTAGGTGCGCCACTGCTGTTATATTTAGCCGCAGCAGGTGTCGGACGCATTGGTATTGTGGATTTTGATGTTGTTGATACTTCTAACCTGCAACGTCAAGTTATTCACGGTACTTCTTGGGTAGGTAAACCCAAAATTGAATCAGCCAAAGATCGCATTCACGAAATTAACCCCCATTGTCAGGTTGATTTATACGAAACTCGCTTGAGTTCCGAAAACGCCCTCGATATTATTCGTCCTTACGATATCGTTGTGGATGGAACTGATAATTTCCCCACCAGATATCTAGTCAACGATGCTTGTGTGTTGCTAAACAAGCCAAATGTTTACGGTTCCATTTTCCGGTTTGAAGGCCAAGCAACAGTATTTAACTACGAAGGTGGGCCGAACTACCGCGATTTATATCCAGAACCACCACCACCAGGAATGGTTCCCTCTTGTGCAGAAGGTGGCGTGTTGGGGATTTTACCAGGAATTATTGGTGTCATCCAAGCCACAGAAACTGTCAAAATTATTCTTGGCAATGGTAATACTTTAAGCGGCAGGCTGTTACTATACAATGCCTTAGAGATGAAATTCCGGGAATTGAAACTGCGTCCTAACCCAATTCGCCCCGTGATTGAAAAGCTGATAGACTACGAACAATTCTGTGGTATTCCCCAAGCTCAGGCTGAGGACGCAAAACAACAGCAAGAAATTGCCGAAATGACTGTAACAGACTTAAAAGCCTTACTAGATAGCGGTGCAAAAGATTTTGTTCTGTTGGATGTCCGCAACCCTCACGAATACGACATTGCCAAAATTCCTGGTTCGGTTTTAGTCCCATTACCAGATATTGAAAATGGTAATGGTGTAGCTCAAGTGAAAGAAATCCTTAACGGACACCGTTTGATCGCTCATTGTAAGATGGGTGGTCGTTCTGCCAAAGCCCTGAGTATCCTTAAAGACGCAGGGATTACGGGGACAAATGTCAAAGGCGGTATCACCGCTTGGAGTCGAGAAGTTGATCCTTCGGTTCCTGAATATTAATCAACACGGTTATCAATATAGGTCACACATTGCGTTAATAATTATCCACATTTACAGCAGTGGAAATCAGCGGGGAGGTAATATAAGTTACCTCCCTTTTCTCTATTATGAGTATTGCGCGATCGCCTGCACAAGTTTTATGCCTGCAAGTATTGGCGTTAGCCGCATTGATATTGCCCCAACTTCTAACACAGTTTGGTTTTTCCACCTCTTTAGCAGCTAGTTTGCTAGTCATCGAAAATGCCTTAAGTGCGCTGCTAGAACCCTTAATATTTGGACTATCCGATAAATCTCAGCACTTGTGAGGAATTTATCATAGATGTTTTATTATCGCCAACCGTTGTAAAAGCTCAAACTCCATAAGAACGGGGATAGGGTTTGAGGAGTGTTTTCGCCTGATAGACATAAACAATATTCACAGCTACACCACCACGGCGAATTACTATTTGTTCAATCTCTTCCACACTGCGAAAATGATTTCGATAACTAGCCATTAAATCTTGTCTGAGATTAAAAGGTGCAGTAGTAATATATAGTGCATCTTTTCCTACCCATTGTTCAGCCCTAGACCAAAAAGCAAAGCCACGGTTATCATTACCAATATCAAAGCAAGTGATCGGAATTTGCACTACAGGTTCCAGAGACATAGCAATGGGGCCGCCTAAATAATAGCGATTGGTAAAGATAAAGCTAGAATTTTGTAGTGCTGTTTTGAGAATTGGTGATTCACTAAAACTACGCCGCAGTTGTTGAATATCAATTAGTTCTGTGGAAGGGTCATTCTGAACAGGTAAGAATCCTCCCAACAAGGCGTATTGGCTAGGTTTTTGGAAAATTCCTAAAGTTAATTGCAACAGTAAAATGAGGACGATACTCACAACCATAATTCCCGAACCTAAGAGCCATCGCCGCACCCAAAGCCGGGATTTTTGCTCCCAAATAACAGCTTGTTGTCCTAATAATAAAGTAATTCCCCAAAATCCGGGCATTGTCCAAGCTGGTAAGATTTGCCGATATCCGCCAATAAAAGTAAAGCCTAAAATTAAGGGGAGAGAAACCCATAAAATTAAGAGTTTTTCTGTCTTGAAATTATCTTGGTAAGTGATTGGTTTTTGCGTAAAAATTTGCTTGATTTTTCTGAGTATTGGTTGCAAACTGACACGCCAGAGAGGAAAACCCAGGGTTGGAAACAAATAAGCTACCTGAGCTAAATAAACTAATAAAACATTCAGTAAGTTGTAGCCAGTTTTCGGTACGGCTCGTGCTGATTGAAAACTAAACGATACCCAATCATGCTGCATATTCCAAAACACAATCGGGGAAATGGTGATGATAAATAATCCTAAACTGAACCATGCCCAAGGCGATCGCACTACCACCCGATGCGGTGGACTCGTTAAACAAAACCCAAGTAACCCTAGCCCCAAAATAAACCCGTGATATTTGCTATTACAGGCTAACCCAACCAAAATTCCCAAAATAGCTAAACGGTAACTGGGGGTATATGAATTAGAAGAGTAAGATTCATTTTGCAAAGGCTGACGCAGAAATTCTGTCACCGCACAATATAAACTAGCCGACCAAAAAAACATCAGTGGGCTATCAGGTAAACTCAGGATACCAAAGCCAATTTGAAAAATCGGACAGATAGTAGCAATTGCCAAGGTAAAGTAAGCAGCTTTGGGAGAAAATATTTTCTGACTAGTTAGATATAAAAATATCAAACTACCTGTATGACAAAGTATTGCACCTAAACGAATAGTAAATTGTGATACGTCTCCTGTTAACCAAGTCCCAAAACCAGTGGTAAAAGCAACTATCGCCGGATGATCAAAATAGCTCCAGTTGAGATGCAAACTGTATAGGTAGTAGTAAGCTTCATCAAAAGTAGGGTAAAGCCAAAAAGCAATGATGGCTCGAAATAATAATCCTCCGACCAGTAAAATAAGCACTGATTGATTAGCTTTGCTAGTCAACCATTTTTGAGCTATTTGCATTTATTTATATTTGTTTTTAGTATGCACACCAAATCATAAACTCCAGTTTGCTCAAATTAATGCAATATCTGAAGAATCTATGAACAATCTCTGACTAATCTATTCGGAATTTTTTTAATGACCCTTACCTGCACCTAAATATAATTCACCCACTTTCGGGTCTGTTAATAACTCTTGACCAGGGCCAGAAATCGCATCCCTTCCAGACTCCAAAACATAACCGCGATGAGCCATTTCCAAAGCTTTCCGAGCATTTTGTTCTACAAGTACGATCGCAGTACCACTCTGGTTAATTTGTTTAATTTGGGCAAATACCTGAGTCACCAAAATCGGAGATAAAGCCGCCGATGGTTCATCTAACAGCAACAAACTAGGTTCTAACATCAATGCTTTACCCATCGCCAGCATTTGTCGTTCCCCACCAGAAAGTGTACCAGCCCGTTGACGACGGCGATCGCTCAATTTGGGAAACATGGCAAATATTTTATCTTTGATGGGTTTGAGAGGCGCGTTACTGACAAAAGCCCCCATTTCTAAATTTTCTTCCACACTCAAAGAAGGAAAGACATTAGCAATTTGTGGTACGTAGGACAAGCCTTTCTTGACAATTTGATTTGATTTGAGTCCAGCAATATTCTCGCCCTTAAAAGTAATTGTGCCTGTATGCGGCGTTAACAGTCCAAAAATGGTTTTTGCCAAGGTGGATTTCCCCGCGCCGTTAGGGCCAATTACTGTCACCAATTCTCCTGCTGCTACCCGAAAATTCACACCTTGCAAGATATCGACATCTTTGATGTAACCAGCATGGACATTGTTGACTTCGAGTATTGGGGCAGAGTGATCAACTGAACCTGACATAGAATCCTTAAATTAACAGAAAACATATAGTCCTACTATACGTAGGGTGGGCATTTTCATCCCAACTCTTAATCAACTAAGAATATAGAGTAAATGCCCACCTGACAGATTTTTTATATATAGCAGTGGATAAAACTTAAACAGCGAAATCCTTTCAACACTATCACCTGCGATCGCTCCATCAACATTATTGAGACTTATTTTTTCTGCGGTGACGAACTGCCAAATATATCCCTGCCAAAGATAATACAGCTAGACCGCTAGGTTCTGGAACCGCACTGGCTGGCTGTGAAACAACAACTTCTCCCGTTGCGCCCTCGCCATTGTCGCCGACTTCACCGATGTAAAGGTATAACGGACTATTTGTAGAAACCGGACTTTTGAGTTTGAATCTTACTTGACCATTGTCACCCAAGCTGAAAAAGCCAAAAATTCGCCTAGGGTCAGTAGTGGAGTTGGCATCAAAATTTCCCAGTGTGGCTACAGCATTATTGATATTACCGCCTGTAGTCCCAAACAATGGCGGAGCCGTAGGAGGACGCTGGCTTCCCGGATTCAAGATAGTTCCAGTGGGGCTAAAATCAAAAACGTCTACTAAATCTGAGGTAGGAATGTTTTTTGCTGCTGCTGCGCTATTAACAGAAACGTAACTAAGTTTGATTGCATCTAAATCAAAACCACTGACATTACCAGGAGATCCACCAGTACCATTGCTGTTATCTTTAATCACAATGGAAGCAATCTCACCAAAGCTTAAAACCGGAATTTCGGCGCGGTAAACGGCAGTAGTTGCCGGAGAACCACCAATTAAACCTGTTAGCTTGGTAAAACCAAGAGCTATTGTTGCAGCTGTAGCACTTTGGTTTGAGATCAAGCTAATAGCTAACGTAGCTATACTAGAAGTTAAAAATTTAACACTAGAAAAACTACTTAGTTCTTTCATGAATTTTAATATTTAGCTGAGAACGCTAACTGAGGTAATCAACTAGACAGTCTATCAATTCTTACAAAGAATTTATCAAGATTATATAAATTTTTTATACATACTGAGTTGCAGTTTGATGTAGGACTTATCCACCAAGATTGTCTGTGGAGAATAGGTGTAGGGTAGCCAGGCGCTACAACGGAAGGAACCTCCGCAACGCACTGGCTCGACTTGAGCAAACTGGCGTGTATAGGGCTGTGGGGTGTAGGGGAAGAGTACTAATTTGTAACTATCTAATGGAATTGGTCGTTTTTCTTCTTTCCCTTATACCCCTACACCCTTATACCCTCACCAAAACCCTTACACCCAAATCACACCTAATTAATTCTGAATTCTGGCTGCTGAATTCTGCTTCAAGGTGTTTTTTGCAAATCTGGACGTTCCTCTTGAACGATCGCACCTGCTACGGGGCATACTTGAAAACATATCCCGCAATCAATGCAGGTAGCAAAGTCAATCCAGTACCAATCGGTTCCTTGAACATTTTTGCCAGGCCCTTCATGGATGCAAGCTACAGGACAAGCATCTACGCAGTCGGCAACGCCTTGACAAACATCAGTCACAATTGTGTGTGGCATTTGATAGATTCCCTCTCTTTAGTGGTCAATGGTCAATAGTCAATAGTCAACAGCAAAAACCGTTGACTACTGACGCTTGAGTTTTGACTATTGGCTAATACTTTCTATTGTGGGGGAGCCATCGGCTTTAATCCAAGCGATTTGGGCAATTCGGCGATCGCTGGCATACTGACGGATAGCTTGTGCATCTCTGCCTCCTAGTTCCATTTCCACTATGACTAGATGGGTAGAATCACGGAGTTTTTGGGAATATGCAAAAGCAGCCGCCTCAGCATTTTCTGTTTCTGGTACTACTAACCAGTTACTGGCAGGGATATCTTGTGGCAATTGCTGACTAGCTAACAGAATTTGGTATAAATCTTCAATATTGAGGACAAAACCAATTCCGGGGATGTTTTCGCCTTGGGGATGATACAGTCCTAAAAGTTGGTCATAGCGACCACCCCGCCCTAAAACTCTGGCTGGGTAATCGTTATTGCTGACAATTTCAAAGACAATACCTGTGTAATAGTCAATGGTCTGGATCAAACTCAGATCCAAAATTACCGGAAAATTCCGTTCTACTTCCAGTAACTCTACGAGAGATTTGAGGTTATTTACGGCTGCTTGCTGTTCGGCATCTAAACCCAGACTACTGACTTTTTGTAAGACATCTTGACTTTTGCCGCGCAGGTCGAGCATGATTCTGGCGCGATCGCGCAAATCTTCACTCAAAGGCAAAGTATCGATAGTTACACGGTCAAGGTGAGCGATCGCCTGACGTACTTTTGCTTGGATATTAGCAGGAAAAGCCTGCAAAAGCGATCGGGTAATTCCCGCCTCGCCTAAGACTATTTGCCAATCTCGCAAACCCAGTGCGTCTAAACAATTACCCACCAACAGTAAGACTTCGGCATTAGCCCGCAATCCACCAACGCCTAAAAGTTCTACACCAGCTTGATAAAATTCTTGCTGACGATTGTGCCGATTTTCCCAAATATGTCGGAAGACATTGGCATGATAATAAAGTCGTTGCGGATAGGTAACAGCTTCCATCCGCGTCACTACAGCACGCGCAATCGAAGCTGTTAGTTCTGGACGTAACCCTAATTCTTCATCTTCAGAATTTTGCAGTTGAATCACCATCTGGCGTTGAATTGCTTCCCCCGCCATCAAAGTGTCCATTCGTTCCAAAGTTGAGGTAATAATCTTGTGATATCCCCAACGATGGAACACTTGCTGTAACCTATCTTCAATCCAGCGTTTTTGAGCCACATCTAAAGGTAATAAATCCCTCGCTCCCGCTGCTGGTTGATACACCATTATTTTTTATTCCCACCAAACAAACCTCCGAATAAACCTCCACCTCCCGATTTCTCTGGTTGTGTATTCCCAGTTTTGGCAGATGGAGTCGCTTTAGAACCACCTGATTGTTGAGCTAAAGCTTTATCTATTTTAGGTTTCCATGACAACGCTATTTGGTCGTTCGGGTCTAATTTTAAAGCATTGTCAAAATGAATCTTGGCCATTTTTAGCTGATTTTGCTTTAAATAGACTAAAGCAATCAAACTATGACAGCGGCCACTCTTGGGTGCGAGTTTCAACGCATCCTGTAACTCGACTTTAGCTTGAGCAAATTGGTTTTTCTCAATTAAAGTTTGCGCCCGACGAATATATTGTTCCGCGGCTGAGTCTTCTTTCGGTGGCGCTGGTGGAGGTGGGGCTGCGGCTGTGTTTGGGGGTGTGTTGCCATTTTGTGCAGATTTAGGCGCAGGCGGTGGGCTAGATAAAGCTTTACCCGCACTCCGCATTAAATAGACTAAGTTCAACTCGCTAATTTGAGCAATGATAGGTATTACTTGCTGTAAGGAATTGTATTGAGTTTCCGCAATTTTAGCGATCGCAGTTTTATAGGAATGATCAATATTGGGAGCCGCTGCCAGCTGTCTGGCTAAATCGGTGGTAAGCTCTATGGAAGCTGAATCTTGTACCAAACGCTTACCCATTTGAGACAAAATTATCATGTATTCTGTGCGGGTGCGATCGCCAGATAGTGCTTCATAAGCTGGGTTAACCAACTTAGATAATAATTCACTAGCCAGCTTTTTTTCCCCAGGAGTGGCAGAAGCATTACTATCAGGATGCAAACGACGAGCAATTTGCAGATAACGCTTACGGATATCTTTCACATCCGCATCCACGGAAACGCACAAAACTGCATGATGGTCTATGAAGTCATATTTAAACAGTCCACGATCTATTTTTAGCGACATAGGTCGGTGTTACACCACAGGAGTCATAAGATTCCTTCTAGTTTACTTCGCTAGATCAGTGGATCGTCAGTAGCAATTTTTCATTTAATCCATAGTCAAGGGTCAATAGTTCATGTCACTATTACTTTGGCGTGGACAATGTATTCTTTGGGAAATGCTACACCCACTACGGATTACTCCAAGTGTCCAAAAGCCAGATACTGCGATATTTTTCTGATAAAAAGCCAAAAATAGCCTGTTTTTAGCCTACAATTACCTATTTATAACTATCAATCTGAGTATGATTTTACTGTGAAATTTTAGATGCTCAGTTTAAATATTTTTTCATGTTGCCATATCAATTGCTATAAAATTATGCGCTAGACTAAAAGATGCGAGAATAAGTACTTTTTCTTTTGCCTTTTGCCTTTTTGTACTAGCTGAAATATCGCATCACAATTGATTCAAGCTGAACTAGGCGAATTGGCTTCAAAATATAGTCATATTTATCTGATTGCCCTTGGGTTAATTCTGGTAAATCATTTTTCTGCACACCCATGAATACCACCGCCGTATTTTGTGATTTAGATGCTTGACTTAACGCTAGGAGTAACCTTGTGTCATTACTCTCTAAAAAATGTGTATCTAGTAAAATTAAATTTGGCTGAAAATTTTGCATCTTTTCCAAAATTTGATCGGCAATATCTATCCATTCAACTTGGTAGCCAATTAGTTGGAGGTAGTCTTGCAAAAATATTCCTATATTTGCTTCTGGTTCAGCAAGTAAAATCCGTTTTTGATTTAATTGATTAAGAAATGGAGACGATTTATTTACATCTTCATAGATCATATTTATCTCTTTGATTAAATCTACTTGCTCTGGCAGAAATAACGAGAAACGACTTCCTTCCCCCAATTTTGATTCGACTGTGACATCTCCACCATGTAACCGGGCTAATTTACGTGTCAAGGCTAAACCTAAGCCTGTACCTTCATACTGGCGATTTAAGCGGCTGTCTAATTGTTTAAATGGTTCAAAGAGAAACTGAAATTGATGACTATCTATACCAATACCCGTATCTGCAACAGTAAAGGTAATTCCTTCAGGGACTTTTTTAATTTCTAAACTTACCTGACCTGCTGGCGTAAATTTAATCGCATTAGTCAACAGGTTAATTAACATTTGTTTGATCCGGCGAATATCCACTTTGCAAGTATCAGCTTGTGGGTCAATTTTGCTGATCAGTGTTAAACCCTTTTCTTTAGCTTGCTCACCTACTGTTGAAAGAGCATAATTACATAAATCTAATACTGATACCGTTGATAAATGTAATTCTTCTTTACCTGCTTCCACTTTGGATAAATCAAGAATATCGTTAATGATTGCCAGTAAATTTTCTCCGCTACTATATATACAACTGATATATTCTTGTTGTTTCTCATTTAAAGAACCGACCATTCCTTGTTGCAGCAACTGTGATAAACCCATAATTGCATTTAAAGGAGTTCGGAGTTCATGGCTCATTGTGGCTAAAAATTCGTTTTTGGCGCGATTACCTGCTTCTGCGGCTGCTTGAGATGCACGCAGTTTTAACTCTATTTGTTTGCGCTCAGTAATATCTTCGATAATTGCCAGAAAAAACTCTGGTGTACCATTACTCCCAGGAATCATCGAAATCGAGAGGTTAGTCCAAACTAACTGACCATTTTTATGGCGAAAATACTTTTCGATTTCAATGCGATCGCGCATTCCTAATATTAGTTGTTTATATACCTCTAAATCTCCTTTTTGCTGGGAAATGTAATCGATAAAGTATTTACCATAAAGCTCTTCCCGACTGTATCCCAGCATTTGACATAAGGCCGGATTAATATCTACTATCTCGGCTTTGATATTTGCCAGCCCAATACCAATAGATGAACGCTCAAAAATCGCTCGAAACTGTGCTTCGCTTTTTCTCAGAGCTTCTTGGACAGTATGGCGATCGCTGGCTTCAATTGCTAAGGCGACAAAATCGGCAATTGAACTAGCAAAATTTTCTTCCTCTACAGTCCACTGGCGCATTTCGCCAATGTGTTCATGACATACGACTCCTATCACCAGCCCTCCTAGCCAAATTGGTACATCTAGTAATGATGTGATGCCAAATACTCTTAAATAAGATGTGGCTAATTCTTGGGTTCTATTGTCATTAATGGCATCATTTATTGCCAGACTGCGCTCTACTTCTAAACTTTGGAAATAATTAGGATAACTTGCTTTTAATAAAGTTTGACCTGATGTGTGGATTTTTTTCCGACAATCATATAAATTGCTACATTCAATTGCGGTGCGATCTGGACTGTATAACCAGACGCTAACTCGCTCTACAGCCAGCGTATTTGCTGCTACTTCTGTAATTTCTTGTAATGTTGTCTTGAGATTGTCTGTGTGGAATGTCTTACTCCTGGCCAATTGCACTAGGGATTGGATTTGTTGGCGTTGCTCGCTTTCCTTGATTGGCACATTTTCTGGTTTACTATCATTCACCACTGCTAACTGCATCTATTACACCTGTTAAGTAATTACCATGTCTAGCGAAGCTATCACAGAAACATAACTATCTTGTGTAACTACAATTACTCCACAGGATTTTTCATACCCGGATAGTATATTTTTTTTCATTAAAGTCTTGGATATCAGTGCAATACCTATCACTAAAATTACATTATTATTAACCTCCACCTTTGGCAATCATCGTGTATATAATTACGTGCGGAATGGCTGTTTGTTAAAAATTTGATGATTTCAAGAGAAAATACCATATAGCTATTATGCTATTAATAAGCTCATACACTTTCAAAATTTGCCTTTTTTAGTAAATACTAATGATGCTTACAATCGAATACCATAGAAGGTACTAAAATATCATCAGTCTCGAAGAAGATATCTCCTAAAATGAACGGCAAGCAATTGCAAAAATATATTAATTTATGGAACTTTCTTAAATAGTCAATTTATTTAGTTGATCATACCGATAACAACGTTGGGCATTCTCCTCCAGAAAGATACTTAATTACTTAAAGTTTGTAAAAATTGAACTGTAAGCAGATGTTCTGGAGATGGCGTAATGACTAATAGCAATATCAGGATTGTTTCTTTAATACCAAGTGCAACAGAGATTTTAGCTACACTAGGGTTAGCTGATGCAATTGTGGGGCGATCGCATGAGTGTGATTACCCTCCAGAAATTAAAAATCTGCCTGTCTGCACAGAAGCCCGTTTTAACACTGATGAGTCTAGCCGCAATATTCACACTAAAGTTAATGATTTGTTGCAATCGGCACTGAGTATTTATCAAATCAAAACTGATGTTTTAGTGCAGTTACAACCTACACACATTCTTACTCAAGACCAGTGTGATGTGTGTGCAGTTAGCTTATCAGAAGTTGAAAAGGCTGTGGCGAATTTTGTCTCAACTTCACCAAAAATTATTTCTTTACAGCCTAATATACTTGAAGATGTTTGGGCTGATATTGAACAAGTTGGTCATATTTTTGACGTAGATTCAGTAAAAATACTGGAAAATTTAGAAGCAAGAGTTAAAATTACTCAACAAAAAATTCAGGGACTTTCACTCAACGAACTGCCAAAAGTTGCTTGTATTGAGTGGACAGATCCTTTGATGACAGCCGCAAACTGGATTCCTGAATTAGTTAACTTGGCTGGCGGACAGTCACTGTTTAGTGTTCCAGGTAAACCTTCGGTGCTATTAGAATGGGATGCACTCATCGCCACCAATCCAGATGTGATTATATTTATGCCTTGTGGCTTTGATTTAATTCGCACTCGCAAAGAGGCTGAGTTATTAACTCAACGTTCACAATGGCAACAACTTCACGCTAATCAAACAGGCAGAGTTTATATTACTGATGGGAATTCTTTCTTCAACCGTCCAGGGCCAAGATTAGTAGATTCTTTGGAAATTCTGGCAGAAATGCTGCATCCAGAAATTTTTGACTATGGTTACAAAGGTACAGCTTGGGAAGAATTGTAAAAGTGCTGAATGAGAAGAAGTCAGAATTCAGGAGTCAGAATAAATGAAAAAAGGAAGCGGTATGTATTTTTCTGGGGAATAAAACCAGTCTATCGCCTCTAGCCCTTTTGCTTATTTTTGCTTGGACGCGTTATTTAGCCATTCAATGAGAGGCCTTAAAGTTCCTGGTAAGGCTGCTTCACTGACAATTACGGTGTGCTGTTTATCGTTGTCTTCTACAGTTAACCTATATTGAAAGCGATCGCTTTGGGGATTCGGCGCGGGAATTTGTGCTGGTAAGCGAAATAAGTCAGCTGCTTGGACTAATAATGGTAGTTCTTTCGCTTCTTTTGCTGGCAAAGTGCTGGTATCAAGGGTGGTTTTTTTAGTTATCCCAGCAAAGCCGCCTGTGCGTTCAAAGGTGATCCGCATTGTTAAGTCTCCGTTGTATACAAAAACTGGGAGAAAATGACTATCTTCCCCCAGTTTAGCAACAATGAAAAATACAGTAAAAATTCGGAATGATCAATCATGAATTATGAAACCATTTTTGATTCATGATTCATCATTGCTCATTACTATCAGCTAAAGCACTCCTACCTTTTGCCAAGCATTCTGCACTGCTTTTTGTTCTAGACCGTCAGTACCGTAAAGTTCACCAGCAACTTGGATAGTGATATTGGCTGCGGTTTTAAATTGTGCTTGGTTACGCAAGCGATCGCGCAATGCAACATACCAAATTTTCCCAGCTTTTTCCCAAGCATAGCCCCCAATCTCAACTGCTGCTAAATAAAAAGCATAGTTGGGGATACCGGAATTTATATGCACTCCTGCATTATCTTCCCAGCCAGTAAACTTATTCCGCATGTGTGCTGGTTGTGGATCTTTGCCCAATACAGCATCATCATAAGCTGTTCCTGGGGCTTTCATCGAGCGAATCCCAATACCCTTAACACCAGGCGCTAAAAGACCTTCACCAATAATCCAGTCGGCTTGGTCGGCTGTTTGATTTTTTAGCCTTTGTTTGACTAAGGAACCAAAAACATCGGAAAATGACTCATTTAAAGCCCCTGGTTCCCCATAATATTGCAAACCCGCTTCGTATTGAGTGACTCCATGTGTTAACTCATGCCCAATAATATCAATACATTTAGTGAAGCGTTGAAATAGTTCACCGTCGCCATCGCCGTATACCATTTGGTCGCCGTTCCAAAAGGCGTTGTCATATTTAACACCATAATGTACGGTAGAGTCTAAACGCAAACCCTTATCATCAATAGAGTTGCGTTCAAAAACTTCATAATATAAGTCATAAGTAGCACCCGCAGCATCGTAAGCTTCATTCACTGCTTCATCAGTACTTGGAGGATCACCTTCATGTCGTACTACAGTACCAGGAAGTTGCTGTCCATTCTTCACGTCGTAGATAGTCCGTCGCTTCTCACCAGGGGAAGGAGACAAGAAAATATTCCCCACAACATCCCGTCTTCCCCGTAACTGTGCAGAAACATTTAATGTATGAAACGCCCAAGCACGTTGCTGAGGATTACCATTCACAGCTACGTGTTCCAGCATATGAGGTGGAACAATACAACAGATAGGGCATCTAGTATGCAGTAAATGCTGAAATTTAGAACCAGATGATTTTTTCTTACGAGCCATATCAGATATTCTCCTGAAAAACAAACTAAGCGATCGCCAATTTTGGCATTCACTCTACTGTGAACAGAAATCAACTAATTAATGCCAATAAGATAGCCTCTATCTATAATTTTGAGTAGCTTTTCTACTAGTTCCTTTTAGATATGTCTGTTCAGCATAGATAGTACGAAGCAAAAAAGCTTAAACCACGTCATTTCAGCCCTAGTGTTTGCACTAACAATCAAAACTCTTCACAGAACTAGCAAGGCTAAATAATAGTTCCTTTTAAGAAAAATTATGCGCTTTTTTAAATGTCTTTTACAGGATATTTCCTAAATATTTTATTAAGCTTTTTTGCCTAACCATAAATTTTTACAGGTTGTTAAAATGGCGATTATCATAATGCAAATAAAATTTAAATTTCTGGTTTCAATCAGGCATTAAGATACATGTACAAAATAAATGATCTACAGTCGGTAAATAGAACTAACTGGAAATAGTTTATAACCAATTGTTAAGTAAAAGTATCGAGAAAATTTATATTAATTTACCTCAGAATTTTGTTACTTATCATGAGTCAAACTAGAAACGCTATATGCACTTTGATGTAGAAATGTTATGACAGTTAAAACATAAATCTTGACAAATAAATGTCACGTATACCTGATTGGTATTTCACGGTGCTTGGTCTATTTTTTCCTTTACTGACGATATTTGTGTTACATCTTAACTGGAATCGTCTGGCGAAGCACTATCGCACTTATGAATCACCACCTGCCAACTTCTGGCGGATGCAACATGGTTCTGTGGGTTGGATTTATTACAAAGGAACTTTGAATGTTGGTGTTAGTCGCCAAGGAATTTATTTGAGTATCTTTCCTTTATTTCGTTTTGGACTACCGTCGTTGTTGATTCCTTGGAGTGCGATTAGAAAAATTGAACCGGCTAATAGTTGGTTTGTAGAACGTTTTCGACTTTACCTAAGTATCCCAAAAGTCAAGTTAGTGATTAATAAAGAGATTTTGGAACCTGTAAAGGAATATTTAGCAGCACAGGGGTTTGAGTGGATTTAGAAGTTTGGCAGTATTTTTCGATTTATAGCAGAGGACAGGGTTAAAAGTCTTTTATTGTCTAAGTTTTATCACTTACCGATGTTCTAACTAAGTAAGTCGGTGTGAATATTTATGGCTAGGACAAGGTAGGAGGTAGGAGTGAAGAGGGTTTTAGTATAGTTAATTTTTCTCCGCATAGTTCGGTTTTTCTGAGTCTTTCTACTTATCTTGGCTACAGCTATAACTAATCGCTAAAAATTACTAAACCAAATTTTTTCCCAGTTGGACGAAAACCGATACCTTGATATGCTGCTTGGGCTGGGTGATTTTCTTGATTGGTAAATAAGATAGCACGTTCAACACCGTGCGATCGCGCCTCTAATAATGAGCCAGCTACTACACATTTGGCATAACCTTTGCCGCGTAGTGGTGGCGGTGTCCAGACTCCACCAATCTGCACAATGTCTGGCAGCCAAGCATTGAAGGTAGTATAAGCTATTGGGGTATCTTTAAATACCAACACCCAGTGTCTAGCTCTAGCTTGTCGTGCTTCCAAGTCACGGCGACAACTTAAAATTAAATCAGAGGTTTTAGTGTGTCCTAATGCTTCCACATTAAAGTCAGCAGACCATTGGCTGAGTAAATCAAACTCTTCAGGATAAGGTAATCGACATTCCACTTCTCCCAATAAAGCTAGAGGGACTTGTAAATTTTGCAATGCTAGAGAAAACAATATCTCGCTTTCATCAAGCTGAGTTGGTCGCTTCACCAGTCCTAATACTTGCTTAGTCGCCTCAACTTGTGTTGCTGGGCCTGCAATTCCCGAAATCGGGCGATGGGACTGGGCTACCGTTGCTTGCACTACTTCCGTTAGATGCACTGGCGCTTGGACTATAAGCATCCCATTCCAATAATGGGCGGCTACTGCAACCATAGTTGCATCGGCGATCGCTGCTACATAAGTTCCTTGAAACCTTGCACCTTGGTCGAGTAGTCCAGCTTCGCGCCAATTTGAGCGCAAAAACATCGAAGTATCGGCGTGTTGCAACAGGAAGTTTTCGAGGAATGCTTCATCGCCAGGTTGCAAGGTTTTTAAGGTATACACAAAAAACTCCGTTAGTTGAGTTAGATATTTATTTACTGATGAGCATTATTTCAGATAAATCAGTAAATTCAATCCGGGAATTGTGCGAGAAAGAGTCCACAAAATAAGCGTAATATAAATTACACCCAAACTCCATTGATACCAAGCAAGCGCAGCAATAATTCCAGGTAAATGTTGGTCACGCAACCGAATATCGTTAAAGCCTAGTCGCACTAGATTATTCAGACTAAAGTCATAATAATTCAGCCAATTCCAACGGCGATCGCTCAACAATGGCATATATCTTTCCCGAAATGTGGCATTTCTGGGAATCACTGGTAAGCGTCCAATCAATAATCTTAACTGTCGAAAAGTTCCATCTTCTGTGAAGTAAGAAACATCCATTAAATCGTGATAGCGTCCCTGTTGATAGAGTCGGAATATTAAAGTGATTGGTACAGGGATAATAATAATAAATAAACATCCCAATGTTAGCCAAGGCTGTTCAGCATTACGGAAGATAGCTAACAAACTAAAAAATTCTACACAGCTAAAACCTAACAATATAGAAACAGTTTCGTAATATGTGGGAATAATTGGTACGGGACGAAGACGACGATAACGATCTACTAACCAAAATAGTAACCCGAAGTAAGCGATCGCCACACCACCCACACCAAAAGCTAACCAAAAATTTGTGCCATAGCCACTTAATAATAATAGGAGAGTTAAAGCGAAGCAACTCCAAGCTTGTAATATCCATCCGCTTAAAGCTAGAGGTTCACCAAAACTCAAGCGATTGCTGAGTTTATTATATGTTTCTAAATCAATATCTGCTAAAGTTAATAACTCACTGCCGTAACGAAACATTCTCAGAGTACGGCGGTTAGATATTGCTTCTGCTTGCGTAGCCGAAAAACCCAAATTTATCAAACGAGTTATTGATGCACTATTAATATTTGTTCTGAGCAAACTTTGACTTAACTCAATTAATCTTAGTCGCTGTTTGGTATACTCTATTTGGTTAGCATCGGCAATTTGCTGTTGCTGACGAAAATTTTGTCCTAAATTCCGCAGAACATTCTGATTACCAAATAAATTGGGTACACAAAACATTTTACCAATTTGACCAAGATTACCTAATATTTTGGCTTGGTTAGAGTTAAAACTTAAGCCAGGTACATTTAAAAAAGCAGTTTTAGTAAAACTCGCATCACTAAAATCTGCTAAATTGAGAATACTTGCACCGCGAAGATTTACCGACTGATTAAATTGGGCTTCCCTAAAGCTCACAGCTTGTTCAAAAGTTGCTTCTGTCAACAACAGAAACTGATTAAAGTTTGCTTTGGTAAATTGAACTTGATTCGCAAAGCGTACATCAGAAAAATTTACATTCCCTTGCCATTGGACTTTATTAAATTTTGCCAACTGTTTAAACAAACTTTGATTAAAGTTAGCATTCTCTTGAAAAAAACTGCCATGAAAATCAGCAGTTTCGAGAAATTGCACTTGTTTAAAATTAGCTTTATCAAAAAAAATACTGCCTGAAAAATTACTAGCTTGACGGAACGTAGCATTCATAAAGCTAACCAAACGGCTAAATCTGGCTTCACTCCAATTTATCGGTTGCAGGAATGTGGCATTTTGGGCATCTACAGACTGGAGAAAGAAAGTATTGAGGAACTGTACTTGCCCATTAAAGCGAGTATTTACCAGAGTTAAAGTCCCACGAAAAACATTAATTTCACCAGAGGAATTTGCATCCGTTGCCAAAAGTGAACGACAATCTTTAGAGTTAGGTAAAGCGATCGCTAGTGACTGTAAACAAACTAGACGTAAACTTTCTAATTGTGCTTGTTCAGTAGCAGTAAAAATCGGTGCGATCGCTTGAGCATATAAAGGTGTGCGTAAACCCAAATCACTACCGACAAAATCTCCCTGAATCACAGAATAACTCAGGTCTAAACCCAAAGGTTTCGCGCCAGCTTTTTGCAATTCTTTCCGTAGCAACTGATAAAAAGTATCACGAAAACTGCTATTCTCTGGACGCAAATCAATCACCATCTGCCGCAAATCCACAGTTAAATTACCTTCGCGGAGTGTGGGTTTGCCTAATCTTTCTTGTAATATTTCCAGAGTTAGGGGTGTACGTTCTACTTGCGTCTGTGCAGCTAACACAGGCGAGGGGAGAAAAAAGCTCAAAAATAAAACGCAGAGGAACACAAGGGCGAAATTCTCAGCGAACCGCTGCATTTCCCTCAGCGTATCTTGGCGTTGAAAAAATAACTTATTCAATCATTCATCACTAATCAGCAGGACAATTTTACCCGCGATCGCACCAGTTTCAATTAATTCATGAGCTTTTGCTGCATCTTTTAACGGAAACTGATGATTCACTTGAATTTTCAACTTACCTTGTTCCATCAAACTCCCGCACTGTTCTAAAATTTCTGCATGATGTTGCAGACTTTCATCCAGTCCCAACAACATCGGTGTTAGCATCAATTCCAACCCAATGCGGAGATTCCGGTTCCTTGCAATTTTCCACACCGTATTCGCATCAGGTTCCAGAATCGACACAATATCGCCATACACCCGCACTGCGGGAAAGGTTTTTGGAAAAGTTTCCCCACCAACAGTATCAAAAGCTAAATCTACGCCTTCTCCACCAGTCCAATCTAAAGTTGCTTGGGCAAAGTCTGTTTGTTTGTAAAATATTGGGTAGTCTGCACCAAGTTGTTGGACAAAATTCGCTTTTTCCTGAGAACTAACCGTGGTGGCGACAGTAGCACCTTTCAGTTTCGCCAGTTGAATTGCTACGTGTCCAACACCACCCGCACCTGCATGAATTAGCACCTTTTCCTCAGGTTCTAATCTTCCCCGTTCGTATAAAGCTTCCCACGCCGTAATTAATACTAGAGGTGCGGCGGCGGCTTCGGCAAAAGACACAGAAGCGGGTTTACGCGCTACGAATCGCTCATCGACAACTGTATATTCTGCATAATTACCTTGGTGTCCACCCAAACCACCGTAGCAAAAATATACTGCATCTCCCGGACGAAACTTTTGTACGCCAGCACCCACAGCTTCCACAATACCTGCACCATCACATCCTAAAATTGCCGGCATTTTTTCAGGGTAAAAAGTGCCACGTTTGCGAAGTTTAGTATCAATAGGGTTAACCCCAGCCGCTACCAAGCGGACTAAAAGTTGCGTATTTTCTAAAGAAAAACTGGGAGTTGGTATTTCCTGTAATTGCAGTACTTCTGGACTACCTGCTGCTGTCATTAAGACTGCTTTCACAACGCTTTCCTCCTGGTTTTTACTATTAATTACACATTCCAATTATCCAACAGATAAAGATATATTTTGAGCGATCGCCCTCCAGATTGCTCAAGAATCTTTCCGAGCGATCGCTTTGGTAAAATAACATAACTTATCCTTGCTTCAGCTAATTAAATGACGAGATTTATCCATGATCAATTCTCTAAAGATTACTTAGAAGAACTGCTAAAGCCTTATGGAAAAGTCCAAGCACCAAGTCGAGTAGCCGCCGAAGTTCGAGAAATAGACGTATTATTTACACCAATTCCCACACAAACAGCTAATCTAGCCACATTGGGAATATTAGGAAAAATGGCAAAAACACCAGCCATCTTTGAACCCTTCCGTAACCCAGCATCAATCGAAGAGATTAACGATTGTATCTCAAAACTATCAGAAGTAAAAAGCGCAATCCAGCGAGAAGCAAAGCGCAGCAAGAACAAAATACCAGACTCAGAAATTCCCCAACTATGGATACTCACACCTACTTGCTCAAAAAGTATCATTTCTGGGTTTGGTGGACAACTAAACTTAGACTGGGGAGAAGGCGTATACTTTTTACCAAAACATTTCCGCACAGTAATAGTAGTAATTCATCAGTTAGCATTTACACCAGAAACTCTGTGGGTAAGACTCTTGGGACGTGGTAGAGTACAACGTCAAGCAATTGATGAATTAACAGCACTACCAGCAAATCACCCTTTTCAGAGAGTGACGTTAGAATTACTTTATAGCCTGCAACAAAACTTGAGCATCAATCAAGATATAGAAGTCGATGATCGGGAGTTAGTGATGAGATTAGCACCACTGTATCAACAAGACAGAGAACGCGCTAGACAAGAAGGGTTACAGCAAGGGGAACAACAGCTAATTCTGCGGCTGTTAAATCGGCGTTTTGGAGAAATCGAGATATCTTTAATCGAGCAAATTAAACGATTATCTATTGAACAATTAGAACCACTAGGGGAAGCATTATTAGATTTTGCCACAGTGGCGGATTTAGAAGTTTGGTTAAGTCAACAGCAAGATACAACCCATCAGTAAACTATTAATGTTGATTAAGTTGGAGCGATCGCACTCTACAATCATGCCGTATTTCTGAGGGCGATCGCACTAGAGCGTGTCATCAATTAAGCCAGATATAAAATAATAAACAAAATTTTATGACGCAAAAAAAGAGAGGTAAATAGTTTTACCTCTCCTCTTTTAAGGATTTAAACCACAGGTATGAGGAATTTCACCCTTTACCCGTAACTTTTTCAATATCTGTTGGGTTTGTGAACAATAAAGCTGAGGATTTGGCACTGCTTGATGTTGTCAAATCCTACAACACGGATGTAGTGGGTAGGATATTGAGAACGGCAAGATTGAACTTCAGCCAATACTTCACGAGACGTTTTAGCACCAAACAAAGGTAGCTTCCACAGTGTCCAATAAAGTTCGGTAGGTTCAGAAACTTCGTTAAACTCAACGGCTGGAATATAGCCTTGGCTCAGAATGTATTGGACTTGCTTTTCGATTTGAACGTCGGTGAGGGGAGGTAAGTAAGAAAGGGTTTCGTAACGACGCTCTTTTGGTAAGGTTTGCATAGCTGGTGATAATGGGTTGCTATTTGTAAATAATTACTTAGTACTTGCCTAGCTGGATTAGTGATCCCAGTCAGGTTCGGAAATTGTCTGCTGTTCTGATTCAGGACTGGGGTCTGATAAACTCAACTGCGTCATGCGTTCTAGATGCTGGCGGCGTTGTTCCATATTGCCTTGCTGAATCCCGCTACGAACCATTTCTGGTAAGAAATCGGCTACTTCTTCAGCTATATGTTCTCTAACCGTCATAATCCGCAAGGCTAACTCTGGTTTTTCTCGGAAAAGTTGTTTAATATAAGCTTCTCCGTCCTGAACTTTGCCGGCAGAAAAGGTTTGCAGCCATAGTGCTAACGGTGGATTCGTTTCGCCTAACTGCGCCAACACAGTCATTAGCGCCTGATAAGTCAGGTAGCTTTGGAGAGTTTTGGCTGTATCTTTAGCTATTTGCTTGAGATTCATGCTTGACCCAGCCCAAATTTAAGTAAAAAGTTAGAAGTAAAAAGAGTTCTTTTACCTTTTAACTTTTTACCTTTTAGTTGATGATCAGACGGTATCCATTGCCTCAAACTCGAACTTGATTTCTTTCCACAGTTCGCAAGCAACAGCCAATTCAGGAGACCACTTAGCAGCTTCACGGATAACGTCGTTACCTTCACGAGCCAAGTTACGACCTTCGTTACGTGCTTGGACGCAAGCTTCTAAAGCTACACGGTTAGCGGTTGCACCAGGAGCGTTACCCCAAGGGTGTCCGAGTGTACCACCACCGAATTGTAGTACGGAGTCATCACCGAAGATTTCTACCAACGCTGGCATGTGCCATACGTGGATACCACCGGAAGCAACTGCCATTACACCAGGTAAAGAAGCCCAGTCTTGGGTAAAGTAGATACCACGAGACTTGTCTTGCTCAACGTAGTTTTCACGCAATAGGTCAACGAAGCCCATTGTGATACCACGTTCACCTTCCAATTTACCTACTACGGTACCGGTGTGGATGTGATCACCACCAGATAGACGTAGGGCTTTAGCCAATACACGGAAGTGGATACCGTGGTTCTTTTGACGGTCGATTACTGCGTGCATCGCGCGGTGGATGTGCAGTAGAACGCCGTTGTCACGACACCAACGAGCCAAGGTGGTGTTAGCTGTGAAACCTGCTGTTAGGTAGTCGTGCATGATGATGGGCTGTTTGAGTTCTTTAGCGTACTCAGCCCGCTTCAGCATTTCTTCACAAGTAGGAGCGGTCACGTTTAGGTAGTGACCTTTGATTTCGCCTGTTTCTGCTTGTGCTTTGGTGATAGCATCAGCGACAAACAAGAAGCGATCGCGCCATCTTTGGAATGGTGCAGAGTTGATGTTTTCGTCGTCTTTGGTGAAGTCCAAACCACCGCGCAAACACTCGTATACAGCGCGTCCGTAGTTCTTAGCAGACAAACCTAATTTTGGTTTGATGGTACAACCCAACAGAGGACGACCGTATTTGTTTAATTTGTCACGCTCAACTTGGATACCGTGAGGAGGCCCTTGGAAGGTCTTGATGTAAGCAACGGGAAAGCGAATGTCTTCCAAACGCAATGCGCGCAACGCTTTAAAACCAAACACGTTACCGACAATTGAGGTCAATACGTTGGTGATAGAGCCTTCTTCAAACAGATCCAAAGGATAGGCAATATAAGCGATAAATTGGTTGTCTTCGCCAGGAACTGGTTCGATATCGTAGCAACGACCTTTGTAACGATCTAGATCGGTTAACAAGTCAGTCCATACGGTTGTCCAAGTCCCAGTAGAAGACTCAGCCGCTACTGCTGCTGCTGCTTCCTCAAAAGGAACTCCGGGCTGAGGTGTTACACGAAACGCCGCCAGAATATCTGTATCTTTAGGTGTGTAATCGGGTGTGTAATAAGTTAGTCTGTAATCTTGAACCCCGGCTTTATACCCAGCTTTTGCCTGAGTCTTCGTTTGAGCGTAAGACATATCTATCCTTCCAAGATGTCACTCTTTTTACTTATCAAATCACGTTTTGTGCAACTTCCTCTCACTATTTTTCTCATCCTCATTAACAGAGGAGAAGATTAAGCCTAATTTTTTGTTAGAGGTTGTCTTCGCCAGAGGGGAGCAGTTTTTTTAATTAACACTTGGTTCTTCGCCAGTGTTTTTTCCGCCCAGGATTGCATATCCTAGCGCTTGCGCCCTCGTTTGATGAAAAAATTTCTTTTATTTGTTCCTCTTAACTCGCTAAACTGTCTCAGCCCCACTAAAAACTTTCTACTTCGCAGAAAGTATGAGATTATTCTCTTTTACATCCGGTTATTTTAGGAAATACGCTTTCTAGCTGACATTTCCTCATCCGCATTCTTGCTGTGTTTCCATTTATAGAAAACAGACCAGGAGAGAATTTTGCTGGATGCTGTTTAGTCGAGTAGTGAGCTAAAGACAAAATTGCACACGACGTAATTTGTAACTTGTCTCACAATATATCAATAAATTGCATAAGTTATTCTTTGAAAGTTCTTAACTTATTTATTTAAATTTGTTATTACATAAAGTTTTAAACATTTTGTTAAGACTATTTTACAAAAGTCATCTTTAACTGTATAGAAATGTACCCACTTGGGTGGGAGTAGAGGAGCAGTGAGTTGAGTACAAAGGACTATTGACCATTGCTCAGTAATTTATCGGAAAAATTCTTGAAGACGATTTAAACAATCCCAACAACGGGAACACTGAGTTTAACCGCCAGCCAGTTTAGGCAATGGCTAAACTTACTGTCTTTTGAGGAAATATCACCGTGGTATTGTTTCGCAAGCGTACTAGTTTTTTGATGACTTCGATTTTGCTGGGGTTAATGACCTTGCCAAATATTGGCTTTGTAATGATGACAAATCCAGCAAAGGCGCAAACCAATGGTATTCCATCACCGAAAACTCCAGAAATTCAGCCATCTGAGTTAGCGCCTTATTACCCAGCTTCTGCACCACCGCCACAAGTCAAACCTTTACCGGATGAACGGATTATAGAAGAAAGGTCGATAGAAACAGATTACCGTGTGAGTAACTTGCTGAAAGATTTTAAAGGCAATCTGTGGGTGGGTTCTTGGCGGGGGTTATCGCGGATTGACCCCAAAACAGGTAAGATACTGGCGCGTGTAAATTTACCGAATATTGCTATTGGTGCTTTAGCCCAAGACAAAGTAGGGCGTTTGTGGGTGGGAACTTATGAAGGACTGATGCGCGTTGACCCTCGGACTAATGAGATTACGGCGCAGAATTTGTTTTTGCCTTCTAAACGGGTACTGTCAATGTTAATTGACAAGCGGGGCTATTTGTGGGTGGGAACTGATAGCGGTTTAGCTTTAATTAGTCCCGACCAAGGGTTAATTATGACGACAGTGAAAAATTTGCCTGGAGTCAGTGCTAATACCTTGACTTTAGATGCGGAAGGTCAATTGTGGGTGGGAACTCTAGATGGATTGGTGCGGATAAATACTACCAATGCGTATATTATGAAGCGGATTGACGGTTTACCGGGTACAACCGTGCAAACCTTAGCTATTAGTCCAGAAGGGTTAATTTGGGCAGGAATGGCGAATAATTTACTAGTCATTGACCCAAAAACAGATAAAGTACTACGATCTGTCACGCCATTGCGGGGACGGAATGTAACAGCGGTCAACTTTGCCCAAGATGGTAGTGTTTGGGTAGGGACGAACAATGGTTTGTTACGATTAAATCCAAATACAGGCGCTCTTTTAGATCAAGTTGCGGGACTTCCTTCTAGTCGAGTTCTTGCCCTTGTACCGGATATTGGTAATAAATTATGGATTGGCACTAGTGAAGGTTTAGCTTGGTTAATGCCAAAAATGAACGGTGCAAAACCCCATCTTGCTTTCAGTCGCGCTGTGAAATGAGGTTACAGGTGATAGGTAAAAGGTTATAGTAAATAACTTTCACTTATCACCTATACCCTGTAACCTTTAACCTGTAACCTCTATGCCAGTTACTACCCAGCAATTAATTCAATGGAAACAACAGGGACGTGCGATCGCAGCTTTAACCGCCTGGGATTATGCGATCGCCCAACTCATCGACGCGGCTGGTGTAGACTTAATCCTGGTAGGAGACTCGATGGCAGTGGTTTTAGGCTATGAAACCACACTTCCCATTACCTTAGATGAGATGCTTTATCATGCTAAAGCTGTGCGTCGTGGAGTGAAACGCGCTTTAGTTGTGGTTGATTTACCATTCTTGACTTATCAAGAAAGCGTCGCCCAAGCCATGAATTCAGCCGGCAGAATATTGAAGGAAACTGGGGCGCAAGCAGTCAAGTTAGAAGGTGGCTACCCAGCAATGGTAGAGACGATCGCACGTTTAGTCCAAGCGGGAATTCCCGTGATGGGTCATGTTGGTTTGACACCGCAATCAGTTCATCAATTGGGTTTGCGCCAACAAGGTAAAACCGAAGCACAGGCAGAGAGAATTTTAAATGAAGCGATCGCCTTAGAACAAGCTGGTGTCTTCGCCATTGTGTTAGAGCATATCCCCGCAGATTTGGCAAGACAAATAACCGAAAAACTCAGCATTCCCACAATTGGGATTGGTGCTGGATCGTACTGCGATGGCCAAGTGTTAGTGACTTCGGATATTCTCGGTCTTTCCGCCAAGCAACCACCATTTGCCAAAACTTACACTAACCTGCGGGAGACAATTACTCAAGCTGTACAGGATTACGCTGTAGAGGTGCGGGAACGGAAATTTCCGTAATTTTTGTAAAGTGCTGAGTGCTGAGGATTAATTCAGTGTTTTCAAAGCTTTGAGCAATCAGCAATGTCATAAATAGACTTACAAGTGATTAAATAAACCCAATGCGGTTCAGCGGCCAAAAGCGGAACACTGCGCGACCGATGATATTTTGTCTGGGGAGAAATCCCCAGTAACGCGAGTCATTGCTATCGTTACGGTTGTCTCCCATCACAAACAATTCATCGACTGGGACTTGCACGGCGGGGAATGGCTGATTTGGTGGTTCGGCGATGTAATCTTCTTGCAAAGGTTGACCATTGAGATAAACTTTGCCATCAGTAACTTTGAGAATTTCGCCTGGTGTGCCAATTACCCGTTTAATAAAGGCTTGGTCTTTGGGATAGCCGCGGCGTTGGAGTTCTGCGGGGGCTTGAAAAACTACGATATCCCCAGTTACGGGAGGTTGAAAATGATAGGAGAGTTTTTCTACCACCAAGCGATCGCCTTCATATAAAGTTGGCACCATTGAATCAGAAGGTATATAGCGAGGTTCCGCCACAAAAGTTCTGATTAACACTGCCAACAATAAAGCGATCGCCACTAAAGTTAAATTTTCTCGCCAACTACGCCATATTTTTGATGACGCAGTAGCTTCTTTTGCATCAGTTTCCTGGGGAATCATAGAAATTTTTAGCCAGTAAAAAAAGTGGGATAACTACCTTGATTATTGCGATACTCAAGGTATGCTTACAAGTAAACTGGGTTTTGCTAAGACCCATATAAATATTAATTTTACGTTCTCAAGTATATTTGTAATTTTGTGCATAGCAACGTCTGAGATTTATCAGTAATCCCATAATGATTTTTGGGTGTTGCATAAATGCAGGATGAATTCAGTCTTTTTACCAAAAGTTAACTATCGATGTTTTGCGCCTTTGCGCGAAACAAAAAACATCCCACTAATCAGCAACACCGATTTTTGTATTACCTGCCAAAGAGACAGGAATACCCATCATAGTTTTAAGTAAAAAGGTGCAAATAAACCGAAATATGTAATGAAAAGTAAAGTGGCTTGAAAACCTCTTCCCTGCTGCCTTCTGCCCTCTGCCTTGTCATCACGACAATTTTCAACACCGACTTACTTATCATTGACAACAGCCGTTGCTAATAATTTTATACTCAGCACTTTACATATACTCAACCAGCTTTAATGATTGAGTAGAAAAACTATGTCCACGGTGAAGAAGGTAGTTGGGCGATAGATTGGACAACACAGCCTTCCAAAAAGATGGGAACTCGCCCACAATTAGGACATTTCATCACATCATCTTGCTGAGTGTCAGGTTTATTTTTTGGTTTAGGTTTGGAATTTTGTGGTGTGAGAAAAACCACATCAATAGATAATGCAGTCAAGCAGTTACGACACTCACAAATTAATAGCTGCCCCGCATCACTCGTTTGATAAACTTTTAAGTGTTGTGTGGGATAAAATTTTTCTGGTTCTTCTGGGAATGATTTTTCTTCAAACTTTTCAGACATTGCTTTGACCATGTTTCCTTACAGAGCATTCAGTTGAATCTTGAGATACTGTTGGTGCAGCATAAACATTCAAGAGACACTGCTGTGACTTCTTTTCAGAATGCAACTAGTACACACTTTTAACACGCCACACTAAATACTACAAGACCAAATGCGACCTATCAGAAAAAGGGGTGTAAGGGAAATAGGGGGTGCTGACAGGTGTAAGTTTTTTACGTTCTGTCCCAAAAGCATTGATTTAGGGTGTAGGGGTGATGGAATCCTGATTAAATCGTGGTGTTTAGAGTCCTTACTCATCACTCTGTTAAAAACTTACACTTGTGAGGGGTGTAGGGCAAAGGGATAAGGAGTATGGTAGACAACGAATATTTTATTCCCCCTACACCCTTATACCCCTAAAGCCCTAAAGCCCTACACTCTTAGTTCAATCATGCGCTGAAGTATTTCGCTACTGGGTGATAGGTAATAATCGCCGTTGTCGACTGTTCTGGATAAAGCTGTTCACTTTCATCCATATACAGATTAATTCTGCCAGTCTCTAACAAATCTAGTTGCTTGTACTGATCTTGAATATTGGGACAAGCTGGATAACCAAAACTATAGCGTGAGCCACGATAGCGTTGGGCTAGAACATCCCGAATGTTATCAGGTTCCTCAGCACTGAAACCTAACTCGCGGCGAATTCTGGCGTGTGTCCACTCAGCCAGCGCCTCGGCTACTTGCACCGCTAAACCGTGGAAATACAAATAATCTGTGTATTGATTATCTGCAAACAGCTTTTGAGCAAATTCTGTCGCAATATCCCCCACAGTTACCGCCTGCATAGGGAAGACATCAATTATCCCTGACTCCTTCGGCGCAAAGAAATCTGCAATACACAGCCTTCTTAAAGACTTCTGTCTGGGAAACTCAAAACTGGCTTTTATCTGTGCTGAGTTGTTCGTTTCATAAACATACAATGTATTCCCCTCAGCCTGACAAGGAAAATAACCATAAATTACTTGAGGATGTAATAAATTCTCCTCAAGAATGCGCTGCTTCCAAGTTTCTAAAATGGGGTAGACTTTCTCAGCCAAGAAAGCCTGATACTCTTCCTTAGATTGTTCCTTGGGTTTACGGTATTGCCATTGTCCCGCAACCAAAGCCTGTAAATCCAAATGCCAGAATATTTCCTCCCAAGGAATATCAGTCAATTGTAATAACTGCGTTCCCCAAAATGGCGGTGTGGGACGTTCAATATCTACCGCGACGGCTTCGGAACGGCGGGTGTCTACTTCAGTGCTGAGTGCTGAGGGTTGAGTGCTGAGGGTTGAGTCTTCAGTGATGGCTGTTGATTTTCCGTTAGTAGTTTCTGGTTCATCAATGACTTCATCTAAAAATCCTTGCAAATCATCCCAATTATGTGCAGCTTTAGCTGGCATTAATTTATCCATGAAATGCAAGTCAGAGAAAGCATCTTTGCCATAAATGACTTTACCTTTGTAGGCTTTTTGGCAATCATCATGAACAAACTTGGGTGTTAACGCCGCGCCGCCTAAAATTACCGGGACAGTAATTCCTTTTTCGTTGAATATCTCCAAGTTTTCTTTCATGAAGGCGGTTGACTTCACCAGCAAACCACTCATGGCAATACAATCAGCTTTATTTTGATTGTAAGATTCGATGATGTTTTCTACTGGCTGCTTAATGCCCAGGTTAATTACCTTGTAGCCGTTGTTTGACAAGATAATGTCTACTAAATTTTTACCAATGTCGTGGACATCGCCTTTAACTGTGGCAATAATCATCGTTCCTTTAGCGTTATTACCCGCCTCGGATTTTTCCATGAAGGGTTCTAAATAAGCTACCGCCGTTTTCATGGTTTCCGCCGACTGCAAAACAAAGGGTAACTGCATTTGTCCTGAACCAAACAATTCACCGACTACTTTCATCCCATCCAGCAAGAAAGTATTGATAATCTCCAGTGGTTTGTATGTTTCTAAGGCTTTTGTCAGGTGCTTTTCTAACCCGATGCGTTCGCCGTCAATGATGTGGCGTTTGAGAATCTCCTCAATGGGGAGATTTTCGTCAACACCTTTGTCACGTTTGGCACTAACTCCAGCAAAGACTGTGGTAAGTTCTCCTAGAGGATCGTAAACGCAGACATTCCCCTCAAATTTACGTTCATCATAAATTAAGTGGCGGCAAATTTCTTGATGCTGAGATTCAATTTTTGACAGTGGTAAGATTTTGCTGGCGCTGACAATTGCTGCATCCATTCCCGCCGCCATTGCTTCGTGGAGAAACACTGAGTTAAGAACAATACGGGATGCGGGGGAAAGTCCAAAGGAAATATTTGAGACACCCAAAATTACATGACATCCTGGTAATTCTTGGCGAATGCGACGAATGGCTGCAATAGTGGCTTTGCCGTTTTCGCGGTCTTCTTCAATCCCTGTAGAAATTGGTAGGGCTAAGGTATCAAAGAATATTTCTGTGGGGGGAATGCCATATTCTACAGCTTGACGATAGGCACGTTGAGCGATCGCAAATTTTCTCTCGGCTGTCCGCGCCATGCCTTCTTCATCGATAGTACCAATGACTACACCCGCACCGTACTTTTTCGCCAATTCCAGCACTTTCAAAAAGCGCGGTTCGCCGTCTTCGTAGTTGGTGGAGTTCAACAAACATTTACCGCCAGCAACTTTTAACCCCGCTTCCATCTTTTCCCATTCGGTGGAGTCAAGCATCAAGGGCAGCGTAACATTATTAACGATGCGCGAAACGAGTTCGTGCATATCTCGCACGCCGTCACGTCCCACATAATCGACGTTGACATCGAGGATGTGTGCGCCTTCTTTAACTTGCGCCCTTGCCATTGACACCAGTCCGTCCCAATCTTCGGCGTTGAGTAAATCGCGGCACTTTTTAGAACCGCTGGCGTTGAGACGTTCACCGACAATCAAGAAAGAATTGTCTTGAGTGTAAGGCTGAGTAGTATATATTGATGCAGCCGCAGGTTCGAGGCTTGGCTGTCTGACTTTTGGCTTCAATTCTTTGGCAATTTCTGCCAATTGTTGAATGTGTTCTGGACGTGTCCCACAGCAACCCCCAATCACTTGGACACCCAAATCTTCAACAAAGTGCATCAACGACATCCGTAATTCTAGCGGTGTTAAGCGGTAGTGTGCTTGACCGCCAACATTCTCCGGTAAACCCGCGTTAGGAATACAAGAAACCACAAACGGCGAATGTTCTGCCAAATACTTGATGTGTGGTTTCATCAAGTCTGGCCCTGTGGCACAGTTCAAACCGAGAATGTCAATTGAGTACGGTTCCAAAATTGTCAGGACGGCACTGATTTCTGTGCCTACCAGCATTGTCCCCATGCTTTCCATTGTCACAGAAACCATCACAGGTAGGCGATCGCCTTTTTTGGCAAAAGCTTCTTCAATTCCATTCAGTGCGGCTTTGATTTGCAGCACATCTTGGCAAGTCTCAACCAGTAATAAATCTACACCACCATCTATTAGGGCTTCGGCTTGTTCAGCAAAAGACGCTTTCATTGTGTCAAAGTCAATATGTCCCAAGGTGGGGAGTTTGGTTGTCGGGCCGATGGAACCTGCAACAAATCGGGGTTTTTCTGGTGTAGAAAATTCAGCGGCGACGCTTTTGGCAAGTTCAGCGGCTTTTTTGCTGAGGTAGTAAGCTTGATCTGCCAAGTCATATTCTGCCAAGACAATTGAGGTACTACCAAAAGTATCGGTTTCAATCACATCCGCACCAGCGGCGAGAAAATCTCGATGCACCTTGGCGACGGCTTCGGGTTTTGTGTGAACTAAGTATTCGTTACAACCTTCGTATTGTGCGCCACCGAAGTCTTCAGCGATGAGATTTTGGGTTTGTAAGTTAGTACCCATCGCCCCATCAAAGACAAGAACTGGGCTATCGGGACTACGCAGGCGTTCAAGGAAAGAATGAGTCATATTTTCCTAGAAGAAATGAGGAAAGCAAGTGAGTCTTGTGATACTCGACTTAGATCTATTATTTTCCATAATTGTGAGGGAGAATGAGCGATCGCTTATAATCTTGAATTGCACATGAGAGGTGCAGATCCCTGACTTCTCACAGAAGTTGGAGATATTGTGATTTACGATTTCTCTACGATTGTTAGCAAAACGCTATAAACGTTATTTTGATTAGAGTTTTAAAATTAAAATGGCTGTAGCTAGTGATAGACAGCAGTTGTATGATTTTTCACGCATCTTGTAAGGATTACAGATAATGTCAGTTATAAAAAGACCCATCAAACCAGCCACTTATATATCTTTTCTCTACATCTATGAAACTACTTGGGGAAAGACTGGTGATATCTGTTTAATCCGGGAATCTGTAGCGAATGCAAGTACAACGAAGTTTATTGGCCATAAAATTCGGCTTGTAGTACCAAAAAAGTTAGAACGCGATCGCGTGGCGAATTTTCCGGTAGTCAAAGTTGCAGGTAATGTCGGTGACGGACACCCGAAAGATCATCCCTATGAATGGGAGGCTTATGAAGGGGTAGATCCAGAAATTGCGATCGCCGCTTTAAAACCTTGGGGTTTCAAGTTAATTGAAAATCCAGATTAACCCCAAATTACAGCCACAGAGTAGTATGTTAAGACTTACGCATAAAAACGAAAAATCAAGTGTTTTGGCGAGGGTATCAGGGTATAGGGGTGTAAGAGTTTTAGATACATACACCTCTATACTCCTCTGCTCTTATTGGTGGCAATTTGTGGACTAATTACTCGTGTAAGGGTTTTAGATACATACACCTCTATACCCCTACACCCAGTTTCCACAACAATCTTTGTGCAACAGTCCCAGGAAAACATTACTGTTTCCCCTCGTCAAGTAATTGAAGTGGGTAATGTGGGATGTACACCAGGCCAAGCAACTTATACTCTCTACAACCCTGGCGCGAATCAAGTGGAATTTAAGACTGGGTATTATGGCAATAATAAAGGATTTAACAGCCAATCTCAGGGTAAAAAAGCGAAATCTAGCGTTTAATTTCGTTAACTAGACTTAGGGTGCGTTATGGATTAAAGGCTATAATGCACCCTACTTGTATTGTCTACCTTGCGGAATTCGTGAAGGAGTATTTTGGCTTCATTAATGAGATGTGAAACTTTATTAAAGAAGCTTTTCAACAGCGCCGCTGAATTGTTCGTAGGGTGAAACTCCCACAATTTTTTCGACTAAATCACCATCTTTGAAGATTAAAACAGCGGGAATGCTGCGAAGACCAAATTGTTTGAATAGTGGTTTGTTGTTATCTACGTCTACTTTCACAACTTTGGCACGTCCTTTGTATTCCTCTGCGAGTTGCTCCATTAAGGGACTGATTAGGCGACAAGGGCCGCACCAAGTAGCAGTAAAATCAACAACCAGAATTTTTTCTTGAGTTAAAAGAGTATCAAATTCACCTTCTTTAATATCAGTAACAATACCATTTTCAGTAGACATTTTTAAATTTCTCAATAACTAGCTGCCTATACAGAGTATATAGTAGGCGCGATCGCAAAACGGCACACAAAAAATCGCTGCTATTATTCACTGACATGATTATTGCGTCTAAGTTTTTATTTCAATTACAAATAGCGGTAATAAAAAAAGCCATCACCCAGATACATAATGTTAGTAATCTGTATTGTGATGGCTCTAAGCTTGTGGTCACAAGCAATAATTTCTAACTAATCAGAAACTAGTACAGGTCGGCGTAAATAAACCGACAATAAGGAATTGCTAAAAGGCTTGTGGTATGACTATTCTTTCTTTTTCCTTTTGACTTTTTACTTTTGCCTTGTTGTACTAGCCAATAGCTGAGATCGTTACACCTGTTACAGCGATTGCACCTGCAATTGCACTGGCGACAAGTGAGGTGAGTGCTGTCCCAAATAACCACCAAGCGGCGTTAGCAACGGTTTTTTTGGTTTCTTCGGCTTGTTTTTTCGCTTGGTGTTTAATGCTGTGTAAACGTTCCTTGGTGATTTGCTGAATGCGTTCGGCGCGTTGCAGAACACTATCGCGTGCGGCTTCAATTTGGTTGATAATGCGGTTAGCATCTTCCTGGGAAATATCTTCCCGTGAACTCATCAACGCGACTAAAGTATCACGGTCAAAATGACTCAGGCGATCGCGCAAGGCTTCAAATCCAGCTTGGGGGTCATCAAACAATTTAGCAAAATCATGTTTGATGTCTTCATAATTAAGTTCAGGACGATTCAGAGAATTCAGGTAATTGCGAATTCTCCCTGTTACCTGATCTGTGGCTGATTTAATTCCTTGCTGAATCTGCTGGTATTGTTTGACGATCGAATCACGTGCAGATACTATTTGATCGGCAATGCGGTTAACTTCTTCTTCCGAAATATCCTCACGTTGGGATAATAACGCCACAATTGTGGAACGGTCAACTTGAGAAAAGCGATCGCTTAATTGACCAATTCCGGCGCGAGGATCGCGTAACAGCAGTTGTAAATCACGCTTGATACTGTCGGGGTTGAGTTCTTCTTTGTTGGCGTTACGCAGGTAATCTTCTAGATTTGCTTCAAAATCGACAACTCGCTGAACCGTACGTTTTGCCAAGCGGCGCGGTGCTTTGATAATATCTTGAATTGCATCTTGCGCTTGGTCGATAGTTTTTTGAACTTGTTCTTCGCTTAAATCACCGCGTTGAGTCACGAGTTTAACTAAAGTTTCTCGGTCAACTTGAGATAAGCGATCGCGGATTGCAGAAACTCCTTCTTTCGGATCAACCAGCAATTTTTCCAAATCTTGGCGGATACCTTCAGGGTTGAGTTCTTCTAAGTTGGTGTTGCGGAGATATTCTGCAATTTTAGTTGTGGTTTGCGCGTACTGTTCTTTAGCTTTGTCGGCTACAGCTTGCGGTGTTTGCAAGATATTATCTCTCACGGCTTCAAGCTGATCAAGAATTTGATTAACTTCATCTTGATTCAAATCTTGACGCTGAGTTAGCAGTTTAACTAAAGTATCCCTGTCAAACTGAGATAAACGCTTACCCAACAAGTTAAATCCCGCTTGGGGGTCTTGCACTAAAGTGCTGAAATCACGGCGAATACCTTCAGGATTGAGTTCTTCCTTATTAGTATTGCGGAGATAGTCTTCTACTTTTTGCCGTAGTTCTTCTGTTTTGCTTCTCCCCTGTTCTTCTAATTGATTTAAGACAGAACCCCGGACATTTTCTAGCTGATTTAGCAGATTATTCGCTTCCTCTTCACTGAAGTCTTGACGCTGCAATAGGACTTGTTGCAAAACATTGCGGTCAAATCCCTGTAAGCGTTCATTTAAATCTTCAACATCAGTATTCAATTCTGTGAGTAAATTAGTAAAATCTCGTTCAACAGCTTCATTATTCAGTTCTTCTTTACCAGTCGAACGCAAATAATTTTCGATGCGGTTCCGTAAATCTTGACCTTTATCTTTCGCTTCCGCCTGTTGCAAAGTTTCTAAAACTTCTTGGCGAATTTCTTCCATCTGTTGAGCAATTTCTTTAACTCTGACTTCGCTAATATCACTGCGGCGAATTAGCAAATTAGCAAACTCTTCTTGGCTAAATGCTTCTAATTCACGGCGCATAGTGGACGCATCTGCTTGCGGGTCATAGATGACATCGCGGAATTCATCTTTAATAGTGATGCGGTTAAAGTGCCAAGGTAAAGAACTTTGAATGTAAGCTTCTATATCTTGACGGTAATTAGAGGTTGATGAATTACCTCTGGTTTTGGTAGTTTTTGCAATAGTCTCTTGCAATTGGTGAGTAATATCCTCAATGTCTAAATCTTGAACTTTATCTTTCAGCTTTTGTAACTGATTGGTGATTTTGTTCACATCTAGATTAGAAGTATTTACTCTTTCTAAAACTACTGGTAAAGCAGCAGTTAATCCCGATTGAATGGCTTGCTTCATTCCGCCATTACTACCGTTACCGCCAACAGTTACCAATTCTTGCAAGCGATCGCCTAACTTATCTGACTGCAATTCTTCGGGACTTGCTGATGTGAGTAAGTCAATTACTTGCTGTGCGGGATTGCGTCGATTGACAGTTTGTTTCCAAGCTGCTTCGAGTTGATCAGCAATTTTATTGACATCAGCTTGAGAAAAATCTGTGCGATCGCTAATTAAATCGACAAAGGTTTGACGATTGAAATTTTGCGCTAAACCACTATCAGGAATAGACTTCCAATCTATATCACTGAATATTTTATCAAATTGACTGCGAATATCTTTGAAATCTAGTTGCGGTTTTGGCAAAGTACTTAATGAACTTTGCAGCGTATTTTGAATACTTTCAACATCAAAACCAGAAGTTAATTCTTTTCTCACTGCGGCTGTAATATCTTCCGCCGTAGAAACCATCTGTTTTTGTGCTAAATTCGCACCCAAGGCGCTAGTTGCAGTCCCCATTAAGGCTTGCAAACCAGCGTTAGCAGTATTCGCAACTGAACCAATTAAGGAACCAACTGTTGAGGAACCAAACCAAACAATGATTGAAAAGTAAGCAGACCAGATGACTACACCAATAATTGCGCCTAATAATGCACTATCAATTAAGCTGAGTTTTACTGCTAAAAAACAAGCAATAAATAATGCAATAGTAACGCTAATTAATGCCAAAAATCCAACTTTATTTTCTATTTTGCGAATTGTAGTCCCTAAACTTTCATCATCATCGCTAGAAGATGAATCATCTCCCGTTGCAGAAATTCTGAAAGCGACTGCAAAGTTAGTTAGTAATAGTTGAAAGGCAAATGCCATTAAGACACCAGCCACTAATGAAACTAAAAATTTAGGCCCAGAAAAAACTAATGATGCTTGTTCTGGAGTTAGTAGTTCTTGGACTCTGGTCATGGCTGCTAATCTACCACCCAGCCAATTTAAACCTAAAGAATTCTCGAAAATTTGAAGCATAGTATTTTCTCACTCATGCTCGTTTAATTCCAGTTACTCAAAAAGCAACTGGCTTACTTCCTACGCTAATTACTAAATTCTTTAGTTGACACTTTCTTAAGGGGTAAAGTATGTTTCCGAAAGTCGTAGTTTATGGGAATTTTTTAAACGAACCACAAAGGCCGCAAAGTGCGCTAAGAAAGAGAAGAAAGTCACTGAATGAATTAAATGTAAAACTCTTTATCCTCTCCGCGCCTCTGCGCCTCTGCGTGAGACATTCATACAACGCCGCGGTTTTTATCTAAGTCTATCTGCGGTTAATTAATTATCAAATCACAAAAGGTTCTATTTGATAATTATGCCATTCTCTTTGATACCATTCGGCAACTAACGGGCGGACAATAAATCGAGGATGATTTTCGCCTGTGACATCAATTCGCAAACATGAGTAAGGACGGCGTTTTGCTGAACCGTGACCGTTGCGACCAACAAATAAATGCGATCGCGCAATTAATTTATCTCTCTCTACTAAATCAGCGCCTTCGGTTCGTTGTCGGCGCAAACTAAAGCCACTTCCGCCACAGACTATCCAGTTCATTGAAGAATCTGCGTAGCCAGTATTATATGTTTGCAGATATTCTAAGCAATGAGCATGACCGTTTAAGACTAAATCCACTACAGCACGGTTTTGAGGCAAATCACCGATGGTTTCCGCCACTGCGTTAAATACTTCACGCAAGCGAGTCCGAATTGCTAATGTTTGTCCTTGTTCCCATTTGGTTGCTTCGGTGACGTAGGGAGGATGGTGGAAATAAACTACGCGTCCGCGCACTTGGGAGTTATGCCAAGATGCAATTAATCTGTTTTTTAGCCATTCCAACTGTTCTACATCGGTATCGGCTGTTTGTTGTGGTGCTAATTGTTTGTCAATATCAACAATTAATTCTTCAATTTGCGACAGCTTGACGTATAAATCATCTAAATATTCGGCTTCGTTGGGGTTGTCAGGATTTAACTGGCTGGATTTGTCTAAGATTTGCTGTTTCTCTTGTTCAAATTCTTGGCGGCGTTGTTCTAAAATGATGCGTTCTGCGTCGCCTTCGGCGGTTTCTGGTATTGGTGGCGGATTGTTGAATGTATTGGAATCTAAAGCAAAGAAGTCAATGTCACCATAACGAAAAGTGTAATAACGATTAGGCAACCGCGTAAACTGTCCTGGTTGATAAGCTAAACAACGACCTGTATCTGTTTTGGCTGTGTAGTGTGTGTCTAAATGTCGGTCTAAATCGCCGGGAAACTTAAAGGCGTTGAGGTAATCAAGAAATGCTTTAGCATAAGCATCGCCTGTTGCTGAACCATGTAAACCAACATCCATATCCAGGCGCGATCGCAATAACCGCCGAATTGGTAATGTTGTAATTGATAGCAAGTTAAAAACAACAGGCAAATTATAGTAATCATGATTTCCCGGTACAGGGAGAATTGGTACACGGAAAGTCATATTGTCGTAAGCAATCTTTTTGGGATGCTCACCACCAACAAGATATTCTTTGTAAGGGTGAATGAAGTTTTGCTGATAATATTCACTCGACCCGACTAAATAAATGACATCGCCTGTATGCAGCATAAAACGACAGTCATTTAGATGAGGTAACGCCAGTTCGGCTACTCGCCTTTGGGGATTTTGGCCGCCATGTCTACCAGAACCGCTATCTCCCACTACCAAAAACGAAAATTCAGGATTATCAGCTTGACCATCTTCTAGTACAAGCTGAGTTTGGTCAATACCCCGCTGTTTAATTAAAGGATCTTGCCAGCGGACGCGCTGGTTCATCTTGTGAATTTTTTTGGCGATTGCCGGATCAGAAACAAGCTTCAAAACATTTTACTCCTTTAACTCTACTGTTTCTGCTTCTTTTTCTGGGGGATTTTTTAACTCAATTACTAAATTCGGCAGTCCTTCGAGTTTTTCCGCGAGTTCAGCTTCTTCCACTGTTGGAACAAACACTTTTAAGCCGGCGGGAACGCATTTAACTTCTATCGGCGTTGTCCCGACTAGTTCGCCATCTACAACAACTTTTTGTACTGGGTCAGTAGTGATTTTAAATTGTTTGGCGCGGAGATAACCAATATCATCGCGTTCAGCCGCATTACCCGCCGAAGCACTTTGAAATAAATGATATGTTGCGGCGATCGCTCCTGCTTTGTTCACTGGTGCGACTATTGTTAAATCTAGCAATCCATCATTATAAATAATTCCTGCTGGCCCTTGCGCCAAAACTGATGTTGGTGGTGCAGCATTGGCTACGGTGACGGCGGCGGCTGTGGTTTTAATGATTTTTTCGTCTGTCTCAATTTCGACATCAAAACTCTGTAATTCTCGTAGCTGTTGAATGCCAGCTAAGATGTAAGCAATAATCCCAAAGCGGTTTTTGGCTTCGCGGTTAGCTTTTTCCACAGTTTCCGCTTCAAAGCCGATACCTGCTAGTAAAATTAATGGGCGATCGTTGCAATAAGCTACATCGATATCACGAGTTACTCCTTGTAAAATTGTTTGACAAGCCGCCTCAATTGTGTCGGGAATTCCCAAAGCTGTGGCAAAAGCGTTGGCTGTCCCCCGCGAAATAATTCCAAAAGGAATTTTACTATTAATCACAGCCGTCGCCGCTGCGGAGAGTGTACCATCACCCCCAGAGGCGATAATCTCATCAACTCCCCGCTGTATTGCGGCTTTAGCTAGTTGATCAGCATCGACTTCTTCTGTGGTGAAATGAATATCTAAATCAATAGTGGGTTCTAATAATGAGCGAATCTCTAGCAGTTCTTGTTCTGGGTTGCCTTGACCCGCAACTGGATTAAAGATGAGGCAGGCGGAACGATTCATAAAAGTCTAATCTTAAGCAGCGATCGCTAACATACCAGAATATTCCTATCATTCCTAAAAAATCTTAGCTTCTCTCTGACGACAGGTTTGTGAGTAAGTCCCAATCTAATACTTTTTGGATAAAGGTTGGGTAATCCTAAATTCAGATCCCCCCGCCTACGGCGATCCCCTTTTCTACGATAGGGCTAATTCATTGTCAAAAAAGAAAAAAGTTTGTCGAGATCATGACAGACAAAACGAAGTGCTTTGGTTAACGAGCGATAACCCCTTGCCCACTAACGATAATGGCACAACTCCTTTGCTAAAATAATTTGTCTAATATTTTGTTTTATACTTTTAACTTCCCAACTTCCAGCCCAGGGCTGTCGCAACTTCATTTGCTAATTCTAGGGGGTTGAAGGGTTTAGCGATCGCTGTTACTATTCCCATTTGAGCATAGCGGCGGCGATCGCTGGACTGAACTTTAGCGGTTAATAATATTACAGGGATTTCTTTGGTGGCTGCATTCGCCTGGAGTTTCTCAAAGGTTGTTATCCCATCCATATCGGGCATCATTACATCTAGTAAAATGGCATCTGGTTGATAAGTTTCGGCTTGGGTAATCCCTTCTTTTCCTGAACTCGCCGTGACTACTTCCCAACCTGCAACGGTTTCTAAACAAATTTTGGCAACTTCTTGAATGTATTGCTCGTTATCTACTACAAGAATCCGTTTTACGGTCATAACTCATACCAATATAGAGGGAACAGGTAACAGGGAATAGGTAACAGGGAATAGGTAACAGGGAATAGGAAAGACTTTGACAAGCTCAGTGCATCGAGGGGAACAGTAAAAGATAAAAAAGCTTATCTAACGCCGTGTGCAACTTTATCTCAAACCTAACCCCCAACCCCTTCCCTACGAGGGAAGGGGAGCAAGATTCAAAGCCTCTCCCCGAAGCGGAGAGAGGTTTGGAGAGGGGTTTCAAGAATAAGTCGCACATCGCGTTATCTAAATTGTATTGGGTTATAGTCAAACTCTTTTTTACTCAGCACTCAGCACTCTCCACCGAATGATGCGTTATTCGCTGAAGTAATTCCATCACTTTTTGTTCAAATTCTTTAGTTGTGACACGTCCTTTAGTTAAAAATTCTGTGTATCCTAATTTGAGTCGCTGGCGTTCGGATTCATCTAAATCTTTGGCAGAGTAAACTACTACTGGCATGGTGCATAAATGATTGTGTTGGCGTAACCAATCAATTACCACAAAGCCGTCGCTTTCGGGCAAAATTAAGTCAAGAATTAATAAGTCAGGCTGCAATTGTTGGCTGAGGTGAATGGCTTCTCGTCCGGTTTGTGCCAAGCAGGTTTCGATGTCATGTTGCTCAAATAAAGTAATTAGCAATTGTGCTAAGTCGTTGTCGTCTTCCACAATTAAAATGCGGGCGCGTTGAGATGGTTTGGCGACAACTTGCTTGAGGGATTGTAAGAGATAACTTTCTTGAACTGGTTTGCTTACCCAATCAGCGAAATCGGAAATTGGTTGGTTATTAGTATCTGACTGATAAACACTACAAATAACGATGGGAATGTGTTGAGTATCGGCACGTTCTTTTAATATGGCCATTGTTTGCCAGCCGTTCATTTTGGGCATGAGCAGATCAAGTAAAATTACATCTGGTTGTTGAGTCGATGCGGTGACGATCGCTTCTTCTCCGGTAGCAACTGTGACTACGCGATATCCCCCTTTTTGTAATAAGGTTTCCAGTTCGGTGCTGATTGCTTGGTCATCATCACAAACTAAAACTAAGGGAGAATAAGGAGTAGGTAATGGGCAATGGGGAACGGGAAGTGCTGAGTCAACAATTTGGGGAGCTTGATAAATAGGTAGAGTTAAGTAAAAGGTACTACCTTCGCCTACAGTACTTTCCGCCCAGATGCGCCCGCTGTGTTGTTGCACAATGCTTTGACAAATTGCTAAACCTAAACCTGTGCCATCATGGTTACGCGAGTCGGAAGAATCAACTTGTTGAAAACGCTCAAAGATGCTTTCCAGTTTATCTGCGGGGATACCACGCCCGGTATCTTTGACTGTTAGCAATACTTCTTTTTGTTGTTCTTGACTCTCTAGCCATACTGTTTCTCCTGTGGCGGAGAACTTAATGGCATTACTTAATAAATTGGTTAAAGTTTGGACAATTCGGTCAGGGTCAGCCCATAGCCTGATAGATAAACTAGAAATGTTTAATTTCACGCCTTGTTTATTAGCTAAAGGTTGAATGACATTCACGGCTGACTGAATTAATTCGGCAAGATCGCAGATTTCCCGCGCCATCTTGACTTTGCCTGATTCAATGCGTTCGATGTCTAAAATATCATTAATCAACCGGACTAAACGATCGCTACTATCGATGGCAATTTGTAAGAGTCGTTTGCCTTGGGCTGAATCTGCTGGTAATAAACCACTGGTCAACATTCCCAAGGAACCATGAATTGATGTCAAAGGTGTGCGAAGTTCGTGACTAACAACAGAGACAAATTCATCTTTCATGCGCTCAATTTGTTTGCGTTCTGTCACGTCACGCAAAATCACTGTATAGTAAATTTCCTCGCCCATATTTAATTTAGAAATGGAAGCTTCTGCGGGAAATTCACTTCCATCTTTGCGTTGACCAAATAATTCCCTTCGTTCTCCCATGCGTCGGGCTAAGTTTGCAGATGTGCCGAAGTCAGAGACGTGCTGGCGATGAACTTGGGTAAATCGCAGTGGTAAAAGTATATCTAACTTCTGCCCCATGATTTCTTGAGCAGAATAACCAAAGATTTTCTCGGCTCCTTGATTAAACAGGGTAATACATTGGTTGCTATCAATAGAAATAATGGCATCATCAGCTATATCTAAAATCCGGGCTAATTTCACTTGAGAAACCCGCAGTTCTTTTTCTATGCGTTGGCGTTCATCGAGTTCTGAGTGTAATTGGCGGTTGACGGTGATTAATTCGGCGGTGCGTTCGGCGACGCGTAATTCTAATTCATTGTTAGCTGTTTGTAAGGCGGCTTGACTTTGTTGTAATGCGGCTTGGGCGGAAGCGCGATCGCGTTGATTGCGTAATGCGAAAATCCCAATAGTTAAATCTTCTGCCAGTTTTTTTAATAGCTGCACTTCATCATCATCAAAAGCATTGGCTTCAGCTGCATAAATATTCAACGCCCCAAAAGCTTGTGCTTGTATCTTCAGAGGTAAAGCGATCGCTGCTGCATAACCACGTTCTTGGGCTTGACAGCGCCAAACATCATATTTAGGGTCAGTTAAAATGTTTTGAATAATGCAAGTTTTCCCGGTGCGAATGGCTGTACCTGTTGGCCCTTGACCACGCACTGTATCCGACCAAGTAAGTTGCAGGGTTTGTAAATAGCCTTCATCATAGCCAGCTTGAGCAACTGGGCGAATATTTTTTTCTTCATCATCTTCCGCAACACCAACCCAAGCCAGTCGATAACCGCCAACTTCCACAATGATTTGGCAAATTTTCTGGAGTAACTCTGATTCATCTTGAGTACGGACAATAATTTGATTGCAATTACTCAATGTTTGGAGTGTGCGATTAATCCGGCGAATTTCTGTTTCTACTTGTCTGTAGTGGGTGATATCGCGGGAAAATGCCAATAGCACAAATTTCCCATCAGCTTTATTTTGCAGCGGGACAGCATAAGTTTCCATCCAGCGACGATTACTTTGATGGGTGATCATTTCAAACTGCAAAGTGCCTTTATTACCTTGACAGACACTTTCATGAAGTTGGCGAAATGCTTGTTGATATGCTGGCGCAATCAAAGTATAAACTGATGTGCCAATTACCGTAGCTTTGTTTGTGGCTTCGATAATTGCCAGTCCGGCGGGATTTATTTCTAATAATGTGCCATCAGTGGCAACAACTATCACAAATTCCGGTTCATCTTCAAAGATGATCCGCCAATCAGCCGAGAAGGCAGAATTGGCAGATGAAAGCGAAATTTCATCTTTTGCTTGCTGTTGCTGAGTTTGCACCATCCGCCGGAACAATTTTATCCGTTCTAGGCGATTCACAATTCGAGTCACCAATTCTGGCCCGACAATTGGTTTGCTGACAAAATCATCAGCCCCAACGCTATACACCTGATTTACAATGTCGGCATCGCTGTGGACTGTGAGAAATAAAATCGGTAGCTCACTCCAATTCGGGTCATTTCTCACGACTTGGCAAAGCTCAATACCGTTGTTGTGAGGCATTTCTACATCCAGAATCAACATATCTGGTTTGACAGCCTCCAAGGTTTCCCAAAAACGCCGCGGATCATCTAAACAGATTACTTGTAAACCCCAAGGAGCGAGTAACGTTTGTAACAAAGCGAGAATCTTTGGATCATCATCCACCGCTAAGATTTTGGCTTCCCCTAGGGGTGATTGTTGGAGTAATTGAGCGATCGCCTCGGCTACTTTTTCCGCAGTCATTGGCTTTTGTAAAAAAGTATGTCCACCTTGACGCGCCAGTTGTAAGCGATTACCTAAATCTGTTTGCTCGGTAAAAACTAACACTGGCACAGGTGGTTTTCGTTGTGCCAATTCTGCCAAAAAGCTCCAACTATCTTCTTGTTGCTCAGAAAAACTGGGGTCAAGCAACACTACACTAGGATGCTCTCGGTAAAGCAGAGTTCTCGCTAACTCTAGATTTGTGGCAATGCTAACTTGAAATTCTGGGTTAACCGTAATTTGTGCGAGTTGCTCCCCTACGGTATTGTCTCGATCAACTACCAATACTAAAGGTAATCTACTCTTAATTGATGATGAGCTTGTTTGCTCACCCTGAGTTTGAATTTCTTGACGCAATGATTTTACCCAAGTTTGCAGCTTGGCTGTTTCTTCTGGTGTTAGCACTTGAGCAGATTTGAGTAATTGCTCAATCTTCCGCGCCAGTTTTGAGCCTGTGGGAAACCCAAATGTTCCTAATGAGCCGGCTAGGGTATGAGCTTCTTTTTGTGCTTGGTTGAGAAATTCGGGATTTATTGCTGCTTGTTCGAGGACTTTAATTTGTTCATTGACGCGTCCTTGAAATCTTTGCCAAACTCCCGCGATCGCTTGGAGTGTTTGCTGCTGAGATGAGTGTTCTTCTTGGGGTTTGGTTGTTTTAAATTTGGCATTGCTTGATTCATCGACAATTGCTTTTGCTATTACTTTTTCTTCTTCTTGCGGTTTTAGACGATAGCCAATTCCATAAACGGTTTCGATTAAATCATTCGGCGCTCCCACCGCTTTTAATCTTTGGCGTAATCCTTTGATATGAGTCCGCACCGCTTCTTCTCCCGGTGTATCTTCATACGACCAAAGATGTTCTAAAATCATGCCACAGCTAAATACTCTGCGACTGTTGCGTAAAAATAACTCTAAAAGTGCATATTCTTTAGGCGTTAATGATAGGAAATCTTCTCTGTATGTGACTTGACAACTACTAGGATCAAGGCGCAAATTTCCCCATTCTAAAACTGGTTGTGCTGATGCGCCACCACGACGTAGCAAAGCTCTCACACGGGCAACTAATTCTTCTTGTTCAAATGGTTTGACTACATAATCGTCTGCGCCTGCATCTAAACCAATTGCTTTTTCATGGCTACTATCACGGCCTGTCAATAGCAGAATTGGCATTTGCCAACCATGAGAGCGAATTTGCCGACACAAACTAATGCCATCCAGGTTTGGCAAAATTACATCTAATAAAATTAAATCATAACTATAAGTTTGAATTAAATCCCAAGCAGTTTCACCATCACTTGCGACTTCAACTGCATAGTTTTGGTTGGTGAGAACGGCGGTCAGTGCATAAGCATTTAGAGCGTCATCCTCGACAACTAAAATTTTCATGTCCAAACATTTCCTAATGTTTATATTATTGGATAATGAGTTGAAAAATTTAAATTAAAAACACAAGAATATTTTAGATTTGCGCTTTAGAGCGTATTAAAATGTTTATCTAATCAATGTTAAGTTTAATTCATAATTGTCAACAATTATCAATCTTTGAGAATAGTTGTTAAAGAAATTCAGCCATAAACTTAGCTACATCCCATCAAAGCTTTTCTCGGTCAGATAGAAATTTAAAAATGTCTTTTGCATCCTCACAAGTTCCTCAAATTCTTTCTATATAAAAAAGTATAGATGTCATTTGCAGGTAGCTAGATGATCACAGCTAATGAAAGAGAATAATTTTCTCGATTGTTGCCAAAAAATCCATTCAAAATTATCAATTGCTGAGGTTCTTTACCTAAAGACAGAAAACTTTAATCACTCATTAGTTATTAGCAATCACAGCCAGAGGTCTATATGGTGAAAAAGATTTTAGTCGCATTGGATCGTTCGGACATAGGACAAGAGGTCTTTAAACAAGCATTGGCTTTAGCAAAGGCTATGACAGCCCAACTATTGTTGCTCCATGTTTTATCTCCAGAAGAAGAAGGTAGTCCTTATATTCCTATGTTATCTAACGTTGACTACTATCCAGGCTTGAGTGGTCAAAGTTTAGATTTATACCAAAAACAGTGGGATAGCTTTAAAGATGAAGGCGTGCGGATGTTGCAGTCTTTCTGCGCTCAAGCAAATGCAGCTGATGTTACAGCTGAGTTTAGCCAAATTTTAGGCAACCCTGGCAATACTATTTGTAAACTGGCTACTCAATGGAATGCAGACTTAATTGTCATGGGACATCGGGGGCGTTCTGGCTTGGCAGAATTTTTTTTAGGTAGTGTGAGTAACTATGTGCTTCACCACGCGAACTATTCAGTTTATATCGTGCATTATCCTCGCAATTTAAAAAGCGCAGAAAAAACTGTTGAGAAAGCCACGGAAAATGCCAGCGTCTCTTAAATTTTAGAGTGCGATCGCCAAATAAAACTTAGACAATCAAAGACTTTTAACTCTGTCCCCTGCTACAACAATGAAACCCGCTTCTCCTGTAGCTTTGCTCCATCCCAGTGGTGATAAACGCCTGAAGATGCTAGACGCAACGATGAAGCGTCACCAGTATCAACAAGATGCCTTAATTGAAATTCTCCACAAAGCTCAAGAACTGTACGGTTATTTAAAAACCGATTTATTACTTTATATTGCCCGTCAATTAAAACTTCCCCCCAGCCAAGTTTATGGAGTCGCCACTTTTTACCATTTATTTTCTCTAGCGCCTCAAGGTGTTCATAGTTGTGTGGTGTGTACAGGAACGGCTTGTTATGTCAAAGGCGCTCAGGCAATTTTAGCAAGTGTAGAAGCAACTGCTCATATTCGGGCGGGTGAAACTACAGCCAATAATCAATTATCACTAATGACAGCAAGATGTTTAGGTGCTTGCGGAATTGCGCCTGCTGTGGTGTTTGATGGCACAGTTTTAGGTAATCAAACCCCAGAATCAGTTTGCGAATGGCTAAACCACTGCTTTGCCGAACGCATCCAAGGATAGTGGGAAAATGGAATTAAATGAATTATTAGAAATCGCTAAACAAGAACGCTCTCAAGCTAAACCAGTGAATATTCGCTGTTGTACAGCGGCTGGTTGTTTATCAGCTAATTCCCAAGAAATTAAACAACAACTAGAAGCAAGTATCAAGGCCGAAGGCTTAGAAAAAGATGTGCAAGTTTCTAGTGTTGGCTGTATGCGCTTATGCTGTCAAGGGCCATTAGTACAAGTTGACACTCCTGCGGGAAGCAAACTGTATAAAAAAGTTACTCAACAAGATGCACCAGCAATTATTGAAGCGTTAGATGGCGGTAAAACCCATGTTTCTGAGATAGATTTATCCCAGCCATTTTTTACCTATCAACAGCTTATTGTTTTAGAAAATAGTGGCAAAATTGACCCAGAAAAGATTCAATCTTATATTGCGGCTGAAGGTTATCAAGCTCTTTACCATGTCTTGCGGGAGATGACTCCCAGCGAAGTAGTTGAGACAGTTACCCGTAGTGGGTTGCGTGGTAGAGGCGGTGCAGGTTATCCCACGGGGATTAAATGGGCAACTGTTGCTAAAGCAAAAAGCGATCGCAAATTTGTCATCTGTAACGCCGATGAAGGTGATCCTGGCGCATTTATGGATCGGAGTGTTTTAGAAAGTGATCCCCATCGCGTTTTAGAAGGAATGGCGATCGCCGCATATAGCATTGGAGCCAGTCAAGGTTATATTTATGTTCGGGCAGAATATCCCATCGCTATTCATCGTTTGCAAACAGCAATTCATCAAGCTCAACGCCTCGGTTTATTAGGTAGCCAAATTTTTGAGTCTCCCTTTGACTTCAAAATTGATATTCGCATTGGTGCAGGGGCTTATGTCTGCGGCGAAGAAACCGCCTTAATGGCTTCAATTGAAGGCAAACGCGGCCTACCTCATCCCCGCCCGCCATATCCCGCTGAATCCGGTTTATGGGGTCATCCCACCTTAATTAATAACGTCGAAACCTTTGCCAATATTGCACCAATTATTCGTAAAGGTGCTGACTGGTTTGCCAGTATTGGTACAGAAAAAAGCAAAGGAACAAAAGTTTTTGCCCTTGCTGGCAAGATTTGCAACACAGGGTTAATCGAAATCCCAATGGGAACTTCTCTGCGACAAATTGTCGAAGAAATGGGTGGAGGTATTCCCGATGGTGGTACTGCTAAAGCCGTACAAACAGGTGGCCCTTCCGGGGGATGTATTCCTGCTTCAGCATTTGATACACCTGTAGATTATGAATCGCTCACAAACCTCGGTTCTATGATGGGTTCTGGCGGCATGATTGTCATGGATCAAACTACCAACATGGTGGATGTTGCTCGTTTCTTCATGGAATTTTGTATGGATGAATCCTGTGGTAAGTGTATTCCTTGTCGCGTGGGAACTGTGCAGTTACATGGATTATTAACCAAAATTCTTGCAGGTAAAGCCACCCACACTGATTTGCAATTGCTAGAAGAATTAGGAGATATGGTAAAACACACCAGCTTGTGTGGTTTAGGACAATCTGCACCCAATCCAGTATTTAGTACATTGCATTATTTCCGGGAGGAATATTTAGAGTTAATTACAGGCAACAAGTGACAAGTTTAAAAGTTTTTTGGTTTGTATAACAATGTCAGCCATCACATTCGCAATGCAAGCCATCGCATTCGCAATGTCAGCCATCACATTCGCAATGTAAGTCATTGCATTCTTAATGTTAGCCATCACATTCACAATGCAAGCCACCGTTTTAAATAATCAAACAAAATTTACCAATTGTTTTGTTATTTCCTCTCACCTATAACCTGTCACCTGTCACCTACAACCTATCACCTATAGCAATTCCCAAGCACATGAAATACCCCCTCCCCTTCCCACTACCGTGTACACACAAGTCGAAAATTTGCCGTCTAAAACCGTATCCCGCCTAGAACTAAAGTTCCAGGCTCATAGCCAAAGTCCACAAAACGTGGACTGGAATATATTTTTGCTTGAGTCATCTTCAGATGACTTGCGCTATGAGACTCGGAATTTATTCCGAGGCGGGACAGATGCACTCAACGAACATTTGTGTGTACACCGTAGCTTGCCAAAGAGAGGGTTGGGGAGGGGTAATTTTGTACCTCACTAGAGTCGGAAACGCTACATAACCTATCACCTGTCCCCTCTCACCTATCACCTATTGTTATGACTGTAAAAACTTTGACAATTGATGGTCAACTGGTTAGCGCCAGTGAAGAAGAAACAGTTTTACAAGTGGCGCAAGAGGCAGGAATTCATATTCCCACATTGTGCCATTTAGAAGGTGTGGGAGATGTGGGTGCTTGTCGGCTGTGTTTAGTAGAAATTGCGGGAAGTAATAAATTACAACCTGCTTGCGTGACAAAAGTTAACGAAGGAATGGAGGTTTACACAACTAGCGATCGCCTGCAAAAATATCGTCGCACAATTGTAGAAATGCTGTTTGCAGAAGGTAATCACATTTGCTCGGTATGTGTCGCCAATGGTAATTGTGAATTACAAGACTTAGCAATTGAAATGGGTATGGATCATGTACGTTTAGAATATCATTTCCCCAATCGCCAAGTAGATGTTTCCCATGATCGCTTCGGTCTTGACCATAACCGATGTGTGTTGTGTACTCGATGCGTCCGTGTTTGTGACGAAATCGAAGGCGCTCACACTTGGGATATGGCAGGTAGGGGTACAAACTCCCACGTTATTACCGACTTGAATCAACCTTGGGGAACATCTCAAACTTGTACATCTTGCGGTAAATGTGTCAACGCTTGCCCTACAGGTGCTATTTTCTACCAAGGTTCCAGCGTTGGGGAAATGAAACATGATCGTGCCAAACTCGATTTCTTAGTTACCGCAAGGGAAAAACAGCAATGGAATTTTTAGCCGTTGATTTTGAGTCTACGTCAGGAGGTGAATATGAAACTCCGTCGCATCCAACAAACATTCTGGTGGCTGCTATTGGGAAGTATTTTGACAATATATATATTCCTGGCTTTAGGAAACCCCACATCACAAACGGCGATCGCTGCTGTCACACGTTTAGAAGCAGCACCAGGCGAAATACTTTATCGCTCACAGACAAAATTAGATGATCAATCAGGACACGTCTGGCAAGCGATTCTGTTTAAGCAAGTTTATCCTGGACAAAACATCAGTTTAAATCTGCGGCTCGTAGGTTTCCCCAACTCAGCCGAATTAATTCATCCCCAACCGCTAAAAATCACCACCGCTTCTGGCAAAATTTTCACTGCTGCTGACGTTTTCTTAGATGAAGCCCCAGCACCAACTATCGGTCAATACAACTTCAAAGATATTTTGCCCCAATTACCCAACGAACCCCTACAACTAGCTATACCATTACCCAAACAACAATTTATTAACATCTCCGTCCCCCAATCCGTCGTGCAAGAGTGGCATAAAGTCCTCACTGCCAAATCTTCAACCTGACAACATACCTCCAACTCAGCGCCACTCTGCTTTGAAAAGTTTCCTACGGAGGGAGACCCTCTTTGAGAACTTTTCGCTGCGGTTTACTCAGCGTACCTTTGCGGTTAAAAAATTATGTCTCGCTTGCGACTAGCAACAGTATGGTTAGGCGGCTGTTCTGGCTGTCATATGTCCTTTCTCGACTTAGATGAATGGCTGATTGATTTAGCTGGACAAGTTGATTTTGTGTACAGTCCCTTTGCGGATATTAAAGAATATCCCCATGATGTCGATGTAGTTTTAGTTGAAGGTGCGATCGCTAATGAAGAACACCTCACCACAATCCGTACCGTTCGAGAACGTTCCCAAATCTTAATTTCCTTTGGCGATTGTGCTGTAACTGGCAATGTCACCGCCTTACGCAATCCTTTAGGTAGCGCCGAGCCAGTCCTTCAGCGGTGTTACATCGAATTAGTCGATCTTCATCCTCAAATACCCCAAGAACCCGGCATTGTCCCCCCACTCTTAGATCGAGTTACCCCTGTACATTCAGTAGTCCCTGTTGATATTTATTTACCCGGTTGTCCACCCTCAGCAACTCGCATCCGTGCCGCATTAGAGCCACTGTTGCAAGGTGAAAAACCACAACTAGCAGGACGCGAATTCATCAAATTTGGTTGAACAGAAAGCAGGAGGCAGAAAGCAGGGGGCAGGAGGGAATAGTGATTATCCTTCACTCAAAACTCAGCACTCAGCACTTAAATATAGGAGATTGATTATGTTAAAAGCCGCAGACATTATGACAAAAGATGTCGCTACCATTCGTAGTTCCGCCACAGTCGCAGAAGCCGTGGCTTTAATGCGGGCTAGAGATTGGCGAGCATTAATTGTTGACCGTCGCCACGAACAAGACGCTTACGGCATTATCAGCGAGAGCGATATTGTCTATAAAGTTATTGCTTATGGTAAAGACCCAAATAAAACGCGCGTGTATGAGGTGATGACTAAACCTTGTATCGCGATTAATCCCGACTTAGGTCTGGAATATGTTGCACGGTTATTTGCCCAACACCATCTGCATAGAGCGCCTGTGATTCAAGGTGAATTAGTCGGAATCATCTCCCTCACAGACATTTTGGCTTTAAGCGACTTTATCGAACAACCCCGGTCACTTCTGTTAGAACAACAGCTACAAGATGAAATTAAAAAAGCTCGCGCCGTCTGTGTAGACAAAGGTGTGCGCTCAGAAGAATGCGCCGCCGCTTGGGATGCAGTCAACGAAATGCAATCAGAAATGGCACACCAAATCGACGAGAAAATTGACATAACAGCTTTTGAAGATCACTCAGAAAGTCTGAAGTATGAAGTCTGAAGTGGGGGAGAAGGGAGAATATATCACTGACCACTCAAAACTCAGCACTCTTAAAGACCAATGACTAAAAAAATCGTTATTGATCCCGTTACCCGCATTGAAGGACACGCCAAGATTAGTATTTTTTTAGATGATGCTGGTCAAGTAAGTGATGCTCACTTTCATGTCACCGAATTTCGCGGGTTTGAAAAGTTTTGCGAAGGTCGGCCGCTGTGGGAAATGCCGGGAATTACTGCACGAGTTTGCGGTATTTGTCCGGTAAGTCACTTGTTGGCTTCTGCGAAAGCAGGCGATCGCATTTTGGCTGTTACTATTCCCCCAACGGCGGCTAAACTCCGTAGGTTGATGAATTTAGGGCAAATTCTCCAATCCCATGCTTTGAGTTTCTTTCATCTCAGCGCCCCTGATTTCTTACTGGGAATGGATAGCGATCCCCAAACACGCAATGTTTTTGGTTTAATTGCCGCAGAACCAGAATTTGCCCGTGGTGGAATTCGCTTACGCCAATTTGGGCAAGAAATTATTGAGTTGTTGGGAGGACAAAAAATTCACCCAGCTTGGGCGGTTCCCGGTGGAGTGCGAGAACCATTAACTCCAGAGAAACGCAGCCACATCCAAAACCGCATTCCTGAAGCACGCACTACTATCTTGAATGCTTTAGCGCGATTTAAAAACTTGCTTGATGAATATGCCAAAGAAGTCCAAACTTTTGGCAACTTCCGTAGTTTATTTATGGGGTTAGTTACTCCTAATGGTTTGTGGGAAACCTACGACGGAAATATCCGCTTTGTAGATAGTGGAGGTAATATCATTGCCGATAAACTTGACCCGACGCGCTATCAAGAATTTATCGGGGAAGCTGTTCAACCAGATTCTTACTTAAAATCGCCCTATTATCGACCCTTGGGTTATCCGAACCAAAATGATCATTGCCGAATAAATAGTGGGATGTATCGAGTAGGGCCACTAGCACGGCTAAATATTTGTAATCGCATTGGCACACCTTTAGCTGATCAAGAATTACAAGAATTCCGCGATCGCGGTCAAGGTACAGTCAAGTCATCTTTCTTTTATCACTATGCCCGTTTAATCGAAATCATCGCCTGTATTGAACACATTGAAATCTTACTCGATGACCCAGACATATTATCAACTCGACTCCGTGCCGAAGCTGGCATTAATCAACTACAAGGAGTCGGTGTCAGCGAAGCACCACGCGGCACTTTATTTCATCATTATCAAGTTGATGAAGATGGGTTACTACAAAAAGTCAATTTCATCATTGCCACTGGTCAAAATAACTTAGCAATGAATAGGACAGTTGCTCAAATTGCTCGTCATTTCATCCAAGGTACAGAAATTCCTGAAGGAATGTTAAATCGTGTAGAAGCCGGAATCCGCGCTTTTGACCCCTGTTTAAGTTGTTCAACTCACGCCGCCGGACAAATGCCTTTACAAGTTCAATTAGTAGCCGTCGATGGCAATATTATTCATCAAGTTTGGCGACATTAAATTGTGCTAATAATGTTTCCACACTAGCATTGTGATCTAAAAACGAAAACAAATGTGTATAAAGTAATTTGCCATCTTGATCTAAGACAAACTGTGCTGGTAAAGGCGCTCCCAATGCTTGCCCTACTTTATATCTCCGAAATATATTACAACTAGGGTCACTTAATAAAGGCATTTTTAAGCCTAAATCTTGTACAACTATTTGACTTTGCCTTTCATCGGTACTAGTAATCATCAAAACTTCTATACCGCGCTTTGTAAATTCCTCGTAGTTTTCATTCAAAGCTTTAATATGCGGATAGCAAAATGGGCAGTATTGCTTTTCCGTAAAAATTCTTGTAAAGGCAAGTAATACTGGTTGCTTGCCTCGATAATCTGACAATTTAACTACAGTCCCGTTAGTAATATCTGGTAATTGAAAATCTGGCGTGCCTATTTCTATCCGAAAATAACTAGTCGCGGGTATTGGCAAAAAGTTACGGAAGAATCGCTCATTAAATAAGCCAGTAAAATCATTTGAAGTTAGCATATTTTTATTAGTGAATAATATAAAAACTTAAAGGCACTGTATTTATACTCAGCACACAGCACTTTCAAAAACAAAACCACAGATTTACACTCAAATTAACACTGATTTTAATCTGTGTTGATCTGTGGTTCATCTGTGGTGCGGATGAATTTCGCCTTCAATGCCAACAAATATTATTGGAATTGAAAGCTAGAAAATTCTAGACGGAAGCGAAGTAAACTTTAGACTTCACAGGGTCAGGATTCATTGTCTGATCACCTGGTTGCCAACCAGCGGGGCAAACTTCGTCTGGATGTGATTGAACGTGCTGAATAGCTTGTAATGTCCGTAAGGTTTCATCAACGCTACGACCAAAAGCTAGGTTGTTAATGGTAGCGTGTTGGATGATACCATCTTTGTCAATCAAGAATAGACCACGCAAAGCAACACCAGCGGCTGGGTCAAGGACGTTGTAAGCTGCGCTAATCTCTTTTTTGATGTCGGAAACTAGGGGATAATTGAGGTCGCCTACGCCACCTGATTTGCGATCGGTTTGAATCCAAGCGAGGTGGGAAAACTCACTATCAACGGAAACACCGAGAACTTCAGTGTTAAGTTTCTTGAATTCTTCGTAGCGATCGCTAAATGCTGTGATCTCAGTAGGACAAACAAAGGTAAAGTCTAGGGGGTAGAAAAATAAGACAACATACTTGCCGCGATAGTCGGAAAGTTTCACTGTCTTGAATTCCTGATCTACTACAGCGGTTGCTGTAAAGTCGGGAGCTTGTTGACCAACGCGGAGGCTTCCTTCTGTTCCGTAAGTGAGGGACATTAACCTTATTCTCCTTCAACTTATATCAGTTTTAGTAGCGTTAGAATTCGGGTCAGGTAAAACTTACCCATCCACGCTGTCTCACCCTTTCGGGTACTCGTCGAGAAACCCTTCAGGGAACACAGTCCCCCAGTAGGGCTGACTCACAGTTTAATTACGATCTGTTACGACTATATCATAGTCATAACGATTCTGAGTAGCAAATGACCAATTTAGATACAAGAGAATGGTTACTCACCAATGGCTTAGGCAGTTTTGCCAGTGGTACAGTTTCTGATGTCCGCACACGCACTTACCACGGTTGGTTGTTTGCCGCTACAAATCCACCTTCTGGGCGCACTTTGTTGTTATCGCATTTAGAAGCGAGTTTAGAAGTATCAAAGGGAATTGTTGCTCTGGGGACAAATATCTGGGGCAGTGGTGAGATTAAGCCTACAGGTTACGAACTACTGCGCTCTTTTGACATTAACCCAGTTCCCAAATGGATTTGGGGTGAAGATAACTGGCAGTTAAGCAGACAAATGCTGATGCCATACGGATGGGAAGGAAATGGACACGATAGCCCTCCGCCTCATGCCCATCTCAGCCATCGGATTTTAATTCACTATCGTTATGATGGCGTGGAAACGGCTATTCTCAAACTGCGGCTACTCGTTTGCGATCGCGACTTTCATCATCAGCAAAAAGCCGCAGGCTTACAATTTTCCCAATTGCTAGGACAACAACAAGTTTGCCTACAAGCGATCGCCTCTGGACAATTTGGTAAACCCTGGTATTTACGTTGGACGCAGGGCAAATATCAAGCAGACGCATTTTGGTATTGGAATTACATCCTACCCGAAGAGACACGCCGGGGATTAGGTAATTATGAAGACCTTTATAGCCCTGGCTATTTAACAGTTAGGCTCCAGCCTGGAGATACCGTAACTTTAGAAGCACGCTTGGGTTTTCCTGACCCACAGCAAAGCCTGCTATTATCGGAAAGCTTTGCAGAAGCAGTAGAAGCAGAACAAGAAAGGCTCTGCCAGATTTTTGGATGCAGTAAAACAGCAAATAGAGACTGGGGGGGGTTAAGGGCTGGGGGAGCAAGGGAGCAAGGGGAAAGAGGGAATTTTATCCCTACCGTTTCTTCCCAATCTCTGATTTGCCAGCAACTACTCAAAGCCAGCGATCAGTTTATTGTTTATCGGCCTGCTATTGCTGGCCCTACACTCATTGCTGGTTATCACTGGTTTAATGACAGAGGACGTGATGCTTTAATTGCCTTACCTGGTTTAGCATTAGTGCCGCAACGTTATGAATTAGCCAAAGGGCTATTACAAACTTTTGGGCGTTACTGTCGCCACGGGTTAATTCCGAATAATTTTCCTGACGTTGACACCGAGCCATATTACAACAGTATTGATGCCGCCTTATGGTGGATTGAAACATTAGGGCTGTACTTAGAAGCCACCCAAGACTGGGAGTTTTTGGCAGATCAATTCCCTGTGGTGCAGCAAATCCACAAAGCCTTTGTGGGTGGGACACGTTATAACATTCAGGTCGATGCCACTGATGGATTAGTCGGTTGGTATGCTCGCGGTGTAGCCTTAACTTGGATGGATGCAGTAGTGAACGGTCAACCTGTCACACCCCGTCATGGGAAACCAGTAGAAATCAATGCCCTGTGGTATTCTGCTTTGTGTTGGATGAGCCAATGGGCAAAACGCTTAAGCCAAATGCCAGTGGATGATGCAGCCCGTTTAGCAAAACAGGCGCAACGTTATGCACAGCAAGCTCAACAGGTAAAAGTTTCCCTGCAAAAATTCTGGAATCCAATGTTGGGCTATTTGTACGACACCATTGAGCCAGACGATCGCCGCAATTTCCAAATTCGTCCCAATGCTGTGATTGCACTGTCTCTATATCATTGTGGATTTTCCCAACAGCAAGGTCGTCAAGTACTTGACTTAGCTGCTTATCGCTTATTGACACCCTATGGACTTCGGAGCTTGGATGCCATTGATCCAGAATATGTTGGTAAGTATACAGGTATGCCTCACGATCGCGATCGCGCCTACCACCAAGGTACAGTTTGGAGTTGGTTAATTGGCCCGTTTAGTCGCGCTTGGCAGCGTTTTTACCCCAAAGAACCACTACCATTTAGTTGGCAACCGCTAGAAGAGCATTTTCTCTCTGATGGTTGTCTTGGCTCAATCTCCGAAATTTTTGATGGCGATCCACCACACACACCCAGAGGTGCGATCGCTCAAGCTTGGTCAGTAGCTGAAGTGATCCGCCATATCCATGAAGATTGATTCCACCCACGCTCAACACACATCATTTGTATAGTAAGTCGGTGTGAATATTTATTGCTAGGACAAGGCAGGCGGCAGTGGTTCGGCTACGCTCACCAACCAGAGGCGGAAGGCAGGCGGCAGAAGGCACGAATGAAGAGGGTTTTAGTATAGTTCGTTTTTTCCTGTTCCCTATTCCCTGTTCCCTATTCCCTACCTACACAAGTAATTTCAACAATCAAGTCGGATTCCTATATTAGTCCTACTATTAAGATTAAAAGTGCTTACTGAATACTAACTACCGCTACCCATGCCTTTATCGCGCATAGTAACGCTAATTGTTGGTCTCATCGTCATTTTGGCCATGAGCCTGTGGCTGATAGATTCCCTATCGCGCCTTTATTGGCAATTATCTTATTCGCCATTACTCGGCAATTTGCTGCTGTTGCTGCTGGTTGTCTTGATTGGCGGCTTAGTTGCGGCTTTTGTTTATTATGTGTTGGTGCTTCAGAGTGGAGAAAAACGTTCCCGCCAAGGGCGCAGGCGCGTTACCCCAGCGCAAATCCCCGCAGCTAAATCGGATGCGGCTTCTTCCACACTCCAAGCTGTACGCCAACAAGTATCACAAATTCAAGATGAAGTAGCACGACAAGCTTTATTAAGCCGATCGCGGGAAATTGAAGTTAATTTAGCACGGGGTGAAATTCAAGTTGTGGTATTTGGGACAGGGAGTGCAGGCAAAACTTCCCTTGTCAATGCCATTATGGGGCGGATGGTCGGGCAAGTAAATGCACCAATGGGGACAACCACAGCAGGCGAAACTTATTGTCTGCGGTTAAAGGGATTGGAACGCAAAATTTTAATTACCGACACACCGGGAATTTTAGAAGCAGGAGTCGCCGGTACAGAACGGGAACAGTTAGCGAGAGAATTGGCGACAGCCGCAGATTTGTTGTTATTTGTGGTGGATAATGATTTACGGCGCTCCGAATATGAACCTTTGCGGGGTTTAGCCGAAATAGGCAAGCGATCGCTGTTAATTCTCAATAAAACTGACCTCTACACCGATGAAAATAAAGAAGTAATTTTGGCGCGGTTGCGAGAACGAGTCCGGGGCTTTATTGCAACTAACGATGTTGTAGCGATCGCCGCTAATCCCCAATCGGCGCAACTAGAAACAGGTGAACTCTACGAACCAGAACCAGATATTGTCCCGTTACTGCGACGGATGGCCGCTGTTTTACGGGCTGAAGGTGAAGATTTAATCGCAGATAACATTTTGCTGCAATCTTTACGCCTAGGAGAAGAAGCGCGTAAACTCATAGATGCCCAGCGTCGTCGTCAAGCCGATAAAATTGTTGAGCGATTTCAGTGGATTGGTGCTGGTGTCGTCTCAGTCACACCCTTACCAGTAGTAGATTTGCTTGCAACAGCCGCCGTCAATGCCCAAATGGTTGTGGAAATTGGCAGAGTCTACGGCTGTGAATTGAACATGGAACGGGGAAGAGAGTTAGCCTTATCTTTAGCGAAAACTATTGCCAGTTTAGGGATAGTCAAAGGCGCGATTCAATTAGTCTCTACAGCTTTGCAACTTAATGTTGCCACATTTATTATTGGCAGAGCCATTCAAGGTATCACAGCCGCATATTTAACCCGGATTGCCGGAAAAAGCTTTATTGAGTATTTTCGCCATGATCAAGATTGGGGTGACGGCGGAATGACCGAGGTAGTACAGCGTCAGTTTCAAATGAACCGCCGAGATGAGTTTATCAAAGCTTTTATTCAAGAAGCGATCGCCAGAGTTGTCAAACCGTTACAAGACAAAGTAGAAGCCATTGAAAAAGATGAAGAAGTTCAGCAGTAAAAGTGCTGGGTGCTGAGTAAAAATAATCATCCCTAGCCTCTAGCTTCCTTGATTGTAAACTTTCCACCAAGGAAATTTTATGTAAGCACTGTGACATATTCTGATGTCAGTACTTATAAATCCTTACAGAATCAAATACTGAGGTAGTTTTCACTTAGATACTACTGAATTTGGAATTTAATCTTTTCGTAAAATAACCCTATTTTTATTGCCATTTTTTTTTTCTACTGACAGTATAGAAATGTGCAAAGGCAACAATGATAATCGAGCTTCATTGAACTAGGGAGTTAATTAGAGATGTAAAATGCAGCAAGCTGAATACCGTACTTATTCTCAACTTAATCAAGTGCGTAGCCAAAAAATATTGCTGACATCGAAAAAAGTTACTCAAAATTATAACTTGATTTCCGTAAATTTCTGTAAGTACAGCTTTTGTTAGTCTAGTATCAGACTAACTAAGCATTATGCAGATATCAAGAAATGACTTAGAAGTAACTACTGAGGTAGATCAGCTTGCTGAAGTAAAACTTGTTACTAATCCCATTGTTTAATGCTAGAGATTTTTTCTCTAGTGCAGAAGTAACTTGGAAAAATTTTGTCAGCACTCCCCCGATTTATGAAACCTACTTTTGGAGAAACTCAACTCATGCTTCAAACATCCTACAAAAAACTATCTCAAGCTACTGCTGGTATTGCTCTTGGTGCTGCTATGTTAGCTGCTGTGGGTAATGCTCCCGCCCAAGCTGCAACTTTGACCACATATAATTTTTCTGGTCAATTTGAATCCCTAGCGCTTCCTGGTTCCAGTGGAGTATCTGTAGCTTTGCAAAATGGTTCTTTTGATGGAAGTTATACTGTAGATGTAGATCAACTACCTACTGCAACACAAGTGAATTTGGCCAGTTGGCTCGTAAATGTACGAGATGCTTCCAACAATATTTTAAAAACCTTTTCTAGTGCGATCGTTGGTAACACTGGTATAGCCGTAAATAATGGTGTTCGCTTTACCAATTTTGTCGCTGCATCCACAGGTGCAGAAACAGCAAGTTTAGGAGTTGTATTTACTCCAGGATTTACAGGCTCACCCGGAAATGGCCCAACTGATGGACTGTTCAGTAGTGTAATATTCTCTAATACTATAGTTGCTGGACAAATCCCCATCAAATCTACACCCGTACCTGAGCCTGTTTCTACTGCTGGTATTGCAGTTGCTGGTGCTATGGGTTTATGGATGAAGCGTAAACAAAAAGCTCCCGTAGCATAGTTGCATTCCTGAAAGACAGGGATAATTCATAAACTGGATTAGCTTGATTGCAGAGTTCTTTTCTACGCAAATACGCACAGGGGTTCCTCATCTCCTCGCAAGGAACCCCTTTTCTTTGATCTTGAGGATGCTGCTAGTGAAAACACGGCATTGATGCCTATTTTCTCGATACTATGGTCAATATTTGTCTAATTTAGATTTATATGTAGTTCAGATAGCAAAGTAACTTTATTTTTTTGATAAAAATACGTAAAAATTAACAAGCTAAAAAGACCGTAATTAAAGCTCAAGTGATTTATTTTTCAGGACATCCGGAAACAATGAGATGATGTCCGAAAAGTTATATGAGGACTTACTAAGTAACCAGCTTATGAGCCACTACATGATCGGTAAAGTACTACACTCACGGTACCAAATCGTTGAAAGTCTGGGTGCAGGCGTATTTGGACAGACATATACTGCTATAGATATAGATTACCCAGAGAACCCTAAATATGTCGTGAAGCAGTTGAAAACCAGCAATTGCCAAACTAGCTATTTAGAGACATTACGGTTACATTTTCTGACAGAAACTGAGACTCTTAAGCGTCTGGGTAGCCATTCGCAAATTCCCGAACTCATCGCTTGCTTTGAAGAACATGAGCGACTTTATCTTGTACAAGAGTTTGTGGAAGGACATGATTTAACAGCCGAACTACCAATTCATCAACAGTGGGGATGTCTATGGACGGAAAGCGAAGTTGTAGAATTTTTAGAGGATGTCTTAACAATTTTAGAATTTGTCCACTCTCAAGGTGTGATTCATTGTGATATCAAACCAGAAAATTTAATTAGACGCTGTACTGATGGCAAATTAGTTTTAATTGACTTTGGATCTATTCAGTCTGTTAAGTTTTCTCTAGATACAGAATTGCCAATTGATTGGATTCCTGTAACATCATTGGGTTACATTCCAGCAGAGCAATTTATTGGTCAAACGCGACCCAACAGTGATCTTTATGCGTTAGGGATGATTGCTATCCAAGCATTCACAGGTTTAGAACCACTACAGTTTAAAGTTGATCCGCAAACAAATGAAATTATTTGGCGTTCACCCAACACTCTCATTAGTGATTATTTAGCTGCTATTCTCAGCCAAATGATCCGCTACGATTTTCAAGAACGCTTTCAGTCTGCGGGTGAAGTACTGCGAGTACTCAAACAAATGCGGCGAGAAACTCAGTCATCTCAAGTTTTACCAACGCAGTACAATGAGCCATCCCTAATGTTACGTACCAGTGATGAGACTGAGCAAAACTCTACCTGTGATAAATTATCGCCGTTACTGACCGGAATGAAAATCGGACTGGCGGCTAATTCTTTGTTGATGGGATTTGGTGTTTATTCTTTACTTAATAATTCTCCTGCATATTCAGAAAGCGAAACTTTATATAAAGCAACAGAGAACTATCAAGCTGGGGATTTGCAAGGCGCGATCGCACTAGCTAAATCAATTCCATCCTATAGTAATGTTTATCCAGAAGTACAAGCCACTATTGAAGTTTGGCAAAAACAATGGCTTCAAGCTGCGGAACAATATTTATTAGCAGAACAAGCCTTGAATGAAGGTAGATGGTCTGATGTTTTAAAAACAGCTACTCAAGTTCCAGATATTTTATATTGGCAATCGAAAACAGAGCAACTTGTTCAACAAGCAAAAGTTAATATCGAAACCCAAACACAAAGTTTACTCGCTAAGGCTTATGCAAAAGCAGCAGTGAGAGATTTTTCGACAGCTTTAGCATATCTGAGCCAAATTCCCCAAGAAAGTTCTGCTGGAGCCATAGTGCAGAAAAAATTAGCTGAGTATAATCAAAAACGGCAAGTTAGAGCCGCTTACTTTCTCCAAAATGCTTATAAAAAAGCAGCTTTTGGCGACTTTGATGGTGCGGTTAAATTTCTGCACCAAATTCCTAAAGATACAAAAGTATATGCTCAAGCTCAAACTAAACTGCAAGAATATGCTCAAAAGCAACGTTGGCAAACTCGCAGTCAAGATTTAGCTTTTGATCTAGTTGCTCCTCAACAAAATACCAGTAAATTGATCAATTCCCATTTAGAAAATCAACTACAAGAAGTAAATATTCGCTAGTTGGTTATGTGGATATAGTACGGGGTAAAAAAACTATGAGGTAATCACAATTTATGACTTCTTATAGAGTAGTATGCCTACGTAGACTTAATCAAATAAGTTGCGTGGGCTAGTTTTATTTGTTTTACAAGGCCTTTAAACGATATTATGCTCCAGGTTTGAAATAATCCAGGAGGCGATCGCCTGAATCGGCGCGAATTAATGCTACAACTACATCAGGTAAGGTTGTTAAGCTAGGATAAACCAAATAACGCGGTTCCCAGTTGGGGTGAAACTTGTCTTTATAGGCGTGCAAGCCTTGAAAGTTATAAAAGCGGTTCAAGTGTTCGTAAAGATAATGCAGAACTTTTTCTAAGCGGCGCGACGCTGAATCATCACCAACTCCAGCTAAGGCAGAAAGTCCAAAATTAAAAGTATCGTAGCCTTTCTCTTTAAAATTTTGCAGCAGAGAAGTAAACAGAAAATCCATCATTCCGTTTTCCATAGATGCACGATGGCGCATCATATCAATAGTAACTTCATTTAGTTGATACTCTGGCAAAATGTTGGTGAAAGCAGCAATCTCACCGTCAGGAGTATGTACAACAGCAATTTCACAATTACGCAGATAAGTTTCGTCAAACCATCCTAAAGAAAAACGTTTTTCAGAACCTTGCGCCATCTTTAGCCATTCCTCACTGACTGGTTTGAGTTGATGTAATAAGTCATTTGCTATTGGCGGTTGATAAAAACTCACTTGATAGCCGAGTTTAGTTAAACGATTAATTGATGGCCGAAAGTTTTTTCCCGCCTTACCTTGTAAAGTAAAGTTTTTGAGGTCAACGATCGCTTCTTCGCCGATCTTCAGTATTCTAAATCCCAGAGAAATATAACGGTCAAGATCATCGGGTAAAGTTTGATAAAAAGCAGGATACCAGTCATTGCGTTGGCAAAACTGCTGAAAACTGACAATTGCTTCTTGACGGTCTTCAATCGGGCCGATAGGGTCACCAAGAGCGATCGCACCTCGTCCTTTAGGCACGTAAGCAATTACACTTTTACCAGAAGGACTAAAAAAGTAACTTTTATCGCTCAAAAGCGTAAACGCAGCTAAAGAAGAACAACCATAATTTTCAACTATTTTTTTAGCTTTTTGCTGCTCAATTAGAGTTGTTGGATGCTGTAAAAACACAGGCTGTAACAACATCACCACTGCAAAGGTAATCGTACTAGCAGCAATAATATAAATAGAATCAGCAAAAAATTCGCCAAATCTAGTTTTTGGTTGTAATCCCCAATTATCTTCTGTAAAAAACATTGCCAAGGTCTGAAGTATGGCATTTTTCCAACTAAAATTCTCTGTAAATTTGCCATCTAATACATAAAATCCAATTGTGCCGTATGCCAATGTAAATATCAAAGCCCCAATTAATACGCGCACACCTCTAGCAATTGAAGGTCGGTCTGATTTAGCTGTAAAAACATGGCGCATTAAAATCAATTGTCCTAGCAAAATCCCCGACAAAATACTCTCTTCGTAATCTAAGCCTTTAATTAAATGGCTAAAAATTGAAATAACTAGTAACCCAATTGTCAATAACCAAGCAACTCGCTTGCGGCGTAATAAATTTGTTGCCATCGTCAACAAAATAAAGCCTGTTAATGCTGCAAATATATGACCACTAGCACGAATTTCAAACGGTAAAAATTCTCTTAACCAATGATTACGTCCATATAAAGTTGGTGTCACAGCAGATAAAACATTTACTACTCCGACCAACCCTGTAAGGACAGCTACACTCCAAAGTCCAATATTAGTTTTTAGGTTATTAGTCATTATTGATTTTAAAATAGTATTTTCGGATAAATTTGTTACGAACTGCCACAAGTGCTAACACTTAATAGTTAATTTATTTCTGAATTTAAACTTAAAAATTTAATACATTTATCTGTATATTTAATTATTTTTGATAGGTTTTAAATTGTGACCCCACATAAGCCAGAGAATCTTGTAAATGCTTGTGAAAATAATTCCAGCCAACATCTGCACCAGATAAACCATGCCCTCCAGGAAAAGCATAAAAGACATTAGCTATGCCTAACTTATTTAAAGTTTGGTGAAAGGTTTTAGTAGAAGCTAATAAATTTGAGTCATTTAAGCCGGCATCAAGATATATTCGGAGTTTGTTTCTATCGGCAATTGATAACTGTTGGACTATTTGTAACGGACTATTTTGCAACCCACTGTTGTCGGTAAAGTAACCACTATGACTAAATAATATATTGAAGTTGTTGAGGTAGCGTAACCCAATATTAAATGCGCCCCATCCACCAGAAGATAGACCACCCAATGCCCAAAACTCTGGTTTTTTTAGAGTGCGGTAGCGTGACTTCACAACTTGGACTAATTCTGCACCAATTAAAGTCCCAATTTTGCCATTCGGCCCGTCATAATAATCGGGATCATATAAAGGGCTAGAACCACGATTATCATTGCCATCAGGGGTAATGATAATTGAAGGTGGTAATTTGCCACTTTTATATAATTTATCTAATACACTGATAATTGCATATTTGTCAGCATAAGCACGGGCATCATCATGGCCGCCGTGTAATAAGAAGATTACAGGATAGCGGGTTTGCAGATTTTTCTGATAGTTAGGCGGTAAAATCACACCATACTGGCGGATAGTACCCATTGCTAGTGAATTAAAAGTTTCTAGCTGAAATTTTAAGCCTGTATTAGCTTGTTGTTGGGGTGGATCTAATTGGGGCGCACCTAAGATAAAAACATAGTAATATGCGGCACTTGTCAAAATAGCGATCGCTCCCGCAAAACTCCAAAATAATTTAGGAATTTTCATAGATTTTTCTGATAAAAAGAGATGTCCATCCAATTCAATAAACTAAATTTACTGTCAGATTAACTCAAATTTACTTTTTGATCATCTGGTTCAATATTGGTTGTTTTTTTGGCTGAACAACACCTATATGATCAGCAGCATGAGCGATTTCTGCAATCCGAAATTGTTCGCCGGCAAATGTCAGAGAATCAGCTAAGTGTTCACGCCAGTATTGCCAAGTATGACTGCCAGGAAACTGTCGAAACAGATTGTAAACTTTTTGTTGGTTAAGAACTTGAGCAAATTCTTTAGCGTCATCAATTTCTTCAGTATCAGATGTACCTGAATCTAAATAAATTCGCAGTCTCTTTTTCGCTGGGGTTGGCAGAGTTTTGATATAAGTTATTGGGCTATTTTGCGGGCTGCTTTTATCTTTAAAATAACCACTATGACTAAATAAAATAGAGAAGTTCTGTAAATTGTGTAATCCCACATTCATTGCACCCCAACCACCAGAAGATAATCCACCCATCGCCCAAAAATCAGGATTAGGTAAAGTGCGATAACGGTTCTGCACTACTTTTACTAATTCATTTCCTACTGCTGTGGCAACGTTACCATTGGGGCCGTCGATATATTGGGGATCAAAATAGGGACTAGAACCGCGTTTATCGTTACCATCGGGCGTGATAATAATACTGGGTGGTAATTTACCTGTAGTGTATAGGTTTGTCAGAGTTTTGAGAGCTTGTCCTTTTTTTTCGCTAAACCAATCAATTGGTTCACCGTGGCCACCGTGAAGGAGAAAAACTACCGGATAACGTTGTTGGGGATTTTGTGCGTAACCAGGAGGTAAGGACACACCATAGGTGCGTTTTCCTGACATTACTTGGCTATCGTAAGATTCGATTTGGTAAGTTAAGGGGGTTGCTAAAGTATTAGCATTTGGCTGCGGTGGTAAGAGAGAAACTTTGATTTGTGTGGGTTTGGCAGCTATACCTTGAGAATAGTTACAGCCAACTAAAGTAGAGACAGAAATTACGAGGAGTAAGATTTTTTTGTAGTTCATCTTCCGCAATTAAAAATATACTTGTTGTGTTAACCAATTTGCGATCGCCTGATTAACTGAATCTGCACACTCTGCCATTACCAGATGCCCAGCATCGGCAAAATGCAAATGTGTAGCATTCACAAAATGACTCGCTAACTCATCCCCCATTTTTTGGGTAAACATCTGGTCTTTCCCCGCAGTAATGACTAAAGTGGGAATATGCAAATTCTGCGGTAGTGTGTGACGGACAAAAAAGTTATAGTCCCAAAAAATTTCTAAGGCTTTGTACGCATCAAAATCTGTAGGTACTGGGTTTTCAGTAAAAAACCGTTCCATAACGCTATGGCGGTAAGTAGTAGAAAGGAAGTTATTGAAGACTTGCACAATGGGTAAATGGTAGAGATATCTTCCACCCCAAGCCATCAACTTCATCAGGGGAATTTCCCACCAAGGTGCTAAATCGTGAGTACCACCAGCAATGGCAATTATGCCACTCACGGAATAATTTTGGGCAAATTCTAAACCGATAGGAACACCATAGCTATGGCAGCATAAAACAGGTGATTCAATGCTGAACTTGTGCAACAATCGCTGTAAATCTCGGCAATGTCGCCCAATTGAATAGCGTGAGTAACGGCTAGACTTTGCATGTCCAGCCAAATCATAGGCGAGAACTGCCCAACCTTGGGTGTGGGCAAACTCATACTGTGTTCTAAAGTTAAAATGATTGCCCATTCCGCCATGAATAAAAACTATCGGCGGAGTCATACCTGGACTATGACAAACTTGTAAATTGACTCCTCGCCGTAGGTGAAGTGAGGAACCGACTAAAGCATCTGCAAAACAGTCATCATCTGTCATGGAAAATTGCTACATTACTGGTCTAAACTTTGATGGTTGTACATTTAAAGCTTAAGCCTGTGATATGACAATGCTGTGTCAAGGTAATGGAAAATTTGCGAATAGGAATTAAATAATGTCTAAAAAGCTGCAACTCAAAATTAGTTCTCTATTTGGTTTGTTGTTGCTGATGCTTTCTGTATGGGCGATCGCCAACGAACTACGAGAGTATCATTATGATGATATTCTCCGGGCGATCGCGGCAATTCCCAAAAAAAGCTTGATTTGGGCAACTGGGTTGACAGCTTTAGGCTATTTAGTCATGATGGGCTACGATATTTTAGGCTTTGCCTACATTCATCGTTCCTTACACTGGTCAAAGATTGCTTGGACTAACTTTATTAGTTCTAGCTTTAGTAATACCATCGGTTTTGCCTTGTTGACTGGCAGTGCTATTCGCTATCGTTTTTATTCTAGATGGCAAATCTCACGAATTGCGATCGCCCAAATCATTGCTTTTGTTAATTTCACATTCTGGTTGGGGATGTTTGCCGTTGCTGGGGTACTTTTTCTAATTCACCCTTTAGTTATTCCCCCACAGCTACATTTACCATTTACCAATGTTCGTCCTATTGGTGTAATATTTCTCAGTTTGATTGGTGTTTATTTAATCAGCAGTCTGACTATTAAACAACCATTCATAATTCGTACACATGAATTTTGTTTACCATCTTTTCAGATAGCGCTGATGCAAATAATTGTTTCTAGTTTTGACTGGATGTTTGCCGCAGCAGTACTGTATAGCTTATTACCGAATAACACAAATTTATCTTATCTAGACTTTTTAGGGATTTATTTACTAGCAATGTTTGCAGGTATTGTCAGTAACCTTCCTGGGGGTTTAGGCATATTTGAAACAGTGATTTTATTAATTATTGCAGCTAAAGTTTCAGCGGCGGCAATTTTAGGTTCAATGTTAGCTTATCGTGGCATATACTACTTTTTACCATTACTATTAGCAACAGGTTTGTTAATATTTGATCAAATTAGATATAAGGCGCTAAATGTAATTAAAAGATAGGTGATAATTATCTCTGCTTATCTTCATTAAAAATTGCCCTCAGCTTTAATCTCTTTGTCCAAACTCAATTATAAGTATTTGAAATAGTTTTACGAAAAATACTCACCCTATGCTGATTGCAAATAGTCTAAGAGGTCATTGTAAAAGTACGATTGCTAACATCAAAATCTTAAAAACCTCATCCCCTAAGCCTCCTCTTCTCTATGATGGAATGGAGTTTTAAAGCCTCTCTCCATTGCGAGAATAGGTTTGGAGAGGGGTTTTTGGTAGACTTTTCGACTTTTCAAACATCCTCTTAAGATATCACTTATAAATATTCCGGATAGAGTCAGCCTTGATATGTAAACACAAATAGTAGTAGATGCACCCTTATTAAGTAACAGCCCCCAGCGAATGACTGAGGGCTTTTTTCTATATAATTAAGCTATCAATTACTTGAAAATAGACGGTAATAACCCAGGCGCTAACCACACTGCATAGCCTATAAAAGCAAAAAATGAAGTAATTAAAGCAGTGATGATATAGCCAATACAAATTAGTAACCCATCTGCTTCGATAGTAGCAACTGCTAATAGTAAAATCCCGATAGTCGGAATAGGATTTGTGAAAGGAATTGGCAACATTAATAATATTGTTAGCCAAGAGATACACAGCCCATTGAGCCGCCAAGTCCAAGGATTTCTCGCTATTTTTTTCAAACGAGGGCGAGTAATTTTTTCGACTACTTTGGTGAGACGTTGCAGATTTTTTAAGATAAGTTGGGCAAATGGACGGGGAAATTTATATCTGGCGATTTGTTTGGGTAGCCAAGGCGATCGCCTGCCAAAAATCATCTGCACAGAAACCAGCAAACAGGCAGCACCAAAAGGCCCAGCCAATCCGGGAGGCATGGGAAACAAAAAAGGCAAAACTAATAAAGCTATGACTAGGCTGAAACCTCGTTCCGCAGTCTCTGCCAAAATATCACCTAAAGTTAAGTGATGGCTAGATAAGCGTTCTAGCAACGATTTAATTTCTTGAGAAAATCTCAGATGCATTTGGCGTGAGTTAGAGTGAATTGCCACAAGACCCAGCTTTATTCAGTATATCAAGGTAAATATAAAGACTAATACTCTCTACTTGCTAAATTGGCGGTACTAAAATAGTTATTGCCTTGGGTATAACTTGAAAAGTTGCCGGAGTATAAGTTGTGATTTCGCCATCAGTATTAATTGGCCGTGGTTTACGAGTATAAATTTCAAACTTCTGTCCTTGAAGCGCACGTACACTCCGCCAATGAATATGTCTACCTTGACGCATTACCGGGAGTAAAGGAATGATTTGCCACCAGTGTTCTATCTCCACACTATATAAATCTAATCTTTGATCATCAATAGTGGCATCGTGAACCACTGCCATCCCACCACCATAATAACGACCGTTACCTATAGCAATTTGTACAGTTTTGACACGAAATGATTGATCTTTAACGCGAATTTCTGCACTAAAAGGGCGAGACTCCCAAATTACTTGTAACGCAGTTGCCACATAAGCAAATATTCCCCAACGACGTTTCATCTCTTTTGTCAGTCGTTGCGTAATTTTTACACTCAGTCCCATACTGGCAACATTAAAAAAGTGCTTACCGTTTACCCAGCCTAAATCAACGCGGCGCAATTCTCCGTAGGCAATAATTTCACAAGCTTCAGCTAAGGAATTAGGGATTGCTAATGTTCTGGCTAAATCATTTGCCGTTCCCAAAGGTAAAATGCCTAAAGGTAATTGAGTTTCTACTAAGCCATCTACTGCTGCATTGAGAGTTCCATCACCGCCACCCACAATTACTAAATCCACTTCATTTTGGTAACGCCGGATAATTTCTGCCAGATGTTTGGGATTTTCTGTAGATTCTTCTATTAACTTAAAGCCGAGTTTGTCCAGATAATAAGTAGCTTCTAGTAACCGCTTTTGCCCTTGGCGAGAATGACGATTAACTAATAATAATGCACGAGAATTTACAGGGAGTGACCTTTGTCGTGTTTGTGTCCAATTATCCGCTTCCATATAGTTTAATTCATTTGAACAATATAAGGTTTAAGTGATTTTTAACTTGATTAGTTTATTGTTATATTTGTAACTTTTGAATTTATTTTGCCTAACTCAGTCTTATTGTATAATAAATATATTGAGAATAATGTCATAAAATAACTATTCATTAAAGCATCTCAAAATTGTGTGCTGGATTTATTGATAGGTATCTAGGGGGAAACATAACTTGCTTAGAGCAATGTTAGATATATTGAGGAAGTTTAATATTTTTGTATTGATGTTGCCTAAACTGCTAAATGTACTTATTGTAAAATAGTCACAAAATTTACAATACCCTTCCTACCCATTTTTGATGTATCGCTTTTTCAACTATATCTAATTGAAGAAGAAATATTTATTTATTTTAAAGTTAAATTGAATAAATCCCAAACAATATTTAAAATCACGAATAATATTTACTGGCTGTGAATAAATAATAAGTTTATTAAGAGTCATAATGCATCTAAATATTAATTGAATTTAGAATTTAAGATATTTGCTTGAATTAAAGAGCTAACTATGTAACCATTATATTTTTATTAATTAGTAAATGCCGTGGAATATTCCGCTCAAAAAATAATTATTGAGTTAGATTTATCTTCAAAATTTGACATTTGCATATAGAAACATCTATCTTAAGCGTGAATTTAGCCAGGTTTTTCAGCCAGAAATAATCCTCAGACCAGCGATATGTTAAAAAAACCTAAAAGTTAATGGAAAATCCTCTATTAGGGGATTGTATTAGCTAGGAGCGACAATATTTACTAAGGGATGAATTAACACCTAAGAAATTACTACTATTGAAGTAATGAAAAGATCCGCATTTTTATTAATACTTGGTTTATTACTGACGGCTTGTAATGCAACTCAAAATGCAGCAGTGACTCCTACTCCCTCAGAAGACAATGCGACTGCCCAACCAGTACAGAATCAAACCAAAAGCAAACTCATTGTTGTGACAACAGTTGCCCCCATCACTAATATTGTGAGTAACATTGCCGGCGATCGCACTGAAATCACAGGCATTATTCCCGAAGGTACGGATTCTCACACCTTTGAGCCACGTCCTAGCGATGCCGATTTACTCTCTAAGGCTAACTTAATTATCGTTAACGGACTCCGCTTAGAAGCCCCAACTGAAAAACTCGCAAAAACTTCCAAACCCAAGGAAACAAACATTTATGAGCTAGGTAACAATACCATCACGGAAACTCAATGGATTTATGATTTTAGCTTTCCCAAAGAAAAAGGAGACCCTAATCCCCATTTATGGGTAAACCCCAAGTACGCAGAAGCTTACGCCAAATTAGCCGCTAAACAGTTAACACAGTTAGATCCCGAAGGCAAAGCATACTACGAGAAAAACTTAAATAACTACCTGCAACGCCTGGACGCATTAGACAAAGTTACCCGTGAAGTCGTAGCGAGTATTCCGGCTAAAAATCGTAAACTCCTGACATACCATGACTCTTGGGCTTACTGGGCTAAAGAATATGGTTTTGAGGTGATTGGTGCAATCCAACCCTCAGATTTTAAAGAACCTTCCGCCCAAGATGTGGCTAAACTCATCGACCAGATTCGCAAAACTGGTGTACCGGCGATTTTTGGCTCGGAAGTCTACCCCAGCAAAGTAGAAGAGCAAATTGCTAGAGAAGCAAAAGTCAAAATAGCGAACACCGCTGATGATGAATTACCCGGAACAGGATCAGCTAATGCTATAGAAAATACGAATCCTCAACATACTTACATTGGCATGATGGCGAATAATTTGCGAATCATTGCCGAAAATCTGGGGGGAAATGCTCAGTTGGTTGACAAACTGAACACTACCAATGTCGTTGGCCCAACCGCAACAGCTACGACAACGACTCAATAATATTTATCAAACTAGTGCATGGAAAGAATATTAGAAATTAAAAATCTTACCTGTGGTTTCCAAGCTCAACCAGTATTGACGAACGTCAATTTGTCCTTGTATCCTGGGCAACTATCTGGTTTAGTGGGGCCTTCTGGTAGTGGAAAAACAACCCTAATCAAAGCCATATTAGGGTTGGTTCAGCCTTGGGCGGGGGAAATTTGGTTCCGAGGAAAACGCTTAAAACCGGGAACCGCCCCAGCAAAAGTAGGCTATGTACCACAGGTAGAAACAGTAGATTGGAATTTTCCAGTAACAGCACTAGAAGTCGTGATGATGGGGCGTTATCGCCAACAGCAGTTTTTACCTTGGTCATCACGACGCGATCGCATTTTAGCCAAAGCGCTATTAGAAAGGGTGGGAATAGCGCACGTCGCCCATCGACCCATCGGTGAATTATCGGGCGGACAACAGCAACGGGTGTTTATTGCTAGGGCGCTAGTAGGTGAACCAGAAATCGTGCTGTTAGATGAACCGACAAGTAGTTCAGATTTGCGTGTACAGCACGAATTGTTACATTTGTTAGCCGAACTCAATCAACAAGGTTTGACCATTCTTCTGTCTACTCATGACCTCAACTCTGTAGCAACGCATCTGCCTTGGGTAGTGTGTTTTAATCACAGTATGATTGCCCAAGGTGAACCGAGTGATGTGTTCACCCCGGCAATTTTAAAAGAGACCTTTGGTGCAGAAATGGTGGTGTTTCATCAAAGCGATCATATTCTCATCGCTAACGCAGGTACTTCTTTACGCCATCAAATGCAAGACAATTTGCCGGATATTTTGCGAAAAGTTCCCTCAAACCACAACGGACATAATTCTAAATCTTAAAGTATTAGCGATAGGCAAAATTAACCCAAAAATGTTTATTTTGTTAGCTTGTCGACAATTATTCGGCCAATTATCGATAACTGTTAAATTGCACAAAAGCAATGGTATCAAAACCCAAAACAATGACACGAATTCCATTAACAGAAGTGCAACTTCGTTTACCCGAATTGATTGCTAGTCTACAACCTGGTGAAGAAGTGGAAATTATTACAGGAGATCGCACTGTTGCCAGACTAATTCCCGAACTCCCACCGCCGCGTCAACCGCGCCAACCTGGTAGTGCAATCGGAACTCTAACTATTTTGTCCGACGATGAAACCCACTTAGACGACTTTCAAAATTACATACCATGAGGTTGCTGCTCGATACTCAAGCATTTCTTTGGTTCGTACTGAATGATCGCGCTCTTAGTCAAGTTGCCTGTGATTTGATTATCAATCCGTTAAATGACATCTTACTAAGTCCTGCATCCTATTGGGAAATTGCTATCAAAGTTAGTATTGGTAAGTATCAAATTCCTGAAAATTTTACTACATGGATTGAGCGTCAAATCCAGGTCAACGAATTGGAAATATTACCTATTAAAGTTTCTCATACAGCCACGATTGTTAATTTACCATTCCATCATAAAGATCCCTTTGATCGGCTTTTAGTTGCTCAAGCACTCACAGAAAAGATTCCAATCATTAGCGCAGACGCAGTTTTAGACAATTATGCAGTTACTCGTTATTGGTAAATGCAATAACTACCAAACTTATTAAATACATGGAATTTTTGCTCAAACCTTTTCAGTATGAATTTTTCAGCCGTGCCGTAACTGTGGGAATGATGGCGGGGTTATTGTGCGGTGTAATGGGAGTATATATCATCAGCCGCCGCATGAGTTACATTGCTCATGGTCTTTCCCATGCCATTTTGGGTGGGGCTGTATTGAGCTATGTTTTAGGGCTGAATTTTTACATCGGCTCTGGGATTTGGGGATTTGCGGCAGCCTTACTCATTCAATATTTAACCGGGCGTAAAGTCTACTCAGATGCGGCTATTGGCATTGTGACAACTGCTAGTTTTGCTTTAGGTGTAGCCGTAATTAGCACCTATCGTAAATTTAGCCAAAACTTTGAAGCGGCTTTATTTGGTAATGTCCTCGGCGTTTCCCCTACAGATTTGTACTTTGTCACTGGGGTAACAATTATAATTTTGGGCTTAGTATTTGTGTTTTATCGCCCTTTACTATTTTGGTGTTTTGACCGAGAAGTGGCACAGGTACATGGTGTACCTATAGTGGCGATGGATACATTGTTTGCCTTAATGCTGGCAACCTTGCTAGTAGCCACACTGAACATTTTAGGCGTGACATTAATTATCTCTGCGGTGGTGATTCCGGCATCCATTGCCCGACTGTTGAGCGATCGCTTTGGTTATATCATGATTATTTCAGGAATTTTAGGCGCAGCGATCGCCTTTGTCGGAATTTACCTCAGTTACTACTTAGATATTGCTTCCGGCGCGAGTGTGGTTCTGCTATCAACCTTCATTTTTGGCTGCGTCTTACTGGGCAAAAGTCTGCAAAGTCGGCGTAAACGTTACGTACCACCTCTTTCTGCTCAACATTACCAGGGCTAGTAATATTGTGTCCTGTGAAAGACTTATGATTAAGACGCAGGGGAGCCAGTGCATTGCGTTGGAAACCCGCTCTTAAAAAAAGGACTTCAAGAGCCTGATTCCCTTCATTTACAAACCTACTTTGTATACACAAGCCTTTTAATCAGTAATGTTTCATCCGCATTAACAATGCAGCAGCTGCATTAACAATTCATCGACCTGCATTAAGAATGCAGCAGCTGCATTAACAATTCATCGACTTACATTAAGAATGCAGCACCTGCATTAAGAATGCAGCACCTGCATTAACAATTCATCAACCTACATTAACAATTAATTGACCCGCATACTCCCAGGTCAATTAAGCCTGTTTTCTCCATGTTCCCCATTTCTTATGTCATTGCTTCTACAAACAAATTTTTTTAACTGAACCATATTAGTCTTAGTTTAATTAAATTGCAGGCTTTTCGTACAAGCGCAGGAGACTGCTATTCACCATCGCGCCTGCATCAGAAGCCAGCCAAGCTGTAAATTCACCAATGTCATCAGCACTAATCCACGTTGATTGACTACGTTCTTTAGTAGTGCGAGTTGCTACCCAGCTATGAACAATGACTTCATTAATTCGCACAGTACTACCCTTATTTTCTTGCATCAACACCTGAGCCAGCATGAGTTGTCCAGCGGCGGGAATGCTCACGGGGCTGACATTGGGTATTGGAACTTCGGCTGCGGCTCCTCCAATAAATGTGTAACTAGTACCTTTATTTTCTTTTAACACAGGTAAAAAGGTACGAGCAGCGATGAAGTGACTGGTTAAATTACTATCTAAATATTGTTGCCATTCGGTAATTGAGACTTCCGTTACAGGTTTGTTACCAAACCACCAACCACCAAGAGAAGCAACTACAGCATCAAGCTGACCAAATTGCTGAAGTAGTTGATCACGAATACTCTCAGCACTCTCAATTTGAGTAATTTCGCCCACAATTGGAATAAACTTTTCTGGATGAGCCAGTTCACCTAAATATGTTCGTAATTCTTCTAGTTTTTCGGGTTTGCGGGATGGCACCGCTACTATAGCACCAGCTTTGAGAAACGCTCTGACAACGCCTTCGCCAACATTGCCTGCACCACCTAATATTAATGCAACTTTGTTCTCTAATTGATTCATGATTGCATCCTGCTAATTTTCTTAAATTTGTTGCTGCTTAACTTGCCAAGATCCCACCATCAACAGTTAGGGTATGGCCGTTGACAAAATCTGTAGCATCAGCACATAGCCAAAGCACTGCATTCGCAATGTCTTCCGGTTTACCTAAACGTCCGGCGGGGACGACACTCTCAAACGCTTTGGTATTACCGCCAGTAGCCTGACTGAGCATTTCAGTTTCGATTGGCCCTGGTGCGATCGCATTTATTCTAATTTTTTGCGCGGCGTATTCTAGGGCTGCTGCTTTTGTCAGCATCACTACCGCGGTTTTAGACGCATCGTAAATTGATAAACCAGGTGCTAAGGGACGGAAACCATTGATTGAAGCTGTATTGACAATTGCACCACCATGACCTTGCGTCAACATTTGGCTAATTTCATGCTTCATACACAGAAATACGCCCTTGACGTTGACGGCAAAAACTTGGTCGTAGCTTTGCTCTGTTTGCTCTGCCAGCAAAGCGTTTTGCCCCAGCATCCCCGCATTATTAAAGGCAATGTCGAGCTTACCAAACTTATTGACAACAGTGGCAATAGTTGCTTTTACATCTGCTTCTTGAGATACATCAGCTTTGACAAACAAACCTTGACTGCCTGCTTGCTGAATCAAGTTGACGGTTTCATTGCCTTCTTCTTCTCGCCGTCCCACAACAACAACTTTAGCACCAGCACCAGCAAAAGCGATCGCAGTAGTGCGTCCAATTCCAGAAGTACCACCAGTAACGAGGGCTACTTTGTTTTCTAACGATTTCATCTAAATCTCACTATAATTTCCATCAATAAAGCAGTTTGCCTGATTTGAATGCTGCTTACAAGTAGGAACTTCCTGGTGATATAGTTACTTCATGGTTCCCAAAAATGAGCAAATAATCTTGAGTGGAGACTGTCCTGTGCGACAGATGCTCGATTTAGTAGGAGATAAATGGACACCGCCAGTAATGTATCTCTTATCTTCTGGTACTAAGCGATATACCGATTTTCAACGTCAAATTCCTGGTGTATCAAAAAAAATGCTGACACAAACCCTGAGAAGGTTGGAGTCAGCTGGTGTTGTGGAACGAACTGTGTATGCAGTTGTGCCGCCAAAGGTGGAATATAAACTCACTGCTTTTGGTGAAAAGCTAATTGAGCCGATCGCTACTTTGGCAGAATGGGCTTGGCAGCACCAAGAAGACTTGCGACTAGTTGCTGAACGGCAAAATATAGTGGTGAGTAGGGAGTAGGAACGGAACCCAACATCATCTCTAACCCCTACCCTCTCTTTTCAAGACAGTTGATCGACAATCGGCCGCCAATAATTAATGACAGTTTCTACTACACTCAAAAAATCATCAGGCATGATTTGCGTAGGCACTTTGCGGCAGTAATATCGCCAATTACGGCGATTTTTACCTGTATCCCACCATTGGGGCTGGCTGAGAATAGTCTGTACTTCCAAGATGTCATCATTGTGACTGCTAAAAGCGACTTTGATGGCTTCTGGCAATAATATTTTATCTAACGGAACTACTGTCGCCAACAACATAAGGTCATACAAATCCTTGCCACGCCAGCGTTTAGCACCCTGCTCAATTAAACCGTGCAGTTTCCAAGCCGCCATCAGTTCTGGTCGAGCCGCTTGAAGTTTTACAGGTTCTGCTGTCACTAGGGTAGGATAGTCTAGCCACTGAGCGGGGGGAACTAGAGGATCGTTAAAGCCGACATCGATTTGCAGTTGTTGGCGGTAATTTAGTACCGAAGCATCAACTTGGAGGCGCACACCAGGAAATGGATCTTCCAACCAGATACCATGAGATTCTAAAGATTCCAGATGAAAAACAACGCCATCGCTGAAACCATCAGTAGCCAATAATTCCCGAAAGCGTTTAGTACTTGACTCAATATCAAAGGGATATAAGCCTAGAAAATCAACATCCACCGCAATACGATGTCCTGGGGGAACCCATAACCGTGTCAACATTCCCCCACGCAGGACTAAATCTGCGGTGTCAGCAGAGTAAGCAACACGGCGTAGCAAACTTTCTAAGATGTGATAAGTTAGGACTTCATCAATTGGGCGATCGCTTGTTTGAGAGATGTCCTGTAAACTTTGCTCAAGCATTGTCATTCACACCTCCAAGTTTTTCTAACCAACCAGCATCAAGCTCGATGTTGCTATCGAAAACTGTATATTCTTGCTGTGGTTGTAGTAGAGGAATGCCCTGTGCGCGTAGTGATGTCAGCAGTGTGTGAAAGCGGTCTTGTGCCGAGTTTCGTCCCACTCCATACAACCGCAAGGTAATAAATCGCTGGTGCTGACCGTTAGCTTTCCGCTTAAAAGCATTCGTAGATAGATGTGCGCCTTGGGTTGCACAATATTGACGCAAAGCTTCCAAGTCGGTATTCTTTGCCAGCAAGGCTTTGATGTGAAACTCAAAGTAATTTGTCGTTGGATGCTGCAAAACTGCGCTATCTGTCACCGGGATATCTTGGTTATAAACCATCGCCTCAATTTTCACCCGATTCACCTGATAACCTGCTTGCCAAAGTTGTTGGGCTAGGCTGTGAACTTCTGTACAAACTTGAGGTAGAGTTCCCCAATGATGGGATGCAGTCATCGGTTGCGATCGCACTAAGCCACTGGGTAATTTAATCAGAATACATTTAAGATTTAACTGCTGACAAATCTGTTGAAAGCGCTGTACTGTAGCTGACGACTCTGCACAGATGGTGATGTGTGCTTCAAATGTGCCTGTGTAGTGATACGTATTCAGAAAATTCAACGCCGCCAGCTAGTAAAAAGGTGGTTCTGTAATTTGTAGTTTAGGTTGTATCATGAGAAACTTCCTTACTCAATCTCTTTGTAGTATATATATTACAAATAAAGCCTGTCAAGGATTAATCATGATATGTAATCTCATCCCTACACCCCTACACCCTCACAGCCATTCCCTATATCTAAAACAGTAGTTTCCAAGTGTTGATTATCTGTTGTTAAAACAGATTTCCGGGTTCTATAAGGAATTTCTTCAATGGGCAAGTTATCGTTATCGAGGTCATCATAAATTAGCCGCAAATGTTTTTCGCCCAGATGATGAATGATCTTACCGTTGTATTTACTGGCATCTGCGCCTAAACCTTGGATGCGTATTAGGCCATTGAATACGGTAGCCCTAGCTAAATAAATTACTGGGTCATCACGGAAAGGAACATTGACGGTAGTTGTAGCGGTGAGATGCGCCATACCTCTTTCGTCCATTTCTTTACCTAAAGCGATCGCTGTTTTTTCTAATCCGCGAATGGCAACGATCGCCGCAGCAACAGCCATTGTAATATCTGTACCATCGTCAGCTAAAATTTGCTGGGAAGAGAGAAACTCATAATTTTCTTCGCCTAAGTCGCGGCGCAGGCGTTGATGGACGATGTTACGGGGATTGTAATGGGTGAGTGCGCCGACAATTGCCCCACAAGCTGCGCGGGGTTCCCGCCATAAAGATTCTTGAGTTTTGCCGTAGATGAGTTGTTCGCCCATATCTAACCGGCCGACATGGGTTTTTAAATCTATCGCGGCGAGAATAAAAGACTGGGGATTACCTGCATAGATTTGGGTGCGCCAAGTGTCGTCTAATTGATGGGCTATGGTGACATGGGCTAAAGTTGCACCATCATCAGTACCGCCACCAGTGGGGAAAAAAGTCTCTGTTTTTAACTCACCAATTTCCGATAAGGTCGCAAACCGAGTAGCCACCACATCACGATAGGTTCTGGTTGACTCTCCTTGGTGAATGCGATCGCCACAGTTGGTATATGCCAATGTGGTGATGACACTGGGCAAACTCAAATCTGCGGCACAAGCTTTTAAATCCGAAATACTCGCCCCAGCGAATTGTAATTCATCTCGAAGTACTTGTAGACCATTCACTAGAGTATAGCGATCGCTGACAATCTCATTTAAGTAGATATTTTTGGCACTATCTTCTTGTCCAAATGTGGCCGATAGTTCCCAAAACTTATTAATTCTGGCACTCGCTAAAGATGAATCAAAGGCTGGAGACATAGTATTTGGCAGTAGAGACTGGGTAAAAAAGAAAGCAAAAGGCAAAAGGTAAAAATACTATACCTTTTATCTTTTGCTGTCAGGCTAACCTTTGTCGTCGGGAAAATTTTCTTAACCTACGTCATCATGGGCGAAACGGTTGAAGAGGAAATCTAAGGCATAGTTACGCAGCTTGTAATATTGTGGATCTTCCATAATGCGGGCGCGATCGCGGGGACGAGAAAAGGGAATTTCCATGACTTCGCCAATTTTGGCATGAGGGCCATTAGTCATCATCACTAATTTATCGGCTAAAAACAGCGCCTCATCAATGTCATGGGTAATCATTAACACTGTGCAGCGGTTATCATTCCAAATTTTCAGCAGTTCTTCTTGTAATTCTTCTTTGGTAATCGCATCTAGCGCCCCAAAAGGTTCATCTAAAATTAGAACTTTCGGGCGAATTGCCAAAGCCCGCGCGATGGAAACCCGCTGTCTCATCCCGCCAGACATTTGCATCGGCTTTTTGTCCATCGCATCACCCAGCCCCACCATTGCCAAGTTTTCCCGCACAATAGCCCTTTTCTCGGCTTCCATTTTGTTGGGGTAAACTGCATTGACAGCTAAGTAGATATTTTCAAATGCAGTCCGCCAAGGTAACAGCGCATAGTTTTGAAACACAACCATCCGGTCTGGGCCTGGCTGGGTGATGGGTTGACCTTCGAGTAACACTTGCCCAGTTGTAGGAAAGTTAAACCCAGAGACCATATTTAGCAGTGTAGATTTACCACAGCCAGAGTGACCAATTACACAAATAAATTCACCTTGGTTGACATTCAAGTTAACACCATCAAGAACCGTGAAAGGGCCTTGCTTGGTGGGATAAACTTTGCTAACGTCTCTGAATTCGAGGAAATGTCTGCTATTGTCTGTCAGAGTTGGTAATGGTCTTCTGGAGGTGTTGGTAGCTGTGGACAAATTGCGGTTTTGCATGGCGGGGAATGGGGGGTGAAGTGTGAAATTTTAGTTTTACTCCTCCCTAACCCTCCCCTTGGAAAGGGGAGGAAACTTGCTCTTCAGGTTTCCCCCATTTCCAAGGGGGGATTAAGGGGGGTAATTTGACATCAATGAGGTTCTCAGCTTCGTGAATGAACCTTGGAAGCTCATCATTCAACCTTTGAGGCTCATCATTCAGCCTTTGAGGCTCATCATTCAGCCTTTGAGGCTCATCGTTCAGCCTTTGAGGTTCAACATTCAGCCTTTGAGGCTCAACATTCAACCTTTGAGGCTCAACATTCAACCTTTGAGGCTCAACATTCAGCCTTTGAGGTTCAACATTCAACCTTTGAGGTTCAACATTCAACCTTTGAGGCTCAACAATGGAGTTCCGAGGCTCAACTGTCAGTTATGCAACTCTTCTAGTGGGCGAATCAAGAATGACTTCAGCAATGGAAAAGTCGCGTTTAATGTCTAAACTGTTGAGATAGGCGATGGGGTCATCAGCATTAAAGGGAGTACCATCAAATAACTGAATGGGTTGGCGAGTATAGCTGATATCTAGACCTAATTCCCGTGCGGCGGTACTGAAAACGCGCACCCGACAAACTCGTTCCACAACTTCTACCCAATTTCTGGGGAAGGGAGTATCACCCCAACGCGCCAACTGACTCATAATCCAGATTTGTTCTGTGCGACTGGGGCGGTTAATGGCAGATTCAGAGTAAAACTGGTGATGGGCGTAGTCCCGCAGCGGATGGTCTAAGTCACAAGTTAGGTTATCTGGATCTTCGAGTTGGATGTACTCTAAATCAGTGCTGACGTAATCTCTCCCCGCCACAATTCTTCTGACTTCTTCTGCATTTTGAGGATCTGCACAGTATTGGCAAGCTTCTAATAAAGCTTTAGTTAAAGCAATGTGGGTGTTGGGATATTTTTCTGCCCAATCTTCCCGCACACCGAGAACTTTACCGGGGTGTCCTAGCCAAACTTCTAAGTCAGTAGCGATGGTAAAGCCGACATTTTCCACGGCGGCGCGGTAGTTCCAAGGTTCACCCACACAATAACCGTCAATACTTTTGTTTTGCAAGTCCGCGACCATCTGGGCGGGTGGAATGGTGTGCATATCCACATCAGTATCTGGGTCAATACCACCAGCCGCTAACCAATAACGCAACAATAAGTTGTGCATCGATGCGGGATGGACTACGCCCATTGTGTGGCGTTGGTCACGGGTGCGGAGTAAGTAATTTTTAAAGTCAGATAAGGTGCGGACACCTTCATCATAAAAGCGTCTGGCTAAGGTGATTGCGTTCCCGTTACGGGTCATGGTGAGGGCGGTAACTACGGGTAAAGGTTGGTTTTTATTCCCGCCCAAGGTTAACCACATTGGCATCCCGGAAGGCATTTGGGCTGCATCTAAATAACCCCCAGAGATACCGTCAACGATACCCCGCCAGCTACTTTCCCGCACGAGGGTGACTTCATCTAACCCATGCTTGGCAAAGAAACCTTTTTCTTGCGCTACAGCCAGAGGGGCGCAGGCGGTGAGAGGTAAGAAGCCAATTTCTAAGTTAACTTTTTCTAAACCATGACGGGCAACATCCGCTGTTTTTCTCGCCCGCAGTTTCTTAATGCGTTTTTGCTGGTTAAGGAAGTAAATCATTTCACTCCGCAGGCTGTAATAGCTGGGATGTTCCACTACTTCCATGCGTTTGCGGGGTCTGGGGATATCAACTTCTAAGATGTCGCCAATTTTGGATTCGGGGCCGTTGGTCAACATGACAATTCTGTCTGACAACAGCACTGCTTCATCTACGTCATGAGTCACCATAACCGCTGTGACTTCATTTTCTTCACAGATTTGCATTAACTGTTCTTGCAAATTACCACGTGTCAAGGCATCTAACGCACCGAAGGGTTCATCTAACAGTAATAGTTTAGGACGAATTGCCAAGGCACGAGCGATCGCTACCCGTTGTTTTTGTCCACCGGATAACATTCCTGGTTGTTTGTCAGCGTGGGGACGCAAACCCACCATATCTATATGTTTATCAACAATTGCTTTGCGTTCAGCCGCGGGTAAACCATTCATCACTGAGTCTACCGCCAAAGCAATATTCTCTCTCACCGTCCGCCAAGGCAATAGGGAATAATTTTGAAATACCACCATCCGGTCTGGCCCTGGCTTGGTGATTTTTTGTCCTTGCAGCGTCACAATACCTTCGGTTGGTAAATCCAAACCCGCAATCATATTTAATAATGTGGATTTACCGCAACCAGAGTGACCAATTAAAGAAACAAATTCACCTTTTTTAATTTCCAGGTCAATACCTTTTAAAGCAATATATTGACCGCCGCCAGTTAAGTTAAATACTTTATCAATTTGATCAACAGCAACAAATACTGACATGGCTTTAAAGTGGGGATTCTAAAGTGTGAAGTGGGGATGACAGGGGACAGGTGACAGGGACAGGTGACAGGATATATAGCGTTTCCAACTCCAGTGAGGTACAAAATCACCCCTCCCCAACCCTCCCCTTGGCAAGGGGAGGGTGCGCGACAGCGCGGGTGGGGTGTATTTCATGTGCTTGGGAATTGCTATATATAGCTCTATAACCTGTAACCTCTAACCTACTTTTGTTCTGCTGGTAAAATCAGGTTTTGCAACCAAGCCATGAATTTATCGAGAATTAAACCAACGACACCGATATAAACTAGAGCCAAAATTACTTCACTGACGTTGTTATTTTGGTAAGCATCCCAGATAAAGAAGCCGATACCGACAATCCCAGACATGACGATTTCCGCGGCGATAATTGCTAACCAAGCCAAACCGATCGCAATTCTTAAGCCCGTGAAAATGTAAGGTAAAGCCGAGGGAATTAAAATGTTGAGGAAGTATTCTTTGCGGCTGAGTTGCAGAACTTTGGCAACGTTATTGTAATCTTGGGGAATTTGGGTTACACCCACCGCAGTGTTAATTAAAATCGGCCAAATTGCGGTGATGAAAATTACGAATAATGCTGCTGGTTCGTTTTGACGCAATGCTGCTAAAGAAATAGGAACCCAAGCCAAAGGAGGGACAGTCCGCAATAGTTGAAATAGTGGGTCTAAAGCTTTAGACATGGTTTGATTCACACCAATCAAAACACCTACACCAATACCAACGATCGCCGCTAAAGTGTAACTAATCGCCACCCGTTGCAAACTAGCTAAAATCTGCCAAAAAAGACCTTTATCGATACCGCCTTTATCGTAGAAAGGATACAAAATCAAAATCCAAGTATCGCTGATAACTTGAATCGGCCCTGGTAAGGTTGCACCAGGAATCCAAGCAAATAATTGCCAAATTACGAGAAATATTGCGATCGCGATCGCTGGCGGTACAATATTCGGAATTTGTTTTTGTATCTGTGCAATAAAACTGTTATCTAACCTTGGACTAGCTGGTCTTTTTTGTGCGATCGTCATAAATTTTGTTTCCCTTAAATGAATAATGAACCGCAGATAAACAGAGATAAACGCAAGTAAGTTGGGGAGGAAAAATTATCTTTCCTCCTGCCTTCTGCCTCCTGACTCCTGCCTTCGTTCTAGATTAAACACCCGCTTTTTTAATCGTGAGACTCTTGAGATATGCTTCTGGTTTTTCGGGGTCAAATTTAACTCCATCAAAAAATTCTTCTACGCCACGAGATGTACTGGTCGGAATATCAGCCGTAGCAATTCCCGCTTCTTTTGCAGCTTCTTTCCAAATATCTTCGCGGTTAACTTTATTAATGAGTTCTTTAGCCTTAGCTGCATTATTAGCCAGATAATCTTTCGGTAAGAATCCCCAGCGAACACTTTCAGTAATGAACCACAAATCATGACTCTTATAGGGATAAGACACGCTACCTTTTTCATCTTTCCAGTAATAAGCAGCCATTGATTTATCATCAATTTTGCGCCCATCACCCATATCATATTTCCCTTGGAAAGGTTCAGCTAGAATTTCAGCCGTAGGTAAGTTGAAATAATTTCTAGCAGCGAGAATTTGCGCGGCTTCTTTGCGGTTATCAAAGTTATCCAACCACTGTTGCGCTTCCATAATGCCTTTTAAAAGTGCTTTGGTGGCTTTGGGATTTTTATCAACCCAGTCAGCCCGCATCGCCAAGTATTCTTCAGGGTGATTCTTCCAAATCTCTGCGGTTAATGCAGCCATAAAGCCGATTTTATCTGTCACAATTCTGTAAGGCCAAGGATCACCAGTGCTGAAAGCATCCATTGTCCCGGTTTTCATGTTGGCTACGGTTTGCGCCGCAGGTACAGTCAATAATTTCACATCTGCATCAGGATCAATACCACCAGCTGCTAACCAATAGCGAATCCAAAAGTCTTGGTTAACGTGAGGGAAAGTTTGGGCTGCGGTGAAGGGTGTAGAAGACTTTAGTTCTTTGAATAAAGACTTGGCTTGAGCAAGTTGCAAACCAATTTTACCTTTATGTTTGTTGGCGATCGCAATCCCATTTCCATGTGTAATTAACTGCGCCAACACATACATCGGGATTTTTTGATTACCTTTAGTAATTAAACCTTCGGTAATTAAATGCGGCATAGGCATCTGCCATTGTCCACCATCAATCCCACCACCAGCCGAACCAATTTCTACGTTATCTCGCGCTGAACCCCAAGAAGCTTGTTTTGCAAGCTCTACCTTGGTCATACCATACTTAGCAAAAAAGCCTTTTTCTTGAGCAATAATTAACGGTGCTGCTTCTACAATCGGCACATATCCCAACTTCACTGTAGTGGTTTCTGGTGCTTGCTCTGGGCTGATATTAGCCACAGATTGAGCAGTAGGTGCAGCTTGAGAATTACCACCAGTCAGATTTTCCGGGGGGTTGCCTAAACAGCCTTTAAGAAATACCGCACTCGCAGATACTCCAGCTGTTAAGATGAATTTACGGCGAGAAACTTGGTTAAAAAAATCTGACATAAATGTCTCCTCAAATTTGAATTTAAATTTTTTTAGGCATGAAAATTAACGCAAGTCGAATATAATTTCGCTTGTGGGAATCACAAAATAATTTCAAGCTATTTTCAAAATAGTTAACTCATCCCAATTACTTCTCATAAAAGGCTGAGATAACTAAAAATAATTACTTGGGTTTCAGGGCTTTGTTTGGGGATCACTTAATTCGTTGAAATTTAGTTTACAGGTTTTAACGTCAAATTGGTTAACTCCCAACCCATAATTCTTAAATAAATATTAGATTGATCATATAAGTAAAAATTTATTCTAGGCTGCAAAATCAACGAAGAATGACAATATATGGTGGGTTATTGATGATAACAATTAACTTTATACAATGATTGATTGAGAAAAACTCGATTTATGCAATCAACCATCAATAATTTACTATGTATACGATTATCTAAATCTTATATTTTGTCTTCAAAATAAAATGTAATGGAAATAATTGATAATTACTTATGCTAAGTATTGCTTTTAGCCTATAGATAATCAAGAAAAAGCGCAGATGTCAAAATCAGCAAAGCAAATATTCACTCCGCGACCCGTTTATAAATACGATATCCAAGGTTGGCAAGCAAATACACAACCTGTGGCATCTGTCAATTTAGCAACTTTGACAATCGCTAATTTTAACGTCCTTTGTGACCTCTACGAAAAGGAGAAAATCGCCACTGAAAAAAGATTACCCGCAATTGTTGAGCAGTTACGTCAATGTAACGCCGATATTATCGCCATCCAAGAAGCCACACCAAATTTATTAGATTTACTTTTATCGCAAACTTGGTTACGCAATTATTACATCTGCGAATCCAGCACAGCTGCAACAGTGCGACCTTACGGTAATTTATTATTGTCGCGTCTGCCTTTTACACTCGTTGACCATCAATTTTTTGGACGCAAGCGGGTATTGGTAGGCAGTTATGAAATTAATGGTCAATTATTGCACATTGCCGCAGTGCATTTAACCAGCCATCGCTCTCAAAATGCCCTAGAAAAACGCCAGCATCAGCTAACTACCATAGTTGGATATCTCCAACAACTACCAGGAAATAGCTTGATAGCTGGTGATTTCAATCCGCGAGGTAACGAACAAGAAAAGATATTAACAGGTGCTGGATATATCGATATCTGGCAAAAACTACATCCAGATGCAGCAGGTTATACATTTGACCCCCAACGCAACTCCTTAGCGGCGTTGATGAGTTTACAGGGAATACCAGCTAGGCTTGATCGCATTTTATTACGAAGTCAAAACCATGATTGGCAAGCGCAGTCAATTGACTTGTTCGGTTGTGAACCAGTAACCGGTACAGAGGGGAAAATTTATCCATCCGATCATTTTGGTCTTCGTGCAGTTCTCAAAGCAACGAGATAAGGCGCTCTGCTGATGTCAGAGGTAGGATGAAGGGAATAATCCTTTTAAATTGGCGCGTAATGACTCTGGCTGAAACTCCCAACCACGAAAACTCCCTCAATCCTTTGCTCACCCTCAACTATGAACCAGCCTTAGAATCTTTGGGGGATGATTACTACGATGAAGTAGCCGCAGAGGAATTCCCTCAGCATATTTTGCGCTGGCGTAATGATGCACTGTTATCTGATTTAGGACTAAACCCCCAAGCAGTTACAGATGAGCATTTTATTACCGCTTTTGGCAAATTCCAGGGACGCAAGCCTTTGTTAGCACTGCGTTACCACGGTTATCAGTTTGGTAACTATAACCCTTATTTAGGTGATGGTAGAGGCTTTTTGTACGGTCAAGTCCGCGCCAGTGATGGTGAATTATACGATTTTGGTACCAAAGGTTCTGGTCGAACACCTTACTCTCGTGGTGGTGATGGGATGCTGACACTCAAAGGCGGGGTACGGGAAGTTTTGGCCGCTGAAGCATTACACCAAATGGGAGTCCGCACCTCTCGCTGTTTCAGCATGATTGAAACTGGGTTATCTCTATGGCGGGGTGATGAACCTTCCCCCACACGTTCATCCGTTATGGTGAGAATGAGCAATTCTCATATTCGTTTTGGTAATTTTGAGCGTTTCCATTATTTGCAGCGTCCTGATCTAAGTAAAAAGTTGTTAGATCATGTAATTGAATATTATTACCACCATTTAGTCACCGAACAAGATAAATACGCCTTATTCTATGCCGAATTAGTCCAGCGAGTTGCCGAACTAGTCGCACAGTGGATGGCCGCAGGTTTTTGTCATGGAGTTCTCAATACTGACAATATGTCAATTACTGGGGAAAGCTTTGATTATGGCCCTTATGCTTTTATTCCTACTTATGACCCTTATTTCACAGCTGCTTATTTCGACTATTACAAACGTTATTGTTATGGACATCAACCCAATATTTGCCAATGGAATTTAGAAATGCTTCAGGAACCACTCAAGGCAATTATTGAGTTAACTGATATGCAAGCTGGATTAGCCAGCTTTGATAACTATTATGGTGCAGAATATCGCTATTTAATGCTGAAAAAATTGGGTTTTGAGCAGTTGAACCATCCAGAAGCAGACGAACTTTTAGAATTAACCATTACATTCTTAAAAGAAAGCCAAGTTGGTTATCATCTCTTTTTCTCAGAAATGGCTCGGACTTTTTCTTCTAAGTGGCGAGATGATCCCGGTTGTGTACTCAACAATTCAGAAATTGTTCCAGCCGCAGGTACTTCTGCCATTTTTGATAATTGGTGCATAACCTACCATAAAATCCTAAATCATTTTGATTTAGATGAGATGGCAGTTATCGCCCAAAGCTTATCCAATCATAACCCTAAAACTGTACCGATTAGACCCGTAATTGAATCAATTTGGCAACCCATTACTGAGGCTGATGACTGGCAAGATTTTATGGATTTAATTCATCAAATTCAATCGAAACAGTAGCATAACTTTCACTTGGAGAAGAATTCAGAAGCTATTCACTATCCGCACCGAATTTAATTTTGATCAAACATTATTGGGATAGGTACAGATATTTTCATGTCTGTACCTATATTCATACTTATTTTTGAGCAATGCTAAATCCAAATTTTGTAGAGAAATCCGGTTTGATGCTGAAAATTATTTGCGTAGGCAGGGAAGGGAGAATAGTCTACAGCCAAGAAGTTGGCTAGAAATTTACTGATTTTTGGCTAAAATCAAAGATGAGTCTGAGATATTGTTATTAACTTTACAGTATTTTGCAAATTAATGCGATAAAAATCTAAAAATTCAAAACAGGAATTATGCTTCTGCGCTATACTTCATACCCTAAAAATTTAGGTTTTATAAACAAGAAAACTCCTCTAAATGGTATTTGGAGTCAAAGCCAATCATCACAGCTTTTTTACTTCCATAGCAATCCTCAATGATTTCCCAACATTTCTCCTCCTTGTCTCTTTTATTCAGATATAAAATAAGACTGCTATAGATTTTGGCTATTAGCTTTTAAATTTTGTTGTCATGTTTTTCATTAAATAAAGAGCAGTTATTACGATGATAGTCAGAAATGGATAAATGAGAGCTTTAAAAACCATCAAATAGCCAGTTAACAACATGATAGATGTATTAGTTGAAAACTCACAATTTAACAGCCAGCAAAAATGCCAGTAGCAAACATAAACTTTTATTAATATTTATTTGCCAAAAATAAATCATTTTTGTTTCTAAATAGGCATTAGATAGTTACAAAAGAAAAAATATAAGTAAAATTTAAGCATTTTCTGCAAAAAATACAAGAAAAAATTAATTTTAAAAATCTCGATATTGTAAAATAAATATTCATAATTTTAATTAACAGTAATAATCATTCAGACAAATGCTGAAAGTGCTAGAGGATGAATAAGTGGTTAGGCAGCACAGATATCATCAGTTCCCAGCAAGAGAAATTTTCAGCAAACGAGAGTTGCTGCCATTACTGGTTGGTATTATTGTTGCAGTTGCCGTAGTTCTGCTTTGGCAGAAGCTAGTAATTGAAGAGCAATATAATATTAAACAACTGGTTCAACAACAAGCGATCGCCATTAGAACAGAATTAACAGCCCAAGTCAAGATGCGGATTCTGGCACTAGAGCGGATGGGCAAAAACTGGCAATTGCATGATAACTTTGATCAGAGAAAATGGCGCACTGAAGCAGCCGCCTACATCCAAGATTTTGGAGGATATCAAACTCTGGGATGGATAGATCCATCATTGCGTGTTAGATGGACTGTACCTGAAGTTAACTATCAAATCACCCAGACTTTAGAGCTAACTCAAAAACCTCAACTACGCACAGCACTAGAAACAGCACGCAACCGCCGGCAAACAACTTTTACGCCCACATTTGAACTGCTTCAAGGTAAGAAAGGATTTTTTGCATACCTGCCATTATGGATTGGCGAACAGTTTAATGGCTTGATCGTCGGAGTTTTTCAGATTCAACCATTATTAGATTCTTTGGTGCATTTGCCACCAGGGTATCAAATTAGAGTCTTTGAGGATGGACAATTAATTTACGGACAGAACCTATTACCAACCCAGCTATTAAATTGGCAACAGCAAGTAAGCCTTGATTTATATGGAAGCAACTGGCAAATAGCAGTCTATCCTTCTTTAGAATTATTAACCAACTTGCGATCGCCGCTGCCATTAGTGGTTTTAGTTTCTGGGTTATTTATCGCCAGCATATTAGCATTATGTATTTATTTTGCTCAGAGTACCGAACGCAGAAACAAACGGATAGCTGCCATTAATCAAGAATTAGCAGACCGCATTTATGAGCATAAAAAAACTGAAATTGCTCTGCGTGCTAGTGAAACTCACTTGCGAGAATTATTAGAAACAGTAAAAGTAATTCCTTGGGAATTCGATGTCAAAACTTGGCGATTTACATATATTGGCCCACAAGCAGAAGCTTTATTAGATTATCCTCTAGAAGAATGGTATCAAGAAAATTTTTGGCTGAATCATCTGCATCCCCACGACCGAGAACAGGCGATGCGAGTTTGCCAAGAAGCCGCTGCAAAAGCAGAAAACCACGAATTTGAATATCGGATGTTAACCGCTAGTGGACGAGTAGTGTGGTTGCGGGACATTGTAAATGTTGTCAAGAATAATGCAACCCCCATGATGCTCAGGGGGTTTATGTTTGAGATTACAGATTTGAAGCTAGTTGAAGAAACTCTCCGATTGCGAGAACGCGCCCTAGCCGCAGCTAGTGATGGAATCACAATTGCTGATGCCAGACTTCCGCATCAACCAATTATTTATGTTAACCCTGCCTTTGAATTAATCACAGGCTATAGTGCTGCGGAAATTATTGGCTATAACTGTGCTTTTTTGCCAGGAACAGATCCTCTACAACCAGCAATTCAACAACTGCAATCATCCATGAAAGCTGGGAAGATTTGCCAAGTATTGTTGCGTAACTACCGCAAAGATGGCAGTTTATTTTGGAATGAATTGAGCATCTCTCCAATTCATGATGACACTGGGAGATTAAGCCATTTTATTGGGATTCATAAAGATATTAGCGATCGCCAACAAGCAGAATTAACTTTGCAACGCCAAGCCCTGATCTTTGAGAATATGTATGATGGCGTAATTATCACTGATTTAACCGGCACAATTATTGACTGGAATGGTGCGGCTGAGTGGATGTTTGGCTATAGCAAAGCCGAAATATTGGGCAGAACTACGAGTATTTTATATACACCGGAGGCAGTTACTAAACTCATACCCCAGATTTTGCCAGAGATTCAGCGGCAAGGACGTTGGGCTGGGGAAATTAAATTTATCCGCAAAGATGGCAGTCAAGGAATTTGTGAAACTACAGTCATTCTTTTACAAGATGAACAAGGCCAACCTATTGCCAGTGTAATTTTTAATCACGATATCACAGAACGAGTACTAGCACAACAAGCATTGCAGCGACAATTACATCAAACACTACTATTAAAACAAATTACCCAGCAAATCCGGCAAAGTCTGGATAGCAAAGAAATTTTTGCCACTGCCGCCGTCCAAATTGGGCAAGCATTTCAAGCTGAACGCTGCCTAATTCACTCTTATATTAGCGATACCATACCCTACATTCCCTTGGTGGCAGAGTATAATAATTTTCCCACCTACGCCAGTCGGGAAACAGTGAAAATTCCTGTAATCGGTAATCCCCATGCCGAGCAAATGATGACCCAGGATAAAGCGATCGCGTCTAATAATGTATATGCTGACCCTTTACTCCAAGGATCGCAAGCAATTTGCCGAGAAATGGGCTTAAAGTCTATGTTAGCAGTCCGCACATCTTATCAAGGAGAAGCGAATGGTGCGATCGGCTTACATCAGTGCAGCTATTTTCGCCAATGGACAACAGCAGAAATTGAATTATTAGAAGCAGTCGCAGCCCAAGTCGGCATTGCTCTCGCCCAAGCCCATTTATTAGAACAAGAAACTCGTCAACGGGAAGAACTAACCTTAAAGAACTTTGCCCTAGAACAGGCCAAACGTCAAGCAGAGGCAGCTAACCGCGCCAAAAGTGAATTCTTGGCCATGATGAGCCATGAAATTCGCACCCCGATGAATGCTGTGATTGGGATGACAGAACTGTTATTGGATACAGACTTGACTCCCCAACAGCGAGACCTTGTAGAAACCGTGCATACTAGTGGCGATGCCTTACTCACCATCATTAATGACATCCTCGACTTCTCCAAAATTGAGTCCGGTAGGCTGGAACTAGAAGAAAAATCCTTTGATTTAAAAGCCTGTGTAGAACAGGTAATTGACCTATTAGCGCCAAAAGCTGCCCAAAAACAGATTGAACTAATTTACCTCATCCATCCCCAAGTGCCGACACATATTATCGGCGACATCACACGCTTGCGCCAAGTGTTGATGAACTTGCTCAACAATGCAATTAAATTCACCCAGCAAGGCGAAGTTGTCCTCTCTGTATACGCTAACCAATTAGAAACGCCCCATCTCGAAACCACCTGCAAAATTCTCTTTAGCATCCAGGACACAGGTATTGGTATCACTCCAGAGAAAATGGCCCGGCTATTCCAACCCTTCATCCAAGCAGATGCCTCCATGACTAGACTTTACGGCGGTACGGGACTGGGACTCGTTATTAGCCAACGCTTGAGTGAGATGATGTATGGTAGTTTGTGGGTTGAGAGTCGTGGCTGTATTGGTGGCAATCCTGATCCTGGCTGGCAAAATCACAAGCCTGTGTCTGCAACTTTCTCCCCTGATGGTTCTACTTTTTACTTTACAATTACCAGCAAAGTCCTGACCCAGCCCGCATCATCAGAAGTGACTACTTCTTTTGCTCAATTGGCTGGTAAGCGACTGCTAATCGTGGATGAGAATCCTACCAACAGCAAAATTCTCAGCTTGCAAGTACAGTTCTGGCAAATGCAAACATACATTGCTGAATCAGGTGAAGCAGCTTTAGCTTTACTGGCACAAGGAATGGAGTTTGATATTGCCATTCTCGATCTGCCAATGGCCAAAACTGACGGACTGCAATTAGCTCAAGCTATTCGTCAGCAGCTGGGTGGTCAAAATCTGCCATTAATCCTGTTGGCTTCTTTAAGCACCCCAGAAATAGTGAGAGAGTTTAATCATCTGGAACTAGTTGTCTGTTTAACTAAACCCATCAAACAATCTCAACTCCACTACGTTCTAACTCATACCTGCGGACATCATTTACTCCCGTCCTATATTTCTCGTTCACATATTTCTCCCTTTGATGTTCATTTAGCCGAGAAAATACCCCTCAAGATTCTCGTGGCAGAAGATAGCTTGGTGAACCAGAAAGTGGCACTATTAATGTTGCAGAAAATTGGCTACCAAGCAGATGTAGTAGCTGACGGACGAGAAGTCATTCAAGCATTGCAACGTCAACCATATAATGTAGTGTTGATGGACATACATATGCCCGAAATGGATGGGCTAGAAACCAGCCAAATTATTTCTCAACAATGGGAAGCGAGTACTCGTCCTTATATTATTGCCATCACAGCCAACGCTATGCGCGGCGATCGCGAAGCTTGTTTAGCCGCTGGGATGGATGATTACATCAGCAAACCCATCCAGATGGCAGAGTTAGTCAAAGCACTGCGGAAATGTCAGCCTTTTATCCCTACGGAAAAACCACCAATACAAACATTTCTGCCATCCCAGAGTCAATCTAAAACGCCAAATTTAGTAATATCTGCAATTGATCACAAAGTTTTGCAATCTTTGCGTCAGATGTTGGCCTGGGATCAGGTAGCATTTATAGAACTACTGCACTGTTATTTTTTAGAAGCTCCAAAACTCATACAAGAAATTCAGTCATCTGTGGCAGCAGAAGATGCCGAAACTTTATGGAAGACGGCTCATAAACTCAAGTCTAGTAGTGCTTCTGTCGGAGCCACCAGCCTTGCTCAACTGTGTAAGCAGTTAGAAGCAAAGGGTAGAAGTAATGATCCTGTCGGGTGTGCAGATATCTTGTCACAACTTCAGCAAGAGTATGAGCAAGTCAAAACGGGATTGCAATTAGAACTGGAGGAGGGGGATAATGAAAACTAACTTTTACAAAAACCAATCTCTAGTTTTGATTGTTGACGATGAAGCATTTATCCGCACCCAGCTGCGACTAGCCTTAGAGCGAGATGGATATCAGATAGCGGAGGCACGAGATGGCATCGAAGCGTTAATTATGTTTCAGCAATTGCAACCCCAGATTGTCCTGTTGGATGCCATTATGCCGGGGATGGACGGATTTGAGTGTTGTATGCAGTTACAATCTTTAGACCAAGGCAAGTATACGCCAGTGTTGATGATTACGGGATTAGAAGATCAAGAGTCCGTTGACCAAGCCTTTGATGCGGGTGCAATTGATTATGTGACTAAACCAATTCACTGGCCAGTCTTACGCCAGCGGGTCAAACGCTTAATTCAGCAATCTCAGCTTCAAAAACAACTAGAAGCTGCTAATCAAGAATTGCAAAGATTGGTGACTATTGATGGTTTAACTCAAGTAGCTAGTCGCAGACGCTTTGAAGAATATTTTTCCCAAGAATGGCAACGGATGGCGCGAGAACAATTACCTTTGTCTTTGATTTTGTGTGATGTTGATTACTTTAAATCTTACAACGATACTTATGGACATCGGGCAGGCGATCGCTGTTTGCAAAAGGTAGCACAAGCCATCAAAGATACAGTTAAACGTCCGGCGGATTTAGTTGCTCGTTATGGTGGTGAAGAATTCGCTGTGATTTTACCCAAAACAGAGATGCAGGGAGCCGCGAATTTAGCAGAAAAAATTTGCTCAGTGGTGAGAAAATTGGCCATTCCCCATAGCAATTCGCAAGTCAGTGGTTATGTGACCATTAGTGGTGGGGTAGCAGCGGATATTCCTCAACCTGGTTCTGACTTTCAAGATATGATTTCTGCTGCCGATCGCGCATTATATCAAGCCAAAATTGAAGGGCGCGATCGCTTTCAGCAGTCTAACAAGCAATCAACTTACAATTTCTCTATTCCTCGTTGGGGTACATGATATCTTTGTACTGTCAGGCATCAGGGAGAGAACACGATGACTAGTGAAGTTGTCCGCCTTGTCCTACCAGAGCATACCCAACTACCAGAATCTGATGGCAGTTTTGGGAAAATTTTCAGGAGCATCCTCAAAGTATTCTGTTGACTGATTCGATTCAACCACGATTACAACAAATTCATTCTGATGCTCTATAAACTGTAAATTGCACCAAAAGTCCGATCTGGAGAAATTTCAATTACCAAATCAGCAACCGATGGCGATCGCAGCATGGGTTTGAGAAATAATTCTGGATGGAGCGATCGCCAAAAATAGTTGACAAAATCTTCAATTTCTGAATCACTCATTCCTGATTTACCAGCAGTCACCATCTGTTGTTCCGCTTGCTTACGCCATTCTAGGGAACTGCGATAATCTGTGGGATACAGCAAAATCAAGCTATCTAATTGCTCCCACAATGGAAGATAATTGCTCAATTGACGATTTATATCACGGGCAAATGCTTTGTCTGCATCGGTAATAATCGGTGGCGGTGCTAAATCAAAAAACATTGGATCAATTGGTCGCACACCCACAAACCAGCCTTCAAATAATAGGATATCTATATTTGTCATAATTTCTGGAGTGGTGCGATCGCCTGCACCTGTATGAAGCGATTTATCAAACCGAGGAACAGTTACAGACGTTTCTCCTTGGCGAATTTGCTCTAACACATTTAAGCCTAAATCTAGATCATGGGTTCCTGGTGGCCCTCGCCAAATCAAGCGGGGGTCTTGTTGTAATAAAATTAGGCGATCGCTGTAAGTTTTATATAAGTCATCTAATGACCAACTGAGAGTGCGATATCCCAACTGCTGAAGAATTAAGGATAAAACTTGGCACATTGTAGTTTTGCCTGTACCTTGTACTCCTAAGATTCCTTGAATCAAAGGACGGTTTAAGCTGTGGCGGTGTGCGGCTAATTTCATTCCTAGAGGTAGCCATAAATCCCACAACACCTCTAACATTTCTTCAAAGTTGGCACGCAGATTAGTTTGGCAGAATTGCCGAAAAGCTGGTAAAACAAATTTGAGTAACTGCGATCGCTCTTGGATCATTTCATCAACATTTGTCTGTGTAATCCCAAAAGCCTTTGCTTTTAAAGGATCAGCCAGTGCTGCAACTCGTATTTGCTGCCAAGTCAACTCTGGAATATCCTCTGCGATAATTTCTCCGAGCCAAGAATACATTGCTAATTTTCCTCACCACCACTATGCACAAATTTTCTAAGAGCCTAACTTAAAAGCTTCCACAAACAAACTGTAAGTAAATCCCACTTTCAAAATATTCAAACATTCCAGCCACAGCGCTCTTTTAGCAAACAAGTTACGACTATAAAATATCCTGCTTGTTAACTCAGTTAATAATACTAAAAATGCGGCTACAACAATATCTAATTCTGCCTTTTGTCCCGCTATAGTAGAAATAGCTGTACCCAGAAAAAAGCCGAATAAAAAACTAATAATCAATAGTGATAGTCGCCGCCAAGGATTGCGAAATAATTGTCCTAAACTCTTGGCAATTGCATCTAATAAATTGTTAATTCTAGTGTTCTGCATCAATCAAATATTCTCAATTATTCAAATTACTTTTATCAAAAAATCATACATATAGGAATCATATTTGATTTGGAGAAAAAACTCAGTATACCTATGTTATTTCTTGTCCTGTTCCCTGTTCCTTACCTACACAAGTAATTTCAATAATCAAATCGGATTCCCATAGCCTACATCCCTACTGAGATTAAAAAAAATCAATACTGCTAAATTTAGATGGTAAGAATTCAGTACCCAAGTATTTATAGAATTAATAAATTTATTTATCAAATATTTCTCCTGATTTTTTAACACTCCTGACTCCTGGATTCTGACTCCTGAATACTTACTTAGATGTATATTTTATTTCATTGCCTCATGAGCAGCAGAATCTTGGCATGATTAATCATGGATTGTTAATAAATATAAATATTTTTGCGTTCATATCTCTCAGGGTTTAACAACAGACATCTTGTTGTTCAGATTACGCCAAGGCTAAAAATATTTAGATGTAATTATACGGTTGAATGTTTATTTTTATGTAATATTATTTGCCTAAGGTTGCTAACCTACTGTAAAACCCAATGGAACAATAACCTATAGAAAGCTTCTTTAAGTAAAATTAAGGTAACTAATCATTCCAATGGTTATTTTAGAAAAATGATAAGTATGATACATTGCATAGCTTGATTTCACGAGAGTCTAGTGTAGAGAAATCAGTAAATTTCTCTAATCCTGACGGCAGAGAATAGGCTAATATTTGGCCAAGACTAAACAAAAAATTATTTCTAACCAATATCAAAATGAAATCTCAGGTGTATCGTAAGGCTGCTGTTACAGCTTGTTGCTTGGGGCTGCTTGGATTGCTGGTAGGATGTTTAGATTTAAGTGTTTCATTTGAGACTACTAATCCTGATACATCGGATACAGCATCTACTAATATTCCTCAGTCAAAAAGTAATTCAGAATTGCCTATTTTAGATGCTACAGCTACTTCGACAAATGTTTCCAGTACCACAACAATACCAGTCACCCAAGTAGAACAAAGCACTAGCAAAGTTCAGTCTATCCTGGTAAATCGGCCAAATGGAGCTAGTAGTGCCAAAAAACCAGGAATTTTGCGAATGAGTAATCAAACGGATCAGCCTGTGCGCCTGGCCTTACTCGCACGGCAATTAAAGGGTAAAAGCTCGACTACTAGCAAGATTAACTATGATCTTCCAGCCCATTGGGATTTTGCGCCCCAGGAAGGGAGTAGCAAAGGTTTGTTACTTTCTTTACCTAATGGCAACTTACAGCTAGAAAAAGGAGATATTTTAGTTGCTTTTGCCCAGGATGGTTCTCGACGCTACTGGGGGCCGTATGTTGTTGGCGAAACTTCCCTACCGACGTGGAATGCTCAAACAAAAGAATGGCTGTTGGTACTTAGTCAATAGTTATCGCGGTTCTTATTTGGTTATGGGCTAGAGGCTAGTTAGTATGTACCTGAGAGCAATTCCCAATTACTCTCAGGTTGATAGTTTTGAGTTGATCAATAGTGCGAATTAGCAATAATCCAGAACAAAATCTGGCTATTTAACGACTAATAACTATTGACTGTTGACTCATAACTATTGACGATTAACTATTGAGCGCTGACTAAAAACTAAATGAAGATGAAATTGAGTAATTTCCACACTGTTGACCGATGGTTCAACAAGATAGCACAGCGTCCATCCCTAGCAGTGACTTTATCAGTTTTGTGGTTGATGCTGATTGGGTGGATAGGCTACGGGTGGAATTTAGGTAGTGTTGGCTTAGTTGATGAAACAGAGCCATTGTTTGCGGAAGCATCCCGACAAATGTTTATCACTGGTGACTGGATTACGCCGTTTTTTAATGGTGTAACTCGGTTTGATAAACCTGCTTTAATTTACTGGTGTCAGGCGATCGCTTATTCAATTATGGGCGTGAATGAGTGGGCGGTGCGTCTCCCCTCAGCGATCGCGGCGATCGCCGTCATTAGTTTGGCTTTTTATACTGTACAGTGGCATCTGGGCCAGCAAGACATTGCCGAACAAGTTGAACGCCCCACCCGGCGCTACATAACAGCTGCGATCGCCGCCGCTGTTATGGCGCTCAATCCAGAAATGATTGTCTGGGGGAGAACCGGTGTCTCGGATATGCTACTAACTGGGTGCATCGCCTCTTCCTTGTTATGTTTTTTCCTCGGATATGCGAGTAAAGAGGAAAATGGCACAAAAGTCTCCCATTCCCTACTCCCAAATAAATGGTATTTAGCTTGTTATGTATTAATTGCTGGGGCGATTTTAACTAAAGGCCCTGTGGGTATAGTTTTACCGGGGATAGTAATTCTGGCTTTTTTGCTGTATTTAGGCAAATTAGGCGAAGTGCTGCGAGAAATGCGGCCGCTGCTAGGATTACTAATAATTTTGGCTTTATCAGTTCCTTGGTATGCCTTAGTAATTTGGCGCAATGGCTGGAATTATATTAATTCCTTTTTTGGCTATCACAACCTAGACCGTTTTACCGAAGTAGTGAATGGTCACTCAGCGCCTTGGTATTTTTACTTTTTGGTAGTACTTTTAGGTTTTGCACCATACTCTGTATATTTACCCGTAGCCTTCGCGCGACTGAAATTTTGGCAGCGATCGCAATGGCTAGTCCAAGAGCGATCGCTGCAATTAGGTTTATTTGCGTGCGTTTGGTTTTTGGGAGTGTTTGGTTTTTTCACAATTGCTGTTACCAAACTGCCTAGTTATGTTTTACCATTAATGCCTGCTGCTGCTATTTTGGTAGCTTTATTGTGGAGCGATTACTTTCCTTCACTATCTACATCTAGTTCTCGCTCCCCTCAGAAATTCTTCTGGTTTAGTGGCTGGACAAATGTTTTTTTGTTTTCGGCATTGTCTGTAGCCATATTGCAAATATCTCAGTTATTAGGTAGCGATCAAGCTGCACCAAATTTCCGCCAAACCCTACAAAATTCGGGTTTAATTGAACTAGGCAGTTCTATTTGGTTTTTGAGTGCTATAAGTGTGGCATTTTTATTAATTACCCGTCGTTGGCCAGGAATTATTGCTGCTAATTTGTTGGGGTTTGTCGCATTTTTAATTGTTGTTTTGATGCCAGCGATGTTTTTGATGGATCAAGAACGACAGCTACCTTTAAGAGAAATTTCTAATGTTATTACTCAGGTAAAACAACCCAATGAAGAATTGGTAATGGTTGGCTTTAAAAAACCAAGTGTAGTTTTTTATAGTCATAAACAAGTAAATTTTATCAAACTTACGATTGATGCTATTGTTTATATCCAAAACCAAACAAATATGCCAGTAAAAGCTCCTGGATTAATAGTTTTAGCAGAACATAAAAATCTAGTCAAAATGGATTTGCCACCTGACAATTATGAAAATTTAGCATCAAAAGGTGCTTATCAATTGATTAGAATTTCTTTCAAAAAAATGAAACAACAAAAGCAAGATATTTCGCTCAAACCTGAGACGCAAGATGAGCAACTTCTCAAAAAATCTGAGGATTTGAGCCTTTAGATTATGCAATAAAAATGAACTCTTTTCCTATTGATGGTGCAGTAGAGCCTGATTAATGTGATGCAATAAATCTTCCATTGAAATTGATCGGGGTAAAATTTCTGTGGCGATCGCACGGACTGATTTATTTACATCATCTCGGCTACTATTGCTCTGCTGCTTGGTTTCTGCTGATGAATTCCTGACATGATGATGGGGACGTTGGTCAAGCACTAAAATCGGGGGCAAATGCAAATGTGAATCATGTAATGCTGCAAGTGCTTTTAACACTTCCTGATGAATTGGCGACTCTCCCAAGCAAATTAGCAACAAGTCAACACTATTGTGGTGGATTTGTTGATTTACTTCTGCCCAACAGCGGCCAATTGCTGCTTTCAAACCCGCAGTTTGTAAATACTGAATTAAAGCTTGAAACCACTCAGAGCCTCTTTCCGCAGTGATATTATTCAGGGCAGAGTTTTTCGTGTGGCGATAATTTTTTACTTGTTTACGTCTGATTTGCGGTAAATCATGTAAGGTGGTCAAATCCACGACTAAAATACTTGGTGGACAACAAATACCAGCAGCAATTTGTAACACTGATAACAGCGGATCTATTTTGTCAGTGCGACTGCGATTGTTTTTTCCAAATGGTGTTAAGCAGGGAAAGACGGAAAGTCCAGGTATCTGAGAAGCTGCCAAACTAGTAGCAACATCACAAGTCACCAGTGGTAAAGCCACCAATCGGGGATGCTGAATTAATTGTTGTAAATAAATTTGGGCTAAGGAAGTTTCTACATCTAATAAGATGACATCAAATTGCCAAACCCTGGCTAAGAGTTCTGCTTGATCGAGGTTATCTACTTCGATTACCCGATGTTCCCGCAGTGAAGGGTGGGGGTTAATTGATGCTATTTCTGGATTGACCAATCTGAGAATTCGCAATGGTTGGTTTTTGGCAGTAGTTTGCGTAGCCTCAATTTCTGAGGCTGAAATTGTGGGTTTAGCACATAACTTTTCCAACAGAGGGGCTAAAGCCTGATTTTCTATTGGTAAGCTCAAGAAACCATCGGCTTGGTTAGCAAATGCTTGCTCTCTTTCTGCGCCTGTAGCGGTGACAATCACTGGTATATGGCGTGTCGCCGCATCCGATTTCACCAATGTCAGGACATCCCACCCTGAAAGCAATGGTAATAAAGGATTTAAAAATACAGCTTGTGGTTGCAAGCGTCGGGCTTTTTCCACGGCTTCTGTACCTGAGCGAGCAATGATTACTCGATAACCTAAACCTTTGAGTTGTTCTGCTAAGTCTTCAATATATCGAGCCACTGCTTCGACTATCAGCACTAATCTTTGAGAGCAACCAGGGAGATGTTGACTATTATTAACTGGAGAATTGGCAGAAGTCGGAACTTTTTGAATACCTAGATTCTGCTGGTTTCGCTCTTCTTTATTATTTGTTTCGGTATCCGAAAAACCTGTGGTTGGCGGACTGGGTGGGAGTAAGAGGGTAAATTGGCTACCTTTACCTTCTTGGGATAAAAAGCTCACGTCGCCTCCGTGGAGGCGGGCTAAAGCTCTGGTTAAAACTAGTCCTAAACCAGTTCCTTCAAACTGTCTGGTGAGGGGGTTTTCGAGTTGTTGGAATTTCTGAAAAATTAAATGTTGCTGATGTTCAGGGATACCAATGCCTGTATCCCAAATGGTAAAGGCAATCCAGCCTTCCCAACGACTGACACGCAAACCAATTTCGCCGGATGTTTCCGTGAATTTGAAAGCGTTAGAAAGCAAGTGTACCAACATTTGCCGCAAGCGCAATTCATCTGCCACCATTTGCTCTAAGCCTGGTTCAATCATCAAGGTGAATTTTGGCACAGAAGAATTAATGGCTGAGGTTTTGCTGGCGTGAGTGTGGATAGCCGTGACTTCTGCTTGAGCGCGATCGCACACAGCCTGTATATTTACTGGTGCAAGTGCTAATTCCATCTGACCGGTTTCCATCCGAGTCAAATCGAGAATGTCGTTGACTACACTCATTAAATGACGACCGCTTTGATGAATTAATCCCGCGTAGCGGGCTTGGCGTTCGTTTAATTCCCCTAATTGTTGGTCTACTAGCAATCTGGATAATCCCAAAACTGCCGTTAGGGGAGTCTTGAGTTCATGACTAATACAAGCTAAAAATTCATCTTTTAAGCGATTGAGTTGAATCAAATCAGCATTTTTCGCAGCTAATTCTTTGCACAATTGTTGCTGTTCGGTAACATCTGTGGCTAAGACTAACCACAGTTGATCAGCATTTTCGCTTGGCTGGGCGGTTAATGGTTTTAATCTTGGACTATCTAGGGGAATTTTGGCAAATTGCCAGACGCGTTCTTGACCGTTTTTTTCTTCCACGACACAGGTACAAGTCCCCATTTGACTATCTAAAAAGCAGCGATTAAAGTTGCTGGTTGGCGAAACGGGTGGTTCTTGGAGAGGATTAAAGCTTGAGTTCTGGGGTAAGGCTTCGTGCTTTACCGCCCAAGTATGCTCTACCGAATACAATTTCAATGGTGATAAGCTGCTATCTTCACCTTGGGGCGATCTAAGTGCCGTTTGGTTAGCGTATTCTGGCTGTTTGTCCGGGACTGGAGACAGGATAGTTGCTACTTGTTGTCGCACATCTTCTGGATCTTTCAAACCGCCCAACTGCTGCCACCAAGCGGGGTTTTGCGCGACTATTTCACCATTACTGTTTTGCAACATCAATGGCCAAGGCAGTTGTTCGAGTAACTTAATCAGTGGTTTATGCAAAAATGAGTGAAGTTGATTAGCTTTGCGCGATCGCCAAGTAGTTTTCACCTTGGTCTGATGTTCTCGGCTAACCTGGCTAGATGATCTCAAAGAATTGGCAGATTTTGTGTCAGTTGTCGCTATACCTGCCTGTTCTTGAGCTAACAATCTCAACAACCGACTGCTGTCTAACAGCCCTAAAAATTTGCCTTCAGCATCAACCAGTGTCCAATTGATATTGTTATGAGATGGGGCAGAATAGTAACGCAAAAACTGCACAAATTGCTCAACGCGATCGCTTGCTGCTAATATTTGTAATGGCTCAACAATGCTTTGCTGCCAGATTGTCAGTGGCTGTTGTAACAAATTCCAGTATTGATCTTCTGGTGACTCTGCCAACAGTTTTTGCGTTAACTGGGCTGATTTTAACAACCCAATTGGTGCTTGCTGTTGATTGACTACTACTAAGCGATCGCACCGCTGTTGCTCAAAAACTTCTAAGGCCGCTACCAATGTACTTGTTTCACCGCATTTGGGTACGGTTGCGAGAAAGTTATAAAGCGGGTACTGTAGCATTGACATAAGGCTTTGGGGTTGATTCTTCCTCTAGCGGCATTTGGCTTGAGCATTGGCGATCGGGTAGATAGTGTTCGCGCTTACAGTCATATCCTCATAGACTTATCTTTCCACCATTCTTGTTTTAGCCGTAAGACCATTGCTGTGATATGTTTGGTTGTTTAAGACATAGCCTTTCTGGTTGACTTTGGTTTTCCCAGTGTCAGTCTTTGCCTTTGCCACTTTATAACTTTGGGGAAATAACCTTACAGTGTTTTACTGGTATTGTCACATCTGATCAAAAGTGACAGCTAAAACAATTATGGCTCCAAAGATTCGCTTTAGAACCTTGAGGAATTATAATGATTTAGAATACGCGCATACTTTAAGTTAGTTTAAGTATCCTATCAAGGGGTGAAATCAAAAAATCTACAGTCTGATAGATATACATATGCGAATCTCAATCAACTAATGTATCCTCAATAACGAACACCTCATCAGCCGCTCAATAAATCTTCCTGCTCACTTGTTGTCTTTGGTTGTTGAGCCACTGTAGAAATTTGTTTATCTAGAGCGGTAATTGAGAATGAACTAACAACTTGACTTATTATTAGTCATGTTCTCTAAAGTTTTTCTCAAACTTTATTCAACTTAACCAACTTTGGTTGGAGTGATTAAGCAAGATGTTTAAATATATAAATGCTACTACCTATACTACTTTTCCAAGCAAATGTTAAAAAAATTTTAGATAACCTAGATGAGCTAGGCACTCAAATACCATTAAACCCAAGAAATGGTTACTTAATTCGGTCTAATTTTGCTCAATTTAGCACATCAACTCTAGTCGCCGCCACCACAGTTAGACTTTACTACTTACTAACTTGGTGGCCAGCGAATCTTAATCAAAATTTTATAGACAAATATTTTTACGTGTTTGCGTGCCAGCAGCAAAAACCACAACAGGTTTTTCAGCAAATGACTCAAGTGGATAAGCGGGTATTGTTACAACAAATTAAATCTGATTATCGCCAGATTCTTATAGATTACTTTACAACAGACAAAACCTTGAAAGAAAAATTTGATAAATTTATCAATACAGTATTTTGTGCTAATATTCCTGTGCCTCAAATTATAGAAATTCACATGGAACTCATTGATGAATTTTCTAAACAGCTAAAATTAGAAGGAAGGAGTGATGATACCTTACTTGATTACCGTTTGACTCTCATCGATGTCCTAGCACATTTATGTGAAGCCTATAGATGTGCAATTTCTAAATAGTAGTACATTGCATCCATTCACTAAAATATACTCAAAAATCAAGAAAACCACAAAGCTATGTATTTTGCTAGTATCACTAAATTTGGATTTTATTTTAGTTTTTATGTTTAAGTTTGTATTTTTATGAATAAAGCCAGAAAAACTTATGTTCTCAAGCTTTATGTAGCTGGGAATACCCCCAACTCAGTCCGGGCATTAAAAACACTCAAAAACATATTAGACCAGGAGTTCCAAGGTGTTTATGCACTCAAAGTCATCGATGTAATGAAAAATCCCCAACTAGCTGAAGAAGATAAAATCTTAGCTACACCAACATTATCAAAAATTTTGCCGCCACCTGTTCGGAAAATTATTGGCGACCTTTCAGATAGAGAAAGAGTATTAATTGGATTAGATTTACTTTATGAAGAACTGAGTGAAGAAGACTGGGAAGAGCCGCATAACCTTTAAGTTAAATTTTTTCATGCCAAATTAGTACCTTTAGTAATAAAAAAACTGGGTTAAAAGCCCTATTTACGATCCGGCAATGAGCGAAAAAGAGCAAAAAGAGCAAAACCAGGCACCGATTGGGGGTGTAGAAAAAATTCGGACAATGATTGAGGGCTTTGATGATATTAGTCATGGTGGTTTGCCAGTAGGTAGAACCACCTTAGTCAGCGGCACCTCTGGTACAGGTAAAACCTTATTATCTCTGCAATTTCTCTATAACGGCATTACCTATTTTGATGAGCCAGGCGTATTTGTTACCTTTGAAGAATCGCCTAGCGACATTATTAAAAATGCTCATATTTTTGGTTGGAACTTACAGCGTTTAATTGATGAAGGCAAGTTATTTATTCTTGATGCTTCTCCAGATCCTGAAGGTCAAGATATTGTTGGTAATTTTGACCTTTCAGCATTAATTGAGCGCTTGCAATATGCCATTCGCAAATATAAAGCCAAGCGAGTTTCTATTGACTCAATTACCGCAGTATTTCAGCAATATGAAGCTGTTGGAGTCGTCAGACGAGAAATTTTTCGCCTTGTAGCCCGACTCAAACAATTGAATGTTACCACCATCATTACTACCGAACGAGGTGAAGAATACGGCCCAGTGGCATCTTTTGGAGTTGAGGAATTTGTTTCGGATAACGTGGTAATTGTCAGGAATGTATTAGAAGGAGAACGTCGTCGACGGACGAGCGAAATCCTCAAGCTACGTGGCACAACTCACATGAAGGGTGAGTATCCTTTTACAATTACCAATGCTGGAGTCAACATCTTCCCTCTAGGCGCAATGCGCTTAACGCAAAGGTCTTCTAATGTCCGCGTTTCTTCGGGTGTCAAAACACTAGATGAGATGTGTGGTGGTGGTTTCTTTAAAGATTCGATTATTTTAACAACAGGAGCGACCGGTACGGGGAAAACACTACTTGTAAGTAAATTTTTACAAAATGGCTGTGTTAATGGTGAACGTGCCATTTTATTTGCTTATGAAGAATCACGCGCTCAGTTGTCACGGAATGCTTCCTCTTGGGGAATTGATTTTGAGGAATTAGAAGATCAAGGGTTACTCAAAATTATTTGTACCTATCCCGAATCAACTGGTTTAGAAGATCACTTACAAATTATTAAGTCAGAAATTGCTAATTTTAAACCAGCTAGAATCGCCATTGACTCACTCTCAGCCCTAGCAAGAGGCGTGAGTAATAATGCTTTTCGCCAGTTTGTAATTGGTGTAACTGGTTATGCCAAGCAAGAAGAAATCACTGGTTTTTTTACCAACACAACTGACCAATTTATGGGGTCTCATTCCATTACTGACTCACATATTTCGACAATTACTGACACAATTTTGATGTTGCAGTACGTAGAAATTCGTGGGGAAATGTCGCGGGCAATTAACGTATTTAAAATGCGAGGTTCGTGGCACGATAAGGGAATTCGTGAGTATAATATTACGGCTGACGGCCCAGAAATTAAAGATTCTTTCCGGAATTATGAAAGGATTGTCAGTGGTGCGCCTACCCGCGTTAGCATCGACGAAAAGGCAGAACTTTCACGCATAGTTAAAAGTTTTGAAGACAAACGGAGTACCGATTCCTAAATTTGGTATCGTGCTATATCCCTTCTTCAATTTAGTATCGTGCTATATTCTGTGGTGAAGAAAAGGTTTCTGCCGCTAGATTGATTTTCGTGTGAGGGGATGCGGTGAAAGGACAGCAATTATTTCATAAAAGACAGCAATTATTTCATACTTTCTTACCTGGCGTAACAGCAGCGGTATTAACCACCCAGCCCGCCTGGGCTGGAACAGTCAAGGTAATTAGCATACAAGCAAAATCTACTCCTAGTGTTGTGACTTTCACTCAAAGTCATAACTTAGTGGCGGACAATACAAATATGCAACTGCCGAAAACTGCCAACCAGATTTTTCCAGATTTAGTCTCTAATTCTGAGTTGACTACATTCAATGTGCCGAATTTAAGTAATCAAAGTAACCCAGGCACATTGACAGAAAATACTGGTGTACCGCTGGCACAAATATCTCAGAAAAATCCAGGTGGTTTTGTCGATTCGACACCCACTTTAAATTTTTCTCAAAATTCAACGCAGCGTAATTCCCGCAAAATTCAAAAACAAAAAAAATCAGCTACGGCTGCAAGAGAGAAATTAAATAATACATCTGTCAATTCTGCTACTTCTCAACCTGCTGTTATTCAAAAAAACCCAGTTTTCCTATCTGCAATTCAACAGCCAGCAGCATCAAAGCCAAGTTTAAAAACTCAATTGCCAATTAAGAGGGTAGGGGCAGCGCGGCTGTTGGCAGTGGGAAGTTGTTCGCAACAAATAGGGATATCAACTACGTTGTCTTTGTATTCTAGAGGTTGTGAGCAGCACAAGTTGACTGGAGAACTGACTGCACAAAACAACACTGCAACACCAGAACCGACTGAAGCAGCACCAGCTACTACTGTGCCGAGTAGTACTGATTCTACTCCTGCTGAGGTAGCACCAACGGCTACTCCAACTTCACCGGAAGCAGCACCGAATGCTCCAGTTCCTAGCAATGTGAGTCCGAATTCTGGTGGTGCTGTCCAAGTTCCCGAAAACTTGATTCCTAGCGCCAATTCGCTGCAATATCCCACAAAGACAGAGGAAGTCACAGTTCAAGGCAATCAACCGATTACTTTAGAACAGGCTTTGGAATTAGCACGCCGGAATAATCGGGAACTACAGGTATCTGTATTGCAGCTAAAACGCAGCCAAGCAGCTTTACAGGAAGCTCAAGCAGCTTTATATCCCTCGGTTGATTTGAGTGCGGATGTGACTCGCAGTCAGTCGGCTTCTAGCCAGCTGCAAGATACTTTAAGTAGCCGCGCCGGGGTAAGATCTAACAACGATGAACCGAGTACAGGTTTTAATGGTCAAGCCCAGTTGACATACAACATCTACACTTCGGGAAGACGGCAAGCCGCTATCAAAGAAGCTGAGGAACAGGTACGGTTCAATGAATTGGATGTGGAGCGCCAATCTGAAGAAATCCGCCTGAACGTTAGTACTCAATATTACGACTTGCAAGAAGCCGATGAGCAAGTACGTATTGCCCAGTCAGCTGTGGAAAATGCCCAAGCGAGTTTGCGTGATGCTGAAGCCTTAGAGCGTGCCGGAGTTGGTACTCGCTTCGATGTTTTGCGATCGCAAGTAAATTTAGCCAATGCTCAACAAGATTTGACTAATGCGATTTCCAATCAGCTGATAGCCCGACGGCAGTTAGTAACTACCCTAAGTTTGCCGCAAAATATCACTATTAGTACGGCAGATGCGGTGCAATTAGCTGGTTTGTGGAACAGGTCATTAGAAGACAGTATCATTCTGGCTTTTCAAAATCGCCCAGAACTACGACAGCAGTTGGCTCAACGTAATATCAGTGAACAACAGCGCCGACAAGCATTAGCCGCTAATCTACCACAATTGAGTTTTGTGGCTAACTACAACTTGTTGGATCAGTTCGATGATAGCGTCAGCATTACTGATGGTTATTCTGTTGGGCTAAGAGCTAGTTGGAATTTATTTGATGGTGGAGCAGCCCGCGCCAGAGCATCTCAAGCAAGAGCTAATATTGCGATCGCGGAAACACAATTTTCTGAGCAGCGTAACCAAGTCCGCTTCCAAGTAGAACAAGCTTTTTCTACCCAACGAGCTAATTTAGACAACGTTCAAACAGCTAATACTGCTTTAGAACAAGCTAGAGAAGCTCTCCGGTTAGCAAGGTTACGCTTCCAAGCTGGGGTAGGTACACAAACTGATGTAATTAACTCAGAAACTGACTTAACAAGAGCAGAAGGTAATCGAGTCACGGCTATCTTAAATTACAATCGTGCCTTAGCTCGGTTACAGCGTGCAGTTACCGCTAGGTCATTGCGTTAATTAGTCTATGGTCAATAGTCAATAGTTATAGACTGAGAGTTGAAATTTTTAACTCTGGACTATTGACTCTGGACTATTGACTCTAGACTGTTGACTATGGACTATTGACTATTGACTACCCATGACTCAAGTTACATCACAAGAAATTGCCTTATTTCGTTCTCAGTTAATCGATGATCCCGTAGCGATGGAAGTGCTGGATTTGATTGAAGACTGTGAAGGAGATTTAGAAGATGCAGCCATGACACTCGCTATCAAAGCCGGACAAGAACCAGAAAGGGCAAATTCTGAATGGTTAGATGCTTTAGCGAAAAAATGGCGGGCGGTAATTTGTGAAGCAGAATTTAGAGAAGAATTACTGAATAACACTATTCTAGGGATGATGGCGCACCTCAAAACAATGCCAACTTTTCCCAAAATTTTAGCGACACCAGTTTTAATCTATGTCCTCAAACAAGGTGTGAACAATTTTTGTGAACCATTGGATGCCATTAAATCGGAAATGGGGAATGGGGACTAGGGTTACAAGGGGAGAATAATAAATCAGCACTCATCACTCATTACTCAGCACGGGCTTTCACCCCGCTACGCTAACAGCACTTTTTTACTGATACCCTGTTAATTAAGGCGAACTTCTCTCAGACAACTGTTGTTAGATAAATGAATTACCTTGTTGCCGTATTACCAGACCGTATCCAAGCTGAAGCTGCTTATCTAGCTTTGGAAAAAGACAGCATCAATAGCACAATCATCGGTAGAGGATATAAAACTGCTGATGAATTTGGTTTGATTGATCCCAAAGAGCAAGCTAAAAAACAAGCAAAGCTGATGGCATTTTGGTTAGTGCCATTTGGCTTTTTTGCGGGTTTTACCTTTAGCGTCATCACGGGTTTAGATACTTTTGCCTGGGCGGGTGAAATTGGCAATCACGTTGTTGGCGGACTGCTAGGCGCTGGTAGTGGCGCTATGGGTAGTGTATTTGTTGGTGGTGGAGTAGGTATGCTTGCAGGCAGTGGTGATGCTTTACCCTATCGCAATCGCTTAGATGCTGGAAAATATTTAATTGTGGTTCAGGGTTCGGAAATTCTGACTCGCCAAGCAACCAGGATAATACGTCAGTTTGAACCAGAAAATATCCAAGGCTATGCAGAAGGGAAATAAGTGTGTATGGGTGTAGGATTGACCAATGATTATTGACTTTTGATCATGTTGCCACGAGAAGAACTTTTAAAGGGTGTAGAAAATCGAGATAGTGTTGCGCGTGTGATTGATCATGCGGAACAAGCGATCAAAACGTGGGAAGTTGTTTTGACGGATTTTTTATCGCCGCCAGAATTAGCAGAAATTCAACGAGTTTTCAGCCGATTAACTGAGGTGCAGTTGCTGGCTTGGGGTGGATATCCTCAAGCAGAACGCCAAAGAATGGCGATCGCCCGTGGGGAACTTCCCCTGGAACAATCACAAGTTGCGCTGGTTGTCTTAGAAGTTGCCGGCAATTTTTTATTTGATACAGCTACTCACCGGGACTTTTTAGGTGCAATGTTAGGCACAGGAATTGTCCGGGAGAAGACTGGAGATATTATTGTTTTGGGCGAACGCGGGGCGCAAGTAATTGTTGTGCCAGAAATGGCAGAATTTTTAGAAATGAATCTGCAACAGGTGCGATCGGTTCCTGTGAAAACCCAGCGGATTGACATTAGTGAGTTAAAAATCCGCGAACCGAAGAAAAAAGAATTAACGACTGTAGAGGCTTCTTTAAGATTAGATGCGATCGCCAGTGCTGGTTTTGGGATGTCTCGCAGCAAAATGGTTGATTTAATTGATGCTGGCGATGTGCGCGTCAACTGGAAGGATATTACCCAAGCTAGTTTTCAAGTCAAATCCGGCGATTTAGTAGCGATTCGCGGTAAAGGACGTTTAGAAGTGGGTGAAGTGGCAATTACGAAAAAAGACCGTTACCGTGTCCAACTGACGCGTTATATGTAAACCAAATTCCGCACTTCATTTTTATCCACCTATGCAGTGCGGTCAATTTCTTCCGTTCTTTTCAATTCTTGTATTAATACTTGGCAGCGTTTCATAGATTCTCTTGCCTCTTGCCTGAACTGTTTAGCTTGCTCTTGGTTAGTTTCGTACACTTCGGAACCTTTTCGCCTGAGTTCAACGGCTTGCTTACTGAGTTCTTGAATCCGAATCTTTAATTCTTCAATTGTTTTCATCTTTCCTCCAGTTCTATAATTAAAATTTCTAGATTTTCTGCCTCTTGATAAAGCTTATCTGCTCTACTAGCCAGTAAACTAGCATCATCAAAGTCATTATTTGTGATGGCTCTGTCATGAGCTTCGTATAATTTATCAATAATTTCTTGTAATTGTGCGTAAGCTTTTAATAAAATATTTATGGTTTCAGGTTTCATATTGAGTATAAATTTAAATATTTTTCTACTGCCTCAATGATTACCACGTAATCATTGAATAAATAATGTTTTAAACTTACCCAAAACCATTGTAGAGATGTAGCGTTGCTACATCTCTACATTTTGTCTCAGATTTTCAGTTTTTGGACTAATTTGCCACTTCAGCCAATTCAATAATCCTTCCTTCATAGTCTTTGACTAAGAAATTTAAAGGCTTTTGGTTGCGAATTTTGAATTTTAAACCACGAGTTTCTACTCGCAATAAAATCATTTCTAAGCAGTCGCGGTCAAAACAAACGTGACGCTGTTGATTTTTAGTGCCTAAACTAGCGCCAGTAATGACGTGTAACTGGGTATTCTTCTTCAGTTGATACCAAAGTCCTTCGTTAGCATTATTCATCGTTTTGCTAGACCAACTGGGACTTGTGGACATATATAAAGGATCAATTGCCGTTGTGCCGATGGTTTGTTCATAGTTGTAGTAGTAGTGCAAAGGCACTTCAGCGGCTGGCAAATCTAGCAGCCCTTCATACAACTGTCGCGCAATTTCCAAATCGGACACCATAACGGTGTGAACTTTGGGCGCACTGGTGAGGAACATCCACATAGCACCAGCATAAGCTGCAAGCAGCATTACCATAATGCCTTGAGTAGAAAACAAGCTATCCAAAGGCAGGGATGGTAAAAATGAGCCTAAAGTCAACGGGGCAAGCAAAAACTGCATCACATTAGCTGCTATAACCATGAACAAATCGAAAATTGTATAAGGGAGCCGCTTCTATTTTTATTGATAAAGACTAAGATTAAGTCCTTCTTTCTAGTGTATCAATACTAAAGTAGTCTGAGCTTCAGCAGCAAACAGACCCTGATTAAAATTTTATGGGCAAAATTTTACGAGCAAAATTTTACGGGTTGCACTCTGGGGCTGTTGTTATAAACATTATCTTAACAACTCTTAGCTAAAAGGCTTATGCAAATTCCTCATTTTCCCGAAACTAACCACCCGCTAGTTAAGTCGCTGTTTCATCACAATGACCAGGAACTGCTGAGTCTATTTCAACGATATCCAGAGGCTGGCAAGTACTTTACGGTGATTTTTTGCCGTTATAGCCCGATAGTCTATACCTTAATTCAACATTCGGCGCGATCGCCTGTCCAGGCAGATTATCTGTTTGCCCTAACTTGGCGACATATTTATTACGAACTCGGTGGGCTGGATTTAGACAACCCTCAGCCGGGACAAGAAGGCTTAACTTTACAAAATTGGCTAATTAACATTACAGCTTTTTGTATTAACGAAATTGAACTTCCGCCAACAGAAGCCATTCATTATTCTCTCCAAGCTACTTCCCCACCTTTATGGTGCTATGTAGAAAAAGCTTTAGACCAATTGCCAGCGATATTACGTTTAATGGTGCTGATGGCGCAAACTTTTCATTGGAGTGAAACGCGAATTGCTGCTTATCTGCAAGCGGAAGGCGAAAGAATTGCCCCTGCCGAAGTAGCCAATTTTCTCCAAGAAGGCTATCGTATGCTAGAGGACAAATTACCTGCTGATATCCGCGCTATCTACTTGGGAGAAGATTTTGTTCAATCATTAACTACGTAATATCGCTGTTACTTAAGGTAATTATGCCGCACACAATAAAACTTTTAATGAAACTTTATACCTTAAGCCGAAATTTCACGGGTAAGTTTTATGCAGCAACGGCATTTATTCCCAAAGCACACTGTTTTGGATTCCGCTAACACTTTTAATTCCAGAAGCTATGGTTTTTGGCTTCTTAAGGGTATCACTACCGGGCAACGGGTAGATAAATTCCAGTTTTTTAGTTTTTACTTTTTACTTTTTACTTTTTTATTGAGTCCCATCGCCGCCAAGGCGAGTGATATTACCCAACAACTTCATCGACCATTAAGCAGTTCGAGTTCGCAATATGCAAGGGATGAAGCTGATAGTTTGTTGCGGGTTGGTGAACAGCAATATCGCTCAGGTAATGGAGCTAAAACTATTAACTCTTGCTTACAAGCTTTAGATATTTATCACTCAATTGGTGACGTGAGATCTACTGGTTTAACTTATGAGTTATTAGCTAAGGCGTATATTCAAGAGGAACGGTTTAAAGAAGGGGAAGACGCATTACGCCGACGATTAGCGATCGCACGAGATACCAAAGATTTTCAAGCGCAGATTTTCGCCTTAAATAATATCGCGGCGATTCTCCTTCAAGGAGGTGAAACAGCCGCCGCAGGTAGTACAGTTCAAGAAGCATTGACAATTGCTCAAGGTGTGAACAATATCGAAGGTCAAGGACTTTCTTTAAGCAATTTAGGCTTAGTATCAGCGAGACTAGGTGATTATAATAAAGCGATTAAACTTTATGAAACTGCTTTAACTTATCGCCGCCAAAAAAATGATCCAATTGGGGAAGCAAATACTCTCAATAATTTAGGTGATGCTTATCTGGCTGCGGGGAATTATCCAGATACTATCGGTACTTATGGGTTAGCAATGCGGCTGGCGAAAATCAATGGCGATCGCACCATTCAGTTACGCGCCATTGATGGTTTAGTTAAAGCACATACTTCTGTCGGACGCAATGAACGCGCCTTTGAACTACTCCAAGACCGTTTAATTATCGCTCAAGAATTACAAAATTTACCAGAACAATTGAAAACTTTTGAATCTTACGCTGAGTTCTATGAGCAGTTAGGTAATTATTCTACTGCCAAGAATTTTTACGAAAGAGCAATTGCGATCGCCAACACGATAAAAGATACCAAGCGAGAACTAGTATTAAAAGATAGATTAACTAAGTTGCAGAAAAAGCGAAGTTGATTTTCATCAGCGGAGTTATCTCTAACCCTTGATATCAATATGCAGCGAATGAGAAAAACATATCCTCGATTTCTTTAAGAAGTCAGGGATATGTTTTTATTTGAGAGAAAATATAAATATAGGAATCATATTTGATTTGGAGAAAAAACTCAGTACACCTCTGTTATTTCTTTTCCTGTTCCCTGTTTCCTGTTCCCTGTTCCCTGCCTACACAAGTAATTTCAATAATCAAGTCGGATTCCTATATGTAACCGCAGATGAATCTAGATAAAGGCGGAGATAATTTTGATTATTGCCCCTAATTAGCTGTGTCATTGCACTACTGTGTGATATAAAAAAATAAATATAATAAATTAATTTTTAGCAAAACTAACTGATTAAAGTAAGAATACTCAGTAACTTTTATTGTATAAATACTTCAATTAACCAAAAGAAATATATTTATTGAGCAGGTTGCACTATCCCTGATTGTTTACAAAGTGAATAAGATTAGTTATGCCTTTAGATTTAGAAAGATTTTATCAGGCTTGTAATCCTAGTCGGCCTCTCATGATGGGAGATGCAAGCGATCGCCGCTATTATATCGATTTTGCAGCGGTGCGAGGGGGCAAAATTATTGAGGCTTTGCTGCGAACAATTACCCGCATTTCACCGGATATTCCTACTTGTCAATTGTTTACCGGACATCTAGGTTGTGGGAAATCTACAGAATTGTTGCGCTTAAAAGCTGAGTTAGAAGAGCAAAAATTTCATGTAGTTTATTTTGAGTCTACCCATGTCTTAGAAATGGCCGACGTAGACATCACGGATATTTTACTAGCGATCGCGGGACAAGTGAGTGAAAGTCTCGAAGCGAGAAAAATCCGCCTCAAGCCGAGTTACTTCACAAAATTATTTACAGAAATTGTTGATTTTCTCCAAACACCAATTGACTTGGGTGTAGAAGCAGAATTATCTGTGGGGATAGCGAAAATCACCGCCAAAACTAAAGAAAGTCCCCAACTGCGGCGACGGTTAAGAGATTATCTGGAACCGCGTACCCAAAATATTTTGCAGTCCATCAATAAAGAACTCCTAGAACGCGCCAATAACGAACTAAAAAATCAAGGTAAAAAAGGTCTAGTAGTAATTGTTGATAATTTAGATCGGGTGGCGATTCGGCCTTTACCATCAGGGCGATCGCTGCCAGAATACTTATTTATTGAACGTGGCGAACAATTACGTAAACTCGCCTGTCACTTAGTTTACACAATTCCTTTATCTTTAATTTTCTCCAACGATAGCGCCGAACTTCAGCATCGTTTGGGTGGTGGGGTTGCGCCCAAAGTTTTACCTATGATCCCTGTGCGCCTGCGTTCTGGAGAAATATTTAACCAAGGGTTAACACTCATGCGACAAATGGTGTTAGCTAGAGCCTTTCCTGACATCCCACCGGGCGATCGGTTAGGCTTAACTACAGAGGTATTTGATAACCTGGAAACATTAGATCGATTGTGCTTAATTAGCGGTGGTCATGTACGGGACTTACTAGGGCTATTGTTCGACTGTTTGAGAGAACAAGATCCACCCTTTGAGCGCGACTGCGTAGAACTGGTGATTCAACGCCAGAGAGACTACCGCGCCCACGCCATTGATCCTCATGAGTGGGAACTAATTTTTCAGGTGGTAGAACAGCAACGAGTTGGTGGGGATATTGCTTATCACACCCTCTTACGTAGCTTGTTTGTCTTTGAATATCGTGATCATCGAGGTGCTTGGTTTGCTGTCAACCCAGTCATAGCAGAGACGCAAAAATTTACCACATGGTTGAACATACACAAGCAGACATAAAATCTGCTAACCAACGGGCGTTGCGGAGTTTAAGCAGAGCAATTTCTCTGTCACGAGGACAATTCTCGGTAGTTTTGGTGTGTTGCAATTATCGTGTTTTGCAAGAGCAAATACTCCAACAATTAGAAATTCTTTCACCAGGTTCCATCAAGAAACTCGTTTTACCCCACAATGCGCGAAGTCTTTACAGCACCATTCATGTTCAACTGCGGAGTGATGAACAGCAACCATCTGTATTGAATATCTTGGGTTTAGAGTCAGTAGAACGGATTGATGATTTACTGAGTTCGATTAATCAAATCCGTGATGAATTTCCTAAACGTCATTCATTTCCGATGATTTTTTGGGTGAATGATGAAATCTTGCAAAAAGTAGTGCGTTTAGCCCCAGATTTTGCGAGTTGGGCGGCGACACCAATTCGTTTTGAAATGACCACAACTCAATTACAAGAGTTTTTGCGTCAGGAAACAGACTCTTTATTTGCGACAGTTTTACCGACACAGCATCAAGATAATCAAGGTACCTACTCAACCTTAGAGCAAATCTGGGAACATAACGATGAACTCCACTTTGCTATTCAAGAGTTGCGCCAGCGAGGAATTACCTTAGAACCAGAACTATACGCCAGTTTAGAATTTGTTTTTGGTTTAGATAATTATTTTAGCGATCGCATTGGGCGAGCCTTAACTCATTTTCAGCAAAGCTTAAGGGTTTGGCAACAATTAGCTCTAGAAAACAATGCAGAAAATTCTCACCAAAACATTCCTAATACTTGGAACACCGAATTAGATATCCTTAGTAACCATACTTCGCCTTTAGTCCGTCAAGGCGTATTACTTTATTATTTAGGGTTATGTTATTCTCGCCTCGCCGAACAAAATCAAATTGAAAATCGTCGTTGTTGGGATGAATCTAAAGCTTATTTACAGCAATCATGTAATGTTTTGCAGTTAGCGCAACGTCCCGATATAGTTGCCGAATTTATTAGTCAGTTGGCTGAAGTTTTAGAACATTTGCAAGAGTGGTCAGAGTTACAAACTGTAGCGCAAAAGTCTTTAGAACTGCATCAAATTTATGGAAGTCAAATTCAACTTGCTTGTGACTATGGTTTTTTAGCACAGGTTGCTTTGCAGCAGTCGCGGTGGATGCAAGCAAGTATTTTAGCCCATGTTTCTTTATTAAAATTAGGAGAAGCCCAAAGATATAGCGCTTCCCATCAATATTTATTTCCGTTATTACTGGCGCAGATTTATTATTTAATTTTAGCGGAAGCACAGCAAAGTTTAGGCGATGATAAAATTGCCAACGAATATTTAGATAAAGCCGCGCAAGAACTACCCAATGCTTTAGAAAATAGCGCCCATCAATATAATGCCCATCGTTATATTCGCTTATTGCGGACATTGCGATCGCTTTATTTTGCTGCGGGGCGATATCTCGAAGCCTACACTATCAGACAAAAACGGCGTTCCGTTGAGCAACAATACGGCTTTCGGGCTTTTATTGGGGCGGGACGCTTACAACCCCAAAGACAAGCCACTAACCCCGCCTTAATGTCTCCTTCTGGGACTAGCAGCGTCGCCTTAGAAATTGCTGCTTCCGGTCGAGAAGGGGATATTAATAACTTAATTGGCAAAATTAGCCGTGCTGACCAAAAGCTGATGGTAATTCACGGTCAATCAGGCGTAGGTAAAAGTTCCACCGTCAGCGCCGGACTTGTCCCAGCCTTACAAAATCGTACCGTAGGCGATCAAATTGCCGTGCCTGTAGTTATGCAAGTTTACACAGATTGGGTGCGAGAATTTGGTAAGGCTTTAGCGACGGCGATGTCTCAAGTTAACGGCGAGGAAACCTTAGAAGTAGGCGCATCTGACAGCAATATCCCCACAACTATCGCCGATATTTTGGCAAAATTAACCGCAAATGCCAATAATCATTTCATTACAGTTTTAATCTTCGACCAATTTGAAGAATTTTTCTTTACTTGTAATCAACTAGTACAAAGGCAAAATTTTGATCGATTCTTGAGAGATTGTTTAAATATTTCCTTTGTAAAAATAGTCTTCTCTTTACGAGAAGATTATTTACATCGGTTGCTGGAATTTAAAAATCTCTCAGCATTAGAAGCAATTGATTATAATATCCTCGATAAAAATATTCGTTATCAATTAAATAATTTTTCTCCCGAATATACCAAAGTGATTATTCAAAAGTTAACCGAGCGATCACAAATGAGCTTAGAACCAGCTTTAATAGATGCTTTGGTAGAAGATTTATCAGCAGACCTGGGCGAAGTTAGACCAATTGAATTGCAAGTTGTTGGCGCACAACTCCAAGATGAGAGAATTAATACTTTAGCCCAATATCAACCATATCGACCAAACAAACTGATTGAGCGTTATATTAAAGAATTAATTAAAGACTGTGGCCCTGAAAATGAAAGAGCCGCGTTACTAGTTTTATATTTACTCACCGATGAAACTAATCAAAGACCTTTTAAAACTCGTGCGGAATTAGCTACAGAAATTGCCGAATTAGAAGATGCAGGTAAATTAGAATTAGTCTTAAATATTTTAGTCAGTTCTGGTTTAGTCGTGTTATTTCCCGATGTGCCAGAACGCTATCAATTAATTCATGATTATTTGGTAGACTTGATTCGCTACTTGCAAGAACAAGAATCTAGTTTACAAGTCAAACTTGATCAGTTACGCCGCAAAGTTGATCAAAGTGAATCAGAAATTGAACGCCTGAAAAGCGAACTCCGGCAAAAAAAGCAACAAGCTAGATTTACAGAATTTCAACCCCCACAAGGGTTGGATTTAGTTACAGAACTGCGAGAATTACGCAAGCGGGAAGAATTAAGTCAATTAGAAATTGAGCAATTAAGATCTGTGCTGAAAGAAAAAGAATTAACAGCACAACTAGCAGAAACTCAAGAAAAGCAACAACTTAATGAAGCGCGATTAAATCGTTCTTTAAAAGTGGCCTTGTCTGTCGCTTTTTTAGCTATCTTTGGCTTATCAGTTTCTATTATCACCGTTTTAGACAGTGAAATTAAAACCCTGAGTGTTTCGAGTGAAGCTTTGTTTGCTTCCCAAAAAGGCATAGATGCTTTAAAAGAAGGGATAAAAGCCGGGAGAAAATTACAACAAGCACTTTGGGTAGACCCTTCAACCAGACAGCAAGTGCAGACGGCGCTGTATCAAGCAGTTTCCGGCGTTAGGGAGTTTAACCGTCTAGAGAATCATACAGGTGGTGTCAATAGTGCAGTATTTAGCCGCGATCGCGCTTTAATTATTTCCGGCAGCGCCGATAATACAATTAAACTCTGGCGTGCCGATGGGACTTTGCTCAAAGCCCTCTGGGGACATCAGGATATAGTTAATAGTGTCAGCTTTAGTCCCGATGGTCAGACAATTGCCTCTGGCAGTCAAGATATGACAGTGAGATTATGGAGTCGGGACGGTAAACCACTTAACATCCTCAAAGGTCATACGGCTGTAATTAATCGTGTGAGTTTTAGTCCCGATGGACAAATTATTGCCTCAGCCAGTACCGACAACACCGTAAAATTGTGGAGTCGTAACGGCAAATTACTCCACACTTTAAACGGACATCGAAGTTCAGTATTAGACGTAGCTTGGTCGCCAGACAGTAAAACTATTGCTTCTGCTAGTGCGGATGACAGCATTAAGTTATGGAGTCGAGAAGGTCAATTACTGCTAAGTTGGCAAGCCCATGATGATGCAGTTAAGAGTATAGCTTGGTCTGGTGATGGTAAAACTATTGTTTCTGGCAGCTTAGACCAGACAATTAAACTGTGGACTCTCCAAGGTAAACTAATCAAAACTTTCTCTGGACATACAGCCGGAATCACCAGCGTCAGTTTCAGCCCTGATAACAATACAATTGCCTCAGCTAGTATCGATGAAACCGTGAAGTTATGGAGTTTGCAAGGTTTACTCTTGGGAACTCTGCGAGGGCATAATAATTGGGTCAATAGTGTAAGTTTTAGTTCTGATGGTCGGACTTTAATTTCCGCAGGTCGTGACAAAACTGTGAAACTGTGGCGTTGGGATGATTTACTGCTACGTAACCTCAAGACAGACCAAGCCGACTGGATTACTAGTATCAGTTTTAGCCCTGATAGCCGCACCATCGCCGCAGCCAGTAGAGATTCCACTGTCAAACTCTTGAATAGCAAAGGGCAACTTTTACGCACCTTAAAAGGTCATCAAGGTCAAGTTTGGGGTGTAGCTTGGTCGCCAGATGGTGAAAATATTGCCTCAGCCAGTAAAGATGCAACTGTCAAAATTTGGCAACGTGATGGCAAGTTACTGCATACTTTCACTGGTCATCGAGATACAGTCTTGAGTGTAGCGTGGTCTCGTGATGGTCAAATTATCGCCTCGGCTAGTAAGGATGCAACAGTCAAGCTTTGGAGTCGAGATGGGAAACTTCTCCACACCTTAAGAGGACATCGAGACGCGGTGAATTGGGTGGATTTTAGTCCTGATGGTCAATTATTAGCCTCAGCCAGCGACGATAAAACAGTGATGATTTGGAGTCGGGATGGGAAACCACAAAAAACCTTAGACCGTCACAACCGTCCGGTGAATGGTGTGGCTTGGTCAACGGATGGTCAAACTTTAGCTTCTGCCAGTATTGATAGTACAGTGAAAATTTGGAGCCGAGACGGTCAATTACTCAATGATATTTCTGGAGATGGGGATAGTTTCATTAGTGTGAGTTTTAGTCCTGATGGCAAAACTCTAGTAGCAGCCAGCGAAGATAAACTCAAGTTATGGAACCGCGATGGCGTATTACTGATTGCCCTGAAAGGCGATAAGGATGAATTAACTAGTGTGACTTTTAGCCCGGATGGTAAAACTTTGGCCGCAGGTAGTGGTAAAGGAATGGTAATTTTTCGGCCGTTAGCAGATATAAAATTAGAGAATTTACTTACACGGGGTTGTAATTTACTACATGATTATTTCCAGACTAATCCGAAAATTAGTCAGAGCGATCGCGCTTTATGTTTAAGGTAATCACATATTCTCCAGCTAAAGTACGGAAAATTTCACACAAATTTATCTAAAATCAATGATCACTTGGGATTCCCCATTATATTTTTTATAAAAATTTTACGTAAATATTGCTAATCGACAACAAAACACGATACAAGAAATGTATCTCAAATAAGATACAGCAAATAAACTTCAAAAAGATTGACCCTCTATATGAGCCAAAAATTTCTCGCTGTTGCAACCGCCTCATTTGTACTTGTTAGCAGTGGTTTCATAACTAAGGCTGAAGCTTTTAGCATTACTCCTGACAAAAATGGGCCAACATTTATTCTTAATGAAGAAAAAAATTCTTTAAAGGCTATCAAACGGTTGGAAATTTTCAACAAAAAGTATGATGTGAATTTTATCACTGGAACATTTGAAGATTTATCGCTCACAAATCGGGGAATTACAACTTTTTATACAAATGCTAATGATGCGCGAAGGGCTAATACAATTCTTTGGCAAAGCTTAATTAATTTGTATGACTTATCAGATCATGGATTTTCGAGTATAGAAGATGTTGAGGGAAATTTATCTCATCAATGGAACATCCCCTTTGTTTTTAGTGGTGGTATTGGAGTGGGCTGGTGGCGTGGATTAATTAATGATAATGATATTGGTTTAAGTAGAAGCAAGCGAGTCAATGCTTCAACCTTATACTTTACCGAAGTAACTTACGCCAACTTTACGCCATCAACAGGATCATCTGTGCCTGAACCTCTAACTATTCTGGGTAGCTTAACTGCGGCTGGCTTTGGTATTGCGATCAAAAGAAAATTTGTCTGTCAGTAGCAGAATTAACAGCAAAAATCACCTTTTGCCGAAGCTTGATAAAACTCTGGAATTTACCGAAAAAGTTTGAGATAACTTTGGGGCTTTTTCGGTAATTGTTTGAAAAATCACTGGGTGGGCAATTTTGGGTGTTCCTTTGAGTATTTTGCCACTACACCAGAAATTTCGGGGTTGTACAGTCGCAGATAATTCCAATAATTACCAAAAACTTGACGCACATAATTTTTGGTTTCATCAAAGGGAATTTCTTCAACAAATTCATCAGGATCTTCTTTAGGAAGAGTTTGTAGCCATTTAGAAACATTACCAGGGCCAGCATTATAACTAGCGATCGCCAGCAATGAATTATTACCATACTGCTGATGGGTATAATCCAAATACAATGTACCCAATAGAATGTTGTCGCTGGGAATGGTTAAATCAAGTTTGTTGCCATCCAAATTATTTTTTGAGGCTATCCATTTCCCTGTACTGGGTAGTACCTGCATTAACCCTGTAGCGCCAGCAATGGATTTAATCTTAGCCTCAAACCGCGATTCTTGACGGATTAAAGCAGTAACTAGTAAAGGATTAAGTTTCTGTTCGGCAGACCATTTTTCAATTTCTTTGAGATAGGGAAATGGATAACGTGCTTGCCAGTAAATGATTTGTTGACTTAAGGCTTGATATTGCGCTTGTTCTGCGGGTGTTTCTCTATCTTCTAATTTAGAAATAATATCTATTCCCGAAAGATTTTCTCCCCTCGCTAGACGCATCAAGCCTTCAGTGAATTGTTCGGCAACTGTGGGCTGCTTTTTATTGAGAAATTCGGTTTCCCATTGTAACCAAGCATCACGGTCTTGTCCTAATAAATACAATTCTTTGAAGGTGTCTGAACCAGCCGTGGGAACTGGACGCAGGTGGGGAACAACTTCAGGAGTAAGTTGACGCACATTGTTAAAGTTGCCAACATTCAACCCCAGAATATTAGCCGATCGCCAAGCATAATAAGACTGAGGAAACTGGCTAATTACGTACTCAAACGCTGCTTTGGCTTCTTGTTGCTTACCTAGTTTAATTGCCCATTTACCTACCCAAAACCCGGCTCTGGGAGCCAAAATGCTGTTAGGGTTATTTGTGGTAATTGGTTGCGCCCATTCCCAAGCGGTGACGTAATCTCTGGCTTTGGCTTTATCTAGGGCTATTTTCCAGCGATATTCTGCGGCTTCATCGGAGTTACCATACTTGCCCAGAAGTAAATCCCAAGCTTGTTGCGCCGATTTTTGATCGTTCAGACCTGGAAGAATTTTGGCTTTGGTAGCTAGGGCTGTGGGTGCTTGTTCTGGGAATTGCTCTATAACTTGGTTGAGATATGGTATGGCATCTTTGCGGGTTTTGGCTGTATCTGCTAAACGCAATAATGCAGTTCCCGTTTCTTGAGCGTCGGGGAATTGTTGTACTAGTTGTTTGTATGTAGCGATCGCTTTTTCTCGGTCTTGACTTTGACCGCCTACTTGTAACCCCCGTCCTATGCGGTAAAGATTTTCGGGCGTTTTTGGTGCTTTAGTATAGGCGATCGCAGCTTTGCGAAATTGGGTATTTTCCCAATAAGCTGCGCCAATTATTTCCCAATCTGCGGCTTTGAGATTTGGCTGTTTTACCAGCTGATCTAATATCCCAACTATTCCTGGTTGATTGTAAGCATATTTCGCCAAGATTAATTTTAACTGGGGCTGATTGGGTTTTTTCTGCAACCGCTGGCGAATAATTTCCCAGGTGAGGGGATGAGAAGGAAATTGGTCAATTGCCGTATCTTGAGTTTCTGGCTGACCAATTAAATATAGTGCTTTTGCTGCCCCTGCTGCTTTGGGGTAAGATTTCAGGACTTTTTGTCGCAGATCGGAAGCTTTGCCTTGTTCGCCTAAAATATCCTGAGCTTGGGCTTGTTTCAGTAATATGTAGGGCGCTAAAACAGGATAATCTTTTTCCAATCCCGTGAGCAAATCTAGGGCTTGTTGGGCATCTCTAGTTTCAATTAAATCACTGGCTAAAAGATAACGGGCGCGATTGCGATCTGCTGAAGCAAATCCTTTGGCGATCGCTTCTAATTTTGCGGCTCTTTCCACTGGAGATTGCCCTATCAGTGGAAATACAGCAGATTTGACTTTATTCGCTTCTGATAGCTGTTCTGGCTGATTTTTACCTATTTTGAGCCATTGACCCAATGTTTTGCCAATCTCAGGTGCGGACACCATTGCCCCAGCTGAAAAGGCAAACACTGCCGCGCCAATAATTAAAGGAACCTGGTTTTTTTTAAGTTGCTTCAGCATTGATACCCGCTGAAAATTTTTGATGAATTTTTGAAACTCTAGCACTGTTAGCCAGAAGTGTTAGCAATTTTTAATTTTTGCGACTTTCTAATTTTACATAAGGAGTTTCCATAATAGATCCAGTTTATTTATTCAGCTATAACCGATATAGCGTCAGGTTTTGAGCAAACATTATCGGTGATTTATTAGCCAAACCCTCCAATTGTAACTGGAGTTTTCCAAATTGCGATCGCGGATAATTCCCCTCGAACACTATAGCGATCCTTGCAGGAGTTGTAAAAATTATTCGTTAAGGCAGGGAACAGGGAACAGAAAAAGGAGTAACACAGGTGTACTGAATTTTTTCTCCAAATCAAATATGATTCCTAATATATCGAAGTGTTTACTTTTCCCTGTTTTTACAAGTTATTCATTTATCAAATTACATTATTAGCATTACTCTTTATACATCTATCAGAAGTCTTAAACAGGTAAATTTTCATTCCCTCATTAGTAAGAATATTAAGTTAATCATCAAAGCCTAATTTTTCTCCATACCTTGATAAGTCAGGCTTGTAACATACTCAATCATGCATCGCTTCTAGAAAAAGGTATATATCTAGACAGTTACCAATTTCTCAAACATCACTGTAATCTATGGAAAATCACAGCTAACTTTGCCAATAAATCTTCAAATTAGCTGCTCATTTTTCGGGGGAGAAATTAGCAATGACGGTGCAACTAAAGCCTTTTGATCATCAAATCTCTGTGGCGACTGATTTGACAACCGCTCCTATTACTAAAAAAGCTCGCTATCTTCCAATACATCATCGACGAATTCTCTGCATCTTCCCCAAGTACAGTCGTTCTTTTGGCACGTTTCATCATGCTTATCCATTGATGGGGAATGTTCGGGCTTTTATGCCACCCCAAGGAATTTTAATTGTGGCTGCCTATTTACCCCAAGAATGGGAAGTACGCTTTATTGATGAAAATTTACACCCAGCCAAAAAAGCTGATTATCAATGGGCAGATGTGGTGATTGTGAGTGGGATGCACATCCAAAAACCGCAGATTCATCAAATTAATCAACTGGCTCACTGCGAAGGCAAAATTACAGTTTTGGGCGGCCCTTCGGTGTCTGGTTGTCCAGAATATTATCCTGACTTTGATATTTTACATTTGGGTGAATTGGGAGATGCCAGCGATCGCATGATCGAGTATCTTGACCAAAATCATACACGTCCGGCAGAACAAATTCGCTTTGTCACCCAAGAACGTTTACCGCTGACTGAGTTCCCCACTCCGGCTTATCATTTGCTGAATCTCAATCATTATTTTCTGGCTAATGTCCAGTTTTCTAGCGGTTGTCCTTATCGCTGTGAGTTTTGTGATATTCCTGAACTCTATGGCAGAAATCCACGGATGAAAACCCCAGAACAAGTTTTGGCGGAACTTGATGCGATGCGTCAATCGGGGAATTTAGGCGCAGTGTATTTTGTTGATGATAACTTTGTTGGCGATCGCCGCGCCGCGATGCAGTTGTTACCTCACTTGATTGACTGGCAAAAGCGCAATGGTTATCCGATTCAATTTGCTTGTGAAGCCACTCTCAACCTCGCGCAAAGTCCAAAATTACTGGCGATGATGCGCGAAGCTTACTTTTGTACGGTATTTTGTGGCATTGAAACACCAGATCCAGAGGCGCTGCACTCTATTTCTAAAGACCAAAATCTCAGTATGCCCATCTTAGAAGCTATTAAGGTTTTAAATAGCTATGGTATGGAAGTTGTCTCAGGCATCATCATCGGCTTAGATACAGATACACCAGAAACCGCAGACCGAATTTTGGAATTTATTCAGCTGTCGCAAATTCCTATGTTGACAATCAACCTGCTTCATGCACTACCAAGAACTCCCTTATGGCGGAGATTAGAAGCAGAAGGAAGGCTCGTCTTTGATGAAAATCGGGAATCAAATGTGGAGTTTTTGCTGCCATATCAGCAAGTTGTCGAAATGTGGCGACGTTGTATCACCGCAGCATATCAGCCAGAATTTTTATATCAGCGGTTTGCCTACAATATGGAACACACTTACCCCAACCGCATTGTTGTACCTAACAGCCCTGCACGAACTTCTTGGGCAAATATTCGCAAAGGCTTAACTTATTTAACTAATATTTTGCTGCGTGTTGGTGTTTTGGGTAACTATCGTCAAGTTTTTTGGCAAATGGCTAAACCAGCGCTGAAATCAGGAAATATTGAGAACTTAATTCATGTGGGATTAGTGGGACATCATCTAATTAAGTTTGCTCAAGACTGTGCCACAAACGAAGAATCAGCTTCCTTTTATTCCCAAAAAATTCGTTCTTAGGCTCACACCCAAATAATTTTAGGGTGGGCAATGTCAATAACATCAAAATCAGGCAAGAAACAAATTAAACCCATTGCCCACCTGACTGTAATGGCAAAGAATTCACTCAAGCTGAGAATCATAAACGCAACATTTCGCAATAAAGTCAGGAAAATTTGACATCTAGAAAATTCGAGTAAATGTACTCATTGCATATTTTTTTGCCACATTATCTTGCTGATATAAATAGCTAAAACCTTTACTAGATAAAGATTATACGTATTTGGCTATTGGTAGAATATGAGTGTGTTCAGGCGACTAATATCGTGTGACGAGGATGATATATACCGATAAAACAACCGTGAATCTCCCACCTCAATAGGGGAGATTAGTTCTCATAATTCATGCCTGACAAAAAATAAAATATTTTCCCGCCTTAATTAATCAGGATTTTGGCTAATTCGCTTCTGCACAAATCTCTCAATATAGGGAAATTTACAGCAAGTTCATAGATTTAGTGATCTTCGAGTTCTAGGAATTTAGTAAACTATTGAATTTCCCAAAGTAAACCTTTACCTTGCTAATTAAGCGCTATCTCACAGCATTTAAGTTTTTAGGAAATTATTCTTATGATGACTGACTCTATACTTACCGCAGTAGAAACTACTAAAGAAACCTGCATCGAATGTCACACTATTTGTATTGATACCCTCAAATACAGCAAAAATCATGGAGGTCAACATCTGGATATGGCCATGATGTCCATGATGCGTGACTGTGCCGAAATGTGTATGATGTGCGTCAATATGATGAACGACGGTTCTGAGTTTATGGGTAATGCTTGTAGCTTGTGTGCGGAAATGTGCGATCGCACAGCAATGGCTTGTGAGCAGATGAGTAACGATGCCACAATGAGATATTGTGCAGCTATTTGCCGTAAATGTGCCGAACACTGCAAAGCAATGGCGCTTAATTCTGCTTCTTATTTCCGCAGAGCCAGTTTAGTTACAGAAGATGCACTTTTATCTCGCTAATTTTACAAAACACAACCTCATAAAAAAGCGGCGATATTATGACTAATATCGCCGCTTTTTTAGTTAACTTCAATCATTGGGAGCATTAGGCGTTTGGATATCAATATCTGCTTGAGTTAAATTAGGAACTGGCCAAGTTACTTGTTCAGACTTGAGAACTTCGACTAATGCAGGCGGAACATCAAATTGTATTTGTTGCGTAGTGGGATTAATTCTCGCAACAAGTCGTGCGCCATCCACCAGTTTCAAAATAGCTGGTTCTCCCGCTGTTAAATTTAAACCTGCTACTTGAGCATCATTCGGTAAATAGACAGCATCACAATCCCAATCTTCATCGGTAGTTTGTCTATTTCCTAAATAGTAGAGACTGTTAGGAATTGCGTCTTCAGGTTTACGACTATAAATAGCTAGTGGCTTTCCTGTTTCATTCCGACAACTAGCCCAATCTTCAGAAGTTTCTAGAGTTTGTTTTTGTAATTGTAGCGCGGCAATTTTTTGCTGTAGTTCTTCTGGGGTATAACCAGCTTGTTCAGGGTTATTTCTCGCCATTAACAGACTATTCAGATTCTGCACAACTAGCGGATAATCTGGGCTAATTTTAGACATTTTATCTGCCCAAGAAGGTTGTGCTACTGCAAAATTAAATAACAATAACACAACAAACAGTATCATTTTCCAAGATTTCATTAACTTCCTCCTTTTTAAAAGCATTCTGCTTTTTCTCTAAAAATTTGCTTTTAATGTGAGCAACAACAGCACACCTTCAAAATATTCATTTTATTGAGTAAAATCAAATACTCTTTTTTTTCAATTCCATAAACAAAAGTAATTAAATGTTGAAAAATTATCAATATTTTATTTAATGTCTTGATTTTGATTCCTGAATCCTTTTTCAAAAAACTTGAATTAACTGATAGCCTTGCACTGTCCCAACAATGCGATGAGGACGAGATAATTCAGGTGAAGTTTTTAAATATATCCAAGCGTAGCTAGAAGCTGGTAGTTGAGAAATTGTATCTAGCCTGTTTCCATGAATAGGTGTGTAGAAATTTAAGAGAACAGCATTTTTACCATCAAGCTTGACAAAGTAAATTGGCTGACTTTGCAAAATTGAGGCGATCGCAGGTTCTTGAAAAAATTTTCTAAATGCTGGATTATAATCACCAATTAATCCCAAACTACCAGCCACAGCTAAACCTAACCAACAGGGAATCAGCCAACCAGCTAACCAATAACGTGCTGTGAGAAATTTGTACCCAAAGTGGTGGCGACAAATCCACACTATAGGTAAAATTAACCAACCCAACCCAACGATTAAGCCAAAGGCTGTATATTTGTGGATATCTGCATTACCCCAAATGAAAATGTATATCCCAGCTAACAAAAGTAAAATACCTAATCCGCCAAAGCCATAACTCAAGTTACGAGGAAGGTTTCTGGGTGGTTGTGTTTTCTCGTAAGCTTTGCCTAACCAATCTAAACCCAAAGCTGCTAACAAAGCAATAAAGGGATAAAGACTAAGACTATAGTGCGATAAACGGGTTGAGAAAATAGTTAATTCTGTAAATAAAGCTATCGGAAAGCCAACTAATAATAAATGATAATTAGGGATTGGACGACGGAAGACTACAACCAAACCTAAAAGACTAAAAAATGTCCAAGGGAATGCTTTTAAAGGCACATTCCAGAAATAAAATATGATGCCGTTTCCTTCTCTTTCTTCAGAACCGAGTTGAAAAACAAACTGCAATAAGGCTTCTAAACTATTACTCCCATAACGCTGCCAACTCAACCATAGCCAAATCAAAGTTGGGATAAAACCTAATATTAAACCTAAATATAAAATGGGGCTACTAAGATGACGGTGGCGGCGATGTTCACCAATAAGATAAGGCAATAATGCCATCGTTGGCAAAAAAATCATAAAGCTTCTGACTAAGAAGCCTAACCCTAAACATAAACCTGCTATAAATTGCCAAAAATTAACATATTTTGGTTGTGATTCAGCTTTAAGTAAAGCAAAAATTGCGAGTAAAACTAAAAAAAACATCGGCACATCAGGTGTGCCTAAACGGCAATATTGCAACCAAAGAAACTCTACACTTAAAATTGCAGCAGCTAACCAAGCTAATTTTTGATTGAGGATAATTTTTCCAATTTCATATATTAAAAATAAGCAGAATATTCCAGCGATCGCACTAGGAATTCTTGTACTAACTTCACTCATCCCAAATAGTGTATAAGCACTGGCAATCAGCCAATAAAAACCAGGGGTTTTATGATGCACAGTCCCCCACGGGGCTATCCAGTCACCAGAATCAAACATCCGCCTCGCCCGCCAAGCATACAGCCCTTCATCATGCGCCATCAGGCTATTTTGCCCAGAGGTAAATAGTAATAAAGGCAGTAGCCAAATTAACAAGCTGATATAAGGAAATACGGCTGATAAGCGAAATTGTCGCCAAATAGATTGCAACAAAGGTGATTTATATAACATGTAATTAAAAATTTTCTTGCTTGGTTCAGTTGAGTGCTGTTAACTTTATTGATCCTGATTTTATTAAAATATGTAACAGAGTGTTTGTGCAGAAGAATATTGAAATTTGCACATAGTTTGTCAAAAACTTTTACAAAATAGACATTTATGCCACTTAGTCCAAATCAACGCGAAAAATTAGATGATACCGATGATCAGTTATTTTATGCCTATCCCCGGTTCGTTACTCATGTTGATGATGGGTTTATTCAACAGTTAACAGATTTGTACCGCGATCGCCTCCAACCTAACACCCGCATCCTTGATATGATGAGCAGTTGGGTATCTCATTTGCCAGAAGAAATGGAGTTTGCTCATATTGAAGGACACGGACTTAACGCTGAGGAATTAGCAAGAAATCCGCGTTTAAATCATTACTTTGTCCAAAATCTCAACGATAAACCCCAAATCCCCCTAGCGGATCAAGATTTTGATGCGGTTCTCATCTGCGTTTCTGTGCAGTACATACAATATCCAGAAGCCATCTTTTCAGAAATTCACCGCATTCTCAAACCCGGTGGTATTGCGATTATCAGCTTTTCCAACCGGATGTTTTTCCAAAAAGCAATTCAAGCTTGGCGCGATGCTTCCGAAACCACCAGAATTAAATTAGTCAAGCACTACTTCACCTCAGTACCTGGATTTACCACTCCTGAAGTGATTGTTCGCCAATCAACAACGCCATATTTCTTACAGTTGATGGGTATTGGCGCTGGAGATCCCTTTTATGCTGTGATTGCTCATCGCAATTCCAACTCATAATTTGACCTAAAAAACAAAGAGACGGGAAATTTCCCGTCTCTTTAAATAAATGTATGAAGAATAGCTTTTTAAAATTTTAGTGATGTCAATAGCCTAGTTAGTTAGGACATCGATAGATGATCACAATTAGACATCAAAAAGGCTCTTAACTCTGTAACCTACTCTATTACAGGCTAGATAAAAGCCCAAAAATACCATGTCCTGTAAATGCTTCTAATGCTATCAGCGAGATAAAACCAATCATTGCTAAACGGCCATTGAGTATTTCCGCATAGGGTGTAAAGCCAGTGCGATCGCCTTGTTCATCTACATAAATTTTTGGCTCAACCGCAAAGTTGTTCATTTTGCCCTGATCATCCACTATCGAACCACTACTACGCATGAAATTTTCCTCAGTCACGTTCTAATGTAAAGAAGTGTAACTTTTAAATTAACTTTTGTAAAGTATCTGAGTCTGCCCAAAGTTATATGATGATGGATTGAGTTTTCAGCCATGTTTCATACACAGGCTTTCATCCTCCTTTGTACCTAGTCTGAGAAAACCCATGCAGCGATTCCGAGTAGAGGTTATAACCAAAACACCAAATCCCCAGCAAGTAATTTATGCGGCGATGCACCAGGACTATACCGACGCATTTGTGGTTGATGAACGAGACTCATGGCCTTCGGAATCACAATGCGGCGAAGTGATTGTTAAGCGACTGTTAGCAGGAGAACGGGGACACTACGGGCCGTTAGAACACCCCCAAATAGTGTTTAACTGCGGCTATTTTCCGCACAGCGTCATGCAACAGGCGCGTACTCATCGCGTGAGCGTGAGTTTTGATGTGCAATGTCTGAGTGGAGATAGTGAAATTACTTTTGTGAAAACGGCAGGTGGTTTAACAAAAATTAAGATTTCGGAACTTTACGATTTATGGACTAATGGCGAAAAAGCAGTTCGTGAAAGAAAAATTCGCGGGCGTAAGGGAGAAGAACCAGGAACATATCGTAGAGATTGTAAAACCCGTCTGCGAAAAATGAACCTGCGTGTTCTGAATGAAGAAACGGGTATTTTTGAATTCGGCCACATTAAAGAGGTTTTTGATCAAGGACTACAACCCGTTTATCGCTTAACTCTAGAAGATGGTAGGAAATTAAACTGTACAGAAAATCATCGCCTGCTGACTGAGCAAGGTTGGCGAACGATGAAAGAAGCTTTAGAGTTAGTAACAGATCACAGCAGACAAGTTATTAACTATAGTCAAGATTGTTACTTAATGACCAACGGAGTCATAGTTGGTGAAGGCTTGTATCGAGATAAAACTTGGCTCCAAGAACAGCTATCAGCTGGTTTAACTGTTAGACAAATGGCTGAAAAGGCTGGTTGTTCAATAGAGGCAATTAAAAAGTGGGTTTATCTTTACAATCTGAAGCTAAATAAATGTAAACCTGGAACAAAAAATCCTTGGAATAAAGGATTCCGAGGAGCTTATCAACTAAATTTAACTTCTGAACAAAGACAACAGCGAAGAGAAAGGTCAAAACATTTCACTCGCAGAGGTGAAAACAGCAATTTTTGGAAAGGTGGCTTAACAGAAGAACGAGTTTCGATTGGTGCTTGGACACGGACAGTTGCGCCTCAAGTACATGAAAAGTTTGATTTCACTTGTCAGTCGTGCGGTGTTCGTGGAGGTTCACTTCACGCTCATCATTTATTGCCAGTTTACTCACATCCTGAAAAAGGATATGACTTTGAAAATCTAGTCACTGTTTGTCAAAATTGCCACCGACAAATTCACAACCAGGGACTTGAACTAGAATTTGCCCAAAATTTCGTTCCTATTGCTGCTCTTCCTGAAAAACCTAAACCAGCAGGACGAAAATTAAAAGCTCACCCGATGAAAGTTGTTCAAGTACGCTATCTGGGGTTGCAAAAAACTTACGATTTAGAAGTAGATGGGAAATGGCACAATTTTGTTGCTAATGGCGTAGTTGTTCACAATTCATTTCGCTATACAGGTAATCAATTTATACAAGTAATAGAAGGCAAAAAAGATATAGAAGATGTATTCTATCTGCGTCCTGTGGGTTATTACACAGATAGACAAGGTAAAAAATATTACTATTCGCCAGAGCAACGTGCCGCAGATTTAGAGTGGTGTATGGAAGCATCGAAACGATATGCAGCGAGTTTTGCGGCGGGAATGTCTGAAGAACACGCTAGAGGGATAGTACCGTTTGATTATCGCCAACATTTTGTAGTGAGCTTTAATCTCCGGTCATTTCTGCATTTTTGTGATTTGAGAAATAAAAAAGATGCCCAACTAGAAATTCAAAAGCTGTGCGAATTAATGTGGCCGCATTTTGCCGAGTGGACACCAGCGATCGCCCAATGGTATGAAAAGCAGCGTTTAGGTAAAGCTCGATTAGCACCCTAATATTTTAGGGTAGAGGTGTAGGTTTTTTTAGCTATTCCCATTTCCTCCACCCTAAACAATTTACTCAACGACCTCATTTACTGGGAATCTATCAATTAATTGCATAGCACGGTAGGCATTACGCTGAAAAATATCTGGTAAATGGGGAACGTGGGGAATTTGGGATAATAAATCCAAAGTTCGGCGTAAAATCCTCACGACATCACCTTCATCTAAAGTGGTGTGGCTGCATAGTTCTGTCCATTCCATGCCTAATGCCCACTTTTCAACAAGGGCAATTAACTCAAATTCTAACCAGATTGGCAGTGCTACATTATATCGCCGTTGCAGTTGGAATATTTGGCGACGAATGCCCCGCAGTTTTGCTAAAGCCTCGACTACTTCCTCACTCAAATCAAAGTTGACTCTACTATCTGGACGTGGGGTTTCTGTGACTAAAGCGGCTATGGCGGCGGCTAAGTGGTGAGGATCTAATTGGTTCAGTTCACCACTGCCAAATACTAAACCTAGCCACAATTCGTTTTCTCCACGAATAGCCGCGGCTATTCGCCCTAATTCTGTGGGTATGAGGTTATCCAAACCACCAAAGTGTTGCAAAATCGTAATTAAATTGAGAAATTCTTCCCAATGACGTTGTGATTGTTGCTCAACTTGCCCTTGCAGTTGTTCAAGTTCGGCTTCGAGTTCCACATAACGCGCTCTGCGTTTAAAAATTGTCGAGGCATTACCTGATTGTCGCAAAGGATGATTTTCTATTTGTTCTTCAATGGCGGTAACGCGGCTGAGTTGTTCTGCTACTTCTGGTGACAGATGAAAAGGTTCTCCAGGGTCAGGAATGCTTTGGGCGATCGCAGCTGTTTGTTCATTTCCCCGGTAAGACTGTCCTGGTTTGAAGAGCAACTCTGGAGGCGGTAATATATCTTCTGGTACATCCAGCCTGGGTAATTCGGCGTGTAAATTCATTACATCTTCAGTTGTGGCCACATACCAACGGTTATCCTGCCCTAAACAGACAAAATACGGCGCTTGTGCTAAACCAGGACTTTTACCAACTAAAACTGCCGTTATGGGTGTAGATACTGTAATATTTTTGCCTTTAAGACTTAACAGTGTTCCAGAGACAGCAAAGCCCAACATCATCACCAATTCTTCTTGGCGGTCATCCTGAGCTTGTTGTTGCAGAGTTTTTAATAACTGGCGTTCTACTTTCAGACGTTGCCGCAATTTCTCGTAGACAGCAATTTCGTTTTCATCTACAGCGGCGATTTGTGCTTGGAGTTGGTCTAGTTGGGCTTGCAGTTCGGCTATCTCGTCATATTCTGGTTTGAGGTGCAAGTTAGCTATATACTGCCCAAAACTGCGTTCTACTAGTTCTCTGGCTTGCTCTATGGTGTGAGTTTGCAGTAAGTTCAGCACCATCCCATAACTAGGTGTAAATTGGCTAACTAAGGGGTCTGCCTTAGAGGTAGCCAGATACGCTGCTTCTTTAGATCCTTCAAAGGGCGTTTGGACGGTCACTACATAACCTTGTTTATCCATACCACGACGACCAGCCCGACCAGCCATTTGGAGAAATTCTGAAGCATTCAACAAGCGGTGTCCGGTATCGGTACGTTTAGAAAGAGTAGAAATAACTGTGGTACGGGCAGGCATATTAATCCCTGCTGCTAAAGTTTCAGTCGCAAATACCACCTTAATCAATCCCTGCTGGAATAGTTCTTCCACTAGCACTTTCCACGCAGGTAAAATTCCCGCATGGTGGGCAGCAACCCCGCGATAAAGGGGGGCAATTTGTCCCGAACGACCAGCTTCAGGGTTACGGTTTAAAAAATCGTCGATTTGCTCCCGTAATATTTGTGACTCTTGACCATTAACCAACCATAAATCACCTACTTCTGCAACCGCTTTATCGCATCCCCGGCGACTGAAGATGAAGTAAATAGCGGGGAGCATATCTCGCTGTTGTAGCTGGCTCAAGGTATAGATGATACCTGGGGCTTCTGGTCTGCCGTTTTTACCTCTGTCCCCTTGTCCTTTGCGGTGTTTCTTAACTAGGCGGGGATTAATTTTGTTCTTGCTCTCATTCAGTAGGGGAAACAGACCTTTGGGATTGCAGTAGTGAAATTCCAAGGGTACTGGGCGAAAATCAGAGTAAATCAGGTCGGTGGGGCCGTGGACGTGATTTAACCAATCTGTTAGTTGTTCGCTGTTGGCAACTGTGGCAGAGAGGGCTGCTAGTTGCACTTCACGGGGACAGTAGATAATTGATTCTTCCCAAACTGTACCGCGTTGGCGATCGTTCATGTAGTGGCATTCATCTAATACCACCGCTTCCACATCTACTAAGGAAATGCCAACTTGCCCGATGGGTGTGCCATAGAGCATATTGCGGAAGATTTCTGTGGTCATCACCAGAATTGGTGCATCTCTGTTAATGGAGGCATCCCCGGTTAACAGTCCTACCAAATCGGAACCAAATTTTTCCCGGAAATCGCGTAATTTTTGATTTGACAGCGCTTTGAGGGGTGTAGTGTAGAATACACGTTTTCTTCGCGCTAGGGCGCGATAAATAGCGTATTCTCCGACTAATGTTTTGCCCGAACCTGTGGGCGCACATACAACTACGGAGCGTCCAGCGTTAAGGGACGCGATCGCATCTTTCTGAAACTGATCCAGATCAAAGGGAAATATCGACCCTAAGTTAATTTCTGGAGACGGTGCGGGATAATTCACTCAATCACATTTGCAACCAGACTGTTTACTATATTAACGGGTCTTTTGTCAACTTCGTTATAGAAAGTAGGGAATAGGGATTAGGAACCAGAAGGCAGGGAACAGAAGGATGAAATTTCATACTTCATATTTCACACTTTTTCATTTCCCCAATTCTTGCGATCGCACTGTGGCGGCTTTGACTGCTTCAATTAAAGCGGAACGAAATCCGGCTTTTTCTAATTGGCTAATGCCAGCAATTGTAGTACCACCAGGACTGGTCACTCGGTCTTTCAATTCTGCTGGGTGCATTTTACTGTTATGCAGTAATTGTGCAGTTCCCAAGACTGTTTGTAGGGCGAGTTGGTTGGCAACACCTCTGGGTAAGCCTGCGGCAACTCCACCATCGGCTAAGGCTTCTACTAAAATAGAGACATAAGCGGGGCCACTACCAGATAGTCCCGTGACAGCATCCATCAAGCTTTCGGAAACTTCGACAACTTCTCCCACTGCGGAAAATATTTGCAAAGCTTTTTGGTGGTGTTTGGCGTTTGTGTATGCACCTAAACAGATTGCTGTAATCCCTGCCCCTACAGTTGCTGGGGTATTAGGCATGGCTCTAATGACTGGGAGTTGGGGAAATGCCGCTTCTATGTGATGTAAAGGCACTCCTGCCAAAATCGAAATCACCAAAGGTGAGTGTTCTACCGAAATAATATCTGCTAATTCTTGAGCGATCGCACTAAATACTTGCGGTTTAACAGCTAAAAATATGACTTCCTGCGCTTGCTCAAACACCAAGCTATTATCTGCTGTCACAGTCACATCATATTGCTGCTGTAAAAAATTTTGCCGCGCCCCTTGGGGTTCGCTAACAATTACTTCTGAGGGTTGGTAGATGCCATGTGCAATGAGGCGGGATAACAGCGCTTCTCCCATTACCCCACCACCAATTAAGCCAAATTTTTTAGTCATTAGTTCATGGTCAATAGTCCATAGTTAATAGCCTAGAGTCAAAAACTTGGGACTCTGAACTTTTGACTCTGGACTATTAACTAATTTAAACTTATTGTGCCATGCGATTCGGTTCATTTCCCCAGTTTGGTGTGGCAGTTGGGGTGGTGCGTACAGGACGAGCTGGCGGTTGTGGTACTTCATGAATAACTCCACCTTGGGTGCTGACTTGCACACAGCTTGGCGTAAACAAAAAGATGCTTTCTCCAATCCGTTCTTGATGTCCATCTAATGCGTAAGTTCCACCAGCAACAAAATCAACGGCACGTTGTGCTTGATCTGGATCCATGATTGTCAGGTTGAGTACTACTGACTTCCGCTCACGCAAGGCTTGAATAGCCTGGGGCATTTCTTCAAATGTACGAGGCTCAAGTACTAATACTTCTGAAATCCCGTTCACTGCTCCTGGCATACCAATTACGTTCCCCATCGTAGACTTTGATCCTGTTGCTACATCATTACCCATTGTAGTCATGGGTTCCCGCCAACGTCGATTTTGTGTAGTAGCTTCTGCGGGCGCAGGTTGAGGATTTTCCTCTTGATACAGATTTTGATAATTATCTGTATCTGCTTCTTCTTCGTAATATTCGTATTCTACCTGCTCATTTAGCCCTACAAAGTCTCGAAGTTTAGAAAAGATATTGTTCATTTGGTACGCTCCTGATGCAAATTACCTTTATCGATTTGGCTGTTAGTTGATGTAGCCACTAAAGATCACTACAAAGGACGGACAATCTAGTAATCTTATCGTTGTTTGTAGCTTCTATTACAACTATGGATAACGAACTGACGCTTTTGTAAACGCCTGTACCTTAACCTAGATACAATAATGAGTCAAGATTATATCCCAAAGATTTTAGGATATAAAGCTTAATTACAGGTTTTTTTGATTATTCGTTACTTTTTTTAATATTTTTTTAGTGCCTGATTGTACCAGTAGTCTAGGAAAATTATCTGTATTGTCTACCTAGAGCTACTGCTACAACTAGTTAAGAATTGCTGCCAGCGAAATTAATGGCGATCGCCGAATAAAATAGTTCCCAATCTTACCATCGTTGCTCCAGCTTGTACTGCCAGTTGATAATCGCCTGACATCCCCATTGAAAGTTGCTCTATGTGAATATTCGGCAAATTTTGTAACTGGATTTCTTTCGCTAACTGGCAAGTGCTATTAAATACATCCATGATTTCCGCCTCAGTCAACCCTAAAGGCGGAATTGTCATCAATCCCTGAATTTGTAAATACTTACACTGGTTGAGTTCCCCTAAGTCAGCAAGTAATTCTCGAACACTCCAACCCGACTTTTGCGGGTCAGGAAGTATTTTGACTTGCAGACACACTTTTGGACTCACTCCCATCTGTTGTGCTAATTGATTTAAGCGCTGCGCCAAATTCAAATTATCTACAGAGTGAATCCACTCAAATAATTCCAGTGCCTTTTTGGCTTTGTTGCTTTGTAAATGTCCAATAAAATGCCAAGTAATATCTGATAAGTCTTGCAACTGAGCTTGTTTACTGGCAGCTTCTTGGATACGACTTTCGCCAAAATCACGAATTCCGGCATTATAAGCTAAACGAATCACCTCTGCCGAAACTTGCTTGCTGACAGCAATTAACCTGACAGAAGGAGGCAGTGAGGCACGAATATTGGCAATATGTTCGTCAATCGAACTACTCATTGGAAGGTGCGTTGGAAAACACTCTGAAGCTGATCGTACTCCTGAGATTGCCCATTGCGTCGCAGGGTACGCAAACGATTTTCTAACATCATCCTGGCCTCTGTGCGTCCAATGGATTGAAATTTAACACCTTTAACGTCGTTTGTGACCAGAAAAAATAAGCGTTGGGCATAAAGTGTAGTGAACATATCTTGGTTGTCGTCAACCATACAGATTCGATAAAGTAAGCCCCAAGTTGGATGATTTATGTAAATTTCGGAGGTTTCTGAAGTCATTTAGGAATCAAGGTAGGAGTATGAATATTTATTCGTAGTTCTTACAAAACATTCAGACGATGATCATACTATTCGTCAGAATATTTAGTTAAAACTACTCCAATTGAGTAACTTCTGCCATCACATAGCAGTTATGAAATCATTAATCTGATGCCCACTAGGCAAATGAAGCTAATAGTTAGGAGAAGGTAAAGGCACGCAAGGGTTGATGAGACTTCTTTGATAACTCGGACTTATTTGCGATGGACAAAACAAAAAATCTCTACTTTTTGTTGAATTTTGCCGATCGCAAAAAGATTTACCCTCTAAAGTAATAGCCAAGGCTGACTCGCAAATTGATATTGGCGCTGGCTTCTCTCCATGTTGCCATAATTATTATTCTGTGGCACAAAATAACCAATAATTGCCAACTACTGGTAATTGATGATTTTTAGGGCTGCTAGTTGTGCCTGTGCTTTGTGCAGAGATTCGTACCATTCTTTTTCAGGATCACTGTCTGCCACAATACCTGCTCCCACTTGTCCCCAAACAGTTTTGAGTGCTGAGTGCTGAGTGTTAAGTGCTGTTAGCGGTAGCGGGAGTTGAGCCGCCCTTACACCCCTACCCCCTTGGTTACTGAGCGACTTGTACCGAGCGAAGTCGAGGTAAGCCGAAGTATGCACCCCTACACCCTTACTCTTCTGCTCCTCTACTGGAGATGCTGGAGCTAATAGCAGGGTACGAATTAAAATATTCAAATCTAAGTTACCGCGCCAGTCGAGATAGCCGCAGGAACCGTAGAATAGGCTACGCCGCACAGGCTCTAGTTCTTCGATGATTTCCATGCACCGCACTTTTGGACACCCTGTGATTGTGCCGCCAGGGAACATGGCACGAATTAAATCAACGGCGCTCTGGTCGGATTGTAAAGTACCTTTAACGTTGCTAACAAGGTGCATAACGTGGCTATAGCGCTCAATTGTGAGCAATTCATCAACTTTTACTGTTCCCCATTCACAAACTCGCCCTAAATCATTGCGTTCTAAATCTACCAGCATGATGTGTTCTGCCCGTTCTTTAGTATTGCTGAGTAGTTCTTGTGCCAATTGATTATCTTGTTCTGGGGTAGCACCACGCGATCGCGTTCCGGCAATTGGTCGAGTCTCGGCTTGCTGATTTTGTAATAGCACCAACCGTTCTGGTGAACAGCTAACTACTTCACCCCAAGGAGTCTGCCAGTAGCTGGCAAAAGGTGAAGGATTAATTTTTTGTAATGCTTGGTAGATTGACCAGCCAGAAGCTGTTGTAGATGCTGCAAATCGCAAAGAAAGATTTGCCTGAAAGATATCTCCAGCCTGAATATATTTTTTGACGCGGTTGACGGATGTTTCATAATCTGACTGCGATGTGAAGAACTCAGGGGCGAAACTGATGGGTTTATCTTGTGAGGAGGTAACTTGGTAGAGTGAATCCCCTGATTTTTTCTCTTCTAAAAGAATTTTTAACCTATTAACATCATCAATGTCACTACCTGCCAACCAGAGAATTTGTTTAACATGATCCAAAATGGCAAAAGAGGCGGGTTCATACCAAAAAGCTACAGGGAAGGGTAAGGTGTCAGATTTAACAAAAGGTAGCTGTTCAATTTCCCAAGCCACATCATAGCCAAGCCATCCTAGCCAACCGCCGGTGAAGGGAAGGTGAGAGGGAGGCAGGAGGCAGGGGGCAGGGG
>NZ_JADEWI010000084.1 GCF_015207705.1 Nostoc sp. LEGE 06077
TGTTGGGTGAGCGTCTCGACGTAAATGTTTCAGGATTTGTAATTCCACATCCATTGCCCTGCTTACCTTCCAGAGTTTTTTCTTTTAATCCTTTTATTTAGAATACTCGGAAAGTGACAGAAGAGGGATAGGGAACAGTAAAAGACAAAAAAGCTTATCTGAACTTATTGCCTTATACCCAGTTGTTACAGACAGACTTTGTATATAAGTCTTACAACTCCAGCGATCGCACAAAGCTTGCTCAGTTTATCTTGACACGGAAACGAATAAAACCATAAGAATTAGTCGGTGTGCCTTGTCCAGTCGCCGCAGGTAAGCTAGTTAGACTAGAATTTGTCACATTGACTGCTACAGCCCCATTTGTATTACTACCACAACTTGTAGGCGTAGATGAATCATTCGCTGTGTAAAAGGTTCCTCGATCAGAATCTGCTGCATTACTAAAATAAACAGTTGGCGTAGTAGAACCAATAGCCATTGCAATACCTTGGTTTCCCCCCGAACCACCATCATTAGGTGTTTGACCATTAAACGCGGTAGGAATAAAAGTAGTATTCCCTGGAATCAAATCACAGAATTTCACATTAGTAACACTACTGCTACCGTTAGAGAGGAAATAAATAGTGTACTCCACCTCATCTCCTGGCTTGACACCAGTAGCATTTATCTTGCCTCGCAAGTAACTACTCGGCCATTTAGAATCATTATCATCAGTACCAGCACCATCTACACTATCGTTTAAATCGTCACTATTAATGCGGGTAATGCGTTTCACTAACACTACCTTGGGACTACCATTATTATTAACACCAACGCTGGTGACTCTAGTACCTACATTATCCGTATCTCTAGTTGGTAAATAACTAGGACATCTACTGCTGGCGTTACCACTAGTTGTTGCTTCCCAACAAGCACTGGTGTTAGTATCATTACCATTTCGGGTTAAGCTAATCGACTGAGCATCAGCAGCATTAGCAATGTTTGATTGATAAGTATTGTCCCAAAGATTGAGAGAACTAGGCGGAGGTGTGCTAATTGCATTACCAGAACCGTAAGCAACATAATCAATAATTTGATTCTGGCTATCGTATAACCAGACATCATCACCACCGTTAGTCAGTCGAGTGGAAAACCCTAACCAAGCTTGAAACGCTGCTTCTGTAGCTTGAGTATTAGCGTTTTGAGAGCCTATCCAAATAACGGCGTATTGTCCTGGTTGTAGAGTTGTCCCATTGGGAAATGTGTAATTAAAGGCATTTGATGGAGCCTCAACACTATTAACAATCAGATTACCATCGGCTAATTTGACCCCACTCAAGTCAACAGGTGAAGAAGAAGCATTATAAAGTTCGATAAACTCATCGTTTGTACTAGCACTATTTCCTGAGCCTGTTTCGTTATATAGCACTTCATTAATAATGATTTTGCCCGCTTGAGGCGAGACTTTGTAAACATCAAAGCCGAAGTTTTGATTGGTTATCGCACTTCCAGAGACAGTCACAGCTAAGTCATTAGATGTACCCAAAGAAAATCCCGTAGGAATGTTGCTATTGGTAGTATCAACTTGAATTTTATAACTACCATTTGCCACCCCAGTAAAGCTGTAAGTACCATCTGCCTTAGTAGTAGTTACAGTTACAACAGAGTTATCACTAGCGTTGAGTAGTTTGACATTAATCCCAGCAGGTAAAGTTGGTTCACCAGTATCAAAATCATCTCCGCGATCGCTATCTTCATATAAAGCGCCAGAGATAGTTACACCAAAGTCAATAATATTTAATGGTGTAGTTTCTCTATTACTGGGATAAAACGTCCATAAATCTAGTCCTTTACTGTCTCCAAAAGAACCAGTGCATTTTGCATTAGTGTTACCATTATTGCCAAACTGACCAAATTTCCGGTCGTTGTTACTGCTATTAAACCCAGAAATTGGGTCGCTAAAAGCTGGGCTTGGTTGACCAATACCACAAAGTACATTATTTGGAACACCAACATTTTTACCACCAATTGTTGTATATCCTCGGTCATCATAAAATACAGTGGTATTTCCTAGTGGATTAGTACTGTTCAGCATTGTAATTGTCGGCCCACCAGAAAAATTATTCTCTGCATCCAGTAAAGGAAAGTGGTATTCACCTGCATGAACTTTGACGCGAACTTGATAGTTAGCCCCTACTGGGAAATTGTCACCGCTATTATCTTTACCATTCCAACTAACAGACTGTAAGCCGGATGTGTTCATCACACCTCTTAACACACGGTTTTGGCTGTTAGTGGGGTCAAAATTTGAGCCATCTCTACTAATAACAATTTCGTAGTTGCCCGTTATGTTAGTGTCGAAACTAAAAGTACCGCCTGTACCTAAAGAACTTGTATTTCCAGTGGCTGTACCTAGAAAATTCAAACTATTTACAGTGGGTACAGTAGGGCTGAGAGGAATACCAGTGCCATCAAAATTACCGTCAGGTCGGTAGCGATCAATAGATGACAGTGCTTGAGTATCTAAAGGATTCAAAAATGTGGCATATTGTGGCCGAGATAAGCTAGTACCTGCTTCTAGGGGAGTCAGGGTATTATCTTTTGCCAGAACATCATGATAAAGAGGTGTTTTACCATCGCTATCATAAAATCCTACTTGGTTGCCGTAAAGAATGAATCCATTCGGATCTGTGCCTCTTAGCTCTATTTTGTATTGGTAGCCATCTGTAGTGACTGGATAAACGGGAAAATTGAGATATCGACCGTTATCGCCAGTAAAAAAGGCAAAATAGTAAGTGAATAACCTGCCGTTGATATCTGTGGTTGAGCTTGCACTGCTGCGGACTGTGACATCCCAAGCTGCAACACTGGTAAATTGCTGATTATTAAAATTGTTGGCACTAGTTAACTCAATGTCCCCTGTGATTACTGTTTCGTTGTTAGAGTTCTCTCCTTGAGGGCCAGAAAAAACGATTGTATAAACGCCGGTTGTTGGCGCTTGATAAACACAGGGTATATAACCACTGGTGTTACCTGTACCATCAGCAGAACGTGGCCCGGCTAACTCCAGAGTCCGACTGGTAATTTTACCTGTATTTGTTCCTGTTTGAGCAACACAACTAAAAGCCTCGGAACCCGCAGCCGGAATTGTTTCGTTACCAACGGGATCTGTAACAGCACCAGGATTGAATACCCGAATATTGCCATTACTAACCTTGACTGCCGAAGACCCCATGAGAATATATTCACCAGCTTGGGCGTAGACTCTGAGTAAGGTACGGCGCTTTACTAAATTACCATAAGTACTATTACGCCATTCGATGTTGGCGCGATTACCCGTAGCTCCACTAGGATACAGTGTGCGGCTTCCTTCGGCTCGGACAGTTTGTGAGCAAACACTTAGAGCTAATAGTGATAATCCTAAACTGTTGAATAATCTCTGATAGCATTTTCGTCTGTGCAGTAGATCCATTGCTGTGTTATTAGCTCCTGATGTCAATTGAATGATAGCGATCGCACCACTAAATTCCCGGTATATTCAGAAATACTATTGGCGAAAAATGACTACCTCATTTACCAAGTCTTTAGCTTTTAGATTTCCCAAAGTGTCGCTAAATCTACCACCAATTGTTAAAAAGCTAGATTTCTCGGCTCTAACGCTGTGGTGGGGGGATTTTCTGCTGTCCAAAACCTTCAAATAATTCGTTGAGTTTCAAGGTTAAACCCAAATAAGGGCCGCCAGCGGAACGCACACCTGAAAAATCTCGGTCATCAACTCGCCCAAAAGCATATCCAGCAGCTAAACGCAAGTTAGGCGATAAATAATAACCAGTTTCGACGACAAAGCCTGTTTCACTATAATTACCTTGCCCTATCCAACGCGCCTCTCCTACTAAATCCATGTTGTATCCCACGCGGTAAGTAGCTCTCAATTGCCCCAAGTTCACACTACTAGTCCCGACTAAATCGTTGGCTAGGTAAGATGTACTGTTCCGCAAAGCATATTTACCGTAAAATTCCCATTGCCAGTTAGGTGCATAGATGGTTTCTAGAGCAAAGGTATGGTCTTGAGAGCCTGTACCACTACCTAATAGAATAGTGTCAGGTATCACCGCCGGATTTTCTCTGTATTCATACCGTAATAAAGCATTAAATTTATCATTACTGGGGTCACGGTAAGCTAAACCTAATTTGAGGTTCACCGTATCACCTAAACCTATGAGTTTTTGATTGGCTGAATTTGCCTGTTGATAACGTGCTAAAGCCGTCAGGGCTGGCGAAATTTTGCCTGTGGCTGCTGCCGAAATAACTGTATTAGAACCACTAGCAGAAGTACGATGTTCATAACGGGTACTCGCTTGAAACTCAGGGTTATCACTGTATTCCAACCCAACGCTGTAGCTATCGCCACTCTCAAACCCTATAGATGAAGCGGCTTGACCAACTGTAAAAGGTTGGGCGTATTGTTGTCCTGCACCCGTGCGGTTAAAGAAGCTGCCAAATACGTGTTCGTAAGCCAGATTCAGCCGTAAACCAGGAGCGATTTTCCAACGGTTATTCAGACCAATAGCGCCTTGAGTAGTGAGTTGATTTGCACCTCCTAAAATTGAGTAACGACCTGTCAAAGTCGTATCTGTGCCGAGTTTATGCTCGCCATTAATACTTAAACTGGTGATGGCATTGCCACTTTGTTGACCGCTACTATAAAACTGTTGAGCGAGACTGATATTTACACCAGGAATAGCGGCCCAATTCAAGCCCAAGATGGTACGGTCTGGGTAAACAGTATCTGCACTGGAAGATAGGGTGAGTTCATTTTGGGCGGCGAAAGTGAGGTTTTTAACGATGGGAAAAGTCAGACGCGATCGCAATTGATGAGAATCACTCGTTAAAGCATTCACCGGAATCCTATCTTCTCGATGGCGATGAATCCAATCAACGTCAACGGTAGCCTTACCCAAGCGTTGTTGAATCCCGGCGGAAATTGTTGTCAAGGAGTTATCAACTTGACTCCCTGGTGTAGCGTCCAAACGTGGTGCAAATAGTTCTTCAAAAGTATCTAGCGGTTGGGGTGCAATACCAAAATTATCTTCATGGTCATATTGCGCCCGAAAATTAGTTCTTTGCGAAAGTCTAGCGGTTAATTGCGCTCCATAGCGGGTTTGTCCAGGTACAAAGCTAATGGTGGCATTATTGGCAAAGCCTGTATCAGCAAATCGATAATAAGCACGTCCTTGAATAGCATTGCTAATTTGTCCCTCGGCTTCTAGACGGTAAGCGGCACCACTGACTTTACCAATCACTTCTGAATCATTGCTGGAATGAGCATATTCAGCAATTAGCCTGCCATTACTATCTAAAGAAATCAGCGCATCTGCACCATAGAGTTGAAAGTCCCGTACTCCTTGATTTTCTTGGACGAAAGTCGCACCTAACCAACTTTCTTGATTCAAACTACGGGAGAAGTTGTATTGCAATCGACCTGCATAGATATTACTGTCAGAATCTTGACTGTCATATTGATAGCTAACTACAATGCGTCGGACTAAGACTTGTCCAGTACTATCTATATCAGTGCGGAGAATCGGTTCACGAAAGATTAATGTACCGCGATCGTAATCAATTTCGTAGTCTGGGCCACGACTGAGTTGTTTACGCTCCAATACAGTACCAGGGCGATTCAGTTCTTCTAATTCCAGAAAAACATTTTCACTACCAGCGATGACTAACCTTCTAGAAAGGAAGTAATAACCACTCGTACCATCAGGTGCAATGGTATCTCGTTGAAAGCCTTCGAGATTATTGCCATATAAGCCTGTAAATTGAAAATTCCCAAAGTTGTAGTTGGCTTTAAACCCATGTAATTGACGAGTGATAGAAGTAAATTGCTGGGATGTGCGGGCAAACTCTTCTGTGTCATAATCACCCCACATGAAATAATCAGGAGCAGCATTGGGAGTTTTAGAAGTACGTTCAAACCGCAAAAATACACTATCAATAGAAGGTGCAACAACATCAGTTCTGGAACTATCACCATAAACAGGATAGTTTTGTTCGTTAAATTGGTAGTTTCTAAATAGACGGTTGTCGCAGTTACAATCTTCGTTAAGAGTGCGGGAACTGTTATATGCACCTGTAAACAACCATTCGCCTATTGCACCTGTGGCAAATATCGCTGAGTGAAAATCTAATTGGGTGCTGGTATCTTTGTCAGGACGGACAAAATCTCGAAAACTACTGTAATAATCTGTACCTCTGGCACCTAAACGGACATCAATAACACCAGTCAATAAACTTGGCCGCAACGCTGTTTCAAATTGCAGTTGGGTAAAGGCTTCTAAATCATTGGCTGCGGCACGAATGCGGACTGTTTGAGCTTTTAAATCAGAACGCAATGTGGCGGTAAACTCCCCAGCTTTCGCTTCTACCTGAAATCCAGGTTCATCAGGTTTGAAGTCCTTTCCGACTAACTCTCCCGCCGTTGGTATCACAGTCACAACAGCATCGTGGTTAGAGCGATTGCCATTTTCATCAATTAATTCCCCACGGATAGTTGCAGTCGAACGTCCATCAGCCGGAATCCGAGCTTCAACTGTTTCTACTGTGAGTTTTTTTGGCGCACTCCGCACTACTATCCGTACTGTTACAGATGATTCTGGTTGACCTACCTCTTGTGCAGAGATGATATTTTCTCCGGCTGAGAGTGAGACACCATACCATGTCTGTGTAACTAAATTGGTATTACTATCAGTCGCTGTCTGTCCAACTAAGGACGAGTCTACGAGTACGTTATTGACGCGCAATTCCACCTGACTACCGCTAGGAAATTGCACACTGACGTTAGTAGCAGGCACATCAACTACACTATCAGTAGATGGATTGAGAATTTTGATAGCTGTATTTTGATTTTCAACTGCTGCCGCAATTTTACGTAAGTTTTTCGGAATTTGAATGTCAGTTGCTGGCTTAAATGGTTGTATGGTGGTTTTTGTTAAAGCAAGCTCAACAGCAGTAAGCTCGTTATTATCAGGCAACGAACTATCAATCTGACTGTCTTGTGGCAAAGGATTTGGCTGAGAGAGTTCATCAACTTCTCTGGATGTGTTCACAGAAGTTTGATTATCTGCCGTGGCTAAGGTAGAAGCAGAGGGAAACTGATTCTGGACACTATTTTCTGTTTCGGGAATGAATGTTTGTGCTTGCACTATAGCTGGACACAAAACAACGCTGATTGCACCTGCCATAGCACCCATCAGCCTGAGATTAAAGGTAGTTACACCGTGTAGTTGAGGTTTCATACTTTATTTACTCCTGCTGGGGGTGACAGCAAAGTTCATTCTGACTAAGCCGCCCGGTTCCAGACGCACCCAGCGAGATTGCGTATTGCGTTCGCGGAATTTGCGGTTGGGAGCTAAGGTATAGCCAGGAACACTGCTGAGGTCGAGTACTCCTGTATGGCTGCCTGGCAAAACATTGGCGACAGAAAACAAGCCATTGGGATCTGTGGTGATGCGATTACCGTTTTCCAGAAAAATTACGGCATTGGGAATTCCTGGTTCACCATTTTGCTGTTCACCGTCAAAGTTTTTATCTTCAAAGACACGACCGATAATTGTGCCGCAGTCAGCAACAATCCCCGGTCGAATGACTAATTGGTGCGTTGCTGGGCCATCTTTAGCAGCTAGGCTGTTGTCAGTTCTGAGTACACGCGCGATCGCACTATTGCGACCAGTCCCCCGTACTGCATCAGGTGTGAGTTGAGCCGCGTAGGCAATATTCACCACTTTTTGAGATGGGATAGTTACATCTGTGCGGAAGGTGACTGTATTGCCATTGCGTTCTGTGGTGATGCTGACTGTTTGACCATCCAACTCGCCGCGTACAGATTTGGTGATGAAATGAAAGCCTAAAGGCAAATTATCGGTGACAACTAAGTTATTTAAACCAATATCGGATAAGTTTTTCACAGATATCCGATAAATAACTGTATCTCCTGGTTCTGCCGTGGCGCGATCGCCTGTTTTAATAATCTGTAACTGCTGTGCTGCACACAAATTAGCTGTAAATCCCAAGGTCAATAAACTACTTTGGTTAATTTCCCCATTCGGAACCGTAACTAATGTGTCCTCAATTCTGGTTGCACCTGTGCTATTTAAAGGTTCCCCATCCAAAGAAGTCGCTACATATTTAATATTGTTATTAGTAGTGCTATTGCCCCCAGTAATTTGAATTTTAATCCGCCGCTGTTGGTAACTAGAATTTTGTGGTGGATTAATTACCAAAATGTAAGTTTTACCTACCTCAGTTTGACCTTTATTCGGGTCAAGAAGCAGGTTGTAAACACCTGCTGGGCTATTTTTTAAGAAAAAAGGATTAGCATTTTCAATATTGGGGGTCTGACCGCCAGCAATACTATTATTAGGAATATCTGGCAACTCTGTCTGAGTTAAAGGTACTATTTTGCCTAATTCAGTGCCTGTGGGATCATTAGTATTTGATTCATATAAGCCTACAGAAAACCCTGTATAATCTGCTAAAGCTGTACCAGCACAACCTAAAATAGTTCCTGATTTACTAGTTGAAATAATAGAATTAGTTAATAGTTTAAGTTCGCTAGATACTCCTTGATATTGAATATTGCTGCTTGAATCTGTATAAGTATAACTAGCTTGATTAACAATATCCTTTGTTGCTTGTTGTGCTGTTGCTTTTAAAGGCAAAATCGTAGTAAGAAAACCAACAAATATAATAAATCTAGACAATTTATCTTGCCGTTTGCTACTAAAAATAATCTGCTTTTGCCTTCGTGCAATACTTCCTGATTTCATTTACTTGCAATGCCATTTTTAGTAGATGGATTTACATTTTAAAAATTAATATTTAAGTTGTAAAGGCTAATTGGTAAAAAAGTGATGAAGTATTAAATGTGAAATTTGCAAACTCTGATTATTTTTATTTAACTTGAGTTTGATAAGTGAATTTGAGTGTAGTTTTTGCGGCAATTACTGGGCTATAAAAGCGAATATGTGTATAAGCACTAGCGGGTGCAGGTTGCATTTTTACATTGCCGTTAGGTAGAGTAACTTTAATTGTGGGATTTTTGACAAAGCTGCTTCCGTTATCAATGCTGTAGCTAATCTTGACATCACCAGTAAAATTAGCCGATTGCAAAACATAAACCATACCTTTAGGAATAGGTTGATTAAAATTAAGTTTTTTCAGTGGGCGATCGCTACTATTTTCTCCAATCAAGGTATAGCGTAATATATCTCCTGGTTTGACGATTTCTTGATTATTCAAACCCTGCCAGTTTATCTTTTGCTTACCTTGTTGATCCTTAAGCAATACCCGCCTTTCTGCTGCCAATACTAACTTTAAAGCTGGTGGTTTTTGAGGAGTTTGTGCTACTACACTGTTCGTTTGCCATCCATACTTTACGCCTGATACATCATTCATAAATGCAGATGTCATCAGCAATAAACTTGCCCCAATTCCTGGAATAAAAATCTGTTTCATTTTAGTCACCCTGATAAATTACTATTAGTTAACTTTGCGTTGAAAGGTAAATGTTCTTGTCACACCAGGAGCAACGCTACTATTAACGGTATCTACATATTTAGTGACATCAGTAGTCACAGAAGTCCCGCTAGTTGTGTTAGTAGCATTAGTAGTAGCTGGATTCCCACTAAAAAATGTGATTGTTCCTCCAGAATCTTGCGCCGAGCCAGCAACATGGCTAGTATCAATTGCGCCATTACTGTCGTTATCTTGCGCCCAATTATTGGGAATTACAGTGCCATCTTCTGTAATCACCACTTTGTCAGCATTCAAAATTACATTATTACTCCCACTTCCTGGCGGTGGTTCAGAGATATTTTTGTACTGAATAACGTACTCAATAATGTTTCCTGGTGCTGGTTTCTTTGCAGTTGTACTCAAAGTCCCATCAGTACCTTGAACGGCCGGACCAGTTCCTTTTAAAACCCGTGACTGTTTGATTAGTTGCAAGAAACCTGTGTATACACGATTAATAGTGATGTTTGTTGCTCGTTCATCGACGGCTAAACCATCACCATCAGTGTCGATAAATGCTGTAATTGGTACAGGGAAGCCACGTTCAATACCAGGATCGGTTGAAAGTGGCGTATCTGTAGGTAAGTCAACAGTGACACTATAGTTGGCCGTTCCATTTGCGGCTACTCCATCAATGCGGATGGGGTTTGTACCACTAATTAGGTTTCCGCCTACAGAACCAGCGCCGCTTGTAAATGTAAAAACCCCGTTATTGTATGTATAAGTAGCCGATATTCCACCATTAGCAGAGATAGTCACAACTGTACCGTTAGGCAAGTCATCTGGGTTAGCTGGTAGCGTAGGTAGTAAAGAGATATTTTTTGGTTGATTACCTGTATTTTTAATTGTGTTAGTAAAAGTAACTGGGTCTGGATCAAATGTTGAACCTGGAGTTAAACCTGTCGGAACATCGGAAGATTTATTCGTGAAGTCATCATTGTTATTGCTCGGCCCTACTGCTTCTGGAGAACCGTTTGGCCCATTGAGCAGTAAAATAACATCGATGGTGAATACGTTGGCTTCACCTCCAGAGTTGGCGGTTGTATTTTCAGTATCGCCAGTATTGTTACCAGCAGTATCAGTTCCAGTTGCAGCTAAATCATTTGAATTATCAATATAACCATCAGGTACAGTCGGTGGTAACTGGTCTGGTACGCCATCCCCATTTGTATCTGTGTTTGATGGGGGTGTCATATTACCAGAGATTCCATTAAAGTTACTGGGATTTTGATCACCAGACTCGTCGAACACAGGCGCATCTGTTCCTGGTGTTTTACCAAATACTTGGGCGATGTTGGCAATGGTTAAAGGTGGTGTCTCTCCAGCTTTAACTTTGACCTGAATGGAGAATTGGGTTAATTGGGCATCAGCCGCAGCAAGGTAAGTGGCTGAATTACCATCTGTAGTGGGTTTAATAAAACCAACACGAGTGACTTGAGATAAGTTTGGTGCTGAGGTTGTCCAAGTAGCACTATTAGCGGGTGTGGAGGGCAAACTAGTAGAATAAACAACAGTCCAACCGCTGGGAGCAGTAGGTGAGACTGCTAGTTGTGTTCCCAAGGGAATTGCATCAGCAACTAAGATATTTTTGCCACTCAGACCAGGGACATCAGAACCAGCTAAAGCTGACGGAGTGATGTTTTGTCCGGTGTTATCAGTAGACCTAACTTGCAAACTTAAGTTGTAGTTGATGGTATCGTCTGTGATGTCTCCGAGGGTATTCTGATTGTTATAAGTACCACGAGTTTTGAAGATGGTAGCCAAAGAATAATTCTTCGGATTAATGGTAATACTGGCGGATGCGCTACCTTCTACGACACCGTTAACGGGTGAACCTGTAATTTCTCCAGATATACCATCCGAGTTATCGTTATCTACCGTATAAATGTCTCTAGCGTCATTAATTGAGCCGCTACGAGGTGAGTTTGTTGCAGTTTCAGCCGGGTTAGTTTCCCCTAAAGTAACTTTGATGGTTTGACCTGATGTTGCACCAGAATTAACTGTGACTGGTACTCTGACTAGTATCGTGCCATTCACAGCTATGGAAGATGTAGTGAAGCCTCCATTGGGAACATTTGTCCATGATGCCCCACTGTCAGTACTATATTGTAGTGTGCCTTGTGTACCTGGGCCGGTAATACCAGCTTGAGTGGGAATTTGGAACTTAGTCGGGTCGTTACCGACGTTGGTAATGGTAAATGGAAAATATATAATATCGCCTGTTTGGATACTTCCACCGTTATCATCTTCAGGTGTACCAGCGACAACGGAGATTCCCGCTACTTCCGCTACTGTGACGGTTACGGTGTTAGAAGTACTGTTAATTGGTACGTTGGGATTATTGGGGTCTTCGTAGGTGGCTGTCGCTTGGTTGTCAATAGTTGAACCAGCTGCGGTTGGCGTAGTTTGAGCTAACACTGGGGAGACCAAGAAAAACCCGTTAGCTAAAAATACTGTTGCTACTAAAGTATTGTGAAATATGCAGTTTTTAGTCTTTTTAATTCGATAACGAGATTTCATTGGGTGTAGTCGCTTGATACGGTGCAGCCTGATAAATTTCGATAAGAGTCAGTGCAAAATACGCTTAAATTATGCAAATTCAAATTTGCTGTAAGACCAATTTGAAAAATGAATTGCTGAAAAGCCGATAAATCAATCCTTCCAAAATCTAAAATCCAAAGGAACCGATACTAAAGCAATCTCGAATCACTTGGGAATACTAGTTTCATCTCATGTAGTAACACATAAATACAAGTAATAAATTTTACTTAAGAGCGGTTTCAAATACTGACACTTCGGCTATTACTTGTTACATCAATATTGCGTAACAATAACAAAAGTAAATCAACCATCTCCAATTAAAAAACAGTTGAAATACTGGTATATCAAAAATTCATACTTAAAAATACTAAGTATTTTCTCTTGAAAGAAAATCAAGATATTTCTAATTTTTGATACTTAACTATTAGTTGAATACCGTAATACTGAGTGCTGAACAATCAGAAAAATAGATTTTTGTTCGCTCAAGAAAAATAGTAGATGGCTCAACAATACCCGACAAAAATAGTCGGGTATGTTTGACTGGTATTTTTACTCGTGATAGTATCAAGCGACAGTTGACGGACAAACAGGGAAAGCGATCGCTATGACTCAGGCAACCTCCACACACACCCAAACAACCACAGCCACCTTAGAAGCTTTGAAGTGTAAGGAATGTGGTGCAGAATACGAACTCAAAGCCAGTCATGTTTGTGAGTTTTGCTTTGGGCCGTTGGAAGTGAAATATAACTACAACAATATTCGCCTGAGTGTTAGCCGCGAAAAAATCCAAGCAGGGCCAAATTCAATTTGGCGCTATCGTGAATTTTTACCTGTAGCAACTGACAATGTAATTGATGTGGGAACCGGGATGACTCCTTTGGTGCGTTCCCAGCGCTTGGCACGTCGCCTAGGACTGAACAAGCTTTACATTAAAAATGATGCCGTCAATATGCCTACCCTCAGCTTCAAGGATCGGGTGGTATCCGTGGCGCTGTCTCGCGCAAGAGAATTAGGTTTTACCACAGTATCTTGTGCTAGTACTGGTAACTTAGCTAATTCTACAGCGGCGATCGCTGCCCATGCAGGTTTAGACTGCTGTGTCTTTATTCCCTCCGACTTAGAAGCAGGTAAAGTTCTCGGTAGCTTGATTTACAGCCCAACTCTTATGGCTGTCAAAGGCAACTATGATCAAGTGAACCGTCTGTGTTCGGAAGTGGCGAATACACATGGTTGGGGCTTTGTGAACATTAATCTGCGCCCTTATTACTCGGAAGGCTCCAAAACTCTCGGCTTTGAAGTTGCAGAACAACTTGGTTGGGAATTACCAGATCATATAGTTGCGCCTCTGGCTTCTGGTTCGCTGTTTACCAAAATCTATAAAGGCTTCAAAGAATTTGTCGAAGTTGGTTTGGTAGAAGGTAAAAATGTTCGCTTCAGCGGCGCACAAGCTGAAGGTTGTTCTCCCATCGCTCAAGCCTTTAGAGAAGACCGCGACTTTATTAAGCCTGTGAAACCAAATACAATTGCTAAATCGATCGCAATTGGGAATCCCGCAGATGGTGTATATGCTGTTGAAATCGCCAAGAAGACAGGCGGTAATATAGAATCAGTCACCGATGCAGAAATTATTGAAGGTATCAAGCTGCTGGCAGAAACCGAAGGTATCTTTACAGAAACAGCAGGCGGTACAACCGTCGCCGTGCTGAAAAAATTGGTAGAAGCTGGCAAGATTGATCCTGACGAAACTACCGTAGTTTATATCACTGGTAATGGTTTAAAAACCCAAGAAGCAATTCAAGGTTACGTTGGCGAACCGTTGACAATTGATGCCAAACTCGATAGTTTTGAACGTGCGCTAGAACGTTCTCGCACCCTTGACCGCTTAGAATGGCAACAAGTTCTAGTCTAAATTTATTCAGGCTTTGTTTCACACTTCACACTTCACACTTCAAATATGGCTGTTACTGTTTTAATTCCTACCGCTCTCCAAAAGTTCACAGATAACAAAGCTGTTATAGAATGCAGCGGTAATAATATTTCCGAGTTGTTCGATTCCTTAGAAAAAAATTGTCCTGGGATAAAGTCTCGCCTGTGTGATGACGACGGAAAACCACGACGTTTTTTAAACTTGTATGTTAATAGCGAAGACATTCGCTTTTTAGAGGGAACAGAGACATCATTGAAAGATGGTGATGAAGTGAGTATTGTCCCCGCTGTTGCAGGTGGTTGATACGTTAAAGTTTAAGTTCCTCAAATTCGACTTTCTACATTAAGTCAATACAGCAAAAAACTATTCCCTGTTTCTTCCTGTGTGTGGAAGATAAATCTTTTACCCAGTCCACAAAGCTGGGTAAGTTTTTTATGCCAAAATTATATTGAGCTAAAAAGAGGATGATCCATTGATCGGATTCATCCTGTAATGTTATTTTTAACGTCTAATTTATAGCGCAATACGGTTCCGATAAGCTTTTGTATCTTTTACTATTCCCTGTTTCCTTATCCAGACAAGAAAACTTTCTTAACTGAACCGTATTGATTTATGGCGTGTCTGGATCTTTAGAGGTACAGCTTATGTAATTGGTAACTGCTGTACTACTTGTCTTTCTTTACCACCTGACTACCATGACTCCGAGGATCATCTTGGCCTTTTGGTACCACTGGGGTGGAAACTTTAGAAGTTTTACCGCTTGCTTGGGCATAAGGTAAAGGCGTACCGGCTACTAATGCTTCGACATTATTGCCCATAATAGTACGGGGTATATCACCGATCGCCTGGGCTATGCTTTCTCCATCTTTAGTTAAAAATACAAAATGGGGAATGCCATCTACCCGATATTTCAACATTTCTGGCAACCATTTGTTATTATCAACGTTCAGCATGACAAAATTTGCTTTGTCGGCATACTGCTGTTCTAGTTGTGCTATGTCTGGGGCCATTTTTTGGCAGACAGTACACCAGTCAGCGTAAAACTCAACGATTGATGGTTTACCATTACTCAACGCCACATCAAAGGGGGTAGAGTTTTTACCCAACTCTGCAATAGAGGTAGAATTACTTTCAGTTCGTAACCCTAAGACGAGGGCAACGCTGAGGGCGATCGCTACTATTACAATTAAGAAGTTTCTCAAACGTGTCCCAAATGTAGATTCCGGCTTGGCGGGAGAATTAACGGGTGCTTCTGTAGTCATAGGAAATTTATTCATACTTATTAACTATTGCCACTATGTTAGTTTATCGCTTTCTTTTTGTATGTCCGCCTCTACCTGCTTAAACCTGTGAAAAAACGAGTTACTCTGACATTTCCTAAGCGTGCCATTCAAATGCCTGTAACTTACGTACTGGCAAAAGATTTTAACGTAGCTGCCAATATTATCCGCGCCCAAGTTGCCCCTAATCAAATCGGCAAACTGGTGGTAGAACTCTCAGGAGACATCGATCAGTTAGATGCAGCAATTGAATGGATGCGATCGCGCCATATTGGTGTTTCTTCGAGTTTGGGAGAAATTGCCATTGATGAAGATATCTGTGTTGACTGTGGCTTGTGTACTGGGGTATGTCCAACAGAAGCACTGAGTCTGAACCCAGAAACGTACAAGCTGACATTCACGCGATCGCGCTGCATTGTTTGTGAACAGTGTATTCCAACTTGTCCTGTGCAAGCGATTTCTACCAACCTTTAAGCTTTAACTCATCCGAAACCTTCCTTGTTCCCTTTTAAATTGATGCCATTAGCAACTTCCCTGATTGTGCAATACGGTTCAGATAAGAAAACTAAATCACAACAAAACCAACAAATAATTATTCAACAAAAAACGAAAGAATTATTTTGGAGGGGGTTTGGGGGACGCAACCGTCCCTCGATTGGGGGTTTGGGGGATTCTCCCCCAAATCTTGCTCATTGTCTGATAGGTAAGCAGAAATTGAGAAATCACATCTCATTACCTTAACTGAACCGTATTGCCTGATTGTGCCACTTCTTATTAAGTAAATTTAACGGCAAATTTAATCCGTGAGGGTATTGACAAGCAGATAATAAATTAATACCCATAATTAGAATTATTCCTAATAGCTGAAAATTGGGTTCTGCTCCAATTTTTAATTATATTTCGTGACAAAAAATAAATATCCAATGTTAATATGAATACCTGTTGTCATAGCTGTAAGTTTAAAAAGCATATCAAAAGATAGATATAAATTTTTAACTAATGCTATTATGCAATCACCCAATTAAGTATCTAATTGCTATTAATTATGAAAATAGCTACAAAAACCACAGTAAAAACTTTAGGGGAATATGCTCACGAAGCGATTCAAAAGCATTTTAGTAAAACTTTAAAATACGAAAAAACTGTAAAAAAAGATGAAGATCCCGAAGCGCTACACCAAATGCGTGTTGGAATGCGCCGTCTTCGCACCACAGTAAGTAGATTTGATTTAGTACTCAATTTGCCAAAGCCAGCCAGCGATAAAAAGATTGGTAAAATTTCTCGTTGTCTTGGTAGCCTACGAGACTTGGATGTACTAAAAGAAAATTTAGAAACCCTTTACCAACCAAAATTACCAAATAAAGAACAGAAATCTCTCCATAAAGTTTTTCATGCTTTAGCACAACAGCGAGAAGTTGCATTAGCTGATGTGTTGAATACACTTAAGGATGAACCATATAAATCTTTTAAACAAACATTAGAAGAGTGGTTAGAAAAACCGAGTTATCAATCTTTAGCCTCTTTACCAATTCAGCAAGTACTACCTGATTTACTATTACCTGAAGTAAGTATTTTCTTCCTACATCCAGGATGGCTAGTGGGAACCCAAGTCATCGAATCGGAAGTGAAGATTCGGACTGACTGGAAAGCCGAGAAAATAGAACAACATTTAACGAATAAAGGTGATACTGTTCATGATCTACGCAAACAAGCAAAACGTGTGCGTTATCAAATGGAATTATTCGCTGACTTATATCCTGAATCTTACTCAGCTTATATTGCAGAAGTAAAAAGTATTCAAGACATTTTGGGTAGTATTCAAGACAGTGTAGTTATGGGAGAGTGGCTGACAGATATTTTTAAGTCAGAATTTAATACTCATTTGCCCACACTTGCTAATTTATTAGCAGAAAATCGTTACCAATTATGGCAGCAGTGGCAACCTTTGCAAGAAAGATACTTGATAGTGAAAAATAGAAATGATTTTCGTTTAGCTATCTTGCAAGCAGCTTAAAATTTTGTTTGTTTCTATTAACGAGGAGTTAAACTAACAGGAGCCTCTAGGGATAAGACATATACACTGCTATGAGGAATTTGCACAATTCGGGTATTTTCTGCGGAACGTAAACCTGTCACCAATCCCACAGCACTTCCTAACATAGCTCCTCGATCAAATTGCTCTGGATCTCCTTGGCTGAGAAAGCCTAAAGTACTACCGCCAATTCTCCCCCAAACAGAACCATTTTCGACTGCTTTATCATTAGCTCGCTTATGAGTAATGGTAGTACTAGGAATAACCTGACTGGCTGCTTTAATTGTGACAATTCGTCCGTTAATTACTAATGACTGTGCCACAATTTTTGCTCCCCCTTCTTTTGGTTTTAAAACTATACTTACAGGAGTATTTTCAGGCGCAATAATATTACCTTGAGAATCTTTAATCGCACTAGCTAAAGGAAGAGTCAAAGGATAATCTTTCTTTTGCCCAACATCTACAGTAACAGACGCGGGAAACGAAACGATAATTGCCGTGTCTTGGGGAATGGTGATTTCGGAACTGACGGTTTGTGGTTGAGCTTCTACAGCTGGAACTGTTTGAGCATAAGTGGGTGATGTAACTGCGCCTAACAAAGACAGAGAACAAGCAAGACTCAATAAAATATGTGTTTTCATAACCGCTTTCCTTTTGGTGTGAGTGTTTGGTGTGAGGGTTTCATCCCTTCACTCAATCAATAGGTGTCGGGTTATGAGTTTATGCAGGTTATCTCAGACTAGCATTCACCGTGTTGCTAATCAGGCTTTTAGCGATCGCATTTCCAAATCATCGCTTTCCCTGATTGAATTCGCGCCTACGCAATTTTACTAAAATTCTGACTCGCCGTTTGAACTGTTCAAAGTCATCAACACTCAATTTTGTTTTTTGCCAGACTGGACGTTGTATCAGTCGCTCAATCCATTTATTTATCTTGGGATAATGATTCAAGTTAATGCCTAAACTGGGTAAAGAAGACACAGCTATACCAGCCACAATATCTGCTAAAGTTAGCTGTTGACTGCCAAAGTAGAGAGAATTATCCAATACCTCTGTAAAAAATAGCAGTACTTTATCTATATGCTGTTTGGCTTTCAGAAATTGCGGTGAGTCTGCATTTTCATAAATTAATGAGACTATTTGGGGAAATAATTCATTAGCAGTCACATACTGCACCATCCGCACTTTTGCTAAAGCTTGCGCCTCTTTGGGTAGCAGTGAAGGTATCGGATACTTCGCTTCTAAATAGTCCATAATTGCTAGGGATTCGACTATTTGTAAGTCATCATCAACTAGCACTGGAATATGATGAAAAGGATTAACTTGTAAAAATTCTGCTTGTAATTGATCGCCATCTAAGTTCATTAATATCGGCTCAAAAGCAATTTCTTTTTCTAGTAAAGTTAGCCATACACGCCGCGCATTAGGAGAAATTGGATTGTAGTAAAACTTCAACATAACTCAATATTCCTCACAATAAAAGACCGAAAGGTTTGTAATTATACAAAAAAATTAACTTTCCTCCTAAACTTATATTAAAAGACCAAACAGTCTTTTAATAGCCATAATTATCTACATTGGATAATTACGGGGAAAGTATCAATTTAAACTTCTACCTTGTAATTCAAATTTAATTCGTCTCCGATTGTCCCCCTAACACCCCAGTTAGATTTTGGTGTTTCAAAAAGAGTAATTTCAATATCGTTAACAGAAATATCACAGGTTTCGTGAATATCTTTAATTAGTTTCCGAATTAGCCCTTTTTTTGTTTCTACGAAACGTCCCTCAAACATACTAATTTCGATAACTAGATAATTATCTGACCTGTCGTTAGGATAGTAAAAATTTTCTGATTCTAAGGGAAAAAATCGCTGGAATTTCTTTTACGGAGCAACTTTGATAATTTCAATTAGTGAAGTATGGATAATATTAGATAACTCTGATTTAATCGGGTTGAGTTTATCTGCTAAACCATATACTTTAACTTGTACCATAGCTTTTAAGATTAGTGGTTATATACTGTTTCAAGTGAGTAATTATTCTTTGGATGTGAATTACATCGTCGTATAATTTGCTCATCATTATCGCGCCTTCTAAAGTTGCAATCATAATAGTTGCAACTTCATCAGCACTTACTTCTGGGCGAATTTCACCTCTATCAATTCCCTTGGTAATAATTTGAGAAATTAAGTTCAGCCAAGAGTTCATTGCTTGTTGCGCCCGATCGCGCAATGCTGGATGAGTATCATCACTCTCGATCGCTGTATTCAACAATGGACAACCGCCTTTAATTGGTGGATGCTCAACAAAGCTGCTAAATACTTCCATAATCGCGTCCAGGCGTTCAATTGCATCATGCTTACTGCGAACTGCGGCTCTTGTCCGCTGACTGACAAGGGCGATCGCAAAATCAAAGGCTTGGAGTGCTAATTCATCTTTGCTAGAAAAGTGATTGTAAATTCCTCCTTTCTGCAATCCGGTAACACGCATAATATCTGAAATAGACGAACCCGCATATCCTTGTTGGTTAAACAGTTCCGCCGCTTGTTGGAGAATTCGAGTCTTTGTTTCTTCGCCTTTGGACATAAAAGCATTACAGACCAATTGGTCTGATTAAAAATAACATGATAAATAGTGACAAATCAATCCCGACAGAGATGATTAACAATAAATACAGTTATCGTAATTGATCAAGATGCTTCCCAATCGCTATCAAAACCTGAATCAGATTCAGCAACTTGACCCAGTAAAAGACCATAGCCAGATATATCACCTGATGTCGGGTTATGAATTTTCTTGGGAAATGCAGCGATCGCTTGAATTGGCCTTAATGCGAACTTACTGCGTTCCCAGCATTTCTAAATTACTCGATAAGACAAAAGAATTTTACCAACATCCGCAAAAACGCTATGACGACACATCGATTTTGTTGGTAGAAATTGTCAAATGGGGTTATGAGAGCGATCGCGGTCAACAAGCATTGCAACGGATGAACGCCATCCACGGACGCTTTAAGATTGACAACGCCGATTTTTTATATGTGCTTTCGACCTTTATTTATGATCCTATCCACTGGAACGCTAATTTTGGTTGGCGGTTAATGTGCGAACAAGAAAAATTAGCTTGCTTTTACTTTTGGCGAGAAGTAGGTAAACGGATGCACATTCAAAATATTCCCGAAATCTATGCAGAGTTTGAACGCTATAAACTCGACTACGAACGGGAAAATTTTCGCTATTCCGACACAAACCGCCGCGTCGGAGAAGCAACCCTCGCTTTATTTTTGAGTTGGTTTCCTGGTTGGATGCGACAACCATTGAAACCGATTATCTATGCTTTAGTTGATGAGACAATGCTTGATGCCTTTGGTTTTGAACACCCTTCACCATTGTTGCGTTCCACTATGGTAAGAATACTGAAATTCCGCGCCAGATTAATGCACTTACTCCCACCTCGAACTCAGACTGATTTTTATATTGATTCTCCTATCCCCAGTTATCCCCAAGGTTATGAGATAGCTAAGGTGGGGCCAGATGACAGAAGTAAATGAGGTTTATGGATTAACAGGCGATCGCTGGGCGGTAAAACTGCAAAAATTAAGCATTGGTGATGCAAGTTCTCAAACTCGATATTAACTATGACTCAACTTCCTGATACTCTTGAAGATGCGATCGCTCAAGCCCGTGAGGCGACAAAAGCTGCTTTGGCAGATGGTTACAATCGTGTGCAAGTTGAGTTGCTGTTCCCCGAACTCAAACCTATGCCCGTAGCAGAACAATTTATACCGCTATTTGCTGAATATGAGTCTCGGTTGAAGGTTTTCTTTGCCGATGCTGGTGGTGCAGCCTTAGCCCGGCGTGATTGGGTAGATGCACCATTTCAAATTATTGATATCGGTACAGGTAGGGCTGCCTCTATTCAGTCTAAAATTCAACCAGAAGATGAAATTTTCTTATTTGTTTCCCCCACGGCTGTGGAAGTACCGCAACTAGAAAAAGTTTGTGAAATTATCGGCGATCGCGCTTTCGTGATGTTGAACCCACGGCTAGAAGATTCTGGTACTGTGGGTATTGGTTACGCTGCTAGACAAATTCGTGAGCGTTTTCTTAATACCATTGAATCTTGTTACTACCTGCGTCCAGTTGATGAAAACACCGCTGTATTTCGCTGCTATCCCGGCCAGTGGGAAGTTTTGGTACAAAAAGGCGAAACTTGGGAAAAAATTGCCGAACTACCTAAAAAACCATCGGGTGATGATATAGATTATCTTCTCATGCAGGGACAAGGGCAGACATCAACTGATGCTGCACCTGTGAAAAAACCCAGTGTGTTTAAGAGTTTGCAACGGTTTATCAAAGCGTTGAGTAGTTAGTAACGCCCTACTCAAATGTCTACCGTGTACACACAAGTCGAAAATTTGCAGTCTGAAACCGTATCCCGCCTAGAACTAAAGTTCCAGGCTCATAGCCAAAGTCCACAAAGCGTGGACTGGAAGACATTTTTGGTTGAGTCATCTTCAGATGACTTGCGCTATGAGACTCGGAATTCATTCCGAGGCGGGACAGATGCACTCAACGAACATTTGTGTGTACACCGTAGCCCCAAATGTAAGGGCGTAAACTTCGCCCTTACAGAAATTTTTATTCATTTTTGATATAGCTGTAGCCAAGTTAGTTAGGACATCGGTAAGCGATAAAACTTAGAAAATAAAAGACTTTTAACTCTGTCCCTTGTCCCCTGTCATACCAATTCACGAAAAATCTGATGCAAATAAAGCATCAAGAATAAAATCCCAACCTGTAATAGAAGCAACGATTGATGTGTTGAATTTCTCTAAACGCTTCCAGATAAAATGCCTCAATTCATCTA
>NZ_JADEWI010000085.1 GCF_015207705.1 Nostoc sp. LEGE 06077
TTATCAATCGCACTGTGTAGAGAATTTTTCTGTCGCTGAAAGATAAGTAATACTTAACTGACCCAAAAACGTTGCGGCTCTTCACGAAAGTACAAGGATTTGGGACAATTGATACTGTCCAGAAAATATCGCGTAAAGCGGACAGTACTTCCCAGATAAATGAATCCCCAACCCCCAGGACGTAAATCTAACAAGCATTACAGGTCTAGAGAATACCTTACACCAAGTGAAGTGCGATCTCTACTTGATGCCGCACTTAATCGCCCTGCCCGTTATGCCCACCGTGACTACACGCTGATGCTGATGATGTTTCGCCACGGGTTGAGGGTGGGGGAAGCTGTGGGTCAGAGCTGTGGCTTGCGCTGGGATGCGGTGATGTGGGGAGAACGCCAGATTTTTATTACCAGGGAGAAAGGCAGTGACTCTGGGGTGCATCCCCTCAGAGATGAGGAACTGGAATTACTCAAAAAGCTGAGAGAACAGTACCCTGATAGCAAATATATTTTCGTGTCTGAGCGTGGTGAAGTGATGTCCACTGATGCGGTGCGGAAGCTGATGGGGCGGCTGGCGGTACAGGCAGGGCTTGATATCAAAGTTCACTGTCACATGATGCGCCATGCCTGCGGTTATTATTTGGTGAATCAGGGTTACAGCACTAGAGAGATTCAGGATTTTTTAGGACATAGGGATATCAAACATACTGAAAAATACACCAAGCTGAATGCTAGACGGTTTCTAAATTTTGATTGGGGTGATTTGTAAGCTAACGACGTTACAGCATACAAAAGAATGGGCAACATAAGGTTATCTAAATTAGAATCTTTTGATTTTCAATATTTCTAAATAAATAGGAATTGTAGCTATGATTGAAACCAAAATTATTGAGTCCGGTTGGCATAGGAATGGAATTCTGAAAGAACCAAAAATTTCGCTTCAGGGTCTTCGTTTAAACCTTGATTTTGTTTTGCTTCATGAGTGGTATCCACTGGCGGTAGTTGAGGGTAAGGGGGGAGGAACTTTTATTGAATCAACAGCTCTTGAACAGGCTAAACACTATGCGAAAATCATGAACTTACCAATAGCAATAGCCACCACTGATGGCTCAAAATATCTAGGCTTCAACCTTGAAAATGGGTTAACCCAAAGTTGGGAAAAATTTCCAAGTCCTCAAGACCTATGGCAATGCCTGGGTAGAACTTTAGACCCTACAGACCCACGTTTATATCCAGGCTTAGCTAATTTTCGACAGCCTACATTGTTTCAAGCGTTAGCATTAGGACGAGCTTTAGACGCTTTAGTTTCAGGCTTAAAGCGTGGACTTATTTCAATGGCTCAAGGCTCAGGAAGCACTCTTGTAATTATGCAGCTTATTCACAAGCTTATCCAAAGTGGTTTTTATCAGCGCATACTGTATGTAAGTGAACTTAATGCTGATTTGGACTCTTTAGCCAAAGCCCTCAAAGACAACCAAGAAAACTTTTTAATTATTAATCAAAATCAAGAATTGGAATATTCTCATCAAATACACTTAGCTAATATAGATTACTTAATTAAGCTTAATAATCTTATAGACAATTCTAAAGAAAGTACTTATTTTTACGATCTTCTTATTACAAGAAATGCCAAAAGCATAGATAAAATTATTGCTTCTAATGATTATATCCATCAAACCAATATATTAGCTTTTTCCACGCCTTCTAATAGAAAATTAAGCTATTTTCCTGAAAAACCTATATTTGAATATTCATTAGAAGACACGGTTGCTAATATTAGCGTTCCAGAAGGTTTTAGAACTGTTCTTTTGGGAGATATTTCTGAAATAACTTTAGGACTAAGGCCTATTATAAATTCATATACTATAATTGAAGATACAGGTAATTTAAAGCCAGAACAAGCTTATTTGTTAGTTGGTAAGAATATTCTTGATGATGGAACTATAAATTTTAATGAGTCTTCTAGAATCCGTCTTCAAGATTTATCAGAAATTAAACATTTGGAAAGGTATCTAGCTCAAGCTGGAGACATTTTGATGTCTCGTGTTACCAGCCCTATACATAAGAGAGTGGCCATCGTCCCAGATAATATAGAAGGAACCGTAGTTTTTTCTGATAAAGTTATCAGAATTCGTGTTGACCAAACTAAAGCCAAGCCATCGGATATACTTGATTTTCTCAGGTCAGACAGTGGGCAGAATTTAGCTCAACGGTTTGCCTCATCTCTAGCTGGTATGCCGTGGTACTCACCAAGTAGCTTGGCTCAGACACCAATCTTTATTCCAGAAAATGATAGTGCAAATAACGCTGAAAAACTTAGCACTACAGCAGTAGTAATTCGACAAATAAAAGAGGAAATACTACCTTTTCTTGAAACATTAAATGAACCTAGTGAAACAGCCAATGTAGAGAAGATTGATATCGAAGTAATAGCCCAACAACTGCATCAAATAGCTAATATTTTAGTACCATTATCTCTGACTGAAAGGGTAATAAGTAGGTATCCTACACCAATTTCACTTGCTTACAGACGATTCCATGATTCAAAGTTTAATGTTTATGAACAAGTGCAAAGGCTTAGAGATGTATATGAAGCTACAAGTTTTTTTGTCTACAACTTAGTTCTTGCTGATCTTCTTCGACGACTCGACCCAAAAACATTCTTTATTAAAGATAAAAATATTCGCCGAGCGTACAACGGTTATTCAATGGCTACACGGATTGATCTCGTCAAAGAAGTTGCAAATATTGCTAGGCTAAAAAATAATTTAGATATATTTATACCAGAATTAGTTGGTTCACCTTTTCCCCATTATGCTGAACAATTAAAAGACTTACGCAATAGCTTATCTCATACTGCAACGGCAACTGAGAGTAAGCAACGACAGATATTAAGTGATTACCAACCCATAGTAGAAGATTTGTTGTCTGGGCTTGAATTTTTTGAAGACTATAGACTTGTAAGGGTTCCGTCCTTATATCGAAAAGGTGGACAATTTATATACCGGATGGAAGTTTATCAGGGTACAGTACCACATTTAGACGAACAAGCTGCTAATGATGACTCTCCATTAGAAGAATTGATAGAGGCTGAATATAATCATCTTGTAATGCTAAATAATTCTGGTAAAATTCTCGATCTTCATCCCCTGTACCAGCTAGTAGAAAATGAACAGACTCAGTATGAATCGCATATATGTTTCTTCAAGCAGCGTAAGCAGAAGGAACAAAAATTAGAGGGCGAAAGTGTTTTAAATTCAAAAGTTATTGAGCTTGATGGGTTTGATGAGTTTGATAAATTGCAAAGTAATATATTGGAAATACTTACTGAAGAAGAAACTTAGATGTCAAGTAATCTCTAAAATCACGTAACAATTAATCTTATTTGCGCCGTCAAATGTGAAGGTTGTCCAAAGCTTAAACTTTCAAGGATATCATTCAAATTTATAATAAGTTCTTCATGGTTTGCCGTTTTTTGAAGTCAACAATTTTATTTAATTAATAAATAAATAAATATGTTTGCTTTTTTAGTAATCACGGCATTGAAGCAGAACTAGCCTACGATTAGAAAATGCCTAAGAATGTGAAAAAGTGATGAACAACACTACTATTACTGACATTTCTAAAATCTGCGAGCCATGACCTCGTAATACGGGTACATAGCATTGGCTCTCAAGAACTTTGCTACACAAGCATTGCGGCAACTTTAGCTAAGAAATTAGTTACTAAAGTTTCTTAGTTTGGTGTAGTGTTATGAAATCTACAAATATTTCCAACTAAACTGTTTAGTTTATATAGTTAGTGAGTTCTAGCTGGTACAGTACCAGCTAGAACTCACTAACAAACTTGCGGCTCTTATGTTGCCCTATGAAAAGCGATTTAAAATGCCCAGCGTCCCCTGATAACAATTGAATGCTGTTATAACAAGATTAAAGCTGTTCATCAACTAAGAGTAAGAGTCATGAATATCCAACTTAAACCTGAATTAGAACAAATTATTGAAGCACAAATTGCTACAGGTAGATATAGCAATCCTGAAGAAGTAATTAGTAAAGCATTAAAGCTGTTATTAGAATGGGAACAAGGTTATCAACAGTGGGTAGAAGAAACACGACAAAAAGTTGAAGTGGCTATTGAACAGTTGGATAGAGGGGAAGGTATTGAAGGGGAAGTGGTAATTGAAGGATTGCGCTCTAAATTGCGTCAAGCAAGAGAGGCGCAAGGATGAAACAACATATTATCTCTCCAGCAGCAAGCCTTGATTTATCAGAGATTATTGATTATTTTACTGTCAGAAATATTGAAGCTGGAGAGCGGTTTATTGATGAGTTTGAAAAAAAGTGTAAATACTTAGCTAATTTTCCCAATATGGGACGCAGTTATGCCAACATTAAACTTGATTTGAGAGGTGTTCCATTGGATGGGTACATTATTCTTTACCGAATTATAGATAGCGGTATTGAAATTGTGCGTGTAGTTAGCGGTTACCGAAATTTAGAATCTTTATTTGCAGAAGATAATTAAATAAAAAGTCAGAGGAGAAAAGTACCAGTTTCACTCATTTAGGTTATGCTGGCAATCAAACTAGATGCAGAGTACCAGTAATTAAATGAGTCGGGTCATCGCATTCTTCAATCAAGCAGGAGGGGTAGGTAAAACGACCCTGACCATGAACCTGGGCTATCAAGTACTGTTACGGGGTCACAAAGTTCTTCTCATTGACCTCGACCCCCAAGCTTCCCTAACTTCTTTTATGGGTCTTGACCCAGAAAAATTAGACAAAACTCCTTTTGATGCGCTTATAAATGAGGAACCACTATTCATCCAGCCAAAACAACATGGTATGGATATAGCCCCTACTAATATCAACCTCAGCGTTGCTGAAATTCAACTCGTTAATATGGATTTTCGTGAAGTCCGGTTGAAAGAAGCTATTGAGCCAATTCGCAATGACTACGATTTTATCTTTATCGACTGCCCACCCAGTTTAGGGCTGTTAAGCTATAGCAGCCTTGTCGCTGCTTCTCATCTGCTCATTCCCATTGAAACCCACTACAAGGCTTTCCAGGGAACAAATCTACTGTTGCAAACTATCGCCCAAGTTAAAAAAAGAGGAAACCGCAACTTAAAAATAGCTGGTTTCATTCCTTCTCGCTATGCCGCTTCCAACTCCCAAGACCAACGTACCCTCAAAGCAATTTCAGAACAATTCTCAGACATTGCCCCCGTTTACGATCCAATTCCCAGAGCTACAGCTTTTGTAGATGCTTCTGAACAACAAGTACCCTTAGCTGTCTACGAACCCAAGCACCCAATTCTCAAAGTATTAGACAAGATAGCAGAAAAAATGGAGCAATTATAATGGTCAGACCCCGCAAAACAGAGCAACCCTACAAAGCCAAGGCTGACATCAGCGTGTTGATGGGTGAGGAATTGCCCTCGACTGAGCCTTCTATGTTACCAATTGACTCTATCTCTCTACCTGAAAGTCAACCTCGTCGTTACTTCGACCCAGTTAAGACCGAGCAGCTAATTCAATCTATCAAAATTCACGGCATTTTAGAGAACTTACTTGTTCGTCCCCTCCCCAATCAAGAAAATCAGTACGAGTTGGTAGCAGGAGAAAGACGCTACCGAGCAGCTATCGCGGCTGGACTCAAGGAAGTTCCTGTTACTATTCGTGAACTCACAGCTGAACAAGCATTGCAACTTGCTCTGGTAGAAAACCTGCTACGCGAAGACCTCAATCCAGTAGAAGAGACAGAAGGCATACTGCAACTGCTGGCTATCCGGCTTTCTCTGCCAGTAGCCGATGTCCCTAATCTACTTTATCGGATGCAACATGAAGCCAAAGGAAAAGTTGCCCAAAACGTTTTGGGCAATGAACAAGGACAGGCAATAATGGCAGTTTTTGAGGAATTAGGAAAGCTTAGTTGGGAATCTTTTGTCTCTAGTCGTCTGCCACTGCTGAAGTTGCCAGATGAGATTTTATCAGCACTCCGAGCCGGAAAAATTGCTTACACGAAAGCTCAACTGATTGCCAGAGTTAAAGACCAACAACAGAGACAATCATTATTAGAAGAAGTGGTTGCCGCAGATTTGTCTTTACGTGAAATTCGAGAACGAGTTAAGGTACTGCAACCTTCAATAGACTCTGAGTCGCCGCAAGCCACAATTCAAACCATTACCCGTCGTATCACTCAGTCAAAAGTTTGGGAAAATCCCAAAAAATGGAAACAAGTGCAGACACTCTTAAAAAAGCTGGAAACATTAGTTACAGATGAAAAAGATTTAGACCAAACAAATTCTCAATTAGAGTGATTATTCAGAGGCTCGTTGTAAGAGTTATTGTCTTGAATAATTATTAATTTCACCCTATTATCCAATTAAAGGCAAAGTTGCCCAAAACGTTTTGGGCAATGACAAAAGGCAGTAATAATAAAAAAGGATGAGTCTGCTTTGTCACATCTAAACCTAGCCTGATAAGGCAGCCACAAGGCTTTATCAAGCAGTCAACAGTTGACTACTAGGTACAGGATGATATATACCGTCAAGTTCAACCTGCTCCGTGAGGGGATCTACACGTACAACCCTAAAAGGCTGCATCCATTCCAGATAGCCAGGGCAATCAATCCAAGTCACAACAGATCCTGGTTTGATTGTCATGTCGAGAGCTTCACATATAGCTAAGGAAAGCAACTCTAACATATCTCGCCCATAGGTAGTGTTAGCGTAATGTTCACACTTGTTGCGGTAAAGGGATTTGATTTCATCAATATCCTTTGTAGGTTTATTCAGCCCCAGAATTGACCACCAAGGCTGGTAAACTGGATTTGATTTATCACCAAATTCCCTATACATCATCAGAGAGATCCATTCTTTGCTAAAGTGATCGTCTTTATGACTGCACTCAGAACGTAAAAATCGCAGATAAAGCTGTTGATGATAGAGCATCAACTTAGTATCACCCTGGAATATAGCATCCATGCACCAAGAGGAGGGGATTTCGTATCCAAATCGCTTACTGAAAGTTGCATCTAGATCTAGTATTCCTTTTTTTTCCTTCCAGTAGGCATTGTAAAGGTACTTCCGCAGGTACTTGACTTGTTTCTCCTGTTCCGGGCTGAGGATTTCACCAAAAGGTCTGGGTGGTGGGGCAATTTTGATTTTTTTGGGAAATATGTAACCGCAATTGGGACAAACCCCAAGCATTGCGGGAATGAGTTCACGACAATTGGGGCAAGTTTTTAGTTCTATTTCCTCTTCTTCTTTATGAGTTTCTTTTGAGCCTCTGGGACACAAGGGAGTGCTAAAGCGTTTGGTGTGCAATCCCAGGCGTTTAAAATTCTCGGCAAAGTCAAGAAAGTAGCAATCTGACTTACCCTGTGATAACCTTAGTCCCCTACCGCACATTTGCACTAATAAAGCGCGGCTTTTGGTGGGTCTAGCCAGCAGAACAGCTTCAACGGTGGGTTCATCAAAACCCTCACAAAGGACGTTGACTGATATCAGAATATGTGTAATACCATGATGAAATCTTTCAAAGATGGCATCCCGTTCTTTTTCTGGCGTTGCTTCAATGATGCACTCAGCAGTTATGCCACAAGTGCGAAATTTGGCAGTGATATCTAAAGCTTGGTTGACACCAGCGCAAAATACAATCGCTTTGCGTTCAGGGCAAACCTCTTGATAACGCTTAACTACTTCACGGTTGTAAACTGGAGTGCAGACACTTTCCATTGATTTTTGGGTAAAGTCGCCATTGCCGCCAGTGTCCAGCTTCTTAAAATCGATTAGGCCATCATAGCCAAACTGCCTACTGCGTACCAAGTATCCCATGAGTATCAGTTCTTGGGGATAAGGTGCGCGGACGATGGCTTGGAATAGATGACAATATCCTTCTGTGGCTTTGGTGCGCCAAGGAGAGGCAGACAGCCCTACAAAAAAGCACTTAGATAGAGCGAGTATGTTGCCGCCATAGGTGGGTACTACTTTTTCACAATACAACTTGTAAAAAGCTGTTGTATGCACTTCGTCGGCAATGACTAAGCCTATATCCGGTGGCAGTTCTCGGTTCTGTAAAGTCTGTACCATTGCCACTTGTACTAATTTTGAGTAGTCTGGCAGTTCCTGCCACCCAGCCCAAATGACACTCGGCTCAATTCCCTGACTGCGGAGAGTTTTAACTGTCTGCTTGACGAGTTTGGCTCTATGGACAAGGAACAGGACTCGGCGGCCTTTTTTGACTGCATCAACAATCATTTTGGCTGCCAGTACTGTTTTACCGGCTCCTGTGGGTGCATAAAGCAGAACAGCTTTGATGCCTTGGCGAAAAAAGGCGTAAACTTGGGCAATGGCTCCTTTTTGATAGTCCCGCAGTTTAATTGATGCAGATTGAGCAGCACTAATAGGAACTATAGGGGTCGAGGCACATCTGCTGCGTTGATGAATTGGCTCCTCAGTTCGGTTGACTGACACAGTTTTTGAGCTATTGGGTTTTCCGACTTGTAGCGACTGCCTTTCAATAGTGCCAGTTTCAACTACATTGTCAGTTATTGCCTCTAGCTGCATAATTTACACCTGTAATACTTTGTCAAGCTTGGATATTTAAAATGTAGCGTTTTGCTTCATTTCATGGGTCTTAACATTTAAGTCCTTACTGCGTTGAAAGCTTCACATTAATGTAGCGCCATTCTGGAAATACCCATTGTCTTGGGTCAATTTCCTGTTCTGCCTGAGAGTATACTTTCTCCAACTGTGCCGCAGCTACAGTATCACCCTGTTTTTGATACAAATATGCAGCGGTTTTTAAATTCTTCAAACCTGTCTGCTTGAGTTTAGCTCCTACTGGCTCCTTTCGAGCATGATAAAACCAATTAATTAGTTGAATTTTAGCCAAGAGAAAATGTGCTTTGGCAGAATTGGGATTAACTTTTAGCATCTGCTGATAAATAGCGATCGCTTCGTTGTTGCCACTGATATTAGCCTCGGATAGCAGTTCATTCTCGGCTGTTGCCCGAACCATCGGTGAAGATTGGCGTTTACTATCAGTCTGTGACAATAAATGTTCGATTTTGGATTGACGGGAATTGGCATAATTTTTGGGTAGTTCAGTCAACCACCCCACCAACAAACCCAAAATACAAGCTTTGGCTAAAAGACCACGAGAAATAAACATCATTTGCACCCTTTCAATTGTCAAATTGCAGCATCTACAAATCTCGGAGCTTTGGGAGCATAGTCTGTTGGGGTTACTTTGACTTTTGCAGGTTTTGTACCGTCAGCAATTAATAGATATCCCTCCAGGGGTGGTAATGCTTGCAGTTCACTGGGCAAGACGGCAAAGGTTTCTCGGATTTGCTGGTTGACAGAACGTGTTTCACTAAACCAACCGTTACTACTTTTGCCATGAGTCGTTTCTAAGCGTTCCTGTCCACCAATCAATTTGGAGCATAATTCAGCCGTGCTATAGTCTCGACAGTTGAGAATAAGTTTGGTACAACAGCCCTGAAGGATGGTTTGCATTCCGTACTCGCCGTAAATGTTGGCGATCTGTCCTGTAAGTTGAGTACCGAGCATTCCAATACCTGAGAACTTCCGCCCCTCTGCTAACAAGCGTTCTAAACCGACCAGCTTACCCAGTGCTGAGAGTTCGTCAATGCAAATTACGGTTTTGATGTGGTGATTCTCATTGCTTAACAGTCCCCTGAGCATTAATGAAAATGCCATTGTGTACAGGGGTTTAAACAGTTCAGCCTCATTTTCAAATATCGGTAAAAATATCCAGCGCGGGTCATCTTCTCTTCCCCACTGGCTCCAAGAAAAGTCAGATGTAGCTTGATTGTCAGCTAAGATTTTGTAGAATCGCAGGTAGTTAATTGCTGAACTTTTGATGCCTGCGGCTGTGTTCTCTGCTTCTAGGTAAGTGGCACTTAATGTTCCGGTGAGTAAGTCTTTTAAATCTTGCAGAGGTCTTTTGGCTATCATCTCCCAGACTTCAGCGTTGTTATATGTTTGAGCGTACAAATCAGACAACAGACCTTTGGCTGCTTCATTCCAGAATGGGTCTTTGGCATCTGGAGTGGGAGGAATTAAACCTGCGGCTATGGTTTCAAAATCAATGCCTTCGCTGCGGTGGCTCCAGTGAACTGTTCTGCTGTCTCTGGGGTTGTAGATTAGGGTATTGTGATCAGCAAATTTTTCTAGGATTTCGCCTGACCTGTCTAAGCAGATAACGCGGTAGTCTGGACGCTGGCGCATGATGGAGAGCATTTTCAAAATGGCTTGGGTCTTGCCGGAACCGGGGGAACCCAAGAACATAAATGATAATGGTGCTAGGTCGTCTGGGAGTTGAATATCTGCAATCTCTAATTTGGGAAGTAGCGGCGGTGGCGTGTGCTGCTTTCTTTGGTGCAGTTCTTCTTTACGACGCAGTTGTTTCTGTAGTTGCATAGGTGTTTGCAGTTGAGAACCGCGCACAACTCCTGATACTAATCTTTCTGGAATCACGGCCAGGACTAAGCCCAAAAATAGGTTGTAGCTCCAAAAATTCTGCCAGCCTACAAAGGGCGTGAGTAGCAGTTCAATTACGGAGATTCCTAGACCAATTTTCAGTGGCAGTTCTTTACTGGTAGCAATGGACGATACATAAATACCACAGAGCATTAGAGGAAAAACAGGCCCGCTAATTTTAGCTATACCGTAAGCTAAAGCACCAAAGAAGAATGCTATGCCGAGTCCGATTAAAGCTGATGGGTCAGGCTGCTGTTGATTTTGACCAAACATTTGTTATTACCGATTTAAATCTTGATTAATTTGTTTGGATTGTTCTGGTGTTGCAGTTTTCGCCCTGTTGTGTGCGATGCGTTCATCTAAAGTCATCTTTGATGGGTCAACGCGCTCGTGCTGAGATTCTGTATCCCGGCTACTGGGTTGTTGGGGTGTTGGGTTATCGGGGAGATTGTCATGCAAGTTGTTCTCCTGATTCTCAGGTTGTTTACTCCCCTGTTTGGTTTGTTCTGGTTCTGGTGTTGGGGGTGTACTCAAGGAGTCGCGTTGAGCGCGAATTGCTGCAAGTCTTGAATCTAATGTAGGGTGTTGTGAGGTTGGATCTAATTTCGTGAGGCCAAGCCCAAGTCTGCCAAATGCTGCTAAACCTGCTGGGGTGATGTTCCTTCCCTTTTCGCCTAAACCTGGAATCTGCTCTGATGCAGCTTCTAAAAAGTAAGAAGCTGGGAGGTATCCAAATTCTTTGCCCAATCTGGGAGAGTTAGCGTGTTTGTTGAGTTCTTGGGGGTCGGTTCGTTTATCGGTTTCGGGGTCAGGTTTTTGTGGTTGAAGTTGGTTGTTCTGTTGGTTGACCGTTGACTGCTGCTGGATGAGTCGTAATTGCTCAATTGTTAAATCTGGTTCAGACTCTTGTTTTTGGGCAGAGGTGCGTTTTGGTTGAGGATAGTCTGGGCGATCTCTCATGGGAATGCCTCTCAGTTTTGTTGGTGGTTGATTTATCTGCTCAGTCCGCGCCGAATAGTTTTTTGTCTTTGTTTCTCTAAGTCATCTATTGCTAATTCCACTAACTGTTTGAATTCTGCTTGGGTGCGCTGTATTGAACCATTTTTGATGAGGTCTTTGATTTCTTCTGCTGGCTGTTCTTGGTTGATTAAATGACAAATGATTTTTCTATCCCGGTCGTTGGGCGACAGTGCTGTTAGCTTCAGAGTCAGTGATAGCTGTTGATATCTCTGCTGCCAGAGGTTCAGTTCAGGTTGATTTTGGGGTTGATTGTGGGTGTTGCTCGGCTGCTGGTTGGTTTGAACTGCTTGAACTGGTTTTGGTTGTGTAGGTTTGGCTGGAGTTAATAGCAGTGAGATAATGGGTTGGTCGTCGCGTTTTGGTTGGTAGTTAACTCCCTTGTGTTTTTGCAGTCCTGGCCATGTATAAGCTGCTCCCAAATTTGTACCGCTAAATTGCTGACCCTTCCAGGAATAGCTGATACCCTTACTCTTACCGTTGCGTGTTAGACCGTGACGAACTTTCACACCTTCTATTTGCAGTCGTTCGATTAGTTGGGGCATTGTCAGGTGGTCTGCTGTGGCGCGGTCGATAAGTTCTTGAAGCTGTTGTTTGATGGGGCGTTCTTGTTGTGTTGGGCGATCGCCGTTGGTATACTCTCGCTGTTCTCGTTCCAGTCGTCTTTGTTGCCCAATGCTTGGGTTACGGGTTAATTTCTCGTGGCTACCTTGAGTTTGCTGTAAACCATAATCCCGCTCTAGCTGCCGAATGATGCTTTCACTGCGTTTATAATCCCAACTGTCATGTACAATCTTGCCGTTGTCCAAACGAATGCGACTAGCGCAGATATGAATGTGGTCGTGTTGGGTGTTGCTATGTCTGTAAACCACATACTGGTTACTGTCAAAGCCCATTTCTTCAAGGTAACGATGGGCAATTTCGTTCCAGGTTGCATCGTCAAGCCGTTCGTTTGGGGGTAGTGATAGTGATGCGTGGTACACTACTCGGTCAGCTTCAAGGTTTAATTGACGCGAGATTTTGAATTCAACAGCCAGGGCGCGGGCGTTATTGCTGCCCATATTGCCGCCAATGAGTTTTGCTCCTTCTTGAGATTGGAGATAATTGAGCAGTCCGCGAAATCCTCGCCCCTTAGTCTGGTTGCCAATCATCTGTTTCCTCATCCTCCTCTTCGATGAAGGTTTTGGCGATTTCTCGTTGGCAGTGTCGCAGCAGTTCTAGTAGTTCGTTTAATAGTTCTGGATCTGCTGGCGGTGGCAGTTGCATTTTGATGGCAGTGTTGGCGGCTTTGGCCAGTTGGTTGATGTTGTTGCCAATGCGGGAAAGTTCCAGGTAAGTGGCAACGGTAACTCTGCCAAGTCGCGGCGGTGGTGGTGGGATGGGTCGCAATAATACACAACGTCTTGTCAGTTCTGCCAAGCTCATACTCGCGTCTTCTGCCTTTGACCGAACCATCTCATATTCAATTGGACTAAACCGCGCTTGCAGTCTTTTGGTGCGGATGAGTGACGACGAAGAACGCTTGGTCATAATCTCAAATCAGACAATGTGTGATTTTTGGCGCGGGGTTTCCAAAGGGGTTGCGTCCCCTTTGGCAAGCCTGCCGAGTCGAGCGCAGCGAGACAAACCGGAGGTTTAGGCATGGCTTGCTCCTAGCCCAGGCACGGGGGGTGTACCAGAGAACTCGGCAAACATGGACTGGGGGAAAAACGAGTGATATGGTGCTACATCCAGACTGTTCGTTTTTGAATTATTTCAAGTGCTGTGGAGTTTTTTAGTAGTAAAAGGTTTTTGAAGTTCTTTTATTTTTACTTGTTAACTCTTCGTGAGTTATTATTGCACGTCTCTAGTTTTTGTATTCGGGTTAGTTACGTTAATAAGTATTACTATTTCTTTAAACTTTGTGTAGCAAGTTGCTTGACCTATCTTTAGATAGATGTGTGCTTTGATTATTAAGTTTTAAACATATCAAAAGTCTACTTTTACTTCGGTGACTAAAGATAAGGTTCCTAAATCTAAAATTCCTGAAGCTATTGATGCTCTGAGGGCTTTGGGAGGTAAGGAATTAGATGACATCCCAGCAAGAGAGGCTATTAGAAAAATGCGCCGTCAAATTGAGCGGGTGCTACGTCTTGGCTATTCTTATGAGGATGTCTCTAAAACTTTGGCGGGTTTAGATATCCATATTGGTGCTGAACGAATTCGCTATTTACTAGGCGATATTCGCCGCTCTACTCGCAAGAATTCATCTGCTAAAAATTCATCATCAAATTTATCTATGGATGATTCTGTCTCGATTGAAAATTCTGATAGTTCTTTTAGGAATGGTCAGTCTCAAAAACGGCAGAAGTCATCATCAAAATTATCCAATTCTGTTTCTATCAATTCTCAAGCTACTACCACTACTAAAAATTCGGATGAAGTTAAGGTGGGTGAGTATCCAAATCGCTCTCGCCCTGCTTTTGTGCCTCAATTGATATCAGATGAGGATTTATAAATGGCTGTTCAATCAAAATCATCTGCTGATTCTGTTCAAGAAATACCGAATGATCAGCCCAAGACTATTAGGCGACTTGTGCTAGTAACTGGTGATAAGGGCGGGACGGGTAAAAGTGTAGTAGCCAGGATTTTACTAGATATTTATCGTCACAGAAATATTAAGTGTATTGCTTACGAATGTGACAAATCAAATCCTCAGCTTTATCGCCATTACAATAAGGTGTATCCAGGGGTGGAAACTCTCAAACTTAATCAGCGCGGTGGTGCTGATGCTTTACAGGATGATTTGAAACGTTATTCTCCTCAAGTTTCTCTGGTGGATTTACCTGCTGGGGCTGCTGAATATTTTGAGTCGGTGGCTAAGGATATTTTTCTGTTTCAGAATGCCCAGCGTTTGGGTTATCGCATTACTATGGTTTCGGTTTTGGGTCGGGTGAAGGATAGTGTTTTGCAGTTAAAACGGCTTGTGGATTTCTGTGGCGACCGTGTTGATTATGTGGTTGTGAAAAATCTTTACTGGGGTGATGAACACAAATTCACCCGTTACAACAATTCTAAGGTGAAACAATCTGTGGAAGCTTTGGGGGCTGTTGAACTGTTATTACCTGAGTTATATGACGATATTTTTGATTTGATTGACTCGAAGGATCTGACTTTTCGGGAAGCCCTAGAACATGAGGATTTTAGTTTGAGTAATCAGTCGAGAATTTATGGCTGGATTGATACGGTTGAAACTGAGTTGAATCGGGCTGCTGTGCAATTAGGGTTAGAGTAATGGCAAGCACTAATGGTAAGGGTAATGGCGCAAATGGCGCAGTATCTCATTTAGATAGGCTACTGTCAGAAAAACCACCAGAATTTCAAGCGAAAGTGCTGCGGTTTGCGCTTGATTCTGGCATGAAACAGGATGACCCGGCTTTTCGACTGGTGCAGTACATTGGCTATCTGGCACAGCTGACCGAAACTGCTCCAAATGATTGGAGGTTATTGTTTGAAAATCTACAGGCGGAATTGAACGAATGGACTCAACTGACGGCGGAGCAATTGAAGGCGGAGGCCGACCACACGGAGAATATCAAAAATTTAGCGACGAGTTGCAATCAGCTAGGGATAGCGTTGAACGCATTAAATCTAACGTCTCAGCAACAACTGGAATTATTGCAGAACTTAATCAAACTCTACGGCAGCTTGAGCAATCCTTCCCCAACCCCAACCGAGAAGTTAATCGCACCACTACGAGAAGAATTGAAAGAAGTCAAGGCGATGATCTCTCTCATGAGCCAAAAAGACGTGGTGGATTCAGACGTTAAAGATTGGTGTAGAGCAATTGTTATCTGGCTTTTTTCTCCGATTACATTTTTTATTCTGTTTACGTTTTATTCACATCTTTTTCCTCTCAGTCTGCCTTATGAGGCTACGCAGTCTTTAGAGCAGATTTTGGAGCAGACTGGTTGGACTAATACTAAGCTGCAACGGGTTGAAAGACGTTTGGGGACTGATCCGAACTCTAGACGACGGTAAAAAATCGCTATTGAAAACCTGATTTTAAAACTTGATCTGCATTACACGTATTTAGGATTATCTCATAACATAAGCCTGATACTGTTGTTCAGTTCAGTAATATCAATGGTTTTAAAAGACAATGGGGTTCACTGTTCTTACGCTGTCGCAGCTAGATCAACAAGCAAGATAAAAAACTTTGATTAGTGAAACTCTTTCAAAATTACGAAAAATAGTATGCTCAGTTTGTATTAAGGATTGAACGTTAGCAAAATTATCACAAATCATAAATAACGTGAAAAAAATCTTAATGTTATCAGCCAATCCCAAGGATACAAGCCCTTTGCGCTTGGGGGAAGAGGTGCGTAAAATTCAGGAAGCACTGAAACTAGCTAAACATCAAGATCAATTTGAAATTGCCACTTCTTGGGCGGTACGAGTAGAAGATTTGCGGCGTGCGCTATTAGATCACAAGCCTCACATAGTTCATTTTTCCGGACATGGAGCCGGAACAGAGGGTTTAGGATTTGAGGACAATTCTGGGATAACGCAATTGGTAAGTAGCAATGCTCTTGCAAGCATATTTGAGTTGTTTCGTGGAACAGTTGAGTGTGTCTTACTTAACGCCTGCTATAGCGAAATTCAAGCGCAAGCAATCCACCAACACGTTGATTATGTAATTGGTATGAATCGACCAATTGGGGATGTTGCTGCAATTGAGTTTGCTGCTGGTTTTTATGATGCTTTAGGTGCTGGAGAAAGCTACAACTACGCTTTTAGCATGGGGTGTGCTTCTATTCAGCTAAAGGGTAGTTTTGAATACTCAACTCCTGTGCTGAAGTCCAGACCATCTTCGCTTTCTGTTTTTGCTAAAAAAACTATAAAAGCTGATGCTATGTCAGAAAAAGAATTACAACAAAAACCTAATAGGGGAATTTCTTTCAACATTAGCGGCGGTAAAATAGGCAGTGGAATACAGGCAGCACAAGGTAACAAAAATGTGCAAACTATGACTAACTACACTGCTGCTGAAGAACAGCCCAATATAGCAGAAACTGCAAAAGAAATCCAAAAACTTTTACAACAACTAGAGCAAGCTAATCCGACTATAACCACAGTCGAAAAAATGAATGTGGTTGCTAAGGCTGTTGATAAAATTGAAAAAAATACTTGGTTTAAAGCTCGTATAATTGGAGCGATAAAATCTGCGGGTACTGAAGCTTTTAAAGAATTAATTGACCATCCTCTAGTTAATATTTTTATTGCATCCATAGAAGGTTGGCAGCAAGCTGAATAACCTTTTTTGTTATTATATGACTTTAGGAAAAAATAGCATTAAAAATAAAGAGTAGTTGATTGAATGCTAATTGAAACAAAATCCATTTGGTTTTAACAATATAAGCTGATGAGTAAGCCTTTACCTAGCGATGATAATCAATTACCCACATCTGAACCTAGTATTCAGATGCAGATAGAGAACACATCTTTAGATGGTGGAATTCAGACTTTAATTGGTAATAATAATATTCAGTTTCAAGGTGATAGTAATATTGTCACTTTCAACAAAACAGAAATTCTACAAATTTCTGTTGAGGAGATAAAAACCCGTAAATTTATAAAAACTTCACCTTATAAAGGCTTAAAGAAATTCGAGCCAGCAGACAAAGACTTGTTTTTTGGGCGTGACCAATTTTTAACAGGTTTAGTATATGAATTAGAAAAGTCCAACCTGATTTTGCTTTTGGGAGCTAGTGGGAGTGGCAAATCATCAGTAGTGCGTGCAGGTTTAATTCCTTGGCTTTCACAAAAATGGGGATCACAATTAGTTAATCTGACGTTTACTCCAGATATTGACCCGTTTGAATCTTTCTATGCCAGCTTACTTAATAAATATAAACAAACCGAAGCTAAAATTGCTCGTGAAGCGAAAGCTGATACGCTGACTCAAGTAGTGGAAAGGCTAAAGCAACCTGATGACTATTGGTTTATCTTGATTGATCAGTTTGAGGAATTATTTACTACCAGTCTTGCTGACAAGCGCGAGCAGTTTATCAAAAGCTTGGTGAAATTGAATAAAACTAAACAAAATTCCGTCAAAATTATGGGGACAATGCGAGCTGATTTTCTCGACAGGTTAAGCCCCTATGCCCAGCTAGTAAAAGCTACTGATAAGCATCGTCCATTAATTGCAGAAATGCAATTAGATGAGTTGAGATTAGCAATTGAACAACCTGCGGCACATCACGGTGTAGTGTTTGAAACTGGATTAGTAGAGGAAATTATTAAAGATATCCAGAGGCAAGCAGGTTATTTACCTTTATTGCAATATACCCTGAATTTGTTGTGGGAGGATGAAGTTAGAACTGACAGTATCAATGATCGCACTTTAAATACAAGTACTTATCGGCAGTTAGGCGGTGTCCGAGGTGCACTGCAAAAACATATAGATTATATTTATGACACCTTACCCGAAGTAGAAAAGCTAGCAACTCGGAAAATTTTCCTGAAACTGGTTGATATTGGAGAGAATTCTGAAATTGGTAGTGAATGGAAACCAGTTCGTAGAAGGGCAGTGCGAGCTGAATTTAATGATGAACTTGAGCAAACTGTGTTGGCGAAGTTGATTAATGAGAATTTACTGGTAAGTGACCGCCAACCACAATCTCAAGAATCTACAATAGAAATTGCCCATGAAATCCTGCTCACCTCTTGGACAACTCTCAATACTTGGATTGAGGAGAATCGTCAGGCTATATCATTGCGTAACCGTCTTAATGATGATGTAGCAAACTGGCAAGCAAAGAAAGCTGAAGATGAACTGTGGAGTGGGTCAAAGTTACAGAAAGTTTTGGAACTCAGAAAAGACCAAACTTTTAATCAAGTTCTGGGTGGATTTAGTGATGTAGCAAACCAATTTATTGATGCTAGTGTGGGGTTGCGCGAGCGACAACAACGTAGAGCCATTATTGGACTTACTAGTTTTTCTACTTTTACACTCCTATTGGCAGGGTTTGCAGCTTATCAGTGGCAAAATGCAGAACGAGGTCGAATCGAACCTGCCGCCATAGCAGCAAAAAATCTGTTATCAAATTATCCTTTAGAAGCGACGGTGAATGTGATTAGTCTTGTAGGACAAAGCCGCTCACCCTTGCTCAATTTTCCTAATCAATTATTTCCGCAATCAATCAAAGATGGCTTGTTTAGTGCAGTTGAGATTAGCCGAGAAAAAAATCTCCTCAAAAGTCATCAAGGTTATGTAAATTCTGTAGCAATAAGCAGTGATGGGCAAACCATCGTCAGTGGAGGTAATGATGGCACTATCAGCATATGGAACCGCAATGGTCAGCCTATAGGTACACCTTTTAAAGGTGATCAAGGTTCTATAAGGTCTGTAGCAATAAGCAGTGATGGACAAACCATCGTCAGTGGGGGTAATGATGGCACTGTCAGGGTGTGGAACCGCAACGGTCAGCCCCTAGGTACACCTTTTAAAGGTCACACACATAACGTAATTTCTGTAGCAATAAGCAGTGATGGACAAACAATAGTCAGTGGGAGTCATGATGCTACTGTTAGGATATGGAACCGCTACGGTCAGCTTCTAAGTCAACCTCTTAAAAGTTTTGAGGGTGGGCAAATTGTTATACCTTTGCCTAGGTCTTCTACTAATTTATTTTCTGTAAATGAAGTAGCAATAAGCAGTGATGGACAAACAATCCTTGCGGGGAATTCAGATGGCACTGTCAAAATGTGGAACCGCTACGGTCAGCCTCTGGGTAGAGCTTTTCAAACCTATCAAGGTACTATAAAATCTATAGTAGAAAGATCTGTAAGGTCTATAGCAATAAGTACAGATGGGCAAACAATAGTTAGTGGGAGTAATAATGGCACTATTAGTATATGGAAGCGCAATGGACAGCCGCTAGGTAAACCTTTTAAAGCTCATCAAAGTTACGTATCTTCTGTAGCAATAAGTACAGATGGGCAGACAATAATCAGTGTTAGTACTGATGGCATTATCAAGATGTGGAACCGCAAGGGTGAGTTGATAGGTACACCTTTAAAAGGTCATCAAAATTCCGTAAATTCTGTAGCAATAAGCAGTGATGGGCAGACAATCCTCAGTGCAAGTAATGATGGTACTGTCAGAATATGGGATCGTAAGGGTCAAACCTTGAGCGAACCTTTTCAAGGTCATACAGACTCCGTAGAATCTGTAGCGATAAGCAGTGATGGTCAAACCATCGTCAGTGGAAGTAAGGATGAAACTGTCAGAATATGGAACCGCAAAGGTCAAATCATAAATAAACCTTTTGAAAGTGATTCATATTCCGTGTATTCCGTAGCAATAAGCAGTGATGGGCAAACAATCCTCAGTGGGGGTTCAGATGACAATGTTAAGATGTGGAACCGCAAGGGTGAGTTGATAGGTACACCATTGAAAGCCGATCAAAGTTATGTAAGGTCTGTAACAATAAGCAGTGATGGTCAAACAATCGTCAGTGGGGGTTATGATGGCACTATCGTCAAAATTTGGAACCGTAAGGGTGAGTTGATAGGTGCACCTTTGAAGCCCGATCAATCTTACAATGATTCCGATAAAATCGTTAATGCTGATCAACGCTCTAATAGTAATAATTACGTAGCAATAAGCGCAGATGGGCAAACCATCGTCAGTGGGGGTTCAGATGACAATGTTAGGATCTGGAACCGCAAAGGTCAGTCTCTAGGCACACCTTTTGAAGGTCATCAAGGTTCTGTAAATTCTGTAGCAATAAGCGCAGATGGGCAAACCATCGTCAGTGGGAGTTCAGATGGCACTGTCAGGATCTGGAACCGCAAAGGTCAGCCTATAGGTACACCTTTTACAGCTGACCAAGGGAAGATATTATCTGTAGCAACAAGTACAGATGGGCAAACCATCGTCAGTGGGGGTTATGATGGTACTGTCAGGATGTGGAACCGCTACGGTCAGCCTGTAGGTACACCTTTTAAAGGTCATCAAGGTTCTGTAAATTCTGTAGCAATAAGCGCAGATGGGCAAACCATCGTTAGTGGGGGTAATGATGGCACTGTCAGGATATGGGATATTAAATTAGATAGTTGGTTGAAAGTAGCCTGTGAGCGACTAGCAAATCATCCAGTTTTCAAGAATCCTGTCAGTGTCGATGAAAAAGAAGCGAAGAAAACTTGTAAGCCATACCTCCGTTAATATAGCAAGATAAATTTACACCAAATTTATTGGGTCTTTTCCACTGACTACTTGTATTTCATACAGATCCAACCGGGCAACAGCGATGCACAACTGAAGCTCCCAAAAGTCTTTCAGAGCCTACCTTTCAAGTTGCAATTAAGAAATCAGCAACACCACATTGCTTAAACCTGTAGCTCCTTTAGCCCAAGAGATTTGGGTAACGTTTCAGTGAAACTACCCTGAGAAAAAACATATTATGCACAAAGGCTTGCTTTCAGAACCTCCTGTATAGTACATTTGTTCTGTTCATTTGGTTCTGATTTCCCCACAGATTTTGTGGGGTTTTTATTGACCTTTTGCACGTTAGTCCTCGTTTTTCGGCAAAAATCTCTATTCTCATAAATTCTCTATCCTGTGGTCATGTTTTCTTGGATTTAGATGCTGTGCCATCTCCGACTCAGACGGGTTAGCTGCCAGCTATTACTACACTTACCATTGTCAAATCAGTGACTAAGGTTTCTTACATCGACAAGGCGATCGCACAGCTACAGAATTTCTGACGCTCAGTATCAGGTGTCGAATTGGGGCTTGAGTTGCTTAACAGCAGAGCGTTCAGAAGGAGTCAACTGTTTCCAAACCGCAGATTTAAATTCTTTAGTCCAGACTGATGCTAGTTCCTCAATCATCTCCCACGACTGATCCGCAATGCACTCTTTAATCAGTTCCACATTACCTATAAGTTTCTCTGCTTCATTTGCAAATAGGGGTTTAACAGATTTAGAAGATTTTGGCTTTTCACAGGGTTGACTATTGGCTGATTGCTCTGACGCAGCCACATCATCTTGTGGACAAGCTGGGGCTACATCATCGCTCGGCTGCTGGCATGATTCTGTTGTCAATAAGCTCTCTGGCATAGCAATAAGCTCCGATGGCACAGCAATATCCACACCAGTTGAATCGGCTGGAGAGCTTGCTGGCACTTCATCGCACACCGACCACACCAATTTCTCCCCCTCTACTCCATGATCACAATCAACATTGGGATTGATATCTGATTTTGACCCCTCATTTTCATCCCCTAAATCAGTCCCATCAACATTGAGATTGATATCTGATTTTGGTTGTTGATCTAGATCGGTTTTTTGTTGACTCTCATCATTTTTTTCATCCGACCCCCCGTCACTGGTGTGGGTGGTGTGGAAGTCTTGATTTATATAGCTTTGTTGATGTGGAATGGGTGTGGAATCTGATGTGGAATTTTCACTTATTGCTATGGGTGTGCCAGTTATTGACATTGGCACATTATGAATAGGGTGTGGGG
>NZ_JADEWI010000086.1 GCF_015207705.1 Nostoc sp. LEGE 06077
TCGTTCACCCAAAAAGTTATACTGCCTCGTTGCTTGAGGGCAGCATCATAAGCGTTCCAATTCTTAACTTTGTACTGGGCTTTCGTCTTCATATGCAGGGTTAGGCGGCTCGAAAACATCGACTATAAGTAAATTTACCATTTTGCCTATTCACGCAACAACGCCATTCACAGATATTTCTCCTTATGGAAAAGTACCAGCACTAGTGCATGGCGATCGCCTCGTTTGGGAATCTGCTGTCATTAACGAGTATCTTGATGAAGTATTTCCCAACCCAGCGTTGTTACCTAACAATGCCATAGGTAAAGCCCAGGCTCGCATCTGGATTGATTTTGCTAATACCAGATTTGTGCCAGCTTTTTCTAGTCTCTTACGGAGTCCAGATCTGCAAAAACAAGAAGAAGCGAAACAAGAACTCTACAAACATCTAGAATTCATCGAAAACGAAGCTTTCGGGAAGTTGTCGAAAGATGGCCCCTATTGGTTTGGTGAATCTGTCAGTTTGGTAGACTTTACCTTTTTCCCTTGGTTTGAGCGCTGGGCTGCACTGAAGAAATATCGTGACTTTCCCCTACCAGCGGAGTTTGCCCGTTTGAAACAGTGGAAACACGCTCTCAAAGAACGGGAATCTGTCAAAGCGATCGCCAATTCCAAGGAATTTTACATAGAGCGTTATGCTAGATTCGCTACACCTGTAGCTGTCTAGACATCTCCTGAAGTAAAAATCATCAGACAACACCGACGCGGGGAAATTCTCAATTTCCCCGCCTCTTCATATCTACGCCGATAGATGATAAAACTTAGACACCAATAAACTTTTAAATCTGTAACCTGTAACCTGTAACCTATCACCTGCTATAAGTTATTGTGACATTGTGCTTGTGAAGACTCAATAGTTATGCCAAAGCCGCGTTTTGTCCGTTTTTTTCGCCATCTTAATTGGCGCACCCTCAAAAAAACCTTTGCTTGGACAATCGAACGACGACTATTAGGGCTGGCGGCTGAGATTGCCTTCAATGCCATGTTATCTTTATTTCCGGCTATTTTGGCTGTACTTACAGCCATTGGCTTGTTGGCAGAATCTTTACAAGATACCTTTAGACAAATGGCAGCCTTACTGAGTCAAGTGGCACCAGAAGAAGCCCTGATTTTGATTCGGGACTTTGCCAGTAGAGAAATTGCCCACTCTAAAAATACTAGTTTATTTTCTTTGAGTTTTGCGATCGCTATTTGGACTGCTTCCGGTGCAATAAGTACGGCGATGACTGCATTTGATCAAATCTATCAAACTCCGTCACAAAAGAGCCGCCCTTTCTGGAAAGCTAAACTAATCTCCCTAGGTTTAACTTTTGGTACAATAGTACTGTTGATGTTGGCTTCCTTTTTAGTATTTGTTAGTGACTTGGTGTTAACTATCGTGGTGCATGAGCATAGTTCTTTACTGTTCTTGCAGCATCTTTGGCAGTTGTTACGCTGGCCTGTCAGTTTAAGTATTGTTGCCACCGCCTTTAGTTTCATTTATCGCTATGGGCCTAGTATGTGGAATCCCGGCACACCCATTATGCCAGGGGCAAGTTTAGCTGCGATTTTTTGGGCAATACTCTCATCACTGTTTCGGCTGTATGTGGCAAATTTTGGTAACTACAATAAAGTTTATGGCGCAGTCGGGACTTTTATAGTTTTAATGCTGTGGCTATGGATGAGTGCTGCTGTTCTACTCATCGGCAACCAATTAAACGTGATTGTCGGCGAAGATATGCACTACCAGAAGCTAAAAAGCCAGGAAGCAGGGGAAAAGGAGACTCCACAGTTGTAAATTAAGTATTAGGACAAACTCTTGTCAAATTGCCCAGTAGCAGTAAAATATTGAACGATTCAACTTCAAAGAAGCGATCGCTTGAATGCCTGATTCTCCCCCACAGTTTCCGCATATTGATCCTGACGCTCAAGCACCTTCCATGAGGCGGCTGCGCCAGCTGAGTCGCGTCATGGATAAAGCCATCACTATTCCCGGCACAGATATTAGTGTAGGTTTAGATCCACTGTTGGGGCTGCTACCTGTGGGTGGTGATGTTTTAACATTGGTATTTTCTAGCTACATCATCTTAGAAGCGGCACGATTAGGCGCATCTAAAGCTACTTTAGGCAGAATGATTTTGAATATCATCATTGATAGCTTGGTTGGTAGTGTACCTGTAGCCGGAGACTTGTTTGATTTTGCTTGGAAATCAAACGAATATAATATCAAACTGTTAGAAGAACATTTAAAAGTTCCTCGCAGTACAAAAAAAGCAGACACTTGGTTTGTCTTAGCTGTTTTATTGGGTTTATTATTAATTGGTATTGTTTTAATTACAATCCCAGTGATATTAATTAGCACTCTGTGGCGAGTATTAACTGGTAGTTAGATATTCAGTAAAAGAATGAAAGATTGGTGGCAAGCAGCTTTTCCTCAAGGTCAGCAAAGTCTAGTTATTACTGATGCTCAAGGATATCCTGTACAAATTGCTTATGGTGAAAAAGGTACAGGTAAGCCCTTAATTTTAATGCACGGTATGGGTAGTTGGAGCTATAACTGGCGTTATAGTATTGAACCATTATCAAAATATTTTCGAGTCATTTGTTTTGATGCTAAAGGCTTTGGATTTTCTGAGAAACCTTGCCTGCGTCGAGAACATGATGGGCATCAAGTGATTGAATTAGAGAGAATTATTCAAGAATTATGTGATGAACCCGCTGTACTTGTGGCAGAATCTTTAGGTGGTTTAGTTGCTTTAGCCCTAGCACAAGAAAAGCCAGAATTAGTAGCGCAGTTAGTAGTAGTGAATGTGCCAATTTTCGCCGACTGCTTACCCCATTGGGCTATGTCTATTTTGGCTCAAACACCAATCGAAATCTTGCAAGCAATAGATTCTTTGCGTTTAGCTTATTTCGCCGCGCCCTTAGTCAGAGAAATTATGGCGATCGAACGGCGTAGGGTACTATTTGATCCATCAATTTTATCCCAAGAAGATGTGTATTGGATAACTTATCCTTTTACAGAAATTCCCGGTACTTTGGTGAAAGTTGCGGAAGATTTACAACTAGCTGCGCGAGAAATTGAAAACTTGCAAAGCAATAAACCAAATATGCTTAGTAGAATTCAACACAAACTATCCAATATTCAATGTCCCACACTCATTTTATGGGGTGATAAAGATAGTTGGTTTCCTGCTAGTCATGGCGAAAAACTACATCGATGTATTGCTAATTCCCAATTTAAAATTCTGTCTGACTGCTATCATGATGCTTCTACAGGTTCAGCGACAGTTATCAATGCAGCAATTCTGGAATTTTTACAGGAAACAAATTTTGTTTAAGAGAGAAGATAAGCAGAGGCTAAATTAATTCGGAAACAATAAGGTAGTATCTATCTAAAGTGAAGTTTTTGGTGGACAAAGGCGGACTCATGTTTCAAGATATTACTGCTCAGATTGCTTATTCTGACAGATGTTAGCATTATTGCTTTGCTACTTCGATTGGGAGGTAGTCAACGGTCGTTCTTCTCTAGAACAATTAGAGCAAGATCTGTTAATTCATCCGTCTGATAAAATGCCAGTGCGCTTTCGGTTGCGAAATTCGCCCAGTTAATCATTCAAAGCTTAAACTTCTTCTGCCTTCTGCTATATATCATCTGCTAGATTCGGCAGACTGAACAATTTCAGACAATATACGCATCCATGTAGAAGTAATACCGTTTTACTTTAAATTTGATACAAATAGGCCGCAGGGGGGCAGAGGAGCAGGGGAGCAGAGGAGAAATTATTTGTATCATTTATTTGGTGAATTGGTATAAGACAAGCAAATACATGACAGTGAGTATTCAAAAGACAGCAAAATTCCTTGAACAAGTTCATCAATCAGAGTCCAGACTTGGGCTGAAGAATGAAGCTTGTCGTTCACAATTCTTGGTTCATCCCAACTCCACGTCAAAAGTGTGTCTCTTCTTGCATGGCTTCACAGCCGCACCCTACCAATTTGAGCCGCTTGGTAAAGCTTTCTTCAATAAAGGATATAACGTTTTAATTCCTCTGCAACCCGGTCATGGGCTGGCTGGTGAGTGGAACAGTCAAACGCCGCCACCACTCCCAACAAACATTCAGACTTATCAAAAATTTGTGTTGGATTGGTTGCAGATTGCTCAAACATTAGGCGAAAAAGTCGTAATTGGTGGTTTATCAACAGGTGGAACCTTAGCCGCTTGGTTAGCTTTAGAATATCCCCAAGAAATTGAACGTGCTTTATTGTTCACACCTTTTTTGAGTAGCAGTAATTTATTATTTGATCAGTTGATCAAGACTTTGCCAATTTACTTTGAATGGTTCAACAAAGATGCACCAGGGAATTTTGGCTATAAAGGTTTTCGCATTCCAGCCTTACGAATATTTCTGGAATTAGGTGAGAAAATTTTTAAACAGTCTCAAAGTAGTATTTCTGCGCCTGTGTTGATGGTTTGTAGTGAAGGCGATCGCGCTGTGAACCGCACTCAGCAGCGAGAATTGTTTAAAATGATTCTCAAACACCAGCCCAAATCTTGGTATTACTGCTTTGATGATTCACTGCACATTGAACATCGAATGATGACCAAGCTGGAAGATAATGATTATGAAGAACTGATCATTACCCTTGCCAGAGCATTTGTGAACAGTGATTTAACCTGGGTACAGTTTCAGCAGATGGCAAACTGCATCACACAGGGCGAGACTTACGAGCAAATCCAGCGTGAATTACACCTTGATACTCAAGCTTCCCTACAATTATCTGCAATGATGACACAAAAATTTGGTTGCGATCGCCTCAAGTGCATCAACCCATCTCAGGCATAAACAAAAGAAGCTTACACCATCTCAAACTCTAACTGATGACTCTTGAGAAAATCATGAGTAAAATGATCCACGACATTTGTATCAGCGAGTTCTAAATTATAAAAATCTACAACATCATGATCAAAATAAGGGCCAGCGTGCCAAGTTCCCTCATTTAATTTAATAAAACAATTTCCTGGAATCCGAAAAGCTGCAAGGTCTTCTAAAACTGGTTCATCTAATTCATTATGGGGAGGACATACAGCAATGAACCAATCTTTGCCTGCTAGTGAACCTAAACATTGAGTACATTTCACATGACGCGTAATTTTATTAAATTTGCGTCCGCGCTTTTCTAGACGCATAATATAAAATCTTGGAGTACCATTTTGCAGATTCAATTGAGCATCTTCTGTATCAAATTGCTTACCATCTGTGCTGGCAAAAATCACTTGTCCATAACGCCGAAAATTTTCCGGTGTAATTAATTCTGCTTGTAATTGTTGCACTGTTTGTGATGTACTCATAATGTTAAAAACCTACTATTCTAATTCTTGAGGAATAAGTGATTTAGGAATTAAGGAAGCTTGTATTTCTTTATCTGAAGGTCTTGTATACCACCAAGCCCAAGCGATTAAAACTGCTTGTAATGGCAATCTAACTGCTTGAAGCCAAGGTGAATCTGAATATGGTATGGTTTCAATTTTAATATGATTAATTGCCATGTTGATATTAGCAGGGAAAACAGCAATAAATAGCAGCACTAGTCCCCAAGCGGCTGCTTGACTCACAGGCGGAACTAATAACCCAATACCACCTAAAATCTCATAAAAGCCACTCAGATAAACTAATCCTAAAGGATAGGGCAGTTGTGGCGGCATGATTTTAACGTAAGGTTGCGGTACTGCAAAATGTGTAATACCGACGATGATGATTGATATTGCCAAGATGACACGAAAGAGTTCCTTACGTCTGTTCATGGTTTCGCCTGATTTTGTCCTTGCGCTTACCACTTTAGTTTGCTGATTTTTAGGTGAATTTGTCTTCGGTCAATGGTAAGAAACATCACGCAGAGGAGGACACTTGCATGGGCGGGTTTCCCGACTTGAGCAAAGTGTCCGTCGCGCAAAGGCGCAGAGAGAAGAAGGAGATTGGTTTTGATTAGTTAGATTTTAAAATGTGCGATCGCTCCTGTATCCAATTTTGTCAAATTCCATTGACTAATAACGGTTATGCCGATCTACAACTTGCTAATCAACTTGCCATACTCTGCATGTGTTCCAATCCAAAACCAGGAAATACCATTTTCGACTTCCACACCCAAAGCTCGGTAAGTTAACCTTGCACGAACTGACCAGTACTTTTTGCCCAACTTCTTGAAATGCAAGGACGGATGAGATGGGTCAACTTTGAGCAACTCGTAGCATTCATCTGCTGATTGCTGAACACTTTCAGGTAAGGCGTTGTAGCATTGCCAAAACCGTCGCGTTGTATAGTGCATTAAATTTCTCGACAATGCCCTGCTTCAAATTCAGCGATCGCCTCTTGAGCAAGCGCCTCTAATTTACCATCTTCGATGTCTTGCTCTATCTGCTCGTCCCAGCGTTCGTAGTCTAAATTAAGAAACCACAGTCTTAATTTCTCAAACTCACTTGATGGCAACGAAAGGATTGCCGCTTCGATTTGCTCCAGATTGGACATAACCCTTTGTACCTCTCTAGCCTTGAGAAAATTATAGCTTTCCGGGAAAGGCAGAGTACCTTTGTATTTAGAGCTACCGACCCTTCAGTGGCAAAACTCTTAAATTTCGATAGTAAAACTTACAGCTATGCAATGATCGGGGAGTAAGCAGCATAACGGCAAAACGCAGCGGCAGCAGATAACCTCGAACTAAGCACAAGCGATTTTTGACCGTCCTCTGCCGTGAAGTGTTGGGCTGTTTACTAGCATAGCTAAAATTATGGAAGAAAAATCTTAAGAGCAGCATCTATTAAAAGCCGCTTTTGTTCATCTATTTCGATTTGTGTCCATATTGTCTTTGCACCTATTTCTTGGGTCAACAAAACAGAAGATTGTTGATAAAGCGGTGCTTTAGTCGTAAATGGATCATTCCCGCCTAAAGTGTTTTGGGCTGGATCCATAATTGTCAAGTTCCCAAGTGTATTTTTAAGTGGCTCAAGACTATAGTCTAAAACTGAACTATCTGCATTACGCGGATATACATGTTCAATAGATGTTCCTGCAAAATCATAAACCCTACTTTTATCAACACAAACAGGTGTTACTGTCGCACCATTTTTGTACCATTGATAATAGTATTCTAATGTCATAAGAAAATATTTAAGTGGTTTGTTCCCACCAGACTCTTTATACTCAAGCATATTAAGAGAATTTTTAAATGTTGAATCTGTAGCCTTTGTAATGATTAGATTTTGCAGTTTTGTTTTTAGATTAGAGATAGTATAAGAATTCGGATCTTGTCTGATGGCTAGTGACTCTTGATAGTAAATACCCTTCAAAGGTGTTGCGTGTTGATTGCATATTATTTTGTATCTGAAAAAAGTTCTTTCAACTATCTGAACTATTTCGGAGAATAACCGATGATCAAGTTTAGCCGCTGCAAGAAATAAAGGAATTGATAAATCATGTCCAAGTTCCACTAAAAGAATATTTAAGCGAGTCCTATCCCAGCCAGTAATAGGCTGCTGTTCGGGATATAACCACTGACCTTTTAGGAGCTTTCTACACTTGAGGATATCCTCATGGATGTTCTTTACCGTTTCATGAATCTGCTGTGCATGGTGTAGTGTTAGGCTAATCTGCTGATTTTGAGGAAAGAATTTATCGAGAAACATGTCAAACAAAGCATTTTGCTGAGGTCTATTTCCTTGATAGGATTCATAAATCCAGTTGAGATAATTCTTGGTATCAGCAGGAGGATCGGCTAGTATTTCGTCCCACATTCTTTCAACAGCATCCTGTTGTTGATTAAAACCTTCTAAAAGCTCTAATGTTTTAGCTCTTAACAAGTCACCATCCGTTAGATTAGTACCTCTATCGTTAATGACCTGAAAAAGCCGAAATGCATCCTCTCGGCTGCCAGTTACCATGTGGAGAATAGTAAAGTCATTGTCCAGAATATTTTGAACTATTTCAAGATCGTCAATTTTGTCTTCAATCCTAGTATGAGAAGCAATGATTGACTGAATAGTGGTTCTCAGGGAATTATAGGCATATAAAATTTTGGTATGAGAATCTCTTGAAGCAGAAGGCTCAATGTCACGAATTAATTCTTTATAAAAAGATTGATCGGCTCTAGATAGTTCTAAAACCTCAACAGGAGTAACCACTCTCTGGACTTCTTGGCTAAATTCTATAAAACGTTCAGATAACTTCTCTATTCTTCCTTTTATAATTGCTTCATTAGCAGTATCGCCCAATGTATTTGCTTCTGCTTGCAATTCTTTATAGCTATTTACTAGGCAAGAAACTAGCAAAGTAAATGTTGCAATTCTTTGCTGGCCATCAATGATTTCGTATTTATGCTGATTAACTGTGCCTGGAACAGAGTGTTTTACGCTTAGAATTCCACCAAAGAAATGGTTTACAGGCGAATTTGACTTCCTTTTTTCAAAACACTTTTTCAAGTCTTTTATGAAATCAGATACAGATTCAGCATCCCAAGCATAAGCTCTTTGATACTTTGGAATGAAGAACATGGGTTTATAGGCAAATAGGCTACCAATAGAAGTATATGCTGGCTCAATATTCATACATATTTATTCAATATTGCTGCGATATTTTTATACTCTATATACTCTATCTTGTCCATGAACACCCGCTGAGTGCCTTAGTTATACAAATGTAAACAGGTGTAAGTGGAGCAACGCAGCCTAACTATTTATTATACGCACACTTTCTGTATAATTTTTTTCTCGGTCTTAATATATCAAGCATTACAGCTAGATATTGGCTTAATATACGGAAAACTTCTTTTTTACATCCTTATTCAGATATTATAATGAATTTTTCCATATAATCACCCTTCACGGGAGGATTATATAGAATTTCCCCGTATATCCCTTGATGTTGATGTTATCCAGAATTTGTCCTCATAACATCCCTATTTAGAGTATTCAACAGAATTTTTCTGTATAACATCCCATAGAATAACGTCCAAAGGAATTGCTTGAACAAATACAGTATGTCATCCCACTTCTTTTGCCAATCAAAGATAGAATCGGAGTCTCAGCTTATGCCGATCGCCTGTTAGTTAGATTTTAAAGTCTGCGATCGCTCCTGTATCCAATCTTGTAAAATCGGGTTGACTAACTCTGGTGCTTCATCTTGGGGGCAATGTCCTACTCCTTCTAAGGGAATGAATTTCTCTACTGACGGGTAGTTAGCTAACTCTCGCCCTAAATTTATTGGTTCCCAAGGGTCGGCAGTTCCCCATAAAATAATTGCTGGACAAGTTAATAATGGCAGTAAGTCTTCTGGTAACGGCCCTGTGGAGTAAGAAGTAAATGCCAAAAACACAGCCACAGCACCAGGATCTTTAGCAGGTGCTGTGAGAATATCGACTAATTCATCTGTGACTGTCTCTGCATTAGCGTAAGCTTGCAGCAAAATTTTCCGCACTGTTTTGGGTTTAGCGACTTGATTAAAAAAGAATTGCCCAATTGGTTTAATCGACAATACCCGTTGTAAAATCGGCGCACCCACACGCCGAGTCCAAGGTAGGGTTTCGCGTTTGCGATCGTGCAGTAATCTTAAAGAACAGTTAATTAACGCTACTCCCAAGGCAATGTTTGGAGAACTAACTGCGGCTTGCATCGCTACAATACAGCCAATGGAATTTCCCACTAAAAAAGCTGGTTCACCTACCACTTCCCGACAAAAGTCTGCTACTTGCTGTCCCCACATTTCTAAGGTGTAAGCAATTTTTTCTCCCGGCTGAGGTTTAGCAGAACCACCGAAGCCAATTAAATCTATGGCATAAACCCGACAAGTTTGGGCTAGTACTGGTATGTTTTTACGCCAATGCCACCATGAGGCTCCAAAACCATGTACTAAAATAACGGCAGGCCCGGTAGTTCCTTGAGTTTGATAGCAAATTGGGAACCCCTGCCACATCCAAGTTTTTGCGGTTAAAGCAGTTGTAGAAGTATTCATCGGAAATCTGTATTTTTATTTACTAATTTTAATATTTCGTAATATTTTTGGTAATTTATCTTAAATTGTAGAGGCATATTGTAAAGACCGTACTAGCAATAAAATTAGGTAAGAGCTAAATCAATCACTCTCTTTAATTTAAGGCAAGTATAAAGACTGAGTTAAATTTATTTATAATTGCTTAAAAGCTCTAGAGAACCAAGATGTTAAAATTACCGCCATATAGATGTAATGTAATATATTTATCAACGGTTCGACATTCAGTAGTTTTACAATTTACGGTTTCTCTGTTGATCTCTACAATCGTTTGATATCGAGCATCTGCAATAGGGTGGTTGGCTGCCAGAAAAATGACGCTAAATTTCACCTAAACTTTTGTTCCTAGTTCCTTCTGGTTCACGAAGATGACAATACTAGAAACAATTCATACTCCTGTTGGCGGCTATGCCCCGGATTTTGAACTGCCAGGAATTGATGAGCGAGTGCATCATCTCAGGCGTTATTTAGAAAAATACCGGGCAGTTGGCGTTGTTTTTATGGGCAACCACTGTCCTTATGTCAACTTATATCTAGACAAGCTCAAAAAAATTCAAGGGGAATTTGCTGGGAGTGGCTTCACGCTAATTGGGATAAATGGCTGTGATGCTATTAAGTACCCTACAGAAAGCTTTGACAACATGAAAGCTTTTGCCACACATCAAAGATTAAATTTTCCCTATCTTTGGGATTCTACTCAAGATGTTACGCGGAGTTTTGGGGCAATTAAAACTCCAATGGCTTTTTTAATAGATAGTAATGGGCTGGTGCGTTATAAAGGGCAAATTGATAGTTATCCGCAAGCACCATCATCTGTAAGAGAAGATTATTTACGAAATGCGATCGCCTCTTGGTTTAAAAATCAAGCAATTATCCCCCAAGAAACAGAACCCGTGGGAACTACATTGATTTGGCGCAACTAGACATAGATAGTCATTGTGCTGCTATCTTAAATTGGAGGCAATTGCAACTTTTTCGATAAAGCGTAACTTCATGGGAACGAATTACCGGCGGGTTTTACTTAAACTAAGCGGTGAAGCCTTAATGGGCAACATGGGCTATGGTATTGATCCAGAAGTGGTCAAAGAAGTAGCACAAGAAGTAGCAGAGGTGATAGCCACTGGCGTTCAAATCGCCATAGTCGTTGGCGGCGGCAATATTTTTCGTGGCGTAAAAGCGGCATCGGCGGGGATGGATAGGGCAACCGCTGACTACATCGGCATGATTGCCACGGTAATGAATGCCATGACGCTGCAAGATTCCCTAGAACGAATAGGGGTACAGACGCGGGTACAAACTGCGATCGCCATGCAAGAGTTAGCAGAACCATATATTCGTCGTCGTGCCATCCGTCATCTTGAAAAAGGACGGGTGGTAATTTTTGGCGCTGGTTCAGGAAATCCCTTCTTTACTACTGATACAGCTGCGGCATTGAGAGCCGCAGAAATTGATGCAGAAGCGATTTTTAAAGCCACCAAGGTAGATGGAATATATGATGCTGACCCCCAAATTTATCCTAACGCCAAACGTTTTACCACCCTGACCTACGCACACGTTTTGACGCATGATTTGCGGGTAATGGATAGTACTGCGATTGCCTTGTGTAAAGAAAACAATATCCCAATTCTTGTATTTGACTTAACAGTGCGAGGTAACATCCGCCGCGCAGTCATGGGAGAATCAATCGGCACCCTTGTGGGAGGTTCTTGTGAAATTAGCTGAAGCTGAGAGTACGATGCAAAAAACCGTTGAGTCCACTCAACGCGCATTTAATACAATTCGCACTGGTCGCGCCAATAGCAGTCTTTTAGATAAAGTGTTAGTGGATTATTACGGTTCACCAACACCCTTAAAATCCCTGGCGAATATTAGCACGCCAGATGCCACAACAATTCTGATTCAGCCTTACGACAAAAGCAGTTTAAACATTGTTGAGAAGGCTATTTCTCTTTCGGATGTGGGTTTAACACCCAATAACGACGGTTCGGTGATTCGGCTCAACATTCCGCCATTAACTAGCGATCGCCGGAAAGAATTCGTTAAACTGGCTGCTAAGTACGCTGAAGAAGGTCGTGTTGCTATTCGTAACATCCGCCGTGAGGCTCTAGACACAATTCGTAAGCAGGAGAAAGCCTCAGAAGTTTCTGAGGACGAAGCCAAAGACCAACAAGATAAACTACAAAAACTCACTGACAAATACACAGCTAAAATTAACGAACTGTTGGCAGAAAAAGAAAAAGATATCTCAACTGTCTAAAGTATGAAGTTTGAAATCTGAAGTGTGAATTTTAGAAGTTCATACTTTAAGTTTTGTTTTTGTTTAGCTTGATTTAGAAAAATTGAGAGGCTCAGATCCCCGACTTTCATCAAAAGTCGGGGATCTTGTAGTTTATGAATGATTGATCTCAATAGACAATTATATTTGCTAACGTAGTTCTATTGGGGTTTATGGTCAGCCCAAGAGGTTAACATGGCTCACTTAGATCTGCGTCGCCCCCAAAATACTAACGGCGATTTTTATGTAGATACTACCTGTATTGATTGTGATACCTGTCGCTGGATGAGTCCAGAGGTTTTTTCTCGTGTGGATGAACAGTCGGCAGTTGATCATCAACCAACTAATGCAGCAGAAAGATTAACAGCACTTCAAGCACTTTTAGCTTGCCCGACAAGTTCTATTGGGACAGTTGATAAACCCAAAGATATCAAAAATACTCAAGAAACTTTTCCGATTCTGGTAGCAGAAAATGTCTACCATTGTGGCTATCATTCGGAAAAATCTTATGGTGCTGCTAGTTACTTTATTCAACTACCAGAAGGGAATATTTTGGTAGATTCTCCCCGTTTTACACCACCTCTAGTTAAGCAGCTAGAAGAGATGGGGGGAATTCGTTATATGTATTTAACTCATCAAGACGATGTTGCAGATCATCAAAAGTATGCTGAACATTTTCAATGTGACAGAATCCTCCACGTTGATGATATTTCTGGAGGTACTCGCAATGTAGAAATTCAGCTAACAGGTATAGACCCATTTGCATTAACTTCAGATTTATTAATTATTCCCGTTCCTGGACATACCAAAGGACACACAATTTTACTCTACAAACATAAGTTTTTGTTCACAGGCGACCATCTCGCTTGGTCAGAAAGTAGACACCAACTAGCTGCATTTCGTGACCACTGTTGGTATTCTTGGTCAGAACAAATTAAATCTATGCGGAATCTGGCTAATTATAGTTTTAAATGGGTTTTACCGGGTCATGGGCGGAGATTTCATGCAGATGTTGAGACTATGGGTCAGCAAATGCAAAAGTGTATTACCTTAATGGAAAGTCTTTGATGATTCACTAAAAAATAAAGACCACGCGCAAATCCCATTCTTTATCTTGACGAATAATTTCAATTTGGCGAATAAATTCTCGTAGGTAAAAACGTCGTTCTGTTTCCGATAAATCTAACCAAAATTGTGGAATAGAAACAGCTTGGGCGACAGAACGCAGATTAACTGGGGGAAATGTGGCTAGTTTGGCTTGGAGTGCAGAGATTTCCGTGCGGAGTTTGTATTCTCTGAGTTTTGCTGTTTCTATATCTAAAATTCCAGTTTCAATTAAAGCAGGTAACTGAGCAAGGATTTCTTGTTGACGAGCGATCGCATCTCCTAAACTATTCTTTACTATGTCCAATTCAGGCGAATTTATTCCAGCTACTGCTAATGGTAAATCACGACAAACTTTAGCGATCGTACATTCTAAGATTTCTTGGTAGGGAATGGCTCGACACTTAGGACTGAGAGGACAACTAATAGGACGTAAATACAGATACTCTTTGTCTTGGTAGCGACGGGTAACACGCGTAACTGTCGTATGCGATTGACATTCCTCGCAGACAACTAACCCAGCTAAAGAACGCGGCGCGCTGGCCGTTCGAGATGGTAAGCGGCTATTACGGCGTAACAGTCGGTCAATTTGGGCGGCTTCTTCTTTAGAAAGAATCGCAGTATGAGTATCAGAGATAATTTCCCCATTGAGATAAGCCGTATCTCCCCGATAAACAGGATTAGTTAACCAACGTCGCCCAGTGGTGACAGAGATTTTCTTTCCGTATTTTTTCGCCAAGTAACGCACTGCGCCCCGCAAGGAACCGTAGAGTAAAAAGTTATCAAAAAAGTCTTTCACCACTGGGGAGGTACTGCGGTTAATGATGTATTTTCCTTGACCACGGCGATAACCGTAAGGTGTTTTCCCCGGTGGGGGCGCTGCTTCTAGACGATTGCGGGCGTGTCCTTGGCGGATGCGCCGACTCCGTTGTTGATGTTGGATTTCTTGCAGTAATTTCAGTAACTCACCCCGAAAGTGGGATTGCTCTGAGGTGTAGGATTGTTCAATAGCAATTACAGCTACACCCATTGCTTCTAATTCATTTAAGCGATCGCTTACTTCTTCTACAGTATCCCCCAATTCTTCCAAGCGCCGCACCAGCAAATATTCTACTGGTTCATTTTGACAATCTGTGAGTAGTTGTTGTAATTGCGATCGCTTAGTGTATCCATAGGTATCTCCCTTAACCAAATCTTCATAAACTTGTTCTACCTCCCATTGCCAATTAATGTTTTGCGGAAGAGATTCTAGCAGCAAGTCACAATAAATGTAGGCAAGAATTTTCATCAGTCAGTACTTAATAATCAATAGTTGTATAGTACAAACATCAGCCTCACAGCCACTAAATTAAGCTTTTTGTCATTACCAACCGTTGTAAACTATAAATTTTTATAAGGTAAATAATAATTTTCAGTAAAGATTTGGCAAAGAATCCTGATATTATTTTTTTGCAAATTATCAAGTTATCAACACGCAATCTCTCTGATTAGCAAAGATATTTTAAAGTTTAGGTATGACTGGGATCATGATCTGCTTTAGAGTATATATAATGATATTGAGAACAAAGTTAAGTAGCATTTTGTTGTTATCTTTCAGATAATTTTCTGTCATCTAGTAGCTAAAATGCTTCTGGTCATAAAATTCCCTATTTAGTCCTACATAACAACTCAGTTCAAAATTGCTGGCAATTAAAAATAAGTGAGAGTTTAGCTTACATATTTTGATTTTTTGATGAGAGTGGATGAAAAATGCTATCTATCTTATTTAGATTGAACTAAATGGCTGTTATTAACAGCTTAATAAGGATACATAAAAAGTTATAGTAATTTTTACTTAGTATCCAACAATCAAGGATAAATCACTTAGATAAGCATGAGAGTGACTTATTATCTATTCCCTCACTCCCTATTTTTAGGCTAGGTTTGAATCGCTAGACATCTTGCAAAAGTGATTATTTGCAGGCTTTTTACAAGTTATTAAAGCCTTGGAAAAGACAAAAAATATTTATGCAAGCAGTCTAATACAGTTTAGCAAATCATTACAGTATGTTGTATTTTCTGAAGAAGGAAACAACATCACATTCTATTTTGGAGCTTGTTAATTATTCAATACTTAGGTGATTCACCAGACTATAATCTGAGCAAAAATTCGCTATCATAACGGAATTTTTGCTGTCAAATTAACTAAAAAGTATGCATTCTTTAGCTGGTTTGGCATAAAAACTTTTCAGTGCTGTTATTAATGAACTCAAACTTAATATTTTTAGCTAAAATACATTGATTATAGGATGTTAGTTTATGTATGTGAGAATCAAACGTCGTCAATTTGGACAGTTAATTATTGCCAGTGCTGCTACAAATATGCTTGTTAATCTTGTCAAAAATAAAACTTTGGCACAAGAGGCGCGATCGCTAGTAGGAGTTAGACTGCCAGCAAGCAAAAATAAGCAAAATGCTAAAATCTCTACAGATGTAGAAAACACCAGTCCAGCATTTACCTTAGTGTCTTTAGATTTAACAACTGGTAGTGAAAGATTAAGTACAGAAATTCCTGCAAGTATTGTTGATAATCAAACGACAAAAATTGAAACTGCTAAAAGAGCGTTTTCTACTGAATCGAGCCGAATCACTGGTTTTACTAGCTTTCCAGATGGCACGATGGTGATGCTTACAGTAGAAACAAGCCAAAAAGGGAATTATAGTAAACTCATATTTACTGATAATAAATCTAAGAAACCAAAAGCTAAAAAAATATCAGGATTTAAAAATGTTAATCATACAATAGAAGGAGTATTAGGAACCAAAAATAACAAAATTATTGGAATTGCTAGTGCTAACAATGGCGTTCCTCCTTTCTATCTAGTAATGATTGACCCTAAAAATGGCAAAGTTACCTCTGGTGATGAGTTAAAACTACCAGAATTGCCACGGAATTTACGCTTCAGTAATCTAGCTCTTAGCCCTGATGGTAAGTTTTATGCGACTATTCTGACTTCAGAGGGTAGAACAACTTTAGTGCAGCTAGATCCTAACAAGACCTCACTACTTACAGGCAAATTATTAATTACTACTGTGGCAGGTATAACATACAATAGAAAATATTTATCCAGTGACTTACTTAGCTTAACCTTCTCTCCCTCTGGGCAACTTATTGCACTGGCTAATCTCAATAATAGTCCGAAAAATTCTGTTTTTGCTGTGGATATAAAAACTGGAAATATGACACTTTTATCACAAGTAAATGTAGATAAAATTGCCTTTATTCCCTAGTAGAAAGAAAGTGTTTCTTAGTTGGGTAAAGGATCTATGTTTGCATCACACTGCTGTAATTGAAAGTCTTTAATCACTGCTGACTGATCTCAATCACATTTCCATCGGGATCTTGGGTAAAGATGGCGGGGCGACCAGAGGCGCTTGCTTGAATAGGATAATTTTGACTAAGCAGTTCTTGTTTAGCTTGTTCTAAATCAGCCACTGCAAAAGCAATATGGGGATTACGTCCCCATTTTTCGTTTGGGTTATCAGTTGGTGTAGTTGATGCGACTATTAGGTGTACTTGATAGTTGCCGACTTGATACCATACACCAGGATATTTGAGGGATCTGTCAATTTTTGATAATCCTAACACTTGGCTGTAAAAGTGTTCGGAGCGTTCTAAGTCAGTAACGAGAATGGCTGTATGCAGGCTTTGGGTAATTTGCATTGTTATTGAATATTGCTTTTATTTTGATTTTGACTTATTTGCCGCACAACTAGGCGATCGCTTGTCCCAACTTTGAAATGAGATCATGTATCCATAAGGGTTTGATTGCGTTGCTTGGCTTAATGTCATGAAATATTGATATAAAAAATCGTGCTAAAATTAAATGTCATCAAATTATGACATATTGATCCCGAAACAGCTATTAAATTCGTGAAAGCCTGAAAAAAGTGCCTGGAGACCCCTTGATAAATACCTATGGTTAGTAGTTAATATTTACTTAACAAAACGACTCCTCCGATCCCGAAAAATGCTTACCTAAGCATTCAAGGAAATTGAAAGGGAGTGACCCTCATTTTAAAAGCAAATTAAAAAACTTTAAAAACTGGGCAAAACCAGGAGTCAGGAATAAGAAATTCATCTGGGGGGAATGACATTTTTATATATAGAGCATTCTGTAACCCGGAGAAATAATTTACCTTTCAAACTACTGGAGGCCAAAATTAATGGCAAAAGAACGCCCACCGCTAGAGGAGATGACACTGCGGCAACTACGTAAAGTTGCCAGCGAATATAGCGTCTCCCGTTATAGCCGAATGCGTAAATCACAATTGTTGGCAGCAATTCAAGAAGTGCAGCGCAGCAAAGCTTCGCTTAGTCCATCTCGTTCACTGGAGGCACAGGAAACCGTGGAAGCAGCAAAATTTGAACTGGGTCAAGAAGACCGTACTGGTGGCTCTCTGGCTGATGTTGATGAATTACTCGCAGATCTACCAGCTGGTTATGGTGAAAGCCGAATAGTACTTTTACCACGCGATCCGCAATGGGCTTACACCTATTGGGATATTCCTAATGACCATAAAGAAGAACTGCGGCGGCAAGGTGGACAGCAGTTGGCACTGCGAATTTATGATGTCACCGACATCAGTCTTGATTATCAAAGCCCCCACAGCATCCAAGAATATCCTGTTGATGAACTAGCCAGGGAATGGTATATCCCAATTCCTGTGAGCGATCGCGATTATGTCATCGATATCGGTTATCGGACTTTTGATGGTCGTTGGTTAGTGTTGGCTCGTTCTGCCCAAGTACACATTCCTCCTGTGTACCCATCTGACTGGATTGAGGATGTCTTCATCACCGTCAACTTTGAAGAAGACTTGCGCGGTCGAACTCTGTACGAATTAGTACCACCTGCCAAAAAACTGGCAACAACAGCCGGTGCAAATGGTGGAAACCCCATTTACGACCAAATCTTTGGCTTGGCAGAATCTGCCGAAGTACAACGGGTTGCAGGTTCTCTGTTTGGTTCCATGCAACACGTACCTGGTTCTGTACGTCCCGAACAAGCTATCAGTTCCTACGTCTTCCCATCTGGTGTAGGTATGTGGGCAGTTCCCACCACCTCTGGTTTAAATATGTCTGGTGTGGGAATGTCTGGTGTCGGCTTCTCAGCTTCCGCTGTTCCCATGCGTCCTCGCCAGTTCTGGTTAATTGCTGATGCTGAATTGATTGTTTACGGTGCAACTGAACCCGATGCTACCGTCACAATTGGTGGTCGGGAAATTAAACTGAATCCCGATGGCACATTCCGCTTCCAGATGTCCTTCCAAGATGGTTTAATTGACTACCCAATTTTGGCAGTTGCTGCTGATGGTGAGCAAACACGCTCAATTCACATGAAGTTCAATCGTGAAACACCATCTCGCAATACCAACACTAAAGAAGAAGCCATTCCTGAATGGATATTCTAAATAACCCCAAATTGGTATTTTGAATTATTACCCGCTATAGTCGTTCTGTAGCGGGTTTTTATTATTTTCGTATGTGGATCAAAAAAATATTTCTCTTATCTATATTCATCCTGACGATAAATTTATTATTAGCTTGTAAAGAGGATTCGGCAAATTCATCAACAAAAGCAGCTAAAAATTGTCCTGGTGAAAATCCTCAATTCAGCATTGAATTTTTTAAAGCTAATAATCAAGGTCAGAAATATGCCAAAGGCATTAATCATGTGATTATTTTTAATCCTAAATCAGCAAAATTAGATTTTAAAGTGAATGTGGCTTTATCTCACAAGCTTTATGCTAAAGATAAACAGGGAAGATTTATCAGGAATTATGTACCTAAGCAATTTAATGAAATTATTGCTGATGAAAATTCTCGGTTAAATGGGCAACCACCTTTAGCAGCAATTAACGCCGACTATATAGGCACTGACGATAAACCACAAGGCTTAAATATTTCTCGCGGAGTTGAATATTCAGGAGCGTTTAAAAATAGACGTTCTTCTTTTGGCATTTCAGGAGGCAGACCCCAGGAGCGAATAGCTACAATTAATGCTGGAAGAAGAAGTAACAATATTCTTAATTACAATTTAGTTGGTGGTAATGGCAGATTTTATCGTCAAGGTAAGTTTAAAGATATTTGTCAAGATTTAGGGGAATTTGCCTGTAAACAAGCGACTAATCGCTCTATGGTGGCGACAACTAGTAAAGGTTATGTAATTTTATTAGTTAATGATATAAAAGCTAATTCAACTATTGAACCTTCGCAAGTAAATCAAGAGTTGCTCCCAGATATGTTTGATGGTGTGTTAACTGGAATTGCCCGCAATAACTGTTTAGGTAAAATTCAAGAAGGAATGTTATTTGATGGTGGCAGGTCACCTGGATTATATTACAACAATAAAATTTATCTAGAAAATGGTGGAGCAATTGGTTCAGTGTTTTTGATTTACAAAATAGCTAATTAAATTTTGGCTGGAGTTAATCACTGCGATCGCCCACACATAAGCGATCGCAGTTGTTCTTTACCAGCAATCAGGTTAAACCGTAATTCTTGTGCCGTCAAATTTAGTAAAGGTAAAGCCTCGGAATTCTTCGTTATAACCCAATCTTTCATCTCTCAAGAGGCTAATAGCCACCTCTTCACCTAAAGCTAAACCTGCTGCACCATCAGTCCGCCAGTGAATACCACCATGACCGCGACCAATGGCATAATTAGTTGCCAGCTTGTTCAACTCACCGCCCACAGTTAATAGTTCACCATTGTAGGGAATTAACTTTGTTGGGTCATTGGGATCGGGAACTACGGGGTTAGGAATGACATGATTTTCATCAAAGAAAGCCTTTAATAATGTTACATTCACACCTGCGATCGCCGCAGCACCACCCGTATACGAGGAATGTAAAGGTGCGGCTTCTGGATAAGCTTGTGGCAGTAAATAAGTCCCAAAAGTGCTGTAAGTCCGTGCCAAAGCTTGGGAATTCAATATTTCAGAATTAATGGGATATTGAGTTCTATTGACAATGTTGTTGTAAATTAGCCCACCGTAGGCTTCTGGGCGCAAAATGCGGTGTACGTAATACTTCTGCCAATAAGAAGCTCTAATTGCCCGTGATGTCCCCAAATTTAACAAGGCTTGTAAATGTCCCACCGCAAATGTGGCATTAGAACCTACTTGAGTCCGGGAATTGACATAGGGATTACCCGGATTCAATGGTGCGCCAATTCCACCATTAATTAGCGGGTCGCTCAAACTAACTGGGGAACTGAGTAGTAAAGAAGCCCCATAATACAACGCGCCACCAATATGGGCAAACTCACCCAAGTCACGCACAGTCGAGACATAACGGCGTGTGGGGTCATAATTAATTGCTCTGCCAGAATTACCACCATTTTGGACAGTCAACCATTCGTTGAAATCGGTGAGAAAGTCATTACCAGGGAGAGCAGTCCGAATGACTGCCAAAATATACTGCGTTCCCCAAGGAATATTCCGTAATAAAAATTGGGAAATGTAAGGGCCGTTTAATATCCCTGGAGGAGTTACGTGTTTTGCTGTTCTACCAGAACGGTCAGAGGGGTCAACATAGCTGACACTACCGCGAAACAAAGTTTGCGGGGTGACACGATTATTAATTTTTGGCCCGTAAAATGCCGAAAGTCTATTTAAATCTGCGACAGCTGCCAAAACTTTCGGGTCATCTGTATTATCTTGAAACTTAGCAAAAGATACATCACGCAGTAAAGCTTGCCAGTACAATTCTACTGCTTCATCTGCGCGTGCTGCACTAGCTAAAGCTGGTGGTGATGGTACTGCTATCTGAGCAGCGTTAATGCCTTCAAGGCTGATTGCTAGTGGCCCTTGAGGGTTAACTAGCTTTCTTGTTCCACCCACAATAATCTTTTCATACAGATCTGGGTCTTGTTTGGTCAGGGCTGTAATCAATGAGTTGTAAGCCTCTAGGTTGACTTCACCACGTTGATTATGGGGTAATCCTCTAGAGTCACTGCCAATTTTGTTGGCGTAGCGCTCTTCATCACCGTTGGTTGGATGTGGAGGAATGGGAAAACCTCGTTCTAGCCTTGCAGCTTCTACCCTGACTCTATAAGCTTTATCAACAAACCTGTTATAGTTAAACCGCCCAACAATATCTCGTTCTCTGGCTTGAACAACACCTTAGACCTCTTGCAAAAGTCAGTTAAGCAGATTCAGTTTTAGGGAGACGAAGCTCATAGTTGTACAAACCAGCGATGAGATTAAATCTCAAACTAAATCTTTTTCTCCGATTGCGATAACGGTCAGACAAGATTTTAAATATCTTTAGTTTCCGATTAATATGCTCACCGACAACTCGAACTTTGGCTAAGTCTCGATTACTCTTTTTATCTTCGCAA
>NZ_JADEWI010000012.1 GCF_015207705.1 Nostoc sp. LEGE 06077
TTGCGAAGATAAAAAGAGTAATCGAGACTTAGCCAAAGTTCGAGTTGTCGGTGAGCATATTAATCGGAAACTAAAGATATTTAAAATCTTGTCTGACCGTTATCGCAATCGGAGAAAAAGATTTAGTTTGAGATTTAATCTCATCGCTGGTTTGTACAACTATGAGCTTCGTCTCCCTAAAACTGAATCTGCTTAACTGACTTTTGCAAGAGGTCTAATAAATAGCAATATTAGGCTAACTTAAATATCTAGCGCCAATTACACTGTAGTCATTAAAAGTGAATAAAAGTTATGGCTGAAAGCACAGAAGAAGAAAATGTTGGCGTTAATAGAGAAGAAGCTGAAAGTATTCTCAAGAGATTCTTGGATAACAAAGATTATAGAGTTTTAGCTATTAACGGAAAATGGGGTATTGGAAAAACCTATTTAGTTCAAACATTTTTAAATAAACATACAGAAAGCTATTATTTGTATGCTTCTGTTTTTGGTATTTCTTCAATTGAACAATTAAAGTCAAGGTTAATAGCTAATTACAAAAATAATCTAAAGTTTGATAATCAATCTTCTCAAAGAAAAACTGAGTTAGTTGTTAATTCTACCAATAAATCTCTATTTAATATCTTTGAATGGTTCAAGCGTACTTTGGAAAGATTAGAGAAAACTCCAAAAATGGACTTATCATTTTCAGAAAATTCCTCTATCCCAATAGCAGGATCGTTAATTTCTATTGCTGGTGATTTAGCACTTGAGATACTTTTTAATTTAAACGTTAAAGAAAATTCGATTATATGTATTGATGACCTTGAAAGAAAATCCCAACTAACGCTAGAAGAGATACTTGGGTTTGTTGAATATCTAGTGCAAGAACGCAAATGCAAACTTATTATTATTTATAATGAAGATAATCTAGTAGAAACAGATAAAAAAGCCTTAAATGATTATCGAGAGAAAGTAATTGATAGAGAATTGAAATTTGCACCAACAGTAAAAGAAAACTTAGATTTCATATTTAAAGATCATCTTAATGCAGAGATAATTAAAAATGTTTTTATAAAGACGGGTACAAATAATATTCGAGTTATACGCAAAACTAAATGGCTTATTGATGAACTTATTCACTTCATACAGGATTGGGAAGATAGTTTACGTCATCAAGTTTTAATAAATAGTATTGTTATTACTGTGGCAAAACTCGATACAGATTTTTGTAAACGCTTATCTTTTGATGGTATAGATCCTATTGACACTATAATATTATCACGAGCCTACAACTATCAACAACTTCAACAATATCAAACAAAATATCAAGATGAAGATCAGAAAACTACTATAAAGAAATTAGAATTTCTGCAAAAAATAGAAGAAATGGGTTATAGATATCTAGAACAACTAGATGAATTAATAAGTAAATTAGTTAATACTCCATCATCAGATTCCACTGAATCAAAATTTAGGGAAAAAGGTCATATTCTCAATCAAAGAGAAAAAAGAAATCAAATTATTGAAAAATTGAATGATTTGCAAAAAATATATTACAAGAACAGTTACTACAACTCATTTGCAGATAATGAGCAAGATATCATTAATGGAATTGTTACTTTTCTCAAAGAAAATTATCTTCAATTGAGCCTTGAAGAATTTGAAAGAATTGAAAGATTTGCATCAATTTTAGGACTTGATATTTCTGAATATGAAAAACCTTTATTGGAAAAAATATTAACGGAAATTTTTGAACATAATTTTTATGAAAATTTAAGTAATTTTTTTCTAAAATTACTTAAATATCCTGATTTACAATCATCTTTGAACGATAAAATCAAGGAATATCACCAAACATTAGACATTACTACAGTCTTGAAAAATATAATTAATCCTGATTCATTTTCAAGATCACCTAGACTACAACAAGATATTGAGTTCTTAAGAAGTCTTACTTCTGATGAATATTGTCAATGGCTTAAAAAAGATCATCCTGATTTATTGCGAATGGTTGAATGGATTCTTAATTCCGGGTATCAACCTGCACCCAAAAATTTAGAACAAGCTATTCGTAAATTAGCTGAATCTAGCCAGATAAATAAAATTAGAGCCAAGTGTCTTTATAAAATAGATATAGATTATCCTTCTAATAGTGATACTACAAATTAGTTTTTGAAAGACCTATGCATTCAACTTGTATATTAGTGGTAGCTAACTGATCTCTTCACAATGATTCTGTTAATTGGTGAGGATAACCTAATCAAATGGTTGTTTGATAATATGCTAGGTTAATATGTAAAATGATAAAAGAAAGAGAAAAGCGATTGCTCATCTAGCATTTTAATTAAAAGTTATTTAATAACACATTTTATCCCACAGCAAAGTCAGTGTAATGTCGCATTTTTGGCGGATCAAAACCTAAAACAATATCTTGCTTGGGAACACCCAATTCTACTAATTCATTTGCAATACCTACTTCTGTACCATCCTGCTGAACCCATATTTTGCCATTGATGATATCGAGGTGAAGGACTGTACCATATACCCGCTTAGAATTGCGCCAACCAACATAAACTAGTTGGTAGTGGTCATGTTCGATATCAAAAATAGTTTGAGCTTGGATGCGTTCATCCCACACAAGTTTAGCGTGTTTGTTTAGCAAATTCTTTATATGTTGTTTATATTCATCGACGGTAGCCATCGTTCAATTACCTCCCTATCAATATCGTAGATCAATAAAAGAAGTTGATTCTGCACTACAAGTGCTTGAATAAACGAGGTTGCAAAAAATCGCTCGTAAATATCGCTGGACACAGCTAAATACAAAACTCGTTGTGGATCTTGAGAATTTAAGGCAGACCTATATGCTATAAATTGCCCTAAAGCTCCGTAAAACTCGGAAATTTTTGATGGGCCAAGAAAGCTTTTGATTTCTATAGCGATTTTCCATCCTTCTCTCTCGGCTGCAATTACTTTTTTTGCACCAAGGTCAATAGCTAAGTCAAATGTACCTGCTTGCAACGGGTAGGGGTCATGTGTAATTAGCCAGCCATCTTTTTTGAGAGCAGTTTTGACAACTTCATGAAAGGCATCTCTAGCAGACAAAGTTAAATATTACTCAAAAAAATGTGTTGACAAGCAACTATTATCTCAAAAATCAAGGTTTATATTTCTAAATTTCTGTGGAGGATGCTTTAAACGGCTAATTTTGATTAGACTACTATGTAAAATAGTAAAAGCAATGCCACTAATTTAATACCTGAAGAATTTGTTTTAGATCCATCAGATACAGAATTCACAGCAACTGGATTAAAAGTTATTTCTAAAGTAAGAGTAACTAGAGTGGTTACAATTGAGCGTAGATTAATTACCAGACGCATAGGTAAATTGGGAGCGAACCAAATTCAGCAGTTAAATAAACTCATGCTTCAAGCGTTTCAATTGACATAATAGCAATCAAAGAGCGATCGCTATGAGTCTAACTACAGCAAAACAGTCAATAGACAAAACTTAAGCGTTCATTGATAATAATCATTTTTCTAAAAAATTTGTAATTTTAAAATTTGATGTACCCTCCCAGCAGTGGTTTAAACACGCGTTTACTTGAGCATCTGCTACATCAGTAGATTCTTTAGACGCATTCAACTGTACGGCTGTCACAATGTACTCAAAAATAATGACAAACTGTTTTTGAGGCGAAATTCTCTCAACTACAATTGTTTCACCTACCTGGGGTATTTGGGGCAAATTGACTACAAATGTTTCAATTTTTGGTTTATCTAGTGGATTTTTGAAATTGAAGTATTTACAGTAAACGATAATTTTCACAATAATTAAATTTCAAAGGTCAATGGTTATTAATGATTTTCTATTCTGCTGCTTAATTTATTATTTACCTCGCCACATCTTTTGTAAAAACTTAACACCTTTTCCCAATATTTTTTCTAAACCAAGCATAATTCGATCAAGCAACTTTAGAATTTTCTCTAATAAGTGTTGTTCATATTCAATGGAAGTGGCTTTAATTTCTATCCAGTCTGGCTGAATTTCAACTTGATGATTATGGCTTTGATGTTGGATAATTTCTCTTACCTTACTTTCATTCTGAGAAATACTAGTTTCAGTTGGTTTAACATACTCAACTTTTCCAGATACTTTTGTGCTTGACGTAAGGTGGTGATTAGGCTTTTTCCGTCTGACTAAACCAGAGCCAGTTTTTGCTTGTGATACAGTCAATTTTGTTTGTGGAGATAACCTGACTGATGTACTAGGAGATAGGGGAGGATTTATCTTTGGTGTTGGGTTTGCTGTTTGCTCAGTATCTAGCTCAGAATTACCAAATAAATCGCCCCAACTTAACCAAGGATCTATGACTTTATTTTGATTGTGTAATTGACGTTTTTTAGATCGAACCTGATAATTTTTAGAAGGCAATAATTTTTCTTGGGTGTAGCTAAGAGTATTATCTGAATCAAGTTTTTTACCTTTAGCAACACCAAAAAAATAATTGATGGCTGCCTCAATTAAAGTTTGAAAATTCAGCGTTTGTGTTTCTAAACTATCTGATGTAACAGTAATCTCTGCTGGAGTAACTAACTCGTCTTTTCCATAAAGAAATACATTAAATTTTGTACGAGTTATGTTAATAATCTCTTGGCTATTTTGTTGAACTGGAAATAAAGATTTTTCTTCTAATTTAGCAAAAATAGTATCCAAAATTTCTAAGATTCTGCCAGAATTGATTAACTCTGGGCTGATTCCTGTCGCTGCTAATGAAATATTGCTTGTATGCTCACCTGTTAACTTGGCTAATAAACGATGAATTTCTGGTAATAATTCCGGCTGTTTCTCAGATATAGTTAATTGTTGATACTGCCAGTAACTAGCAACTTCACTAATAATTCTGTCTAATAATTTTGTTTGTTGTTGAGGTGTCAAAATATCGAGAATTTGATTATTAGCAGTCACTAACACTAAGTTACGATTTTCCAGAGTTGTAGCAATTCCTTGTACTTCTGGCAAATAACGTTGGAGAACATTCTTTAGCTGAGGCGAGGTGAGATGGCTGGGGGAATTGTCTGAAATCGTTAAGGATTGAGACAGATCGGAGTTATTTGTTTTACTATGTGGAAACAATTTCTGCCACCATGTTGCCAAGAGTTGAAAACTTGGTGGCGTTTTTGGAGAAGTGACAGATATTTCCGTAGATGGAAGCTTTTGGATTACTTCTAAGACACGCTGTATAGGCGTATCAGCAGTTGGGGGAGTTTCAAGTGGGCGATCGCTATAATTTGGTTGTAACTTTAGCTTAGTTTGTGGTTCTTTGGTATACAGCGTTTTCACCTTGGACTCGGTTGACTGTAATAGTAGATACAACGGGTAAAGTAATGCTTCTACACCCCATTTAGTAGCAACTTGCACTTGTCGAAAGGATTGTTCCCATCGTTCTGTCAACCGCCGAGATTGCTGGTGGACAAAGTTAAAGAGTCTGCTTTGATAACGCCCAGAAGAACCAGATGACATGGTAATGATTTATGAGTTCGAGTTTTGTTTAGTTTTAGTTGTGAGACTCCCGCCAAAAAATAGATAACGACAAACTGTTAATCATCGTAAGTGCCATCATCTTAGCGAAAATATGACCCCTCCTGTATCTCAATCTCAGACAAATTTAATCTCCGAGACTATTGAGCAATTACGCTCTTGTTGTCAAGTTAATGTTCAGTCTACTTGGCTATACCAGGAATGTGACCAGAGTATTACTGATGTTGTTACATCTAATTGGTCTGATTGGCAACCTGTAGAGTTAAATGCTAAAGGACATATCGCTTGGACAGCGGGAAAACAAGTTTTATGGCTGGTACAAAAGCTAGTAGTTCCCCAAGATTTACAGGGTTATGCTTTGGCGGGTTTGTCTTTGCGCTTGTCTTTGGTTTGGTGGGCTGATGCGGCTGAGGTTTATGTTAATAGTGAATTAGTCCAAACAGGAGATTTGTTTGATTTTTACCCCAGAGTATTGTTGAGTCAAAATGTATCTTTTGGAGATGAGTTTATCGTAGCTTTGCGCTTGGTCAGTCCGGGACATGATAATGGGGCTTTGATGCGATCGCTTTTAGTCTACGAGTCTACCGATTATCATCATCCTGACCCTGGTTTTGTGGCTGATGAGTTGGCGGTGGCGCAGTTGTATTTGGACAAGTTTGCGCCGGAACGGTTGGATGGGTTGGCGGCGGAGATAGAAAGAACGAACCGCAGAGGCACAGAGTTCGCGGAGAAAGAGAGGGAAGAGTGGGACAAATATCTTTTGTCTTTACGCCAAAAGTTATTTCAATCTAAAATCCAAACTCTAAAATCTAAAATTTGCTTGTTAGGTCACGCCCATTTAGATTTAGCGTGGTTGTGGCCTGTGAATGAAACCTGGAATGCAGCCCAAAATACTTTTGAGTCGGTTCTAAAATTACAAAAAGACTTTCCCGAATTAATTTTTTGTCATTCTACGCCCGCCCTTTATGCTTGGGTGGAAGAACATCGCCCAGATTTATTTGCAGCCATCCAACAAGCTGTAGCGGCGGGAACTTGGGAAATTATTGGCGCTACGTGGGTTGAACCAGAATTAAATTTGATTAGTGGTGAATCGATCGCCCGTCAGTTATTGTATGGCCAGCGATATTATCAAGAAAAATTTGGCAAGCTTTCGACCATAGTTTGGGTTCCTGACAGCTTTGGTTTTTGTGCAACTTTACCGCAGTTTTTTGCTAATGCAGGTGTGGAATATTTTGTCACTCAAAAACTGCGGTGGAATGATACTACTAAATTTGATTATGGGGCTTTTTGGTGGCGATCGCCTGATGGTAGTCAAGTATTTAGTTTGATGTCTGCACCTGTAGGTGAAGGCATTGACCCAATTAAAATGGCAGCTTACACTCTAGAATGGCAAGCCCAAACAAATTTACAAGCATCACTCTGGCTTCCTGGTGTGGGCGACCACGGCGGCGGCCCTACCCGTGATATGTTGGAAATTGCTCAACGCTGGCAACATTCCCCAGTTTTCCCAGAATTAGAATTTACAACCGCCGAGAAGTATTTACAACAAATTAATCAAGCAGACTTTCCTAGTTGGGATGATGAACTATATCTGGAATTCCATCGCGGCTGTTACACTACTCATGCTGATCAAAAGCGGTGGAATCGATATAGTGAAAATTTACTCTATCAAGCTGAACTCTTTGCGACTTTAGCAACTATTACTTGTGGCGCAACCTATCCCAAAGCAGACATAGAAAAAGCTTGGAAACAAGTATTATTTAATCAATTTCACGATATTTTACCTGGTTCTTCGATTACTCAAGTTTATACCGATGCTTTGCCAGAGTGGCAGCAAGTCCAACAAGTGGGGACAAGAATATTAGAAGAGTCAATGCAAGCGATCGCATCTCACTTTACCTTACCAGAACCACCAGAGCCAAATAGTTTACCGATTTTCGTCTTTAATTCTCTCAATTGGCAGCGTTCTGAGGCAGTTGCTGTCACCTTACCCACAACTAACCCAGCATGGCAGATATATGATGTCGCTGGCAATCAACTCATATCTCAATTAACTCAACCAACAACACTACTATTTTTAGCCACCGATATTCCCCCTGTCGGCTACCGTTTATTTTGGCTAGTTCCAGCATCCCAACTCCCCAGCAACTCACCATCACCCACCCCTGATTTTGTCCTCGAAAATCAATTTCTGCGGGTAGTTATTGACCCAGATACAGGTGATTTATCCAGCGTTTTTGATAAAACTCACCAACGCGAAGTATTACGTGGTGCAGGAAATCAATTGCAAGCCTTTAAAGATAGTGGTCAATATTGGGATGCGTGGAATATAGATCCGAATTATGTAGAACACCCCTTACCCGCCACCAGCCTCAAATCTATTCAATTGCTAGAACAAGGGCCAGTGCAATATCGCTTACGTGTGGTGCGTCAACTAGGCGAATCGGAATTTTGTCAAGATTATATTTTACAAGCAGGTTCATCTCTGCTAAAAATTGCTTCCACCGTAAATTGGCAAGAAAATCAAGTATTTGTTAAAGCCGCCTTTCCCTTGAATGTCGAAGCAGACTTCGCTACTTATGAAATTCCCTGCGGTGCTATTCATCGCCCCACTAAACCCCAAACCCCCGCAGAAAAAGCCAAATGGGAAGTACCCGCCTTACGGTGGGCTGATTTAACCGGAGAAACAGAACTCGGTATTTACGGAGTCAGTTTGATTAATGATTGTAAATATGGCTACGACGCTCAACCAAATCAACTCCGTCTATCTTTGTTACGCAGTCCCAACTGGCCAGACCCAGAAGCCGATCGAGGCTTTCACGAATTTACATACGCTTTGTATCCCCACGCAAATTCTTGGGAATCAGCCCAGACTGTACAACGTGGCTACGAATTGAACATTCCCCTACAAGTCTTTTCTCCTCAGCACTCAGCGCTCCACACTCAGCACTTCACACTCAGTACTATTGACCGTATCAGTTTCTTAAATTTAACTTCTCAAAAGTTAATCTTAATGGCACTAAAACCAACAGAAAACGATCCCCAAGAGTTTATTTTGCGATGCTACGAATCACAGGGAGAAACAGCCGAGTTACAGTTACAGAGTGATTTAGGGCTATGTCTCGGAGAAACAGTAGATTTATTAGAACGCCCCTTAGATATTGCTGAATTTTCCGGCAGTCAGCAGTTACTTATAGTACAACCCTGGAAAATTACCACTGTCAAAGTGATACAACAATCAGAGTAACTTTTTCGATAGCCGAAGCAGGTAGATAGACAGTCTACCGCCTAGCATAAAAGTACTGAGTGCTGAGTAAATATACTAGTCACTCTTCCATGCTTGGTTATTAAATAAGTTTCATCAAAACTGCCTTCTGCCTCCTATCTCCTGCCTCCTACCTTCTAATCTTCGTGATCGTCAAAGGGATCTCCCAACTCCTTGCTTGGTGGGCCAAATGAGGTATAAACTCCATACGCTGTAATGGCTACAAGGATTGCGCCGACAGAAATGCTAAGAACTATTGCGGGTTCCATAAAATATAGATTTATTATGAGTGCTATTCTTATAGAATATTACAGAAGATTAAAAAAAGCTTTGGCAACTAATCTTAGGTGAACTATGGCACAACGGACTAGGTTGGGAGATATCCTGAGACCTTTGAATTCTGAGTATGGTAAAGTGGCTCCAGGCTGGGGAACTACCCCCGTAATGGCCGTTTTTATGGGGCTATTTTTCGTGTTTTTGCTAATTATTCTGCAACTTTACAATAGATCAATCACAATTCAGGATGTGTTGGTTGATTGGCGCAGCTTAGGCGGCTAAATTTACAACGTAGCAATCAAGCTTGCGTATTCAGCGAACTTACACCCGGCTTGTCCGGGTTTTTTTGTAAGTTATGGCCTTGAAAGGTTAGCCTGAAACAAGTAACCATAGTAATGATGGGGAAATATTTCATTTTAAATCCCCACTCTCCTAACTTCGTCTGCCTGCATACTTATAGGAGCGATCGCGTGAATATATTTGGTATTGGTCTGCCAGAAATGGCTTTAATTATGATAGTGGCACTGTTAGTCTTCGGCCCGAAAAAATTGCCAGAGATTGGTCGTAGTGTTGGAAAAGCAATTCGCGGTTTTCAAGAAGCTTCCAATGAATTTCAAAGTGAGTTTAAACGAGAAGCCGAACAAATCGAACAAGCTGTGAAAACTACTGCTGAAATCGAACCCAAGCAAATCGAACCTGCTCAACCACAACAAGATACGGCTAATTCTTCTCAAACTAGTTAGGAAAGTTGCTGAGTGTTGAGTATAAGCGCCTCTAACACCTTAAGATAGTGCTGCGAATCGATTGATTTTAAGTGAAATGACAGAAGTTGGAACACAAGCAGCTTTGGTAATTCCCCAACTGATTGTTGGTTTGGGGAATCCAGAGCCGAAGTATGAACAAACACGCCATAATATTGGCTTTGCGGCTGTTGATGCTCTAGCTCGTGCTTGGCAAATTTTCTTGGCGGAAAATCGCAAGTTTCAGGGAGAATATGGCGAAGGTACAGCATTTGCTGGAAGTAAAATTCGCTTGTTGAAGCCGTTAACTTACATGAATCGCTCAGGACAAGCAATCCAAGCTGTCACAAGTTGGTATAAATTGCCGCCAGAGTCTGTGTTGATCATCTATGATGATATGGATTTGCCTCTGGGAAAAACTCGCCTGCGCTTATCTGGTTCTGCGGGTGGGCATAATGGTATGAAAAGTGCGATCGCTCATCTCAGCACGCAAAATTTTCCCCGTTTGCGTATTGGTATTGGTAAACCAAAAGATGCAGCTAACACTGATAACTCAGAAACTGTCTCTCATGTATTAGGAAGATTTTCTGCGACTGAAACTCAATTGATGTCTGCTGTACTTCAATTTGTCGTTGAATGTGTAGAAATGAGCCTAAAACAAGGAGTCGAAAAGGCGATGAATCGTTGTAATAGCCGCACTGTTGAACTTAACCATTAATTCTCAATTGTGAGTACTTTTGTGAGTATGGCTTCAGAGTAATTACAACTTCTTAATATCTATCAGAATAAACTTATTTAGTATGAATAAAGCAATATACCCAAACCTATGCCAGATCTGGGTAAATCTTACTAAATTTCATGTGAGTATTATGGCAAAGTGCTGTTGCTGATTTAGAGTTACGTCTTTAAGCAACGCCAGTACCAAACCACATAGGTTTATTTAAAACGGCGCTTGCGTCTGGCTGCTACGGCCTTACGTTTGCGCTTTTCTAATGGTGTTTCAAAATGTCGATGGTATTTAACGTCAGCTAATATACCAGCTTTAGATACTTGGCGCTTAAACCGACGTAGCGCTGAATCTATTCCTTCATTTTCGCCTAGAAGCACTTGGGTCATTCTATTGCCTCATTTATGAATAATTTCCATTGTAATAGTAGCCTCCAACTTAGCCAAACTCCTCTGAATTGCGGTTAAACATCTTAGTTTGGGCAAGTGCAGAGGGGGATACAGATGATGGGGTTTTGGTGTCTCCTTAAGTGGAGAAACTGCTATAAAGCAGAAAAAAGATAAATACTATCTACTATGGCAATTGAGTATTTTATACAATGACTAGCAAATGAATTATTGTCTGTTTACAGCAGAGTTTTGCGGAAATTTGCACTAAAAATTTTTATAACTATTATTCTTAAAACAATGTAATAATTAATACCAATCTAAAATAGATATGGCATGATTTAAAAGTTAATTCTGCCCTGATTTAATAACTTATATCCGGCGGCTAGTGCAGTAAATGCCACACAAAAACTCCACAAACTAGTTGGTTTTAAAATAACTCCACCACTTAAAAAAACTAGCACGATGCCAAGACATAGCAATATCCAGCCAAAATTGCCAGTTGCTCTAGGAAAGAAAATCAATGCAAATATACCTGCCATAATTGCTAGAACTGAACCAGTTGCAGGCAAACTACGATAGAAAAATGAATAGTAACCGCTAACAAATACAATGTTTTGACCAAAAAAATATAACCCTATAAATAATAAAATTAAGCCGATAAATTTGCTGAAAAGCCTACCCATAATTATTTGACTCTTTGTGGCTGAATCTGGAATTAGTATGGGTTAATTATATTTGAACCATTAATAAAAAACAATATAAAATGGTAAAAAAATATATAGAGATTATGTAATTATACGTAAAATAATTTTGGAAATTTTAGCAGCTAAATTTTACTCATCACTCACAACTAGAGATAGAGCTAATTGATAAACTTGGCGGCGAGAAAGTGAGGTAAATTTAGCTAGTTGACGACTGGCTTGAGAACGCGATATTCCTTGACTAATTAGCTGCTGCAATTCTGCTTTCAGTTCTGTCTCGGTTAATAATGGTTGACTGAGTGGAGTTCCCGCAACCACTAAAGTATATTCACCTTGGGGTTCCCGTTGTTGGTAGTGGGCGATCGCATCGGCGATTGTGCCACGCCAAAATTCTTCGTATAATTTAGTTAATTCCCGTGCCATGACAATGTGGCGATCGCTACCGAAAACCTCTGCTAAGTCTTGCAAAGTTTCGGGTAAACGGTGAGGCGATTCGTAGAAAATTAAACTGCGGGCTTCTGTTTGCAAAGTTTCTAAATGTTCCCGTCTGCGTTGGGTTTTGGCAGGTAAAAAGCCTTCAAAGACAAACTTATCCGTTGGTAATCCTGCCGCACTTAAAGCTGTAATGGCTGCACTTGCACCGGGAATTGGGACTACTTTGATTCCGGCATCAATACAAGCTTTAATCAATTCATATCCAGGATCAGAAATTCCCGGCATACCTGCATCACTAACTAAAGCGATCGCTTTACCCTGACTTAAATGCTCTAATATTTCAGGAATGCGACTATTGCGGTTATGTTCGTGATAACTTAACTGGGGTGTTTTAACTTGAAAATGTTGTAACAGTTTACCCGTATGACGCGTGTCTTCCGCCGCAATCAAATCCACTGTCTGCAAAATTCGCACCGCCCGAAAAGTGATATCTTCTAGATTGCCAATGGGTGTACCAACAACGTAAAGTGTTCCTGGTTGTGGATCTGTTTGCATGAGATTGAATGTAATTCGTGATGAGCATAGATATTATCGGTGACAAATCCAAAATCCAAAATCCAAAATCTTACAGGGGATTATTTGTCGGTTTAGTCACCCTAGATTTAATTTATCTTGCTAATTCTGCTCCTCAAAATAATCAGAAGTTAGTAGCTGCTGACTATACTGTAGCAGCAGGCGGCCCTGCTACCAATGCGGCTGTAACTTTCGCCCATTTAAGTAATCAAGCAACTATTTTGGGTGTGGTTGGTTCTCACCCCATGACGCAACTAATTTATAGCGACTTAGAAAATTATCGAGTAGCGATCGCCGACCTCAACCCTAACCAGCCATCACCACCGCCGGTATCTTCCATTATTGTCACCCAAGCCACTGGTGAACGGGCGGTAATTTCTATTAATGCAGCGAAAACGCCAGCCAGTAGTGGATCTATCCCGGCGAATATTTGGCAAAATATTGATATTGTATTAATTGATGGACATCAGATAGAAGTTGGCAAAGCGATCGCGCAAACAGCAAAAAGCGCTAATATCCCGGTAGTCATTGATGGCGGTAGCTGGAAACCCGGCTTTGAACAAATCTTGCCTTTTGTTGATTATGCCCTTTGTTCAGCAAATTTTTATCCTCCCAACTGTAATGCAGAGTTAGAGGTTGTTGATTACCTAAGTAGTTTTGGTATTCTCCATATTGCCATTACCCACGGTGATCAACCAATTACATATCTCAGTCGTGATCAAAGTGGTACTATCACCGTACCGCAAATTACCGCAGTTGATACATTGGGGGCTGGAGATATTTTTCATGGCGCTTTCTGCCACTATATATTAAGTGAAAATTTCCCTAATGCCCTAGCACAAGCCGCCAATGTCGCCGCTAGTTCCTGTCAATTTTTCGGTACACGTCGCTGGATGGAAATAAAGTAATGAAAGATTTAGCAGAAATATTAGCGATCGCCCGTGAGGTAAGCTGGAAAGCAGCAGATATACTTCACTCTTATTACCACGGCAAATTTCCAGACACTGATTTACAAGTGCAATACAAACAGAATGAACCTGTGACGATTGCAGATGTGACAGTTAGTCAATATATTTTGCAGAGATTCCAAGCCGCTTTTGGTGATGAAGATTTCGCTTATATCAGTGAAGAAACTTATCAATCACAACTCCACCAACGCAACTCGCAGTTAATATGGATAATTGATCCTTTAGATGGAACCAGAGATTTTATTGATAAGACCGGGGACTATGCGATTCACATTGCTTTAATTCAAGATCATCGCCCGATTTTAGCGGTGGTAGCTGTACCTGAACTTGAAACAATCTACTACGCGACTAAAGATAATGGAACATTTAAAGAAACGCCAAAAGCAACTGAGCCTGTAAGACTTTTAACAGCAAAACCTATCGAGGATTTAACCTTAGTTGTCAGTCGTTCTCATCGCCATGAAAGGCTAAACTATTTACTCCAAAACTTACCTTGCAAAAATCAAAAAGCAGTGGGTAGTGTAGGTTGTAAAATTGCTACTATTCTTGAACAAAAAGCAGACATCTATATTTCTCTGTCTGGTAAGTCTGCGCCTAAAGATTGGGATATAGCTGCACCAGAGTTAATTTTAACCGAAGCTGGGGGTAATTTTACTCATTTTGATGGCAGTCCGCTGCAATATAACACTGGCGATATAAATCAGTGGGGAGGATTACTTGCCAGTAATAGTAACTATCATCAAGTTTTGTGCCAAGAAGCGCAAAGGATCTTATCCGAGTTAGACTCTTTTAAAAAAGTTTAGAACTATATACATATATAGTTAAAATTAGCTTGGAAGGATTGACCATATAATTCATAATTATATGTAATAGTTAATCTAATAAATGTCTATAAACATATTTCTAAATATTTGTTAGGTACAAATACTCAAATACCTTATTCAAGAGTTACAAACTACAAAGTTTTTTGACTACTTGATAACTTTGATTCTTTGAAGGTTGTGCTATACTTTGGCATATAAGGATTATTTTCGGTTGAGTAACTCGTTTTGATTTTGAAAAAGCGTCTCTCCGAATTTAACTCTCTACACTCCCTGAATTCGGAGACATTATATGTCAATTTACGTTGGAAACTTGTCTTACCAAGTCACTGAGGAAGACTTGAAAATGGCATTTAGCGAATACGGAAAAGTAAGTCGTGTTCAGTTACCCACTGACCGAGAAACCGGCCGTCCTCGTGGTTTTGCCTTTGTAGAGATGGAAACAGAAGCACAAGAAACTGCCGCTATTGAAGCACTAGATGGTGCTGAATGGATGGGTCGTGACTTGAAAGTAAATAAAGCTAAACCTCGTGAAGAAAGAAGTCCTTCTCGCGGCGGCGGCGGCGGCTGGGGCAATAATAACCGTGGCGGTGGCGGCGGCGGCGGCGGTCGTGGTGGTCGTTACTAAAATTTTGAAATAAAAATTTAGCATCTAGAGTCTCCAGCAGATAAAGCCAAGGGCTGGTTTTTGCTGGAGTATTTTATTTGTTCTCTAGGTTCTGCTATTCATCCATAATAAGGAGGAATGAGGATGACGCGAGTAGTCTTGGGGGAGAATGAAGGTATTGATTCAGCTTTGCGAAGATTCAAACGGGAAGTTTCTAAAGCTGGGATTTTCCAAGACATGAGAAAAAAACGTCACTTTGAAACACCCTTAGAAAAATAAAAGCGGAAAGCAGTTGCAAGACACAAACAAAATCGTAGCAATGGCGCTCGTCGCTTCCAATAATACTTACAACTCGATCTGGTTCACCAATTATAATTGGAAAAATATTCACCAAAAATACTCATTGTAGTAGCGCTTACAGTTTTAAAGCGGCGCTGCTACGTACATATAGGTATATATAAAGTTAGAATAAATTTAGGTAGGAAAATTTACTTGGCAAAATCTCCAGCCATTGAAATATGTCTACCTGTATAAATACCAAATAATGTTGTAGCCTGTAGCCGGAATCGGCAATTTATGGCTCTAAATTTTCAGAAAAAATGTTGCGTGTTTATCATCTTTTCATAGCTGCGGTCTTACTATTATTAATGCCACTGGGTGCAAAATTTATCCTTCCCTACTTTTCAGGAACGAAAGTAACACCCGCGCCTAAAACTTCCCCACAAGTTAAATCTGGAGATTCTTCTAAAGCAATAGCAGGAAATCTTTGGCCGAAAGTTTTAGGTAATAACATTGTAGTTCCGAACAATTGGCAAGTGGCTCCTTGTCCAGGAACTACATCTTTGTTGTGTGTCTCTGCCAAAGGTGCAGTTTTAGGTACAATCGAGATTAGTGTTTCTCAAATTAGTAAAAATCCCAATTTTCAAAAGCATCTTGCCAATGCAGGTATTCCCTTCGGCGCTAAACTAGATTATAAAAATTCTAGTAACCAAAGCAAAGTACTCGCAGCGCTGAAAGCTTGGGCTAATGACTATTATGCTGCTTTAAGTAAAGACCGCCAGAAAGGAAATGGCAATAAAATTATTTTTTCTACTCATCCGTTAGCAGATATATCAGTTGGTAAACTCCCAGGAATTCGCTACGGGTTCACAGGTACTAAATCTGAAGGTGGATTGCAAGAGCAATATATTAGTTATGCTGCTTTTGATGGGAATGTACTTTATATAATTAGTACAGCGTTTGATCCGAATGCGGTGACAGGTAAATTTGAAAAATTGGAAAACTTAGTAATTTTTCAGCCTTACTTGGATGCGATCGCCGAAAATTTAAACCTATAAGTCAATACAGTTCATTTAAGAAAGTTTTCTTGTGGAGATCAGGGAACAGAGAACGGGGAACAGTAAAAGACAAAAAAGCTTATCTGAAACGTATCGCCCTATAAGTTTGTCATTAGTCATTAGTCATTTGTAGATACCCATGACTAATGACTAATATTTGGATTTAACTAAATTTCAGCAACAGCACGTTCAATTAAACGACGAACTAAAGTTTGCGTACCTGTATGTTCGTAATAATTGGTAGACACATCTAAGAAAGCTGCTAAATAATCTAACTTGTCATCACTAAATTCCATAAAACTTTGCAAGTTATGGACAACCTTTTGAGGAGTTAAATCATTGCTAGTAACTAAGCCACTCATCCAACCTTTAACAGAATCAAAACTTTCACCAATAAAGCTAAGTTTACTAGCAGCATTACCGCCAGGAATTGCATCTTGAATGCCTTTAAAGGTTGTGTTTTGTTCTAGTTCCTGGGGATTAGTTTGGTTAAGTAAAGATAACGCTTTATTGATGAAATCTGGGCCTAAAGGTATCAACCCATCAATACAAACTAATGCTACTAATCGCATGAGCGATTCACCGCTATACTCACCTAAAGCACCAACAAAATCACCAATACTGTCTCCGGGAATGCCATTAATTTGGCAAAAAGCTACCAATTCAGCTACTACTTTTAAGGACAAATCAATCGTTTGTGCTTTATCTGGTTTGGGAGTCACAGAATTGAGAAAACCCAAAAGGGGAATTGATTCTCCAACTTTGTTAGCTAAAGCGGCTGCACCCAGAACTTTATCTGTACCATCAACAGTTTGATAAAGCCACATAGCTGTTTGGTAGCCTTGAGAGCTATCGTTATACAGATAAATAGCTCGTTCGCCAATTTGTTGAATTAACTCTTCGTCATCTTCACCAGTAACACTTTTAATGGTGTTGACAAAGCCTACAGTATTTTGCCACTCACCAGGAGCAACAAAATCAAGAGCCTTTAACATAGATATTGTTAAGCCGCCGGTTGGTAGTTGATCAACTAATTCTTGAATCGGTTTACCCATAAAAATCTCCTGATTGCGAGTTTGTTATCTAATTATTTTGAGTGCCAATTATTTGAGTTTGGCTAAACCATCAAGATTAAATTTACTGAGCCAATCGGCGCGATCGCTCGCTGTAAATGTGGTAGCCTTTGATTGAATTTTGACTTGATACTTCCCTACCAAAATCGCACTTTGGGTTTTTCCTTGTTCTACAGATGGATATCCAGCAATCTTTTTGGTGCTTTTAGAGAATTTTGCTGCTGCATCGGGGGTGCTGGTTGTATCTGAAATCGACAGCGTTGCTACTTCTTTACCAGCCTTTTTCAGTTTGGCTTCAGCAAAGCCTTTTTTCTCTTGAGCGTAAACGCGATCGTAGCCACCACCAGATTTCGGGAAGAATTTGTTAAATTCACTTCCCTGAGTCGCAGTTTTTGCAACTGCTTGACCTTTTTTCTGTTTACTGCTTTCTTGTTGTACTTGGTCAAAACGTCCTGGTGTTTTAGGTGTACAAGCTGTTGTCAGCAATAATACTGAGATAAGCAACACTGCTAAAACTTTCCGCCCACGATAGAAACTCATGTTTCCTGCTCCTTATACTTTGACGCAATTATCAACGCACTTGTCAAATTTTGCCCACAAAATTTATTTTTTGATAACTATTGAGATGAATGTAGAGTTACTCAGCCTGTCATTTCACAGCTAATCTTTCCCAAGACTGAACACTAGAAGCCAGAGTAGCCTTGATACTATGGGAAAAAGAGACTTTAACTCCTCTGATGTTTTTGGACTATTACAAAAATTTGTGAAGCAGAAAAATGAACACTGATTTTGGCAATCTTCTTAGGGAAAATTTTTTAGTTCGCGGGATACATACTTCTATCAAAGGTAGAGCTAGATATAAAGTGAGGGGACTACATGATTCTCCAGCGCTCAAAAAATTCCTAGAATTGAGATTGTCAAAGGAAGATATGATCTTTCAAGCCAGTGCTAACCATTTAACAGGGAATGTTTTGGTACTGTTTCAGCCAGATTTTAGTTCAAATGCGATCGCCTGGCTGCTGCAAAATATCGTTTTAGATTACCAAAGAGGTCATAAACAATTACCCCCCAGCACTGCACCAGAATTTATTCCCAGTAAAAGCATTACTCCGGTTGTGTTGTCAAATACCACAATCAATCAAGGGCGTAGTCAACTTATTCCCGTCGCCGCTGCTTTTTCGGCTTTGTCCTTGGGTGCAGCACTATTACACAGAAATGGTTTAGACAGCAGTATTTTATTAGCGATTCAAAAACTACACACACCCTCACTCGATCGCCTCATGGTGGGTATAACTTCCCTGGGTGAACCACCACTGCTATTGTTGAGTTGTTTAACATGGGAAGCTCTATTGCTGTACCGTCGCCGTCGATTACAAGCTACTACCTTTGGGATGGCGGCGGTGGGGGCGATTAGTTTAAATTACCTGCTGAAAGAACTGTTTGTCAGGGCGCGTCCAGCTTTGTGGGATTACATTATTAACGTCAATCACTACAGTTTTCCCAGTGGCCATGCAATGGTGTCAATGGTGGTTTATGGTTGTATGGGCTATTCCCTTTCCAAAGAATTTCCCCAATGGCGATCGCAGATTTTCACTTTGACTGTGATTTTAATTTTGGCAATTGGTTTTAGTCGGCTTTATTTGGGAGTACATTGGCCTACGGATGTGATTGCTGGTTATGCGGTGGGTTTAGTGTGGTTGACTGCTTGTGTTGTTTATGAAGCTTTTCAAACGTCAAAAAGTGCGGAGATAAACCCAGAGTTACACGGAGTTTTGGTTTAAGTTAACTATGGGTGCAGAAATTACACCTTGAGACTCTAAGAAAGCGGCTACTTGCAAGATTAATGCCTCATTGTAGGGTGCAGCGATTAACTGCACACCGAGAGGTAAAGCATTGGGGCGGTGAATTGGGACTGATAAAACAGGTAAGCCAATGAAAGATAAGGGTTGGGTGAATAATCCCAAATGAGGACGCACTAAAATTTCTTCGCCAGCTAAAATCATTGTCTGCTGGCCGATTAATGGTGCAGAAATGGGTGTAGTTGGGGCGAGAATGATATCAACATTTTGAAAAACTTCTCGAAAGAGATCGCGGTACCATTGACGAAATCGTTGCGCTTGCAAATACCAACTACTGGGAATTAGCGCCCCAGCCAAAAAGCGATCGCGGGTTGCGGGGTCAAAATCTTGGGGACGCGATTTCAATTGATCTAAATGCAGATTTGCGCCTTCACTGGCTGTAATTACAAAAGCCGCTGCACGGGCGCGTTTTACTTCGGGTATGGTGATATATTCAGTTACACCTAAAGCATGTGCTACTGTTTGCACTGCGGCTAATGCTTCTGGTGCTGAACCTTGGAGAAAATAATCATCGGCTAGTGTAATTCTCAGATGAGAGATATCTTGATGGAGTTGGGGTGAACAAAATTCTGGCTGACGTTTGGTACAAATGCGATCGCGTTCATCTTCTCCTTGCAGTACATCAAAAACTGTAGCGATATCTTGCACCGAACGAGCAAAACTGCCAATGTGATCAAAACTACTAGAAAATAAAGCTACACCTGCGCGAGACAAGCGTCCGTAAGTTGGCTTGAAACCAAACACCCCACATAAAGCCCCAGGTACGCGAATTGAACCATTCGTATCAGAACCCAGGGTGAAGGGAACCAAACCAGCCGCCACCGCCGCCGCAGAACCACCAGAAGAACCACCCGCTACTCGTTGTAAATCATGAGGATTGTGAGTCGCACCATAATAAAAGTTTTCTGTGACAAAACCGTAGGCGTACTCATCCATATTTACAGCCCCAATCAACACCGCACCAGCTTGTTTTAACTTGGCGACTGCTGTTGCATCTTGGGTAGCTGGGGGATTTTCGGCATTAATTTTTGCCCCAGCCAGAGTTGTGACACCCGCAATATCAAACAGATTTTTCACAGCAAAAGGTACGCCAGCGAGTAAACCTGGAGAATTACCTTGAGCGATTTCTCGATCAATTCTGGCTGCGTCTGCTAAAGCTGTTTCTGTGGTGATAGTGGTAAAACAGTTAAGTTGATCATCTAGTTTGGCAATTCTTATGAGTGCAGCTTGAGTGACTTCTACCGCACTAAATTGACCACCGCGCACAGCCGCAGCTATTGATAAGGCATCAGCGAACTCTAAATCCATTGTTTAGATAAGATTGCGTTTAGCTTTTTGAGTAACCGCAGTCCCCATAGTTTTTGTTAGTTGTAACAATACAACAGTAAAACCCAAGTCGACAAAACAAGATACTAAAAACCACACAGGCAGAAATTTATCTCCAGGATTTTTAGAAGCTTCAAAAACGATGCGGTTCAAAGCTCTTGACCCAATCATAAAACAATATAGTGGCGCTATCAGCGATCGCACTCGTTCACTCAAACTGGTTAAATCACCACCTTCTGCTTGAAATTTTTCCGCAAAGGTAGATAAAGTGTGAGATATTCCCCAAAGGCTGTATATGGGAATCATAAATCGCGCGATCGCACCGCCAGGGGTAATCGGATATTCCTGGAAAAGATTTTTTAAATCAGCATGGATACGATGTAGCCAAACCAAAAAAATAATAATTGAAATTACACCAATCAGCAACGAAACTATTGATATCAGCCCATCAACAGAAGCAAATTTTTGATAAATTGGCTGTGCTATGACTGCTAACAAAGAGAAAAACGTAGAAATAACTCCAATTCCCATCAGCACCCACAGCAAACGCACCAAAAATTTCCCAATAGCCGCAGACTTCAATGAACTACCAGCATTGAAATTACTCATTTCCTGTTTCCAATGGCATTATCGGCTAATATCTTAAGCTTGGTAGTTATATCTAAGACTCAGTGTATTTACTTGAGGAGTGCAGTAGGTTCTCAGCAACTATGGTTCAAATACTGGTGCAGGTTCAACTTCTGTGGGTAAAGGAAAAGCATTGACGAGTTGAGCGATCGCTTGAATCCTGGCAAAATTTGCTACCACTCCATCACGATATTCATTTTTAATTGGCAAATCTAATAATAAAGACATTTGCTCAACATACTTATTTACATCTAATTCTTGATTTTGCATACTTTTTTAGATACTTCCAAATTACAACACATCCCATGACAGAAATGTAGGGTGGGCATTTCCCCCCAAAACCTGAAGAAATTGAGAAGTTAATGTTAATGCCCACCTTACAAATTTCAACATCCTAGAAAGTAAACGTACTCCTGAGTACACCCACCGTTGTAGTCTCGTTTCTGCTATCACCTTCAGGGTTAAACAAAACAAAAGCGCCGGGAGTAATACTAATATTATCTGTCAACTTAAAGCGATAATACGCCTCTAAATGGTAAGGAGTAGCGCGATTTACCCCAGTAGGAGCCAGTTGAGCCGTACCACCTGCATCAGAACGAAACAGCGGTTGTCCAAAAAGAATTCCTGCATTATTTCCTGATTTAAATAAATCATTGAAGTGCAGCCCTACCATCCAACTAGTAAAAGTGGTGGAAGCATCGACAGCATCAGAAGAATCATCAACAAACATTGCAGCACCATAACCAGACAAAGCCACCTTGGGAGAAAAGCGCCAGGTTAAGGTACCACCAACAGAATTGAGCGTTACAGGTGTCCCTAAAGGAACGCCAGCTAATGCACCGATATCATCACGAATTAATCCTGTACCTAAGATATTAATTTCGTGATAACTGTGGGCATAGTTTAAACCAACATCTATCGAACTACTGGGTTTAAATGTTAATTGAGTGCTGACAACACTACTACCACCAAATACACCTGCACCCAAAGGAGTATTAGAAACTCCTGGCACAATCTCACCCGCTTCTTGGGATATGTTGGCATTTACGCTGCCGTATAAAGCTCTTAAATCTAACTGAGGAGAAATGTTAAATATAAATCCCGCCGCCGATGCTAAACCAGTTCCCGAAGTCCCCCCTGAAACTCGCGCCACAGGATTTAACCCAGCGAACCGTGAAATCGACTCTTGTCCTTCACCATAAAAAGGTGTGATAGCCGGAAACGCATCTGTTGCTTCCGCCGCAGTTCCCGCAAACAAAGTCAATTTATCCGCAACAGGAAAAACATACAGTAGTTTATAGAGTTGTACACTGTTTGCGGCCTGATCTGATAAAGTTTTTACATCAAGCCCAGGAAACAACGGTTCAAAACTTGTCCTAGCACTACTAGCTGTCAGTAAATCCGAAGCTAACCCTAAACCTCTTTGCAAGCTACCACTTCCATCTACACCACCCAAAAAGTTATAAGCTTGCAAACCAGTGATTAATAAATCTTTCCCGGTAAAACTGGTATTGAGGTTCAACCTGACTCTATTTACCAAGATAATATTCGGATCGCCCTGATTAGGTGCGCCACCTGTAGCGCCAATTCCAGCGATAATTACCTCACCGTTGAGTTTAGTAGTAGTTGAAAATTGATTTGCTTCTAGTTCAGCGGTGCGTGCTTCTAGTGCATCGACTCGTCCTCTTAGAGTTGCTAGTTCCGCAGAAAAGTCTTCTTGTAACTTCTGCAAAGTTGCTAAATCTTCTTTCTTGACTAAATCAGAAGTTGCGGTAGCAATAAGTTCATTAACTCGTTCTAAACAAGCATTTAAGCCAGCTGCAAATTCATAGCGAGTCATAGCACGATTACCCCGATAAGTGCTATTGGGATAACCTGCAATACAACCATAACGCTCAACTAAAGACTGTAAAGCTTGAAAAGCCCAATCGGTTGGTTGCACGTCAGACAATTGCGATACAGATGTTACTTGAGGGTTGTCGTTGTTGTCTGATGTCTGCAACTCTTTAGGCTGCGATGAATTTTGGCTTTCTGGCTTGTCTTGGATAGTAGGTGATTCTGCTTGACTATCATTGGCTATGATTAATCCAGTTTCAGCCGTTTTGGGTAAAGAAATTTGATTAAGCTTGCTATTAACAATTTCTGATGTTTGAGGAGTATTTACCAACGTATTTGGATCTGTTGGTACTGAATTAGCTAGTGCTGATACAGGTAACAGTCCATTAATTAAGCATAAAAAACTAGCTCCACCAGCAGAAGCTAGAAGATAATTTGCCATGATTGCTCCTCACAGATATAGAATATTAAAAAAGTTTATCTACGATATTTAACAGTTATTAAGCACCCTTAAGTGGATTGCTCAGAACAAACTTGCTTCCTTTCAGGAATTACCGTAGGTATTAAAATCTAGTAAATACTATTTAGATAAAAAAATAACATCAATAGTGATTGATAATTCTCATATTTTTTATAATCATATTTAAAGAATCAAAAATATCTATAGTATCCATAGATAGATTGCAAATATTTAGATTCCTAAATTATTAGAGGATTTGGGAGTTTAAACTCGTAATTGCATAAATAAAATTTACTTTCTGAAAAAATCAGGTGTCTGTAAGGTGGGCATTCACAAAAAATCCCAAAATTACATCTATGATTGACCATAGCGAAAGCACATTTCAGGGTAATGGAGGAATTAACCTGTATTACCAAACCTGGAAACCCACAACAGGTAATGTAAAAGCCGTATTAGCTATTGTGCATGGACTAGGCGGACACAGTAGCAAGTATGGGAACATAGTTCAACATTTTACCCCTCAGCAATATGCTGTTTATAGCTTTGACCTGCGTGGTCATGGGCGATCGCCTGGACAAAGAGGATATATTGATTCTTGGGCAGAATTCCGCGAAGATTTGCGAATTTTTTTAGAATTAGTTCAAACCCAAAACCCTGGATACCCAATTTTTCTCTTAGGTCATAGTTTGGGTTCAATTATTGTTTTAGATTATGTTCTGCGTTATCCCCAAGCTGCGGCTGTACTCAAAGGTGTGATTATTCTTGCGCCAAGTTTAGGGAAAGTTGGGGTGTCAAAAATGAAGCTAGTTTTAGGACAGCTACTTTCGCGGGTGTGGCCACGATTCACGTTAAATACGGGTTTTGACTTAGCTGCGGGTACGCGAGATGAGAAAGTATTAGCTACTTATATTCAAGATACTTTACGACACACTCTCGGAACTGCTCGTTTAGCGACGGAGTTCTTTGATACTGTGGCTTGGATTAATCATCATACTGCTGAATGGCGATCGCCATTATTAATTCTCCACGGTGGTGCAGACCGAGTAGCTTTACCAGAAGGCGGGAAGATTTTTTATGAGCAATTAACCTCTTGTATAGATAAAACCAGAATTGAATATCCAGAGGCTTATCATGAGCTTCAAGATGATATCAATTATCAAGAAGTTTTAGCTGACTTAGAAAGTTGGCTAGAGAAACGGATAACACCTGAGAATATATAGGTGATACAGGAAAATTTATTAGCTTTATACAACTATCTACATAAAATTTATCTGTGGAAGAGGCACAATTTGATTTATCCAAGATGTTTATTCAAGGTTTTTACTAATTTCCCGATAATTCGCTTGGTAGTTCAATAAAGTCTCTTTAGCTTGTTGATAAACAAAGGTATTATCGGGAATTTCTTTTAAGCTATTAATAGCTTGTTGCCATTTATCTTTTGCTTTCTCCCGTACTGAAAATGAATGAGGCGAGCTTTGAATAAAAAAGTTCGCTTCTATTGCTAGTTTATGGGCGGTTTCTAAATTATTTACAGCTTTTTTTTCGACAATTACTTTTTGACTAATGATTGTATGATAAAAGCGATAAGTAATTAACTTATCTTTAGCTCTAGTGGAAACTGACGTATTTTCTGATATGTTTTCTAGTAACTTAATTGCCTCTTGCCATTTAGATTCTGCTTGTTGCCAAACAATTAAAGGATGGGGTGGTGATTGTACTAAAGCAGAAGCTTCTAAACCTAGATTTTGTGCAGCTTTAAAATTAGCGATCGCAGTTTCTTCTTGATTAAAATTAAAATGAATTTGTTGCAGTTGGGGGATTTCTGCTTTGATCATCCAACTACCAAAGCTTAAGGCTAATAAACTAGCAGCAATTATCCCACCATAGTGGGTTAAGGTTTGTTCTTTAAACTTTTTTAGCGGATTATATTTGGGTAATTTCCATTGTTCAGATTTAGGCTTGAGCAACTTTTTTTCAGTCTTAACTCTCAAGGAACTAATCTGTAAAATTAAGGAATCAATTTTATTTTGGTAAAATTCACAGTCATTAATAATATCTGTTAATTCTTGTAATCTACCATCGCCAGATATAATTAATTCCTGATCATCATCTAGCCATTCTATAGCAAAGCCATATTTACCACAAAAAGAGGATACTCCCAGTAAAATACTTAATAAGTTATGGCTCTGCTTAATATTGTCAAAAATAAATTCTAATCTTTCCTTAATTTTTAACGAATCTTCTTGAGCTTGGATAATTTGCTGAATTTGTTGTTGTAGAATTCTTGGTTTATCTAGATCTAGTTGAATTTTTAAAACTTCCTCTACTGCTTGAAAAGTTGCCGGGATGCTGTCATGATTAGCATCAATATTTAATTGTTGTACTAAATTAATATCACTTAAAATATCCGCAGCTATAGCCTGAATTAAATCACCCCAATCAATCCAAACATCTATCTTGGCTTGGATTTCTTTGAGGGCAATATCTGCTGGTAATTTCCCAAATTTTGCTGTTAGTAATCCAGGATAATCATATTTATATATATAGACTGTATAATCTGCATTTTTGCTAGGTTTTTGGACTGGATATAAAGAAGCAACTGTAGTAGTGGGAGATTTTTTTAATTGGCTAGACTTAACTTTTTCTTGAATATTACGTAGTTGATCCTGACCGTGATTAATCATGACAATCTGTTGCATGATGTCATGGGAATGCCCAATATTTAGCCTCAGACTATGAACAATTTTTGGTAATTCATTTACCAGCGTTTCTAAATCAGCCATAAATATCCCTTGGGGATTTGCCGAAAGTTGATGTGAAACAATTAAAATGGCTATGCAGCAAGGTGTTAGCTTGAATACAAGCTTCATCTTATTGGTGGTAGATCAGCATCCTGAGAGATAGAAAATCTGAGGTGCTATGGATTCATACTTCCCGTAAATCCTGCTAAAGTAACAAATCAAGTTGAAAATTTTTAACTAATGCACAATTTGTAACGAAAGTCAAAGAACTTTGGATTTTTGGGTTGAGATTTTAGATTGACTGCGCCACACCTCTAAAATCGGCAAAGCCGCCCAAAAGGTTGTTTCCACAAGGGGATAAAGCATAAACCCAAAATTTTTTTTCATCCAAATCCAAGATTTAAAACTGAAAATTCGGAGGGTCAAATATGAATGAAATTGATTTAGCGTTTACTCCAGCAGTGGAGTTAGCGCGATTAATCCGCCATCGGGAAGTGTCGCCCCTGGAGTTGGTGGAAATATATTTACAAAGAATTGAACGGTTGAACCCCCAATTGGGAAGTTATTTTACGGTAACGGCAGAACTCGCGATCGCAGATGCCCAAGCAAAAACCGAAATGTTGGTAACATCTACTGAACTACCACCTTTTTTTGGTGTGCCAATTTCCATTAAAGACCTCAACACCGTGGCTGGTGTCACCTGTACCTACGGCAATCCCGCATTGTTAAACAACATCCCTGATTATGATGACGGGGTGGTAACGCGGATTAAACAAGCCGGGTTCACTATTCTCGGTAAAACTGCCACCTCCGAAATCGGTTCATTTCCTTACACCGAACCAACAGGCTTTCCCCCAGCCAGAAATCCCTGGAATTTAGAATATACTCCCGGCGGTTCTAGTGGCGGTGCAGCCGCAGCCGTAGCCGCCGGATTATGTGCGATCGCTCAAGGTTCTGACGGTGGTGGTTCCATTCGTGGCCCAGCAGCTTGTTGTGGTTTGGTGGGGATTAAACCATCACGGGGTAGAGTCACCAAAGCCCCTGTAGGCGATCGCTTGGGGGGAATTGCAGTGAATGGCCCGATCGCCCGGACTGTGGCTGATGCAGCGGCGATGTTAGACGCAATCTCTGGTTACTTCACAGGTGATCCTTATTGGCTACCTGACCCAGAACCCTCATTTTTCGCCGCTACCCAAGCGCAAGTTTCTGGGTTACGCATTGCCTTTAGTACGCAAATCAAGCCTTTGGGGGTGGCTGATGTCAATTGTCAACAAGGTGTATTGCAAACAGTCAAGTTATTGGCACAATTGGGGAACACCGTTGAAGAAAACTGCCCAGATTTTAGCGGCTTAGTCGAACCATTCCAAATAGTTTGGCAAGCTGGGGTAGCAGCATCAGGAATTCCCGCAGAAGCCTTGCAGCCTGTCAACCGTTGGTTATTAGCACGCACAGGTTCCGTGGCTGAATATCTCCGGGCTTTATCTCAATTGCAAATTGTCTCCCGGCAAATTGTGGCATTTTTTGACCATTTTGATGTGTTGGTATTGCCTGTGTATTTACATTCACCAATTCGGGTGGGAGAATGGGCGGCTTTGAGTCCAGAAGAAGCATTCCAAAATATTATGCGTTGGGTTGCCCCTTGTCCCGCTGCTAATGCTACTGGGCAACCAGCGATCGCCTTACCAGTGGGTTTTGATAGTCATGGTGTGCCAATCAGCGTGCAACTTGTGGGTAAACCTGCGGCAGAAGCGACTTTAATTAGTCTGGCAGCCCAAATAGAAGCAGCCAAACCTTGGATTCATCATCGCCCAGCCTTTGCCACGTAATATTTTTATGCAGGCATCAACTGCCCAACTAGCGCAAGTTAAAGTCTTTGGTGATTTGGCAACAGCAGATCAAGCTTGTTTGCAGCCTCACACTCATGTACAACACTACACCAAAGGCGAAATTATTTTTCATGAAGGCGATCGCTTGCCAGCCAAATTATATGCTGTGATTGCTGGACTGATTCAAGCTACTAAAATCGCCACTACCGGCAAAGAAACAATTCTTCGCACTTTAGCAATTGGAGAAATCTTTGCTGCACCCGCTTTATTGGGTGACGGGATTTCTCCAGCCACAGTGACGGCTGTATCTGATTGTGAAATTCTCACTGTCGAGCGAGATGCTTTATTGACAGTTATTCAGCAGCATCCCGAAATTGCCTTAAAGATGTTAACAATTTTTAACAATCGAATACAGGAATTACATGAAACAGTCCACGGATTAGTTTCGGAAAGAGCAATTGTACGTTTGGTCAGGTTAATTCAATACTTTGCTGCGACATCAGGAACCGTATTAACTCCCCAAGGAGCCGTATTAAACGTTAAGTTATCTTACTATCACATGGCACGGAGTATCGGAATTACTTATGAAGAATGTGTACGGCTGATAAAACGGCTGAAATTAGTCATTGCCTACAGCCGAGGCGGCAAGCTTACCATCCTTAATGGGGAGAAATTAGAAGCGATCGCCTCTGGCAGAATATTACCTAGAGAAATTGCCCAATCAAACAGCAAAGAGACATAAATCTCGATTTTTCTCTTGTCCAATAATTTAATTGTTTCCCTCATCACAAGGGTTTTTACTAAGTATTTCTTCCTACTTTAGGGGTGGTTTTGAGTGCAACACACCCCCAAAAAACACAAAAAATCCTGAAATCCATATAAATTAACGGTTTCATATATCCACTTCAGGCTCCTACACCTTAGAATGATTCATTGAAAAGTCGAGTCTATGGGATGTGTAGCCGTTTTGAGTAAAAATACTCCCTAAGCACGACTTTTGTAGTTCTGCAAACAGAGATTTTAGTAAAGATGCTACATGGTGCATCTAGAACAAATCTCAAGTAAATCTCAAGGAGTTGATATGAACAAAGGCGAATTGGTTGATGCAGTAGCAGAAAAGGCTAGTGTTACTAAAAAACAAGCAGATGCTGTCTTAACCGCTGCTTTGGAAACAATTATTGAAGCGGTTTCCTCTGGCGATAAGGTAACACTGGTGGGTTTTGGTTCCTTTGAATCACGGGAACGTAAAGCCCGTGAAGGTCGTAACCCCAAAACCAATGAGAAAATGGAGATTCCTGCAACTAAAGTGCCTGCTTTCTCTGCTGGTAAACTGTTTAGAGAAAGAGTTGCACCCCCAAAATCTTAGGTTTAGTTCACGGAATTTCTATTTTGATGCAGCAACCAGCACACGGGGGAAATTTAGCCTGGGCAGCAGCACTGGCTGGCTGTCCCCGTGATGCTATTCTTGATTTTTCTGCAAGCATCAGTCCTCTAGGGCCACCGGATAGTGCGATCGCGGCGATTAAATCTCAAATTAGTAGTCTGAGGCACTATCCAGAACCAGAATATAGTGAACTGAGACTAGCTCTCAGTCACTTCCATCAATTACCGCCAGAGTGGATTTTGCCGGGTAACGGTTCAGCAGAATTATTAACTTTGGTAGGTAGGGAATTAGCCGCATTACCGGCAACAATTTTGATGACTCCAGCCTTTGGTGATTACTACCGCACTCTCACGGCATACAACGCTAAAGTTCTGGAGTTACCTATTGATTTGAGTCATTTGTCAACAAACAATGACGCGAGTTTGAGTGTTGGCAGGCAGCGCTTAGAATTTCGCGGACAAAGAACAAATGACAAAGGACTGTTGTTAAACAATCCCCACAACCCTACAGGAAAACTATTTTCACGGCAGGAGATTTTACCACTGTTAAAAGAGTTTGCCTTGGTAGTGGTGGATGAAGCGTTTATGGATTTTCTGCCACCGGAAGCCGAACAAAGCTTAATTCCATTAGTGCAGGAATATGAAAATTTAGTCGTGTTGCGATCGCTGACAAAATTTTACAGTCTGCCGGGACTGAGATTGGGATATGCGATCGCCAATCCCGATCGCTTATCACGGTGGCAATTGTGGCGTGATCCTTGGCCTGTGAATAATCTCGCTGCGGCCGCCGCCATTGCTGTCATTAGCGATCGCAATTTTCAACAGCAAACTTGGCAATGGCTACCACCAACCCGAAACCAACTGTTTCAAGGTTTAGCAGCCATTCCGGGATTAAAACCTCACACCAGTGCTGCGAACTTTTTACTAGTGGCATCACAACAATCAAGTTCGCAGTTACAGCAACAATTACTCCAACACCATCAAATTTTAATTCGAGATTGCCTGAGCTTTAAAGAATTAGGCGATCGCTTTTTTCGCGTAGCTGTGCGTTCTGTGTCTGACAACCAACGCTTATTAACAGCGTTGCAAGCATTACTGAATAATTAGTAATTCCTCACCTGCCCATTGTAGAGACGAAATGATTAGCGTCTCTACAATTAACTAATAATAAATGACCATTGACTATAACTAATGACCATTGATTATGATGTTGTAATTATTGGCGGCAGTCTTGCTGGACGCTATGCTGCTTTAGCTGCAACTAAATGGCACGCCAAAGTTGCCTTAGTTGAACCACAAATAAATTATGGATTTATTTATCACCACACCCTCAGCGAGATTGCCAACCGTTTACAGTCTCTCAATGATGCAGATGGCTTTGGCATTCGTACCAACCATGCTGACATCGCCGAAAAATGCCACATATCTATCGCCTGGCAAGAGGCGATGTTATATGCCAACGGCGTTGCTGCCAATATTCAAGAACTAAATTCGCCAGCAACACTAGCCGCCCTAGGAGTTGATGTGATTTTCGGCCGGGGTGAATTTCAGCCTACCCCACATTTGGCATTTGCCATTTATGACAATGACGAAAAATCAGCGCACTCCCCAAATCATCAAGTCTTCCGCTTATTACGTGGACGCACCTATTTACTAGCCAGTGGTTCCCGTCCCGCAATTCCCAATATTGAAGGTTTACAAGCTACGGGTTACATTACCCTAGCCAATATTTGGCAGTCTCTGAAAAAACCCACACTACCCCAGAATTGGGTGATTATTGGCGGTGTTCCTCAAAGTCTGGAAATAGCCCAAACTTTAGTTCGTTTGGGTTGCACTGTCACCCTAGTAATTAAACATTCTCAGATTCTACCGAATATTGACCCAGAAATTGCTCAACTACTCCAGGCACAATTAGAAGTTGATGGTGTACAAATTCTTACCCAAACTGCCGTTACTCAAGTCAAACAAATTGATGATAAAAAATGGCTACAAGCCGGAGATAAAGCAATTGAAACTGATGAAATTTTAGTAGCAACAGGACAACAACCTAATTTTGCATCTTTAAATTTAGCCGCAGCAGGAGTGAAATGGTATCAGCATCGCTTGGTAGTTAATGATAAATTGCAAACTACTAACAAACGTATTTATGCTTGCGGTGATGTGATTGGTGGTTATGACTTGACTAACATTGCTAATTATGAAGCGAGAATTGCTCTAAATAATGCTTTATTTTTCCCTAGATTAGAAGTTAATTATCAACATATACCTTGGGGAATATTTACTAACCCGATGTTGGCGCAAGTCGGTTTGACCGAGACGCAAACAAAACGAAAGTTTCGTGATGATGAATTTTTAGTTTTACGACAGTATTTTAAATCTTTAACAGCAGCACAAATTAACAGCGACACCACAGGTATTTGTAAATTAATTGTGTTACGTAATGGCAAAATTTTAGGTGCAACTATCTTAGGTCAAAGTGCAGGAGAATTAATAAATTTAATTGCATTAGCCATCAACCAAAAAATTAAAATCAAAGATTTAGCTAACTTAGCGCCCATCTACCCCAATTTTTCCGAAATTATTACCCAAACTGCCCAAGAATATCAGCAAAGATTAAATAATCATCCAGACGTACAAGATAGATTAGAAGGCTTCTTTCATTTCCGCCGCAACTGGAATTTGTGAATTATACTCACCTACACCCTATAACCTGTCACCTCTCACCTGTAACCTACTTATACAAAAACAAGCGTTACAAAAAATGTAACAGCTACAGCAATAACTCAGCAAATGAGTAAGATAACAAAAGATTTTCCGCAATATTGCTGATGACAAATCACAAATTGTCATTAGCAGATGTCATGGCTGTTAGCTAGTACTGATATGGTCAAGCTAAAGCATTGCAATAGGAACTTACGCAGTGAGACGAAAAAATTTTGATGCGTAAGTCCTCGTATGAAACCCTATCCCGCCTTGAACTAAAGTTCCAGGCTAATAGCCAAAGTCCACTCAAGTGGACTGAAATTAACATCTGGTTGAGTCCTCTTCAGAGGACTTGCGCTATGAGACTCGGAATTGATTCCGAGGCGGGATAGATGCACTCAACCTAGATTTGTATGTACACCATAGTCTCAAAGATGTCGGGTTTTGTTCTTCAAGCAAACCTACATCCAATATACAAAAAACTATGAAAAATCCTTTTCCCCACTATCTTTTTTTACCTTTATTGCTGAGTTCGCTGCTGTTGTCAGATACAGTCAGCGCCACATCAAAAACTCAAACGTTGCAGATAGCACAACAACCAACCCAACCAGACGCAACCCGCACCGCAGCAAAACAAGCATTTAATGAAGGATTAGAGTTATACCAGCAAGGCACAGCCAAAAGCCTACAACAAGCACTTGAAAAATTTCAAATTGCCTTACCCCTTTGGCAGAAATTAGGGGATAAATCTTATGAAGCTGTAACTCTAGTGGGAATTGGTCGAGTCTACTCAGATTTAGGAGAAAAGCAGCAAGCACTGTCATTTTATAACCAAGCTCTGCCCCTAATACGTGCAGTGGGCGATCGCGCGGGGGAAGCCACTACTCTCAATAACATTGCTTACATAGAACGAGGCAAAGGCAATTTGCAAACTGCGCTTACCCAAATTGCAGCAGCAGTCAAAATTGTTGAAGAACTACGCACCAAAATAGACAGCAAAGAATTGCGTACTTCTTATTTCGCCACAGTACAAGGCTATTACCAGTTTTACACCGACCTACTAATGCAGTTGCACAAAAAAGAACCAAGCAAAGGTTACGCCGTCCAAGCACTGCACATCAGCGAACGTTCCCGCGCTAGAGGTTTAGTTGAACTGCTAACCGAAGCCAATATTGATATCCGCAAAAATATTACCCCGGAATTAGCAGCCGAGGAAAAACGTCTACAACTGCTACGAGAAGCCAAAGAAAAACAACTATCACAATTTGCCAGTCAACCCCAACCAGCAGCAGAACTCATTGCCGCCACTAAAAAAGAAATCGAAGACATCCTCAAACAACAGCAAGAACTCATAAACAAAATTCGGGCGACTAACCCAGAATATGCCGACTTGATATATCCCCAACCCCTCACCTTGCCACAAATTCAGCAACAACTCGACAAAGACACACTCTTATTGCAATACTCCATCGGTGAAGAACGCAGTTATCTGTGGGCTGTCACACCCAATTCTCTCAACAGCTACGAACTACCAGGGCGCGACAAAATTGCCCAAGCCGTCAAGAACTATAAAGAACCCCTATTATTTTGTCAAAACCGCGACTGTCAAAGCCTCTCTTCTAAGCAAGAAGCTAAATTCTTCCAAGCAGCAACCCAACTCAGTCAAATTATCCTCACACCTGTGGCTGATAAATTAGCTGATAAACGCTTAGTTATTGTTGCCGATGGCGCATTACAAGATATTCCCTTCGCCGCGTTAGTGGAACCCACATCAATATCTGCCAAGCAGAAAGAAAACTCTAACTTTTCACGGAATCAAAAAAACCCCTCTCCAAACCTCTCCCCTGCAAGGAGAGAGGCTTTAACAATTCCCCCTTCCCTACGAGGGAAGGGGGCTAGGGGGTTAGGTACAATGATTGCTTCCTCAGTTGAGTTGAAAATTCAAAAAGATTACCAACCCCTCATCCTCAAACATGAAATTGTCAATTTGCCCTCGATGACGGCTATTGCTACCCATAGACAAAAACTGCGTCAACGCCAACCCACACCCAAAACCCTCGCTATTCTGGCTAACCCCGTCTTCAAACCCAATGATACAAGGGTGACAGGCAAACCAGAAGGAATTGTACCAGACACAGACATACGCGGTCAATTAGAACAGTCTGCCTTAAAACGAGCAGCACGAAGTCTCAACCGCAGCGAGTGGGATGCGCTTCCTGGTACGCAGAAAGAAGCTGAGGAAATTTTGCCGCTAGTACCACCTGCAAGCCGCTTGTCTGCTTTTAATTTTGATGCTAACTACGACTGGGTAACGAATAAACAACTGGCACAATATCGCTACGTTCATTTTGCCACTCATGGCTTTGCTGACCCCACCAATCCAGAGTTATCAGGAATTGTGCTGTCTTTAGTTAACAAGCAAGGTCAATCTATTCCTGGTTATTTGCGCCTGAGTGATATTTTTAACCTGAATTTACCTGCTCAATTGGTGGTATTAAGTGCCTGTGAAACTGGACTGGGTAAAGATGTCCAAGGTGAAGGGTTGGTAGGGTTGACAAGGGGTTTAATGTATGCAGGTTCCGCCAGTGTAGCCTTGTCGTTGTGGCAAGTCAGTGATGAGGCGACACCAGAGCTAATGAAGGAGTTTTATCAACAAATGTTGCAAGGGAAAAAGTCACCGAATGCCGCTTTACGTGCGGCGCAAATAGCTATGTTGCAAAATCCCGATTGGCGTTATCCGTACTATTGGGGAGCTTTTACAGTTCAGGGTGAGTGGCGATGAGGAGGGTTGAAGGAGGCAGGAGTGGAAAGGCAGGAGGCAGAAGGCCGATGGGCTACCGTATACACACAAGTCAAAAATTTTCGTGTTCAACCACATCCCGCCTAGAACTAAAGTTCCAGGCTCATAGCCAAAGTCCACCCTTTGTGGACTGGAATATATTTCTCGTTGAGTCATCTTTAGATGACTTGCGCTATGAGACTCGGAATTCATTCCGAGGCGAGACAGATGCACTCAACGAACATTTCATTTATTTGTGTGTACACCGTAGGGTCGATGGGAGGGATATTCAAACCCGCCTCTCATCGTTTGCGGAGCTTTCCCCCAGGGTAGTCCGCGTAGGTGGTCACTGAACTTGTCGAAGGGTCGAAGTGCGGACTTCGTTTATATAGCCGCAAATTCCACTCGTCGGGGCTGGGTGCAAGTTGTGAATTTAATCAGATTCTCATTGAGAAATGGTATTAGTGTTCATAAATAAAGGAGTTTGATGTCATGAATAACAAATCTATTTTCTTTATTTCTAGTGTTATTAGTGTGATGACTTTGGGTGTTTGGGTTTCTGTAGAAGCACAGGTGCAAAAACAACCGGAAACAACAGCAGCCCCAACTTTGAAGAAAGCGGGTCAATTAGAATTACAGAATAGCGGCAAACCATTCAAGCCAGAAAAACTTGAGGAATCAAATAAACCTATTAAGAAAGGAACAAGGGGAACCATAGGTCGTGACGATCGCCTACCCATGTTAAGTAATAATTATCCTTGGTCTACTGTTGGTCGCATTGTTGGCGAATCAAACGCGCAAACTTACACTTGTACAGGGACTTTGATTGATGAGGATATTGTTTTAACTAATGCTCACTGTGTAGTTGACCCAAAAACTGGTCAGGTTGCCAGCCGAATTGCATTTCTCCCAAATGTCGTGGATGGTCAATATAAAGATAGAGCTTACGCTGTGCAGTATCTAGCAGGTACTCACTTTCAAGATAAAAATTCTAACGCTAATGATTGGGCTGTTGTAAAAATTGATCGACCACTGGGGCGAAAATATGGTTATCTAGGTTGGAAGTCTCTGCCTTCTACTACTTTAATTCGTAATGAGAAAAGATTCTTTTTTGTTGGGTATTCTGGTGATTATCCCCAAACAGAAACAGAAAAGTTTTGGGGTTTAACAGCAGGACAGGGATGGACGGCGGGTTTCCAAGCTGGTTGCAGCATTGTTGATGAGCAGTCAAATATCTTATTGCATGATTGCGATACGGCGGGCGGCTCATCTGGTGGCCCGATTATTGCCTCTATTGACGGTGAGCCTTATATTGTGGCTTTAAATAATGCGGAAATCGTCGATAGAAGGAGTGGGAAAGGTTTAATTAATTTAGCTGTCAATATCTCCTTTTTAGATAGTTTATTTGGGAAGAAATAAGAGGCTAGTATAACAAGGCAAAAGTAAAAAGTAAAAAGTAAAAAGAAGGAATAGTGATGTTTATTTACGCCAATCTGTACTAGTTAGAAATAAATTCTTAGCGTGTGTTAAGCGTAAGCCGTAACGCACTGAGAAATATGGTGCGTTACGGCTAATTAATTCACTTTCTTAAGTTCTTAAATCCTTGTATAGCCGTAACACACCCTACGTATCTATTGAGCATTGAGCGTTCGCGTAGCGTCTCCCTTGGGGAGAAGTCGAAATGCTCAAAAATTAAATATTGGCAAAGTCTTCTAGAGGTGCGATCGCATATTTTCCTTGTGCATCTTGAGTGACTAAACCTAATGCGATTAAATCTCGATCAATAAATAATTTTGTCGCTTTACCACCAGCATCAATCTTGGCATTAATTAACTGCATAGCGTAGGAGATGGTATCGTAAACCCTTTGAGGATTCACCGCCGTTGTAATTGGTTGATATCTACTCACCGATTCACACAGTCGGTAAACACCATTTTCTTGAAATTGGGGATAGCCATAATAATTGACGGCTCGTGGTAAGAAATACCCAGCAGTAATTGGCTGTTTTCCTGATGGACGCACACAGGTATAGCTGCAATCACCAACTGTATCAGCTGCCATACTCCCAGGCATAAATCGCAGAATATTGAAATTTAAAAAATCTGGGTTGCACTTTTCAATTCCAAAGCGAATTGCTTGGATATCATCAACAAAAGTTGTTGGTTCATAACCGATAATTTCTGTTTTTTCAGCATTGAGTTTAGCTTTTGATAACCCTAAAATCAAAAAGTAACTACTAGGTAATCCAGCTTGATTCATATCTTGAAAAACTCTGGCAATTTTAGCTGGATAATCAAATGCTTGTTTAATTTGACTGGCAACAGAGCCGTTAAATTTATGGTTAGCTAATGACACCTCTGGTAAAGTATGCTCCACTCCAAAAAACATATATACACAGTTATGCTTTACTAAATACTGCATCTGTTCATAATTAATTTTATCGATGCGGGTATTGGAACCCCAAACAAATCCTTCTTCTGTGAGAATTTCAGCTTCTCGTTTAGCAGCTTGCTCATGAACTGTAAACGTATCAACATCTAAATAAACTGCTTCATAACCACGCTGCTTTAATTGCTGTAATTGTCTACGCAAAGATGTTTCACTTAACCTAATAACACTATTACTTTCACTACTTTTATTACAGAAACCACATCCCCAAGGACAGCCTCGTTGAGTAAATATTTGGGCTGTTTTTAATTGTCTTCCATCTGAAGATTTAAAAATATCCATATCATGTACTTGCGGTACATGAATTAAGCCAAAGTTTTGATCAATATCATCAAAGTTATTAACTCTTGGGGCAATAGAACGATGAAAAGTAGTATTTTTACTATCATGGTTAGTAACACGATGAAATTTACCATCATGAGTTGTGAAACATAACCCCGGTAAATGTTGCATTTCCTCATAGAAAGTTCCTCTAGCAACTGCATGAGCAATTTCTATAATTGATTCTTCACCATCCCCATCACAAAAGGCTGTAATCCAAGGTGTAATTTTGGCAATATCTACAACGCTTTTAGTTGCATAACCACCAACTAAAATTGGGACATTTTCTCTACCATATTTCTGAAGTTCGGCAAAAATTTTGCTACTATGATCGTCAATTTCTGTCCATTGAGTTGTGAGACAACCAGCAAAGATAATTAAATCAGCATTGATAATTTCATTTAAAACATCATGAATAGTCAAATCCAGACGTTCTAAATCTAGTTGTACAACTTGACTAAATCCGGCATTAACTAAACTAGAAGCTAAAACTGGCAAAGCTTTGTTTGCGCCATTAAAGCTTCTATGTTTGAGAAACTCTCCAATTAATACAATTTTGATTGAATTAATTTGAGTGGATATTTGTGTACTTTGAGTTTGAGATAATAACACAACGATTACACACCTAAGATTAATATTTTTTGATGGTGTGATGCCCTGGTAGTTGATTGGTATTCTTGGGAAAACATATCAAAAACACCAATCATCTCAATAAATGAACAGGAAAACAGAATGATGTACTTGCATTCATATCTCTTCAGAATGATTTAAGATGCAAATTTTCATCATTAATGTATTAATTTTTGAGCAGCTTACTGCTGGAAAGCTGAGAACTTTAATCAACAGCACCCAACATTTTTAAAGAGGCTCTTTCCGCATCTGTTAAGCCTGTGGTGTTGCTAATATCCATACGTTCATAAAGGCGATCGGGTTTGAGCGATCGCACTCTACTACAAGTCTGCACATTCCATAGTTGAATCTTTTCGTCTTCGCCGCCACTCGCCAATAATTTACCATCGGGAGTAAAAGCTAAAGAACGAATTGCTGCTGTATGTCCTAATTTCAGGGTTTCGAGAAACTCACCTGTACTAACTTGCCATAGCATGACATTCATATCAGCACCAGCACTAGCTACAATCTGCCCATTGGGACTAAATGCCACTGAGTAGACTTGTTGCTTATGCCCTGTTAAGGTTTGCATACATTCGCCTGTGCGAAGATTCCATAGTTTCACGGTTTGGTCTTCGCTACCACTAGCTAAAAGTTTTCCATCTGGACTGAAGGCGACTGACCAAATCATGTCTTGATGGTCTGTAAATGTTTGGAGACATTCTCCTGTAGCCACATCCCATAGTTTAATTTGGCTATCAGCACTACCACTTGCCAGAATATCGCCATCAGGATGAAAGGCTACTGTCCATACCCAATGACTATGTTCTTTGATTTTTCTCACACATTCACCGCTAGAGATGTCCCAGATGCGAATGCTACAGTCTTCACTACTACTGACTAGGGTTTGCCCATCTGGACTAAAAGCTACTGTCCATACCCAGTTACCGTGTCCAGTTAGAGTTTGAATACACTTGCTATGGCGAATGTCTGTGATATCCCAGATTTTAATCGTATTATCAGCACTACCACTGGCAAGTATTGGTTGATGAGGATGAAAGGCGACAGAACGAATCCGCCCTTGATGTTCTCGGAGAATGTGACATTCTGATGTTTGTAAGTTCCACAGGCTAATATTGTGGTCATCCCTTCCACTCGCCAGAATTTGACTATTGGGACTAAAGGCTACGGAATAGACATCACGAGTATAGCCTTGCAATGTATTCAGGCAATTACCTGTATTTACATCCCACAGTCTGGCTGTTTGGTCGTCACTACAACTGATTAGGGTGCGACCATCAGGACTAAAAGCGATCGCCCACACCTGACTATAATGACCCTGTAGTGTTTTTAAACACTCACCCTGCTCGATATCCCAGAGTTTAATTGTTCTATCTTCACTACCACTGGCGAGGGTTTGCCCATCGGGACTAAAACGCACAGAATAAAGCGTTTTACTATGTCCCTCCCAGGTTTGCCGACATTTACCTGTATTCACATCCCACAGTTTTAGGGTGCGGTCTGCACTACCACTGGCGAGGGTGCGCCCATCAGGACTAAATGCGACTGAGTGAACCTCATGGCTATGACCACTTAAGGTTTTCAAGCATCTACCTGTGTTGATATTCCACAGCTTAATTTTGCTGTCGGCACTAGCACTGGCAAGTAAACAGGTATTGTTATTGCTGGGAGATGGTTGGAAGGTGACAGACCACACCCAATCATCATGACCAAAAAGTGTGTGCTGACAAATCCCTGTAGGAATATGCCAAATTTTAATAGTTTGGTCTTCGCCAGCACTGGCTAATAAAGAACCATCTGGACTAAAACCTACGGAATAAACTTTATTGGTATGTTCTTTGAATGTTTGCAGACATTCACCTGTGTTCACATCCCAGAGTTTAACTGTGTAGTCAGCACTCCCACTGGCTAGGATTTTACTGTCTGGGCTAAAGGCAAAAGCCCAAACCCAAGCCGTATGACCTTTGTAAATGCGAATTTGTTTAGTGTCAGCAGTCCGCCATAATCTAATTTCTCCATTGATTAAACCTGTGGCAAAAAATTTGCCATCAGGACTAAATCTCACAGAAACAATACTAGACATCGTTTCTGTGAATACAGAACCTTTTAAATCAGCATTAGCAAAGCTGGTGTCTTGTAAGTGAGCATCTTTGAGATAAGCTTGCCAGATACTCAAGCCAGAAAAATCACGCCCACCCAAATCAATATGTGAATCTGGCTGGGATTTATCTATCTGGAGTTGTCGCAGTAGATTGATGATATTACCAGCTGCATAACCTGGAGTTACGGGCGACTCCTGCTGTAAAGTCATCAGCATTCGTCGTAAATAAGCTTCTAGTTCTGTTTTTGTACCAAAAGCTTTGATGAGCTTTTGCTTAACTGGTTCTAGAATCAATCGTTCTTGTGTTTGCCGGATATGATCAAGCGATCGCCCTTGTAATAAAGGATGGGCATGAATAAACTCCGGTTTTTTTTTTCGCTAAATTCATGAGTTACCTTTTCGAGGTAAATTTCCGTCACATATTCCATGACTACAGATTGCTGCCGAAATCTGCTGGTATTTGCTTCTTTTTCAATGAGCGATCGCCTTAACAATGACTCGATAACTTCCAGAATTTTTGACTCTACTTCTGTAGTTCTTAAATCATTTTTTAGTTGTGCCAGAGAAATATATTCCCGATGAATCGCCAGCCGATACATCACTTGTTTTTCTAGGTCTGATAAGCGATTAAATTGTGTATCTAGAAGTGACCGAATATCACCGTAAACAGCATTTTCTTCCTGAATTTCCCTTAAAAATTCTGTAATGTTATTGCTAAATAAGTCATAAACTGTCGTTCCGACTATTTTTAAAGCTAACGGATTACCAGAATATCTCTTGAGCAGTTCTTCTAACTGTTCATCAGTACATTTACATCCTTTATCCAAAAGAATTTCCCTAGCTTCATCTAAATGTAGACTAGATAATTGTAAAACTTTCACTGGCAGATTTTTACCCTCTAGCGCAGCTACTTCTTTGGGTTTTTCTCGACTCGTGATTAATAAACAACTATCATGAGATGCTTCTGCCACTTTTTTAAAAAAGTAGCCATAGTTTTCATAACCTGGTTCATATTCGCCAGCCCATTCTTGAGTTTTACCTTCACCACTGCGTAGCACTGACTCGATATTATCTAGAATGATTAAGCATCTATGTTTGCGTAAAATATCAATCAGTAAAAGTATTTTGTTATTTTCACTAACTGTTAAATAATCTTCAGCGTCATTCGGTAAAAAGCGCAAAAGTTGGTTGAGAATTTCTGCTAGTGGTGGTGCGTTGCGGAGCGATCGCCAAATTAGATAATCAAACTGTGACTGGATTTCTTTGGCAACTTTGGCGGCGATTACAGTTTTACCAATTCCACCCATACCCAAAACTGCGACTAACCGACAACGCAAGGACTCATTTTCATTCCCAACTATCCATTCCTCTAAATCTTGAATGTCTTGGCCTCGACCTCGAAAACCATCTACATCAACTGCTTCACCCCAGTCTTCTTTTGGCGAAGTCAAGTTTTCCTGAATCCCTTGGTACTGAGCAAATAATTTCTGCTTCAAGTTATAAATTTTTTTATTCCCGCTACCTTCTATACCTAATTTGCGGTAACTTTCTCCTAATCTCTTTCTCACCGCTGGTTGAGAAATAGCAAGTTTTTCGGCAATTTCTGCACCGGAACAATCTTTTAATGCTAATAGTAATGCCTCTAGCTCAGTTTTCGTTACATTATGTTTATTTGCAACTCCTGTAATGAAATCATCGGGAAGCAGAGGCATATCTGCTGTGCTGTTCATCTCATCTAAGCTCCACACAATATATTTGACTTATCAGTATGTGAGAATATTTTCTTATAGCACAACTGTCAAGTCTAAAAAAGAATCTGTCATTACAGAAATTCTGTAACCAGACAATTGTATTACTAGTTGGTAACGATGCTATTTCAGTTTCTTTGAGTGTAGACTATATTTTTATTTTTTAGAATAAAATATAGGCTACTTTTTCTCAAGATTTTTTGTATAAAAACCTACTTTTAGTATAGCTTTCTATATCTATGTGAGATATTTGTAAGTAAAAATATATATTAAATTCACATAACCAGACATTTTTTAAAGAAATATTCCTTTGAAGCGCTTGCTTTTTTAATTGAGATGTGGTTATCTTATACACAGAGAGGTATATGTGAGATATACAGATAAGTCTCGACTCCACAGCTAATATCAGGGGGGCAACTAAAATGACCAGCTTCTCAGGAATGCCAGACTTTATTAGAGGCTCTAACTCCATTAAAACTATCTTGAAAGTAGGAGAACAATCCCCAGAAACCTTACCAATATTGAAACCGCAGGAAAGAGGCAGTCCAGAAATTTTAGCCAGACCCAAACAGTTATATGCAGTTGAGTTACCACTCGTATTTTCTCATATGGCTATTCTCTTGATTGAAACTTTGTCGGCAACTCAACACGGCCAGTTAGTTATCTCCAGCAGAAAAGGGAAATACGAAGCGATTGTGGAACTAAGTGGTCATATTAGCCATCAACACAAGTTGAGTCAACAAGAACTACAAGAAATCCAAAAATTACACGAACACATTCTTGAAACCTGGATAGCTTGTAGGCAGTCTCACAACCGCAAATAATCAACTCCATTACCATAGCTATGACAAGTTCAAGAAGACTGGCAGCTTGGTGAGGTAATCAGAAAAACTCAATATCAATCATTTGAGACTTTGGCTTTTGATAAATGAGAAGTTTACAAGCCGGGCGACGTAACCAAAATTACGTGTCCGGCTTTTTGCTTAGGTTTTTCTATTGAGGAGGAAATTCTATGAGCAATCACAAACAGGATGAAAGGTCTCTTGTTCAACTCCCATCTGAAGACAGGAAGGAAACTATGAAAACTCATCACGAAGACAATCAAAATCCCCTTTTAATGTTGACCGCCAGAGGATTGAAGTTTTTTGGGTGGACTTTGGTTGGTTTTGCGATCGCTTTTGTGATATTTCACATTTTTGGGGCATTTTCTCTGGCGCAAAGCCTGCTATCTGTGGATGTTTGGGTCTGGTTTGCACGGGTTGCAGCCTCATTGTTCTGTTTATTTGCGATCGCTATGATTTTCGAGTCCTGGCGTTAATTTCAATTTACGGTGCTGTTTTACATATTGCCTTTGGCTGAGAAATAAGCCAAAGGCTTCACTTTACCGGAGGTCATACATATTATGTCAGATAACAACAACGGCATCACAGGAGAAACACTCTCACCAATTTTGGTCATCTTAGTTGCAGGCTCGATATCTTTAGCAATTGTCAACAAAGATAATCATTCTGCTTATTTCGATCTCGTAAAAATAGCAATGGTCTATAGTTTTGGCTCTCACACATCCAAGAATAAACCAAAAGAGTGAACAAAATTAACAGAGGAGACGGGGAGCAAATCAATGATAAAATGTTCGCGTCCCATCTCCTCTGCTGTATTGATGAATGATTGCTGCTTTTAAGGAGCGAGGGCGTTACCGCGAATTAGACTACCAATGGTTTTGGCAGTAATTTTCAGTTGGGTAATGGGGTTAGCGGGGACAACAGTTTTGTACAGATAGCTATCGAATGTTAGCTTTTGTACATCCATGTCACCACACATTTCCACAAATGCTTCACGGGTAGCATCGGAACGATAGAACACACTTTGTAAAATGTCTAATACTTTGTAGGTGAGTCCGTATTTCTTATCCCAACGCTTGATGTATACTTTGAGGTCGTCTTCTGTGGGAATGCGGCTACCGCCGTTGGAGGTTTCCACAATCGCTTCCGCACACATCCGCCCAGATTTGGCTGCAAAGTATATGCCTTCACCAGAAGATTTGGTAACGTAGCCAGCAGCATCTCCGACTAGGGCGATGCGACCAACGACGCGACGGGGACGGGGATGTTCAGGAATTGGGTGGGCTTCGACTTTGATAATTTTACCGCCTGCGAGTTTCTTGGCAGCACGGGCGCGAATCCCAGCTTGCAACTGTTTGATACTGGCTTTATTAACGTGCATTGTGCCAGTACCAACGGCTACGTGGTCATATTTAGGGAATACCCAAGCATAGAAGTCGGTGGAAACGTCATCGCCGACATACATTTCGGCTAGGTCGTTGTAGTACACCATTTTGTCTTCGGGTAAGCGAATACGCTCTTGGAAAGCGATCGCATAATTATAATCCCCAGCATCCATTTCTTTGGCAATGCGGGAATTTGCCCCATCCGCCCCAATAATTAAATCTACTTTCAATGTTTTACCAATTCCTTGAACGCTACCATCGGAATGGTCAACGTAATGGATGGTATAAGGGTCGGTATTGTTTGTGGGTATATCGACTTTATGAACGGTTGCGTTAATTAAATTTGCACCTAACTTTGCCGCCCGATTCCGCAAAAAGCCATCTAAAACTTCGCGGCGGCACATTCCTATATATTCTTCTTGATTTACCAGATTAATATCCACCTCACGATTGGAAGGCGAAATCATTTTCATCTTCCGCACCCGGCGATCAATAATCTCTGGTGGTAGGTCAAATTCACCCACCATACATAAGGGGATAGCTCCCCCACAGGGCTTGGCATTGTCTAGCTTCCGCTCAAACAAGTAGGTTTCAATCCCAGATGCAGCCAGTGTTTCGGCGGCAGATGAACCAGCGGGGCCTGACCCCACAACAGCAACCCGTAGTGTCAAAGGTCTACTCCCAATCTTGACATTTACCGAAAGCATCGTACCACGGTCTTTTGGGTGATTTCGCGCTCCCCCTCCTGGTTTTGACAGAAATGCAATATTCCTTAATATTCCGATACAAAAGGAAGTGTGAAGTATGAAATTGGGAATACTCACTTCAATAAGTACTTACACAGAATTAATTACACACATTCTCTTGCTGTTCCCTGTTCCCTTTTCTATACCCACACGAATGAATTTAATTTTGTGCAACTACCTATCTTATTCCTAGCCTCAAGTCCCTAAATCATGCAGATTTCTTTACTAGACTCTCTCACCAGACAATTTAGCGTTACCGCCATTACCGGCTATCAAAAGCATATTTCCCCCCATAAAGGCTTTGCTTGCGCCCATAGAATTTTATATAGAGGCGAATCCTGTTCCCAATACATTAAGCGTGTGGTTGCTCAAGAAGGTTTAAGGATAGCGTTAGTCAAGTCACGCGCCAGATTTCAAGCTTGCAAACAAGCTAACTTAATTTTGCGCTCGCAATCCGATAATTCTGAACCCATAGAATCAGAAGATGAAGCAAATATACAGCCACAAAAACAAGAAAATAACAGCAAGAATTGGCAATTTGCCAATAAAAGTTGTCGCAGCGGTGATGGAACTTATTGTGTAGATTGTGCAGATTTAAGTTGTGATTGTGCCGATATTGCCAATATCTTACCGGATTGTGATTTCTCCCATTGTCACGCCATAGATTGCAGTGTTTTAGATTGTAGTGGTGCTGATTGTAGCTTTCTTGATTGCGGTAGTTGTGGTAGCTAATAATTCAAATATTTTGGCTTTCAATCAAACTCAAAGTATTTATCTAAAACATTGATTAAATTCCATCATTGAGGTAGAAATTTAGCTCAAAAGTATTTGAGTAAAAAATTTGAATATGCTATAAATATAACACGGTAAACCTAGCAATATGCCGTAGTTTTCATAGCAGAGGTATAGCGGCGGTGGGTATAGTAGTTGAGAGTGTATCTAAAAACTTCGGAAGTTTCAAAGCAGTTGATCAGGTTGATTTAACAGTTAAGAGTGGTTCACTAGTAGCGTTACTAGGGCCATCAGGATCTGGTAAATCTACTTTACTCAGGCTAATTGCTGGGTTAGAAATGCCAGATAGTGGACGAATCTTCCTCACAGGAAAAGATTCTACTTATCAAAGTGTGCAAGAGCGAAATATTGGGTTTGTATTTCAACACTATGCTTTGTTTAAGCACATGACTGTGCGGCAGAACATTGCTTTTGGGTTAGAAATTCGCAAAGCACCAGATAAGAAAGTTAAAGGCCGGGTAGAACAGTTACTAGAGTTAGTCCAATTAACGGGATTAGGCGATCGCTATCCTTCACAATTGTCAGGTGGTCAACGGCAACGGGTAGCATTAGCTAGAGCTTTGGCAGTAGAACCAGAAGTATTATTATTAGATGAACCTTTTGGCGCATTAGATGCTAAAGTCCGTAAAGATTTGCGGGCATGGTTACGCCGCCTCCATGATGAAGTTCATGTTACCACTGTTTTTGTCACCCACGACCAAGAAGAAGCAATGGAAGTTTCGGATGAAGTCGTAGTGATGAACAAAGGACGAGTTGAACAAGTAGGCACACCCGCAGATATTTACGACAATCCCGCCTCAGCATTTGTCATGAGTTTTATCGGCCCGGTGAATGTTTTGCCTAGCTCTTCGAGAATTTTCCAAAGCGCTGGATTTGAAGCACCACACCCCGAAGTATTTTTACGTCCCCAAGATGTGATTATTGAAAAACAAGCCAACGGTGCAAGTGCATCTGCAAAAGTCAGCCGCTTGATCCATCTAGGTTGGGAAATCCAGGTAGAATTAACTTTAGATGATGGACAAGTGGTGACAGCCCATCTCACCCGCGATCGCTTCAATGAGTTAGAGTTAGAACCACAACAACGGGTTTACGTCAAACCCAAAGATGCAAAGTCTTTTCCGGTATACTACTCAATCTAGAGTTAAAAATTAGGTCATCAGCAAGGCTAGATAGGATTAAGTACCTTACTCCCTATCTAGCCTTGCGCTTCTAGCAAGCTTTACTTCAAAGAATTTTCCGTACTCCACCCCATTTCAGCCTCAAAACGAGGTAGCAAGCCTATTCTACTGTAAGCTATTCTTTATACTTGGATAAGTATATACTTATTTTTCTTAAAACTTACTTAACAATTGGCAGCAACAAGTCTCTAAACTTTAAGTTACAGTGTTCAATTTTTGAAAGTTATCTACAATTAGGCATAAATGCCCTCTACCCAATGGTAGAATTTTTGATCAAAATAAGAGGGCATCAATTTTGACTACTTAAATGAAAATATGACTAAAAAATTACTTCATAGTAAAATCTCTCAAACAGCGAAAATTCAGGTTGAATGGAGAAAACTGGCATATTAGCTTGATGTTACACACTTGTAAGCTTGTTACTTTTATAACAACAGCTTAGTAATACAAAAAGTAAGTTGTAACTATTAAAACTTTTTGTTGACTAAAATCACATAGATCAGTAATATCAATAGCTCTTTCCCCAATTACAAACAGCCAAAGAAAATAAAACCTCAAAGGCGATTCCGCAGATACCAACTTCTTTTTTATGTAAGTCCTAGGTTTTAATATTTGCTATCAAGCAGAGAATATTGAAAGTAAGTTGCCAGTAGGTATAATGTATACATTTTTTAATTATTAGTTAAGTTCTGCAAATACAGAGCGGAGAAAAACTGTTACCCTGATACAGCTTCATGAAATCTTATCAATTGCTACAAGCAAACCCCGTAAAAACCGAAAAAACTTCAAATAAAGAAAACTGACTTTCGCTCTATGATTTAAGATCTCAACCTCTATCTATTAAAAATCCCTATTATTTACACCCCAAGCAAAGATAAAAGGTAAAAAGATGAAGATAATTCCAAGTTTATCTAGGTCATTTGCGCTGCAATTATTAGCATTTGCTGCCATATCTGGTGCGACAACTTATAAACATAATTTGCTACCCGCCTATGCACAAGAGACTCCTACTGCTGCCGAACCTCCAACACAGCGGATTTGCTCATTAGATCCTGTTGAAGATTTATTACCACCACCACAAGCCAAAACGAGTAACTCCCTATTTTCATACCTTGCCCAAGAAGGGTTTACCCAGAGCAAAGATGGTTCCTGGGTGTGTTATGTCAACGACCCAAAAAAAGAAGGACGTTACTACACCTTGTTTAAAGTTCAAGCGCAAAATGGCAAGCTAATTGGTAGTTCTTTTTTAGACGGTGGTACCTTGATTGAAGGTCAAGACAACCGCACTCTAGACTTTTTCATGAAGCTTATAGAGCATCATCTAGACGGCGATCAAGAAAATCGCCAAAGTATACGTAGATATTTAGAATCCTTTATATCTCTAGTCAAAGAAGGAAAAATCAAAGCTACTCGTCGTGGTTTTCTCTTTGACCAACCCAACCGTGCTTTAGTTTTATACCATACCCTCAGTACAGGAGATCTCAAAGGCACTGCAATTACCCTCAATATTCAAATACCTGATAAAGTCAATTCCGACACCACTAAGAATGTGATGCCAACTTCTTTAGGAGAAAATGTCAAACCTAACCACAAATGATGTTGATGATGAATTACGTGTGAGTGGTGTTTCGTTTATTGACCAGGAGATGTATCTTGTTGAAATTAACTGTCAAAAGCATAGGAATTTCGTTAACGTCTTTGGCAGTCGTAGTATCTGTTTGCCATTCTGCTAACGCACAGTTAAACGTCGGACAGCGCAAAGTACAACGAGGGCTGGAGCGAGAGTATCTCCAGTATCAGCTAGAACAGCGCAATCTGAGTGATGCGCTCGTTATTCCCGGATGTATCGTGGGTAGTGGTACTGGCTGTAATAAAACTGGAACAGTCCTCCAACAATTATTAGCAGTGAATGGCGGCCCCAGCTACTACGATTTAGTAATTCGAGCCGCAGGGGGACAGCAAAACTACCAGAATTTCGCTGCTTTTTACGGCAGCAATGACAGATTGCCAGAAATTCCTTTTGCCTCATTTTGGAAAAAGCAATCTCCATCAATTGTGGATGGTTATCAATATGTTTTGGGTCAGTCTGTAGGTAGCCGCCCGGTGGCTGGTTTGGGAGCAGTAACTAAAAACTTTGCTTGGTCGCCAATATCCAGAGGCGATAACTCTCTCAGTCCTCGACAAGGATTATTGGATTTTAAATATTCTTTCGGACGCGAACTCTTAGTTGAGGTATCTAAAATCCCGAATGTAGAACAGCAAATCCGTGGTTTAGATCTGCCGCCTGACATGACGCAGTTTTATTTAAATAACCTCTCGCGTGGGTTAAATGCGTTGAAGGAGGGAAATGATCAGGAACTACAAGAGAGTATTTTAAGAATAGTTTCCTTTCCTTACTCAGCGGCATCTACAACAAATGGTGACTATGGACGCGTACCCCTTGGTACACCAAAAGAGTTAGATAATCTTGAAGGTATACCAATAGCAGGCGAACAACTGAGTCCAGATGTCGCTTTAATAGATGGAGAGTCATTCCTCCTAGACCCAGCTACTGACATTGCTTTAGATGTTGGTACCGTAGCGGGAAGTGCTTTTAACCCTTTATATCTAACTCCCTTGCTTTTCTTGCTATTTCTTATAGGTGGAGATGATGGTAGTTCCTCTTCCACAGTGGCAATTCCTGTTACTGCTCCACCAGTTACAGTTACTCCAACTCCAACCCCAACCATAACCCCAACCACACCTCCAGTGAGAGTGGATGAACCATCTACTCTTACTGCCATATTATTACTGACACCTTTACTGTACATACTCAGTTATAAAAAGCGCTTAGTTTAGGTCAGCAGTTACATAGTTGTTTGTAGAGCCTTTGATAAAATCGCTGCCTTTTTCACAAAAATCCCTCGGTAGCGTGCCGAGGGATGATTTAATTAGTACTTTTCACCTAAAAATATCCCACTTCCATAGGATACATAATCGTTTTAATATAAGTGTGCCAAAATGCCAAATTAGCACAAGGCAAGAACTAAAAATAGTCAAATTATTATGACCAAGCTAATTGAATACGCAGAAGCAAGCGCTGAAGTCCGAGCAGTCTATGATGATATTCGTGCAACGCGCCAAACAGACTACATCAATAACTTTTGGAAAGCTTTAGCTAATCATCCGCCTACTCTGCAACGCACTTGGCAAACAATCAAGGAAGTGATGACTAGTCCTGGTGAACTTGATCCGCTGGTACGGGAGTTGATTTATATTGCTGTGAGCGTGACGAATAATTGTGATTATTGTATATCTTCCCACACCGCCGCTGCTCGTGGAAAGGGGATGAATGATGCTATGTTCGGGGAAGTAATGGCAATTATTGGTACGGCAAATATGACTAATCGCTTGGCTAATGGTTATAAAATTCCGGTAGATGAACAATTCAAGTCATAACTTTGTCGGTGGTATAGCTCAAATGACTAGTTTGAATCATTTATGGCTACCTGCACCAAAAGATTTAACTTTATTACCGAATGACGTTCATGTCTGGCGAATTGACCTGGATATAGCAGACTCACAGCTAGAAAATCTAGCCGTAACTTTATCTAGTGATGAACTAGTTCGTGCTAGTAGATTCCATTTTTCGGAACATCGTCAACGTTTTATAGCAGGTCGCGGTAGCCTGAGAAGTATATTGAGCCGTTACTTGGGTATTGAACCGCAACAAGTTCGATTTGATTATGAACCTCGTGGTAAACCGCTGTTGGCAGATACTTTAGCCGACAGTGGTTTATTGTTTAACTTGTCACATTCTCAGGATTTAGCTTTGTTTGCGGTTAATTACAGGCGCAAAATTGGTATTGACTTGGAGTATGTGCGCTCTGTATCTGATTTGGCGGCTCTTGCTCAAAGGTTCTTTTTAGCGCGAGAATATGATTTGGTGCGATCGCTTCCTCCTCATCAACAACAAGAAGTATTTTTCCGCTATTGGACTTGTAAGGAAGCTTATTTAAAAGCCACAGGTGAGGGAATTTCCCAGTTAGAACAAGTCGAAATCTCTCTCACACCGACACAACAGGCTAAGTTACTTACATCTGAAGCCTGGAGTTTGGAAGAGTTTATCCCTGCGGATCATTATCGCGCAGCTGTGGCTGTGGCAGGTTCTGATTTACATCTTCAATGTTGGCAGTATTGTAGTTAACCTATGTATATTTGTTGTCACACTTTGATTAATTCTGAATGCTGATTATTTATCTTCTTGCATACTTCTGACAATTTTTGGTACTAGCGTTCTCGGCACCAATGTGACAATTTTAGCCAGAAATTTATTCATCAAACCAGGAATTACCAAGGTTTTACCTTTCATTAAGGCATCATAACCAATTTGGGCTACGGTTTCGGCATCCATCATCTTCTTGTTCTTCACCAGGTTAGAATCTGCCATCCCAGTTCTTTCATGAAAAGCTGATGCTGTTGTACCTGGACAAAGCACTGTGACAGTGACACCTGTACCTTCTAATTCATTGGCGATCGCTTCTGAAAAAGATAATACATAAGCTTTGGTCGCAAAGTAAACCGCCATTAAAGGCCCTGGTTGAAAAGCCGCAGCCGAAGCTACGTTTAATATTTTGCCTTCACCTTGTTTGATCATATCTTTCAGGAATAATTTAGTTAGATGAGTCAGACATACTAAATTAACCTGGAGCATTTCTAGTTCGGTGTTCAAGTTAGTGTTGTTGAATAATCCATAAGTACCAAAGCCAGCATTATTAACTAGTACATCAACTTGAATATTTGCTTGTTGTAACTCTCGAAAAATTTCATCTGGTGCTGTTGATTCAGCTAAATCTTTGACAATATACTTGACGAGAATAGAAGACTCTTTTTGCAATTTTTCGGAAACTTCTGTAAGTTTAACTGCATTTCTATCCACTAATACCAGATTATAATTATTACGAGCAAAAATACAGGATAATTCGTAACCAATTCCACTCGCAGCCCCAGTAATTAGAGCAGTTTTTTTGCTCTTTGCTTGGTGTTTTGTGTTCATATTAGAAAATTAGTGAATTCAACTTGATTAATTTTTCATGCAATTCCAGAGGTTATCAATTAATTGCAATTCAGCAGGTAGCAGGGTTAAAAGCCGATTGATATATAGCTTTGTTCTGGAAATTTATACCTTATTTACCTACAATCTGTTGTGAATAACCTCGATAAATGAGTATCTAGGTGATGTATAGGGTATGAATTTTTAAGATACTGGGATAATGCTTGAGTAAGAAATTAAAGTAATGCAACTATGTCGATTCATCATTAGGATGTATGTGTCTTCCTAAAGTGCGGCAAAATTAGTAGTACTTAACTTTTATGTTTGATAGATAAGTAAGTAGTTACTCACAGACAATAACTAAAATTTCACGCTTAACAATTACTATCTTATATTCAACTATCTAATTGATATGTCAGAGATGAACCTTACAGGATAATTCAGAAGTCAGAATAGTGAAAATATTGGGAGATAAGTTGAAGGGATAAATATAGTTATGATCCGCTTGTGTGCGTTAAATTTGCACATTCCCATATATTTTTATTGGTTATTTTTACTCATAAAGGAAAAATAACCAATAGCAAAGGACGAACTTTCGCAGTGATTATCTAATTTAGATATATGTTAGCTGATCAAACCTGTAATAAATTCTAACTTCTGACTCCTGATGACTGAATTATTATTCAAGTATTTTTAAAACTTATTTTTTTAGCTTGATTTAAAAGTTACGTTTTATACTTAACTACAAGTTCAGCATCACAGGTATAGAAGAACCTAAAAATTTTTGCTTAACTAAACCTGTATGACAAACGTGTGGCTGCTGAATAGGAATTTCAACTACAAATTCTGCTCCTTTCCCTGGATGAGAAATACACTGCAAACTGCCATAATGTAGTTCAGTGACAATTTGATGACTGATTGACATTCCCAAGCCTGTACCTTTACCAGCAGGTTTAGTTGTAAAGAAAGGGTCGAAAATGCGTTTTTGAATATTTTCTGGTATTCCGAGGCCATTGTCAGCAATTCTAATGAGGATGCGATCGCTTTCCTGAACCTCGGTAGTAATCCAAATCCTGGGCGATGGAATATAACTAGGATAATTTTCCATCGCCTCTGTTAACGCATCAATGGCATTACTCAAAACATTCATAAAAACTTGATTCATCTTTCCCGGATAACACTCCACTTTAGGCAATTTGCCATATTCTTTGACTACCTGAATTTTGGGCTGGTTTGGTTTTGCTTCCAGGTGTCTGCGGAGAATCATCAGTGTGCTTTCTATCCCCTCATGAATATCGACAACTTTCACTTCAGCTTCATTATGACGGGAGAAGTTACGCAAAGACTTAACAATCTCACAAATCCGTTCCGTGCCAACTTCCATTGAGGAGAGGATTTTTGGCAAGTCTTCGATCAAATATTGCAGATCTATTTCCTTGGCTTTAGCGAGAATTTCTGGGGTAGCATTAGGCAACTGATTTTGATACAGATTCAATAGTTCTAGCAAGTTCTGAGTATAGCGACTGACATAATAAAGATTGGCGTGGATGAAGTTAACTGGATTATTAATCTCGTGAGCTATACCCGCTACTAGTTGACCTAATGTGGCTAACTTTTCCGATTGTACAAGCTGAACTTGGGCTTTTTCCAAGTTGTATAGCGCATTAGAAAGTTCTTGGGTGCGGGACAGAACTCTTTGTTCTAAGTCTTGAGTTAGCTGCTGTAAAGCAGTTTCGGCGATCGCCCGTTCTGTGATTTCTTGTTCAAGACGGATATTTTTCTCTTCTAGTGCTAGGTTCAAGTTTCGCAAATTCACATGGATTTGGACACGCGCTAACACCTCCGCTTGCTGAAACGGCTTGGTAATATAATCGACAGCACCCAAAGAAAGACCTTTAACTTTATCTACCGTATCGCTCAAAGCAGTCATAAAAATGACAGGAATATCTTTTGTTCGTGGATTTTGCTTAAGTCGGTAGCAGGTTTCAAATCCATCGATTCCTGGCATCATGATATCCAACAAGATGAGGTCTGGAGGATCATATTCAACTTGTTCGATCGCACTTTCTCCGCTGGTGGCGACTGCAACTTCAAAACCAGCATCAGTCAGAGCTTCTGAAAGTACCTCTAAGTTGGTAGGGGTATCATCTACAATCAAGATTAAATTTGTTTCTGTAGTCTGCACAAATTGTTCCCTGATAATTATTCAAATTTTTATTGATTGATTAACATTTATCTATAATTTCGGCTAGACATTCTTTCTAGAAAATCTCTAATTTCTTTCATTTGAAAACCTTGAGCTAAGTGATTGACATATTGAACAAATTCAATATAGCTGTCATCCATTTTCTCTAGTTTTTCTAAATGTTTGTAAATAGCTTTTATCCGACCTTTTAAAACTAATTCTTTTAAATGAGCCAATTCTTCAGTGGGTGGAGGAATAATTTCTGCTGCATTTATTTTGTTAACTACCATCATATTACTAGTAGCGATCTCATCTAAATTAGTTTCTTCATAAATCCACTCTAAATCTAAATGTTTTTGTAAACTTTCTAGCATTTCAGTTAATTGAATGGGTTTGGCAAGAAAGTCATCTGCACCGGCATCAAAGCTTTTTTGCCTATCATCATCAAAAACACTTGCTGAGGAAATTATAACCTTAAGATTTGGGAAGTCTGGCGAGTTTCGCAAATAGTATAACAGATAATATCCATCCATTACAGGCATAGCAACACCTGTAATAATTAAATCAGGCTTAAACTCAATGACTTTTACCAAAGCATCTTGGACATTTTCTGCCTCTGCCAATTCAAAACCAAATACCTCTAACAGACTAACAAACACAGAGCGATTTTCGGGAATATTATCTACTATTAATATTTTTTGCTTTTTGCCTTGATAACCAATAATATTTCTTCTTGGTGAACTTGGAGATACATTTATCCATTCTTTAGCTTTGGCTATTTCTAACTCAAACCAAAAGGTACTCCCCTTACCAATTTCACTTTTTACCGCCAAATTACCACCCATCATCGTCAGAATTTTATGACTAATTGCTAATCCTAATCCAGTTCCTTCTGATTGCTTTTTAATGCTGCCAGCCTGCTCAAATGGTAAAAATATTTTTTCTATTTCTGCACTATTAATACCTATACCTGTATCTTCTATTTGGAAGCGAATTTTATAAGTTATGTCCGCAGATAAATTATCTAAAGCAGTTGTTATTGCTGGATATTCTGGCACAATAAGTTCTACTTTAAAAATTACTCTGCCAGTATCTGTAAACTTGATAGCATTACTTAACAAATTAATCAAAACTTGCCGCAATCTTTTTTCATCAGCTTCGATGGCAACGGGTAGATTTTTATCATATTTATGGACAAAATCAACCCCTTTTTGTTCGGCTTTGATCAGACAGATTTCAGCAACAGCCTGAAGAAAAGAAAGAAAATGAAATTGTGTAGGATGTAGCTCTAACTTTCGAGCCTCAATTTTAGAAAGGTCAAGAATATCATTAATGAGAGTCAGTAAATGAGAACCACACTGGTTAATAATATTGATACCTTTACGCTGTTTATCTGTGAGATTTTTTGAATCTTGGAGGATTTGAGCATAACCTAAAATACCATTGAGGGGTGTACGTAGCTCATGACTCATATTGGCGAGAAATTCACTTTTGGCTTTATTGGCACTATCGGCATTTTCTTTTGCTTGCCTAAGTTCTTTTGTGCGTTCTTCAACTCGAATTTCTAGTTCTTCATTTGTTTTCGATAATTCAGTAAAAGATTCTCGTAATTGTGTCGCCATCAGATTGAAAGATTGTGCCAGGATATTCAGTTCCCTAACCGGCAAATCTTGAACTTTTTGATTCAATTTACCATTAGCGATCGCTTCCGAAGCCTGGCTCAATTTCAGAATTGGTTGTGTAATCCAATTAGAGGTATAAAAACCCAAGATAATTGCCAGTCCCAAAGCTAATAGACATAACAGAATAGTTATTTTAGTATTGGCATGAATCTGACCCATAAAATCAGCTTCTGGTACCACAATAACTATCAGCCAATCTATGCCTAAATTATTTGTCCAAGGGCTAACTTCTACAAATTGACGTTGATTATTTACCAAAAAATCAATCTGAGTTGATGTTTTAATATTACTGAGATTACCAAAATTTTTAGTTATGTGTTTGGTAGTAGCTTGAATTAACCGATCTTTACTATTTATGCCTTTTAGCCGAATAGGTTTGTCATTCATCACCGTAAATGGCTGTTCTGTAGCAGAACTACCAATCAACAGTCCATTACGTTCCATGAGGAAAATTTTTCCAGAATGACCAACTTTCAACTGGCGTAAGAAATCACTGATTTGTGAAAGCCTTTGTTCAACAGCTATGACACCATGAAATTTGCCATTTTTTTCAAACACTGGACGACTAGTCGCAATACATAAATGATATGGTGCTACTTGCCAGTTATAAATAGGAGTCCAAGTAGGTTTAACTTTTTTAACTGCTTCTGCATACCAGCCTTCTTTCTTGAACGGAGAATCTACATATTCCGCGACAATATTAGTCCGATTTCCTTGATGATCTGTTCCATGAATGAATAAATGATTATTTCCATGAATTTCTGGAGAAATTTCATCGATGGTAATTTGTTGATCATTAAAATAACCACTTGCCAGAAATTTTCCAGAATTGAAGCCATAAATTATATAGCCAACATGAAATGTTTGAAGCTGTCTCCAGAAATGGTATCCTGACTTTTTTGTATCTTCTAACTTCAACAAGCCCAGGTCGATATTATTCCATTCATTTTGGAGGACGTTGCGAGGATTGGCCATGTAGCTATCTAAATGCTCATCTACGCGTTCACTGACTTCAGCCCGTAACTTACTTGCCAAATCATTAACTGCTTTTTGGCCATTACGTAGAGAAAGGTATCCGGTAAGTCCCACTGCCGCAAAGATTTGCAAAACAAAAGGCAAGATGAGAATTAAGCGGAGTGATAATTTTGGAGATTTCCTAGATACCTGATGAGTCATTATTTCTGAAGGAATAAAATTAAATTGATAACTTGGCGATTAATTCCAACCTCTCTTAGTTCATAGTTCCCAAATTGAATTTAGAACTTACATAAAATTAATTTTGCTTAATTTCCTGAGTTGGCGTTGCCAGTAAGCAGTTCGTAAAATTAATAACTTATTACGTAGAAGAAAGATCACAATCGTAGTGTTGATTAAGAAGATGTAGAGTGGAAAAGCCCAAAGCGCCACAGACCAAGACTCAATAGCGAAAAGATTGATTGTACTAGCAACTAAATACAAACTCCAGGTGAGAAAATTCTCTGTTTGTGGTTCATAGTAAGACTTCTTAATAGTGGGTAGTGCGCCGAGAAAATCAATCAAGATATTCGATAAAAGTGCTATTAAAGGTGAATTGAACTGCCACCAAAGCAATAAACTCATACCAACACCCAAAAGACACAATCGATCAAACCGGCTCCAGCCCCCTTCTCCGTACTTAAGAGAGAGGATAGCAATCATCAATTGACCAATACCGCCACAAACAGGTAGCCAAATTGTGTTAGTTGCACCAGTAGAATAATAACTAGCACTAATTACAGCACTCAAGATTACCCATATCCACCAAGTTGCTCGGTTAGGTTTGGTTTTACCCTGCAAAATTGTAACGATGTACGGTACAAAGCAGAGTATGGAAAGAAACCCTGCAATTGCACCAATTGTTGGTTGCCAATGAGTCATATTCAGTTCCCCTGATAAAAGTTAGTTGGATTTTTTTGGCAATCTTCAATAATCTCAATACAATGTCAGAAATGAAACTTCAATTGCGCCATAGAAGTGTTCGAGATTTAGGCTATCGTTTTCATCAACAACTTGTCCCATTCCTGTCAACAGGCGAGTAATGCGGAATCGATGGTAATTGATCAATTGTGTCAAAAGAGGAATGTAATGCTTCTCGTGATGATGAAACAGTTCTTGATCTAGCTGATGTAGACTGTGCCAAGGGCATGTCATCACTGCATGGTGAGTATTGTGATAACCGAAATTCAATAACAGCAGATTTAACCAAAAGTAACGCCGCGATAGTAAGTTAGAAAATGTATTTGCTTGTTCATAGTTGTGATCGCGTTTTGGCAAAGTTGCGCCAGGAGGGAATGCTTCGTAAGTGTGCTGAAATGTATCCATCCAGCGCAGCACTGTAATCATGCCAATATAAGAGAAGCTATAAAGTAACAACGCTTTGAAAGCAAATAACCCCAATAAAATAAAAAGTGTACCTCTAATTGCCAGAATTAATATCATCCTCGATCGCTCTTGACGATGTTCCAAATTCCACCACGGAGAAGTAATATATCGCCAACGCATCCAGAAGGCGAGAATCGGAAAGTAAAGCCACTCTAATACCAAAATACCTAGACGTACCAAACGTGGTAATTTTTGGATAGCAGCAATAATATCAAATATAAATACATCTACTCGGTCAAGATGATGGGCAATATGTTGCAGGGTAAGAGCTTGAAAACCGTAATAACATCCGCCGTTAAGCCACAGCATTGCAGTACCAAAAATCACATTCCAACGACGCTGTTTAAAAATAGTACTATGCATAAACTCATGTGATAGGTATGCAGAAAAAACTAAGCTGTGAGTTAGCAGTACAACACCAAATAGATTTAACCAAATCGTAGGTATAATTAAGAGAGTAATGCCTCCTATGTAGCCCAAGAAAGTATAAACAATCGCAATGGTATTCCAAAGTGGTTTCTGTTGTTCAAAATAAGTGTTTTGGGCAACAAATTTAACAGTAGTGACCATATAAACTATTTAGGATAATCAAAAAACTATCAAAAATTTGCCCTTAAACTGATACCATACTGATTGGCTCACAGGTCTCAATTAGTTCTAAACATTCACGATAAATTTCTCTAAATAAACACTGTTGTAAATCCACAAATACTTGAAAACCCTCAAGCACCCATGCCATAATTTTTTGATGTTCTGATTCAGGTCGGTAGGGAGCTAACATATTTAGAGCTTCCAAAGCACATTCAAAATGCTCAATTTCAGCACCAGACCCTTCATGTTTGCTATGAATTAAGATGTAACACCAAGGATCATATCGATGCCCGTCAATTATGATACGAGGAGTTTCTTGTCTGAGATATTGATCAAATCCGCTTCCTCGGTTTTCATAACGAATAATCTTGTCTAGCAGCCCATATTCTAGATCACCAAGGATTTCTGACGCTGAATGAAATCCTATTGCTTGAATTAAAGAAGCTATATCACCAGGAGTCCCTTGGTAGCCAGAAATGACAGCATTGATAATTTGATGCAACCAAGGAGGAATTTGAGAAAATTGGTTACGTTGTTCTGGAGACAGTCCTGCATAGTTACCCACTGTCATCAATGTAGCTTGAGCTAAAGAACGGTGTGATGCTCCATAAGCTCCTTCATCTGCTGCTGCAACCATAACTTTGGCTGCAATTTGCATACCCCGATCTGCTTCTTCAATTACAGGTATATGCGGCTCGGTAAACAAATAACGAGATAGAGCAATTGAACTAACAAGGCGAGGAATCATTGAAGATACATAGCCATTAAAATAGGTATAACGCTGGAAAAAAAGATATAACGAAGCTGGGTTGCTTACAGCTAGGCGAATAGTAGCAGCTACTGTTTGCTCTAATTCGTTAAAATCAAATGCTTGTTCAAATAAAGTTTCCGAAAAAGATTCCATAAGTTACATTAGTGCATAAAATTGTCGGAAATTGCGCCAATTTTTGATGGTTTAACTAATGTATTTTTTGCGGTGGAAATTTACAACAGTGATATGACTACTTTTAAAAAAAGTAGGTAAATTAAGTATTTTTTCCGATAAAAACAAAGATTTTATGAATAAATCTATATAAAATCAATAGTTGGATGCAAAGGCTACAAGATTTATGTATCAAGTTTTTTTTGGTACAGCTTGATATTAAGCGCTCACGAAAATGCCAAAAAATTATTGATATTTTTAATTAAGCATCTAGCTAAGTAATGGAAAGCACATAGACTATGAACCTTTGATATTTTATAGTTAAAGCTATATCTATTCTTACTGTAAATTTTTTGGTTATCTCTAGATATAAAAACCCAGTTTCTATCAGAAACTGGGTTTTTATATCTAATCAATTGTAAATGATTACAAAGCAATACTCAAGAAACCGCTTTCGATTAAATAAGCTGTGTAAGTCATAAACAACTTAGAATCAATTGGCGGACAGGAAATCCCACTACCTGCTAAAGCTTTTACCGTTGCTTCACAGCTAATTGTTGGTCTTCTAGCTTGCAAATACAAATCAGGAATAGTCAGTTGTTCTTCTGACCAGCGTTCTAACAAAAATGGCCGCAGTGTATACAAAGGATTATCTGGAGAGGCAGCATTTTTAATTAACTCTGCTTGCCATTCATCGTAGGGTAGCATTTGCACTGGATAACCAAAAGAACTCACCCAATCAACCAATACTTTTAAAGTCACAGGGTTGGGATGTTGTAAGTGGAAAGCTTTACCTATCGATTCTGGCTGCATTGACAGATAAACGATCGCTTGACTCACATAGTCTACAGGCGACATATCCAACATATATTCTACGTCGGGGAAACAACCCATTTGTAGACAACCCTTAACCATTAAGTTAATGAAGTCGTGGGTGTTACCGATACCTGTTTGGCTGTCGCCGGCGATTAATGGGGGTCTGTGGATAGTCACAGGTAAACCGCGATCGCTTGCTATTTTCACCAACTTCTCAGCTACCCATTTGGTTTGGGAGTAACCGAGGAAAATACCTTCCCAGTGGCTAAAGTCATTATCTTCTTTGACCACCTTCCCAGCGTAATAGGGTGATTCAAAGACAGCCACACTGGAAACGTAATGTACAGGCTTGACTTTGATTTGGCAAGCCAAGCGCAATATTTCTTGTGTACCTAAAACGTTAGCGGTTTTCAGTGCAGAGTAGGGATAAACGTAGTTTAATAAAGCAGCACTGTGATAGATGGTGTCAATGTTGGTAGCTAAAGCTTGGAATAGTTCTGCACCAAGTCCTAACAGTGGTTGCGATAAATCACCGATAACAGGAATAATGCGGGGATTTAACTCAGCTTCTCCAATTGCATATTGTTCTAGGTTCTTTTGCAGCTTGTTTTTACCATCCTGGAGGCTGCTGGCGCGTACCAAACAGTAAAGTTCTGCGTCGGTTTGTTCTAGCAGTTCCCGGATGATGAAAGCGCCTAAAAAGCCTGTGGAACCTGTCAAGAAGATTTTCTTGGGTTTGTCTACAGGGGTGTAAACAGCGCCACCGGGGTTAATTGTCGGGTCGAGGACTACTTCAGCTTGTAAATTGAGGGTAGGAATTTCCGCGATCGCATTTCCACTTGTTTGCTTGACACTCCCTGTATCTTGCACATCCGATTGTTCTTCTAATTCTTCAGCTAAACGCTGCGACAAAGATGCAATATTGGGATAATGCCACAACAATAAAGGAGATGGTTGAAACCCTAGCAATTCCTCTAATTTACTAACTAGAGTCATGGCTTGGGCTGAGTCTAAACCATAGTTTTCCAGATTTTCATTGATATCAATTTCGTCGGTTTCTACACCCACTAACTCAGCCAAGTGAGACACCATCCATACTTGAATATCTGCTGCACTATAAGACATTGTTACCTCTTTCAATTATTGACAAACTTCAGGACGATATTGAGTGTAGTAATCGGGTATTTGCAATCCTTGAATTTTTAAATTTTGGATGCGATATGAAAACGCCGCGCCCTGCATAATATGGTCAGCAACATCGACAACTCGGCGGTTTTCTGGTTCAGCTAAATAAGAACCACGCACCCAATCATTAAAACCACCCATCGCCGGGCCGCACCAAATTTGATAATCAACTTCTCGACCTTTTTCACCAGCAGTAGACCAGCGAGAAGATAAACCTAAATACCATCGAAAAATCAAAGCCATTTTCAGCTTAGGATTATTCACAGCTTTACCCAATTTTTCCGGGTTTTTCTGTGATAAATAAGCAGCCGTTCCTTCCCAAGCTTCAGCAATAGTTTTCCGAAAAACTTGTTTTTCTAACTTCTCTCTTTCTGCCGCAGGGATTTCTTCAATTGAGTTATAAGTGCGGTAAAATTCATACAATTTTTGCGCTCGCATGGGGAACATCGTACCCCGTTTCAGCACTTGTACCTTCACACCCATTTCAAACATATCGCCTGCGGGAGCCATAGTTACATCAGCCATTTCCGCTTGAGCTAATAGTTTTTTGGTATGCTCACAAGCACCAGATTCAATACAAGCTTGATTGATGGAACCAGTAACTACATAAGCCGCACTCATCATCAAAGCTGCTAAGGTTGATTCTGGGGTAGCAATTCCCCCGGCTGCGCCGATTCTAATTGGTTGAGAATAATTATATTGAGCTTGAATTTCATTCCTTAACGCAATCAGTGAAGGGAGCAAACAAACCAAGGGACGATTATCAGTATGTCCGCCGGAATCAGCCTCCACAGTAATATCATCAGCCATTGGCACTTTCTCAGCCAATTTAGCTTGTAACTCAGTAATTAATCCTTGTTCAACTAATTCCTTAATAATTTTCGCTGGTGCTGGCTGCATAAATTTACTCGCAACTTCCCGGCGAGAAATTTTAGCAATGACCTTATTTTTAATGATGATTTGATTGACATCATTTAAACTTAACCCAGCAAGTCGATAATAAACAATATTGGGTGTTAAATCTAAAAATGCCGAAGCTTCTACAACTCTCACCCCGTATTTTAAATATAAATCCACAGCCCGGCGTTCGATTGCCATATCGTTAGGACTGTGAATTAAATTGAAAGCATAGGGGCCATTGGGTAAAGCTTGTTGAATTTGTTGAATTGCGGCTTCTATTCTTTCGGGAGGTAAACCACCTGCACCAAAAGAACCTAAAATTCTTTCGTTTCCTAAAGCAATCACCATTTCTTCAGAAGCAATACCACCAGCCATTGCACCAGTCATGTAGGCATATTTGACACCATAAGCAGAAAGAAAACTGGGGTCGCCTAACTGTTGGAGAGAAATTGGTGCAATGGAAGTTAGTAATTCTACCTGTGAAGTTGTACCATTTTCAACAGGATATAAATACCCTTCATTAGTAACACCAACTTTCCCGGCAATTCTCACAATGTAGCAAGGTTTATCTAATGTAAGTAATTTATCTTTGATAGCTTGCTGATCAAAAGATATACTTTCTAAGTTACCTTTCCAAACAAGATTTTGATTGTAGTTATAGGTAGAAAATCTCAAGCCATTATCTTGGATGCTAAGTGGCATATCGAAGGTCGTCACAGTAGTTATCCCTCGGATTGTTCAGTATCGGATTTTTTTATCTCACGCAGAGACGCGGAGGCGCGGAGTTTGAGAGATATTTTGAGTGATATATGTTGCATTTAATTCTCTTCCCCTCCGTGTCTCTGCGCCTCTGCGTGAATTTTTAAAAGTTTAGGAAAGGTCTAAGAATAAAGTGTGTTAAATCTTTATCCTTAAACCATGAGGTAACGTGCATTCAAGCTTATTCTTTAAGCAAATCTTCGGCGCAAACTAATTGCAGTTGAATAATTTCACCCATTTGCTTACTAAAATCTTGCCGAGCTTGTAAGAAAGCTGTGTGTGCTTTAGTTATCTGAGCATTATTAGCATTTAGCTTTTGACAATGAGAGGTATTTATCTCCAGCATTCTGATTTGGATATCTAAATCATGATTAATAGCAGATGCTTGGTTCGGCGTGGCGATTAACTCAGAAGATTCTAATTTTTCTGCTGCTGCAAAACCGTGTTCAATGATATCTTTCCTGGAAGCTTCGGCATTTTGCGTCAGAATTTCACCGCCTAAGATTTTATGAGTATCTTGCAGTGATTTGATGATGTCAGCTTCATCGGGAAATGGTATATTTGAATGCAGATTCTCAGCTTGAATACCTTTTGCTTTCCCGGCTAAATTTTGGAAAAGTTGGCGATTTTCTTCAGTCAAAATACTCGCTGTAATTGATTTACCACCGACGGTAATAGTGCGTAAGGTGGCTTTATTTTGTTTCGTTGTTGGTGCGAGATTATAGAGTGGTGATAAATCTACAGCTACCCGATGGCTGAGAAGTTTGGCTAGTGCTTTGACAATATTAGTATGGTCATCCATCCCCCGACGGTTGAGGGATACGGTGATGTGGTCTTTGTCTTCAAGAATTTTATCAATCCAGCGGGAACAGACACCACCCGCACCAGCTTCGATGAAGATTCTTGCGCCGTCGTCATGGAGGCGGTTAACTAGGCGGGGGAAGTCTAATTGTTGGCAAAGTCCGGTGGCGATGTGGCGAGCGATCGCCCCACTCTCAATTAAAATAGGCTGATATTCGGCTGCCGAATAGAAAGTAACGCCTGATAAATTCTGGGATGGCAAAGTATTTAATTTGACTAACTCCCCATACTCCGATCTCATCGTTTCACAGTGGATAACGTGATCGAAAGGAGCCACGAAAGAATTACAACCCAAGGCGGCAATAACTCGCTTACACGCCGCTGGTTCACCAGCAATTAACACTTCTTCCGGTGTATTAATTTGTGTTAGATAAACTTGCGGCTCATTCTTGATGGCTTCCTGCACTTGTTCAGGACTAGTCATCAAGACGAAGTTACCCCAAAAGTTCTTGTCTGAATTATCTGTGTTTGGCAAGCCCCAAAACTCACGCACCGCATTTTTCGGCCCTGATAACCTACTCCCAAACAACGCTGAGGAATTAAAGGAACTACTACCTTGAAAGAAATCACTCCAAACCCCTTGAGCTACCATCATACTGGTTTCACCCAAGCTGTAGCCAAATACATACTTCGGCTTGAGTTGAAAGTCATCCCGAATAATTGTGGTGAGGAGTCTGGTAAAGAACATTTCCGCTTCAAACATTGCTAAAGAATCATCTAGCAACTGCTTTTCTAGAGTCTCTAGCTGTCTAAGGGATAATTTACTCAAACTTCTCGGAAACACTCGTAGTTCTACATCTGCTACCCGCTTATGTATACTCTTCACCATGTGGTCGTTGAAAATTCTAGGAAACAAGCGGAAGAGATTCCGACCCATACCCACATAAGAATTTACCGCCGCTGGATAGACATAAGCAATTTCACCACACTGTCCTAGAGGCTTGGGTGTGAAATAACTACCTACAGGTGTTTGCCAGTCTGTACTTTTATCAAAGGCTGTTTTGACACCTTTTCGGGCTGACTCAATTTCTTTGAGGAGTTCTTTTCTGTTCCTTCCGTTAATAGCTATGGCGTATTGCGCCTGGGGGTTAGCTTTATATGCAGCAAAGGCTTGACTCGCACATTCTGATAAAGAAGAACTAGCTTCAATGCTCTTTTGCAAACTATTTAGAGCCGCAAAGATACTATCTTTGTCGTTAGCTGCTATTGGGAACAGATGATATGGCATTTGTTCCAGATATCTGCTTGGGCGTTCTTCTTGGGTGGGGTCTTCGGAGATAATTAGATGGGCGTAAGTACCATCACAACCCACACCATTAATTGCCGCTATCCGACGGTCAGAGTCTTTACCCAAGAACCAAGGGCGAGATTCTGTCGCCACATAAAAAGGACTTCCTTCCCATTGTTGGGGTGTTTTTACACCAGACCAATTTGGAGTACCAGGAATGTAACGATAGTAGAGACACAATGCTGTTTTAATTAAGCTGGCAATTCCCGAAGCTACTTGAGTGTGTCCGATATTGGCTTTAACGCTACCAATAGCACTGTGCAAACCATGACCTACCGATGGATATGCTTGCAATAAGCCTGTGATTTCAGCTTCGTCTTCTTGGGGAATACCACTGGCGCAAACCTCTACATAGTTCACTTGAGAAGGTTGTATACCTGCACTATGGAGGGCTTCGTTAGCTGAATTGACAAGAGATTGTCCGATACTGATACCGTCAATAGTGGCATAAATGCGATCGCCATTCTCTTGTGCCACATCGTAGCGTTTGAGAACAACCACACCTGCACCTTCGCCCACTGTCCAACCGTTGGCTTTTTGATCATAACTCAACGTATTCACACCAGTGTTAATCTTGGCGGCTTGATTGCGTAACAACACATTCTCCACACCACCAGCCAAATCGACAGCACCAACAACAACTGCATCAGCTTCACCAGTCATCAGTAGCATTTGAGCAACTTCCAACGCTTTGAAAGCTGAAGTCTCTACAGATGTGAGAGTAAAAGCAGGCCCGGTAAAGTCCCACATCGAAGATATGCGACTCGCCATGATGTTGGTGATATAGCTTAAATACTCACCAATTTCTACTTGTTGGTGAACGCTATCTTTAACGATGGCTTCTAATTGAGCAATCTTTTCTGGTGGTAAGGTAATTTCCGCTGCATTCAAACCATCTTTGACTTGCCAAGACAAATCCCATCTTTGTTGTAGTTGGTGAACAGATAACTCTGCTTCAGCCGCAATAATTACCGCAACATTTCCACCTTCAGGTAGTTTCGCATCTTTAATGGCGCGTTCTGCAACCTTCAAAATTAAGAGTTGTTGGGGGTTGAGTTGTTCGACTTCGTTGGGAGGAATTTTATAGGCTAAAGTATCAATTTCAAAGTCTTTGATATATGCCCCAATAGGTGCTTTGCCTTCAGCTAAACCGTACTCTTGGAGTAAATCTTTTTCTGTATCTATGCCATACCATCTTTTTTCGGGTAGAGGTATGAAATGTTGTTTACCATCATAAATACTGCGTTCAAAAGCATCTAAGTTATTGCATTCGCCAAAGAAGGCATCCATGCCAATAATGGCAATTTTGTTTTTATTATCTTGTGTCATTATTAGATACCTAAAATGAATTTCATAACGAACCACAGAGGCACAGAGAGAAGTTGCGTGCGCGGGTTCCCCGCGTTGAGCAAACTTCGGGAGAACACAGAGTTAGAGAGAAGACAAGTAGTTTTATAGACTCACGCAAAAATCTCTAAAACTCTTATTTCTTTGTGTCTTTTGTGTCCTTTGCAGTTTTTTCCAAAATGATGTGGGAGTTAGTTCCACCAAATCCAAAGGCACTTAAGGCTACGCGTTTAGTCGAATTATTGTTAGGCCAGGGTGTTGTTGTTTTAACAATATTTTTGGGGGAAATGACAGTATTTTCTGTACCGATAGCTTCAGCAATATTAATCGTGGGTGGAATCACACCATGATTCATGCTGTAAATTGCTTTGGTTAAGCTCACCATTCCAGCACCAACTAACAAATGACCGACATTTGATTTAGCAGAACCAACTAAAGGTGATGCTTGATGTTGTCCAAAAAAGCTTTCGACAGAATTACATTCGGTGGTATCACCTAAGAGTGTGCCTGTAGCGTGACACTCTAGATAATCAATTTCTTTCGGGTTGATTTGTGCTTCTTGATAAGCTCGTTCGTAAGCTAGTGTTTGCCCTTTTGTATTGGGACTTAATAAATGTTTGCCTCTACCATCATTAGATAGTCCATTACCGCAAACAGTAGCAAGAATATTATCACCATCTCTGACGGCATCACTGTAGCGTTTGAGAACTACCATCCCGATACCTTCAGAGGTAATTAAACCGCGTGATGCTTTATCTAGGGGGCGGCTAATGCCGTTTTCTGGATATCCTTGAATACCAGAAAAAAGCATTCTCAAAAATAGAGGATCAGAACAACTAATAGCACCAGCCAGCATTAAGTCGGCTTTACCTGTTTGTAAGTAGTGCGATGCTAGTTTGATGGAGTAAAAGGCGGAGGAACAAGCTGCATCTATACAAAAATGGGTGCCTGATAAGGAGAGAGATTGAGCAATTAAGGCAGCGGGTAAACCAGATATCATCGCGTTTTTAGGCGATGGTTTGGTGACGGGAGGGATAGCAGCTAAATGAAAATCTTGGTCTTGCAGAAGTTCGGCGATCGCACCATCAATTGTGCGGCGATAAATGGGGGATAATAATTGATTGGAAAGTTTTGTCGGTAGGGAGAGGGTTCCTAAAATTACGCCGCATTTGGCGAGGGCTGGTTGATTACCTAAATAACCACTATGTTGGACTGCTTGTTTAGCTGTGTACAGTGACCATTTAAAGGTGTTATCTAAGCTATTGACTAAGTTTGAGGGTAAATTGTATTCGCTGGGGTCGAATTGAAAGTTGCGAATAAATCCACCTTGGAGGAAGTAAATTTTTTCCGGTTTGCCTTTAGCAGAGTCGTAAAATATTGTGGGGTCAACGCCAATTTCAGCGACGGTAACTTCTGATGTTGAGCTTTTTTGTTCGGTGATATTCTGCCAAAATTGTTCAGGATTGTTCGCGTCGGGAAAAAGGCAAGATATACCGATGATGGCGATTTTTTCCACTGTTGTTGTCCTCGTTGGGGTGTGCTTTTGGATTTACGATGTTCCCCGGAGTGGAAATTTATCTCACGCAGAGGCGCATACTTCGACTTCGCTCAGTAACCAGAGGCGCGGAGAGTGGGAAGGTGTGTTTTCCCAGAGTAATTTTTTAACGAACCGCATAGACGCGGTAGCGGCTTCCCGCAGGGTAGGGCGCAAAGAAGAGGAGAGTTACAGAGAAATAGAGATGAGTTTACTATTGTTATTTTGAACGCAGATGAAAGTTCCTTTCACTCTGCGTTTATCGGCGGTTATTTATTCATCATTCTCATAGGCCAAATGACTGCTTTTGCTCCGAGGATGCGAGAGTAAATTTTACCTTCGCGGTCATGAATGTAATAGTCGGAGGTTACGCCTGTGGCTGTTTTTGCTTTGATTTCGCAAGAAACGTAGAAGATTTTATCGCAAGGTAAGGCGAGGAATTGTTCGGAGTGGGTTAGTTGTCCTGGTAGGCAGATTTCTTGATGGAAATGGTTGAGCCATAACCATAAGGGTTGTGTGCTTAAATCGTTGCAGTAAGGGTTATGCCAATTGATAGGAAATTGCCCTTGTGTTTGAGCAGAAATAGAAGCCCAATAGCATTCAGCGGTGATTTTTTCGGGGGTAATATTGATGACTCTGGTGATTTTTTGAAATGCTGGCCCGTGGAATAATGAGGAGCTATCTTTTTGATAAAAGTCTGTACCTGTGGCGGTGATAATGTTATCTTCGCTGAGGTTGATTGATTCGTAAATGGGGGCTTCTGCCATTTTCCGCACGATTTTAATATTGGCGCGGAAGTGATAATGGGTTTTGCCTTCTGGTGTTTTGCTTAAGATTGTGGTTTGTAATTCGACGAATTCCGATTCACTTTTGGCAAGTTCTTGAATTTCCAGAATGTGTTCGCTAACGTTGGAGTTTGCGAAGGTAATTCCTTTGAGAACTTTGAATTCTTTACAACTTAAATAGCGATAACCTGGATGTAATTCTTCACAAGCGTTAATCATCCAAGACATGGCGCAGGTTGCTGGTAGTACGGGAGAACCAGCGATGACATGATCATATAAGAAGGGATTTGCTTCTAATAAGATGCGGCGACGAATGCGGTAGCTTTTGAGTTCTGTATCTAAGGGTGCGGGTGGGCGAATTGTGGGGCTACCGATGACAACTTGGGTAGAGTCGTGATGGGCGGGATGCAGTTCGTTAACTAGCATTTGTGCGCCAATATCTATGGGGATGATATCAATTCCCCGTTCGGCGAAGGCTTTTTTGAGTTCTGGTGTCACCATCCCGCTATCCCAGCCGCCCCAGTTGATGGCAACTACGTGACAATTGGGATGGTTTTGTTTGAATAGATGGGCTGATTTGTTGAGAATTTCGTTGGCGATCGCATAATCGGATTGCCCAATATTCCCATAAAATCCAGTTACGGAGGAGAACAATACTAACTGTTCTAGTTGGTTGGGGTTAACGCAATTCAGTAAATTTTCTAAGCCTTTAACTTTGGCTGTATAAACTTTTTCAAAGTCTTGGTCGGTTTTCTTTTCTATCAATTTATCGGCTAAGTTACCAGCACCGTGAATAATGCCTGTAATAGCTCCAGTACGTGCAACTGTAGCTGCTAGTTTTTGTTGTAGTTCAGCAACATTTGTCACATCAGCACTCAGATATTCAACTTTTGCGCCTGTTGCTTGAAGTTCTGCTATTGTCTGTTTAATTTCTCGGCTAGAAGCAATTTTGTTATATATTTTCTGCACACTCATGGGTGTAGGCTTCTCACCTTGAGCGAGAAGATTTTCCATGATGCGTTTTTTTAATGCAGCATCTTCAAAACAATCTTTGGCGAAGTCTGGTTCGTTTTCTAAAATTTCGGAACGACCAAGCAGAATAAATGTACAAGGTTGTTGTTGTGCAAGTTTTTTAACGCAGAGGGAGGTGATTCCTTTCGCACCGCCACTGACGAGAAATACTGATGAAGAACGAACTTGAGTTGCTGTTGTCATATTTATTTATTGAAGATTTAGAATTTAAACCGCAGATGAACGCGGATGGACGCAGATGATTTGTTGATGAATTGGGGAGCATTTACACTCCCCTAAACCTTTTGCGCCCTTCTTTCTTTGCGCCTTTGCGCGAAACTTTACTTAACTACGGAAGCCTTCAAAGTAACTCGTCCTTGAGAACCATAAGCGACTTCATTGATATAAAGATTGGAGTCGCACAGTTCCGCAATAATATGTTCAGCCGATTTTTGTGCATCTATCGCCGGACTCAAATCAATGGAGCGAGCAAATACTTTTGGCCATTCCCATCTCAGGGTTTTGGTGAGTCCGAATAAACCACCTGCGATCGCTCCATAATTGGTGTTATGCTCTAACCCAAATGCTCCATCTAATCTCGCTACTGTTAAGAAGGAACTGCGGGTGTAATTGGCGGTTTTGGTGAGGGATTTCTTCAGGTGTTTCGCTACAAAGAAGATATGCTTAACTATCGCTTTGTCCTGTTCTACATTCTGGGGATGGATGTGAATGAAGCTGCCAATTGTACCAATATTAGTTGCGATCGCGGATAATTTGTGTTGGAGTAATTCTTCACTCATATCTGCGAGGGTGATACGTTCTACACCAGCAGGTAAGGGTGTTTGTTGAGCGATGATAGCTTGGGGGAAGCTTAATACTACTACTTTCCAACCGCGTTCAGTCAAAGAGTGTGCTACTTCGGAGGTGGTGAGGGAGCCATCATCTGTAATTAAGCAGATGTGTCCCTCTGGTAAACTGAACTCTAAGCTGTCGGGTAGTGGGAGGATTTTGAGTTGCGCGGGACGACGCGCAACGTTATCGATTACTTGGACTGGCTGGAAGCCCCAGTTAGAATCAGGCTTTTTTTTTTCACCTGCAACTAGGCGTTGCAGATACTCAACTATTTGACCGATGGTTCGTAAGTCACCCAAGTCTTCAACGTTGGGTTTGGGTAGATTGGGGTACATTTCTTGCATTGCTCCCAGAATTTCTACCCGTTTGATGGAGTCGATACCTAAGTCGGCTTCCATGTCCATTTCGAGTTCCAGCATCTCGACTGGGTAGCCAGTTTTATCGCTGGTAATATTTAGCAGTGTTTGGGCGATGTCTGCGTAATCGGTGGTATCTTCTACAGTTTCGACAACTGGAGTCTCAGCAATTACTACTGGTTCAGGTGCAGGTGCTACAGGAACTACAGGTATAGTAGTAGAGACTGTTATTTCTGGGACTACTGCTGCTGGTAAAACCGCAACTCCGACACTAGGATTTCCCGAAGCATTAGATTGCAGATATGCAATGATGTCGCCGATGCTGCGTTTTTCCGCTAGTTCTTCTAAGTTGGGCTTGGGTAAGTTAGGATACATTTCTTGTAATCCACCCAAGATTTCAACTCGTTTGATGGAGTCAATACCCAAGTCGGCTTCCATATCCATTTCGAGTTCCAGCATCTCAACTGGGTAGCCAGTTTTGTCGCTGATAATTGCGAGGAGATTTTTGTCTAAGTCGGAGACATCAACCGCAGGTGTAGCTACGATGGGGGCGCTAATTACCGCTACAGGTTGGGGTGTGGGAATTTGGACTACTGGCGCGGGTGCAACTACTACAGGCTGGGGTGCAGGTGCGACTGGTGTTTCAATTACTGGCGCGGGAGTGAAAGCAACAGGCTGAGGTACGGGTGCAACTGGTGTTTCAATTACTGGCGTAGGTGCAACTGCTACAGCTTGAGGCGCTGGTGCAACTGGCATTTCAACAGGTTTAGCATAACCGTTACCATTGCCGTTTTTCGCTACAGGCTCAACTACTGGAGTTGGTGCAACAATTTTAGTGGTGGGAGGTACGGGTGCATCGTTGACTGGGGTATTGGTTGGTTCAACTGCAACACCACCAGCAATCAACTGTGAATATTGTTGCTGAATGAGATTGAAGAAGTTTTTGGCGTATTCTACCTGTTCCAGAAGATATTGTTCATGGATGCGGAGGGTTTCACCTTGTTGAGAGTGAAACTGCATCATGCTGCGTTCGACACCTTCCATAACCACTAGCTTCAGTTGCGCTACCTCTTGGGAAGACTTGGCGTTAGCAAACAAAGCGTTTTGCTGCTGCATCAGTTGGAAGAATGCTTTCGTGTATTCCATCTGATGGTTGAGATACTGACCGTGAGTTTGTAAATTATCAGATTGATTCTTTTGGAATTGGGTCAGCAGGTACTCTAAGCTTTCTAGCATCCGCTGGTAGTTTACCAAGTTTTCCGGTGTTGGCATATCAGACTCCTGGGCTAGTTGATTAGAAAGGATCGCAGGATTCATTTCTGGTTGTGGTTCAGTAATACTAATGGAAGTAACTTCAGGTGCTGCTTCTGGTTGAGTAATTGGAAGACTCACGCCTGAACCCTCTAAAACTCTTATTTCTTCTTCGCGCTCTTTGCGTCCTTTGTGGTTCGTTTCTTCTAGAACTTCTTGAACACTACTTTCTTTTACTGGAGCAGCAGGTAAAGAAACCTTATGTCCACTCTCCAACGCTTCCTTGAAACCGTTTCTAGTTTTTTCCGAAACGTAGTTAATCCCGTTGAGACGCACACTCAAGGTTTTCTTCTTCTCCGCCGGAGGTAGTACAGGTTGAACTTGATAGGGGTCAAGATTTTTCAACTGCATCCCAATGACGCGCATTTGTACTGCTGCTTCCCGCAGAGAACGATCGCTGTTCTTCTGAGTGCTAGGATTCAAGGCGATGGTAATATGAGGGCGATCGCCTAAAATATCCTTAACTAAGTTAGTCAAAATCCTTTTCGGCCCGAATTCCACAAAGCAAGCACCACCAGCGGCGTAGATATTCTCAATTTCTTGCTTAAACAACACCGAACTAGCCAGGTGTGTTTCCAGGATGCGCTGCATTCCGGTGGAATCTTGAGGATAAGGCTTGCCAGTAACATTACTGAAAACTGGAAGTTGAGCAGTATTGAATTTAACTGATTTTGTGGCGATCGCAAAAGACTTCTGTGCAAACGCAATCAGCGAAGTGTGGAAGGCTGCGGAAACTGGTAACTGTACAGCCGTGTAGCCGTGTTCTTGCAAAGCTTGGCGGACTTTAGCGATTTCTGCGGTCGGCCCTGCCAACACCACCTGAGTGGGCGAATTGAAGTTAGCAATGGATACTTGTGGGAACTGCTTGAGTATCGGTTCAATTTTGTTGATGTCTTCTTTGACAGCCAACATTGTACCTGCATCGTGGTCTGGGTCTTCTGGGGCTGCCATTGCTTGACCGCGAGACTTCACTAAGAACAAGTAATCTGCTTCACTTAATACACCCGCCGCCCACAATGCGGTTAGTTCACCAAAGCTATGTCCAGCAACGAAATCAGATTTGAAGCCAGCTTTTTGCAGGATGGAATACAACCCAGCACTGAAAACACCAATGGCAGGTTGCGCGTATTCTGTGCGTTGCAGTGCAGCAATTTGAGCGTTTTTCTCTGCTTGTTCAAAGGTTGGATACGGGAAGACGATTTCTGAGAGTGGCTGCAAGTTGTCTTTGAGTAACAAGCTATCCATGTAACCATGTAAGCGCTGCATCTCAGGGAAGTTCATCACCAATTCCCGACCCATTTCTAGGTATTGGGAACCTTGACCAGAGAACAGTGCAACAACTTTACCGCCTAATTCCATCCCAGAGGCGCGGTAATAAATACCTTGGGGGTGTTCCCAAGAAGCGGCTGCACCTTTAAGTTTTAGCCAGTCGATGCTGATTTGCAGTAACTTGCAAGCTTCTTGCAGGTTCTCAGCAACAAACCCAACTCTTGCAGCAGTTTGGGGAATTTCTACTGATTGACTATCTTGCATCAACTGTGCAAAGTGTCTTTCAGCACCTTCTGATTGCAACTTCCATAAATCTGCTTCGCATTTGCTGAGTAGTTGCGCTGGGTTAGGCGCAAACAGCAGAATTTCTTGGGGTGTGCTGTGTATGCGGTAAGGTTTATTTTGTCCCGCTTCGTATTCTTCTAAAACTACGTGGTAGTTTGTCCCACCAAAGCCGAAGGAACTCACACCCGCACGTCTTGGCGCGTCGCCTTCCGCACGAATCCAAGGTCTGGTTTCGGTATTTAGATAAAATGCCGAGTTGTTAATGTCGAGTTTGGGGTTCGGCTCAGTAATATTAATAGTTGGCGGTAAAATTTTGTGATGTAGTGCCAAGGCAGTTTTAATTAAACTTGCCGCACCCGCAGCAGCTTTGGTGTGTCCGATTTGAGATTTCACACTACCTAAAGCGATGTGCTGTCTTTTCTGGTCGTGTACCCCAAAGAAGTCTCTTAAAGAACCGAATTCGGTGGGGTCGCCAGCCATTGTACCAGTCCCGTGGGCTTCCATTAGACCGACGGTAGCCGGAGAAAAGCCAGCATCTTCGTAAGCGCGGCGTAAGGCGGTTACTTGACCTTCTTTGCGGGGTGCATAAATACTCTTGTAGCGACCATCGCTAGAGGTACCAATACCTTTAATTACGGCATAGATTTTATCGTTGTCTCGTTCGGCATCTTCTAGACGCTTGAGAACAATCATCCCAATACCTTCACCCAGCATCATCCCATCAGATTTAGCATCGAATGGTTTAACGCTTTCACTAGGGGAAACCGCCGGGGTTTTGCTGAAGGAGATGTAAGCCATGATGGTGTTGTCGGTATCTACACCACCAGTCAGCATCATATCGGCGCGATGTTCGATGAGTTCGCTAATAGCGAGTTTCAAAGCACCAAAGGAACTAGCACAAGCCGCATCAACTACACAGTTAATTCCGCCGAAGTTCAAGCGGTTGGCGATGCGTCCAGCCACGACGTTAGCCAACATTCCAGGGAAGGCGTTTTCATCCCACTTAACGTAGGCACTTTTGATTTTGTCAACGATTTTTTTGGTGTCTTCGTCAGAAAGACCACTGCTTTTAAGAACCTTTTCCCAAATAGGATATTCCAAGCGTGCAGCTAGTGGCATTCCTAATTGTTTCGCCATCGCCACACCGAGAACTACCCCGATAGTTTCGCGGCTAAACTCGCGTGACTCTCCATAACCAGCATCTTCCATTGCTTCTTTGGCAATGACCAAACTTAATAGCTGGGAAACATCAGTTACTTCTAGAATGCTGGGAGGAATCCCAAATTCCATCGGGTTAAAATCAACATCTGGGATAAAGCCACCGCGTTTACAATATGTTTTATCTTCTGGGGTTCTGGGGTTGGGGTCGTAGTAATCTTCTACGCTCCAGTGGGAAGAGGGTACATCAGTAATACAATCGATTTTGTTAATGATATTTTGCCAATATTCCCGCAAGTTTCTGGCTTTGGCAAACAGCGAAGCCATACCAACAATGGCTATAGGGTTTTGTTGCAGTTGTCTGTTAATTTTGTTAATCGACATTGGTTTGTCTGTCGTCATCTTTTTTTCCTCTATAAACCTAATTAAAGCCTTTTCACAACTGTTGATCTGGGCTTCTAATTCCGCCAAGGCAGTATCAATTGAATAAGCAGACATAGGAGATAGACAGTTTTAAATTACTGTGGATGGTGAAGCTACAGTAGTCTTTGTTACCCATCAAAAGAATCTGTCTGTTGTTATCAGCAACTAGCTATCCTATGTGTGAAGGCTAAATGCTTTTTTCCTAACAAACACCACATGATACATATAAAGAATGAAACATTAAGTAAGTCGGGACAAATATCATTGTTTATTTGTCAGGTGTTTATTACCGCCAGCTTACTTAAGAATGAAGTCTTGGATACTTCACACTTCATACTTCATACTTCACACTTTTCCTGATATTGTGGTAGCAAGTCAATAACGTTGTTGAAACTGGTAAAATAATCTTGAAGCGCGTTAGCAGCTTGACCAGTGAATTCAAGCCATTCGTAATGGTAGAGGTTTTGTGTAATTGTATCCAACTGGAACACTGGCAACTTAGGAGTAGCTATGAGGACAGAAACGCTTTTTTCTCCCAAGCTCGTTTGATTATCTAGCTTAACAGCAGCAACGTAGCTGGTATTAATAACAACGTTCTGTATCTTGATAAATGCCATAGCCAGTTTCAACGTCCAGGATAATATATTGTACGAAATTCGACCCAGAAAAGCTGACAAGTTCGTTACCGAAAGAACATCACCTCTATTTTGAATTTCTCAGCTATTTGACAAAAGTACTTAACATTTACAAGGTGATGGTGATGCGACTTTGTATAGTAGGTTTCTCATCTTCCAGCGCGATAATTGTGTTCTGTTTCCGTTCCGCTTTGAAGAGGTGAATTAATAAAAAGAATAGCACACTTCACAGAAACTAAATCATTTCTTCAAGGGAATTTAAGAAAATAATCTGGCTTTTGGCTGATGTCAATGTTAAACAAAACATGGCATATAAGTATATTTAATCACTCATATTTAGTAATGGATAATTTGAGCGATCGCGCTTCTTATTCCAACCACAGCTTAATTTCTCAGCCATTTCTAAAGTCAAAGTATTCAGTAGATAAGTCGGCAACAAATACATCGGCATATATCTTGCTTTTTTAACAGAGCATCATCATCAGGCATAACTTTTTGATGAATTTTTAAAATAAGGCGAAAACTAACATCAAGAAGTTATGAATCAAGCAAAAATTAAATCTTTAGAAAGTACATCATAAACAATCTTTTGATGACATTTCACGGATTACAAACATTTACAGGCTTGAAATCAATATCTGCCAAAACAGTTACAGAAGATGTGTTCCAGATACCTGACTTCTTTAAATAAGTCGGGTATCTAAGCTCTCACTAATATTTAATTCTCCTCCTGCTTCCTGCCTTCTATTTATCAAACACTCAGCATTTTTTTGGCTGGCTTACTAGTCCATTGTTGCCAACGTATGACACCACGACTAACTAATTGCGGGCTTTCATCGCCAATAAAACAGATGCGTCCCAATCTTTCACAGGCAATCAATACTTCACCATGTCCCATAAAGGGAGCAATCACAAAATTATTCGGACTGGTGTAGAAATTAATTAAGTAATTGACGACACCTTCAATACCTTCTATCTGAATTGGCGATTGTGGTTTAGCAATTGGATAATGAGAAAAAATGCCTATATAAAGGTTATTTAATAACAACTCATATTGAAACGGCATTTTGTTATTTTTGTAAAACTCGTAAATTTGTCCTTCAGCACGGAGGACAGCCACAACCCTGGCTTCGTCTACTAAATAATTATGTTGCCATGTAGAGGATACAGTAGCGATCGCCAGTGCTGCATCTGAAGGTAACAGATTGCGAAACTGTGAAGTGTAAGTATCGCCACAATAAACTAAATGTCTCCCCAGCATCCATTCTTCACCCAGTTTAATCACGGGTTCTAGATTAGCTTTGGGTTGCTCAATTACTTGTTCTACTTGGCGTTGGACTTTTTTCAGCGCTAATTTCGCTTCTCGCTCCGCCATAGCACTTTTAAAAGCTAATATCTGTAACTCTTTTTGCTTTCTCTTGGCTTCAGTAATTAATTGGGTTTGCTGGGAGGTGGTTTGTTTATCTCCCTGCTGTTGGGCTAACTCCAAAGTCTTTTGCGCTTCTTGGGCTAAAGTGCGTTCTTCACTACCAGCCCTGGCGATTTTTAGTAGTACTGTAGGACTATCCGCCAAGGGTGTACCCTTAATCATCTGCTTGACATCTGGATGAATACTTTTCGCAATTTGTTTCCCATGCTGAAAGGTACGCTCAGAGTAGCCAACTTCCTTCGCTAATTCGATGGTTCTTTTGGGAGGGGGTGAAATGATTTCACCCCCTTTGAAGGTATGCTGGTTATCTCCCGATTTCGCCCGCAGTCCCATCCGTTCTAAAATCTGGTCGCGTTCTAACCACAATTCTGAACGTTCTAAGGGTTCTAGCTCATTGCGAATCAAGTTTTCGTCAATTTCTGCTAATCGCGCTTGATCTGCATCTTGATAGTTGACAACATTGCATTCAATGGCTTCCAGCCCCAAAAGCTTGCAAGCAGTGAGCCGATGCAGCCCAGCAATTAAGTTCAAATTCTGATCTACCGTGATGGCGTTTAATAAACCATTCGCCTTAATGGAGTCTTTTAACTCATTAACTTTATTCGCATTGACAGGACGGCGATTAGAACCTATATGAATTTGATTTACAGAAATTGCAGGCATAATTACTGTTTTTATATAAATTCAGTTAAGACAACCAAGATAACACGCAAAATCAAGATGAAGCATTTTATATAGTGAGTTAAAACTGAGAATTTTGTTCCTGGACTAGATTAAAAGTATTGCAGGTCACACATTGTTAGTAACAAATAAAATCATTCTGATTACTGTCACCTGTAACGTCTTGTCTATTTCTTTCTTGGTAGTCATTAAAAGCTAACTTCAGCAATATTAATTGGTTGACAAAATTAAAGTACTTTGCAATAATTGGACACAGTTTATCCAATTTTCCTGAACGCTTTAATTGAGGAAATTTAAATTTTTTAGTTAGCACTATCGTATTTTAGAATACTGGATTTGATGAGGAATTAGGATAAAACTGAGAAAGATTTAGAGCAACGCCTGCTGTAATTTATCCGCAAAATTCGTAATAAGTGGTGGTGTAAAGGCGTACAGCAATTTCGAGATAACTCACTAGTAAAAAAGGCTGAAGTCTTATGCTTCATTCTTCTGCCTTAATAATGCGATCGCTGCAATTCTAGCCATTTATACCAATTGAAAAAATGATTCAGATAGATGGATTGGCAGAATCTAGATGCTCAAAGCAATTCCCAATCCAAAATCTCAAATCCAAAACGGTATTAGGCTTTTCTCTGGCACAGCAAAATTGGAATAAAAATATGGCACTAAAAAAATACAGCCAGTTGTTTACAAAACCCCTAAGTCGGTGGCAAATAATGTTAGCAGCTTCTATCACTATCGCGGCTGCTGGTATAGGAACTTTCTACAGTGTTGCACCAAAATTTTCTCGTGTTCCTCTGCAAACAACTCAGGAAAATCCACCAAAACCTGTACCTGTTAAACTTGCAGTCACAGCTTTAGGACGTTTGCAACCAGAAGGTAAAGTTACTTATTTATCTGCACCGAATTCTATCAACGGTGTACGTGTTGAGAAATTGTTGGTTAAAGAAGGGGATGAAGTCAAAGCTGGGCAAGTATTGGCGTATTTAGAAGATTATGCCCGTGCTACAGCAGCTTTGCAACAGTCTTTAGATAAACTGCAAGTTGCCAAAGCTAAATTAGCACAGGTAAAAGCTGGTGCTAAATCTGGAGATATCGACGCGCAAAAAGCGAGCATTGCGAATTTAGCGTCTCAATTAAAAGGAGAAGTTGCAACTCAACAGGCAACTATTAACCGCATTCAAGCTGAAGTAGATAATGCTCAAACCGAGAACGATCGCTATCAGAAATTATACAAACAAGGTGCGATCGCGGCTTCTGTTGCCGACACTAAAGCTTTACAACTCAAGACTACACAACAGCAACTCACAGAAGCCCAGGCTGCTCTAACTCGTACACAAAACACCCTCAAAGACCAACAAACAGAAGCGAAAGCCAGACTCAATAGCATTAGCGAAGTGCGTTCTGTCGATGTTGATGCAGCCCAAACTGAAGTTAAGAGTGCTGTGACGGCAATTAAACAAGCTAAAGCAGACCAAGATTTAACTTACATCAAAGCGCCTATTGACGGTAAAATCCTCAAAATTCACGCTAAAACGGGTGAAGTTATTAACACCGCCGGTTTTGCAGAAATCGGTAAGATATCGCAAATGTATGTAATTGCAGAAGTATATCAAACCGATATTCAAAAAGTACGTGTAGGTCAAAAAGCCACCATTAGCAGCGCTGCATTTACTGGAAAATTGCAGGGAACTGTCAAAGAAATTGGTTGGCAAGTTGATAAACAAAGCATCTTTAGTCTTAATCCGAGATCTGATACAGACCGGAGAATTATTGAGGTAAAAATCTCCATCGATAACCCCGCAGATAGCCAAAAAGTAGCTCGTTTGACTAACTTGCAAGTGGATGTCGCTATTCAGATATAGTCAATGGTCAAAAGTCAATAACTACAAACAAATGACAAACGACCAATGACAAATAACAAATAACCAGTGAATCCATGAATTTTAAGATTCCTTTAGCATGGCTACAGTTAGCCCAACAAAAGATTCGTTTTGTTGTTGCTGTAGCTGGGATTGCTTTTATTGTGCTGCTGATGTTTGTTCAGCTAGGCTTTCAAGATGCACTATATTCTAGTGCCACCGCAGTGCATCAAAGCTTACGTGGAGATTTATTTTTAGTTAGTTCACAATATAAATCTTTGACATCTAGTCAAAGCTTTTCTCGAACTCGGTTGTATCAATCTTTGGGGTTTGAAGGTGTCGAATCTGTTAGCCCCATGTACTTACAATTTGCTAAGTTAAAAAATCCTGCCACTGGGGAGAAATATTCCATATATGTGATTGGCTTCGACCCAGGAAATCCTGTGATGAATATCCCAGAAATTGAGCAAAACTTGGATAAACTGAAAATTCCTGATGTCATGCTATTTGACCGGAATTCTCGACCAGAGTTTGGGCCAATTGCTGCCAAATTTGACCAAGGAGATACTGAACAAACAATTGAAATCTTTCCTTTTGATGGCCCAATTGGCTACAACGTGCGAGTTGGAGGATTATTCGGCTTAGGGCCTTCCTTTGGTGTAGATGGTAATTTAATTGTCAGTGACTCAACTTTTCTGCGGATAAATCCAAATACTCGGCCAGCAGAAAAAATTGATATTGGTGTGATTACCTTAAAACCTGGTGCTGATAAAGAAAAAGTTTTAGATAATTTGCAAGCCAATTTACCAAATGATGTTCTAGTATTTACACGTGAAGGTTTCATAAATTTTGAGAAACAATATTGGGCGGACAGAACACCAATTGGCTTCATTCTGAACTTAATGTTGACAATGGCTTCTGTGGTAGGTGTAGTAATTGTTTACCAAATTCTCTACAGTAACATTGCGACTCAATTTATTGCCTATGCCACTTTAAAAGCCATTGGCTATCCCAATTCTTATTTGTTAAGTGTCGTCTTTCAACAAGCTTTAATCTTGGCAGTCTCTTCATATATCCCAGGATTTTTGACTTCTATCATTTTGTACGACTTTGCAATGGAAGCTACAAAATTACCTATTATGATGACGGCGAATAATGCTCTGATTGTATTTATCTCCGCAGTCTTGATGTGTATCACTTCCGGCGCACTGGCAATTAACAAATTACGTTCTGCTGATCCGGCAGATATTTTCTAAGAAGTATGTAGATGTTCTTAGCAGCTTGCCGTTCGCATAGCGTCTCCTTTTAGGAGAAGGCTAGTATGAAGTATGAAATAATTTTCATCCTTTAGCCTTCAACCTTCTATATGAAATTCAAACTTTAGTAAGATAATAAATCCTGATGAACCTACAAAACAAAACCCTGCTGATTACTGGGATTGATGATTTTATCGGCTTGCGTGCAGCCGAGTTAGCCATAGCGCAGGGAATGAAAGTACGCGGACTACAAAGTTCAGGCGATCGCACCATAGCCCAAAATATAGGTGTAGAAGTTATCATCGGCAGTATTACTGACCCGAAAATTGCTCAGAAAGCTTGTCAGGGAGTAGATATCGTTCTCCACACCGCCCAATTGACCCAAGAAGCTGGCCCCATCAAAGAATTCCGGGAAATCAATGTCAGCGGTACTATCAATATAGCCAAAGCCGCCAAAAGTGCTGGTGTAAAAACTTTTGTCCATCTCTCCAGCGTGATGGTCTATGGCTTTGATTATCCCAACAACATCACAGAATCTGACCGCTTATCTGGTGACAATAATCCTTACTGTCAGACCAAAATTGAAGCTGAAGCCGAACTTTTACCCCTCAATTCTCCCCCAGACTTCGGTGTGATTGTAATTCGTGCTGGCGATGTCTATGGCCCTGGATGTATCCCTTGGATAGTCAGACCACTTTTGATGATGCGACAAAAGCTCTTTGCTTATGCTAACGAGGGTAAAGGAGTGATCAATCATCTATATATAGATAATCTGATTGATGCCATCTTTTTAGCCATCCAAAAAGAAGCTTACGGTGAAGTTTTCAATATTACCGACGGTCAAGAAACTTCCTGGAAAGAGTATTTTATGCGCTTGGCCGCAACCGAAGGGTTACAAGCGCCGATGTCTATCCCAAAAGATGAAATCAAGCTATTTCTCAAAATCCGTAGCCAAGGACAAAAACTATTTCGTAAAAAAGCTGATATTCTGCCAGAATCAGTAGACTTTATGACTCGACCCTACGCTTATTCTATTACTAAAGCCCAAACATTGTTAGATTACAAACCAAAAATTGATTTAGAAGAAGGCTTTCGCAAAACATCAGAATGGGTGCAAAAAACTGACATCCAGAAACTAGTGAAATAGCTTTAAGGGTATTCCTTCATAGTAGCTACTTTCAACCAAGTTTACCCACCGAAAATTAACCGCAGATGCACGCCGATAAATTGGAACTCATACTCTGCGTGACTCCGCGTTAACCTCAGCGAGACTTTGCGTTTAAAAACAACCAACATTACTCCTTCATGAATCATCATGCGTAAAATTGCACGTTGGTCTTACTTTCTCATTTCTTCTGTAGTCAGCATTTATTGTATTAAACCCGTTACCGCAGAACAAACCGCCACTCTCACAATTGTAGTTAATAACATTCGTCACCAAAAAGGTGATATATGCTTTCGGGTTTACGCAGGGGAAAAAGGTTTTCCCATGAGTAATAAAAGCGAAATACAAAGTGGCTGCACTAAAATTACAGGCACTTCTGTTACTAAAAAATTCCCTGGATTAAAACATGGCACTTATGCTGTTGCTATTGTTGACGATCAAAATGGCGATCACAAATTAAATACCGATTTTTTTGGTATCCCGAAAGAAGGCTTTGGCATATCTAAAAATCCCACTGTTTCGATCCAAACAGGTACACCAAAGTTTCGTGAGGCCAGCTTTGTTGTCAATAAAAACACCAGCATCAATATCGTCATGAAGTATTCTCTCGACCCATAAGAGAGACAAGGGGGATAGGGAGAATTTACTTCCCCTACACCCTGATATCCCTACACCCTTGCACCTCTAAACCCCTTCCCGCTAATTACATGGAAGCCTTAACGATATTCCTGTCTAAGTCTTTGCTGAGTTGGCTGGCTATTCAGGTGTGTCTAGCACTTGTATTTTTGTTTTACTTGCACCTCAGTCGAAAAAGCTCATTAGCCGATGAGCAGTTACCTAAAACGGCGGTGATTCTGTGTCTACGTGGAGCCGATCCGTTTTTATCGGAATGTTTGCGATCGCTTCTAACTCAAAATTATCCACAATATAGTTTAAAGCTAGTCATCGATAGTCAAATAGATCCAGCGTGGCAAATTGCCCACGATACTATCAATCAGCTAGGCGCAACTAACGTTGAAATCAACTATTTAAGGGTAATTCGCCACAATTGCAGCTTAAAATGCAGCGCCCTTTTGCAAGTTTTTGCCGAATTAGATGATACTTACGAAGTTGTCGCTTTCGTCGATGCTGATACAGTAGTTCATCCTAACTGGTTACGAGAATTAGTCAGCCCTCTAGCAAATCCCAAAGTCGGGGCGACAACTGGTAATCGTTGGTACATCCCAACTGGTAAGTATTGGGGTTCTTTAGTTCGCTACTCAGGTAATGTGTCTACAGTTGTGCAGATGTTCTTATTTGGTATTCCTTGGGGTGGTACTTTAGCAATCAAAACAGAAGTACTACGCCACACAGGAATGCTAGATATGTGGGGAAAAGTCTTGAATGAAGACTTGATGATGCATAAAGTTCTCAAAAAACATGGGATGCAAATCAAGTTTGTGCCTTCTTTAATGATGCTCAATCGTGAAGAGTCAGATTTATTAGGCTTAATCGATCATCTCAAGCGGCTATTTTTGTACTCTCGACTTTATCATCCTCAATGGATAGCTATAGTTGGTGATGTAATTTCTAGCATTTTATTTCCCACTACAACTATTGTGTTACTGCTGGTGTCGTTGTGGAATGAACAATGGCAAATGACAGCTTTATTATTTCGCTCTTATAGCATCTACACTTTTGGGCTACTTTTACTCATGCTGACACTAGAGATAGGAGTTAAACCAGTAATTTTAGCTCAAGGTCAGCCTGCGACAAAATTATCAGTTGGCACAATCTTAAAAATGTTGATTGCTATTCCATTAACACAATGGGTATATGGTTTAGCTATGCTTTCTTCTTTGTTGAGATCAACAATTAAATGGCGGGGTGCGACTTATCGTGTCAAAGGCCCTTGGAATATCCGCTTAGTTGAATATCAAGCGTATGATTTTTTGGATCAACCAGTAGATAGCAAAATCTCTCTGTGAGTGAATAGAGGCTAGAAAAAAATCATTCGTGAATAAATAACTAGATCCCCGGCTTCTCATAGAAATCGGGGATTTGCAGCCTACTAATCTCAAATTTTTCTGCCAAATATTTCCTTTTTTCGCAAAATCTCAAATTGTCTGACAAACTTTGTGTAAATCCTGTATCAGTTGACTATTTATTTTGCTGGATTGTAAGAGCTATTTATAACTCTTCTTTTAGATTCAATTGCGTAGAGTTTATCAAAAATGAATGAATTGATCATCTTCTTGTCTAGATGTTTGTTGGGTTGGTTAGCTCTTCAAGTGTGTTCTGTGTTGACGTTGTTGTGGAGTCTAACTTCTAGACCACAAAACCCGTTACTAGACGAAGAACTTCCCAAAACGGCAGTGATTCTTTGCCTTCGTGGTGCTGATCCATTTTTACCTAATTGTTTGCGATCGCTAGTTCATCAGAATTACCCTCAGTATGATTTAAAGTTGGTTGTTGATAGTGTTCAAGATCCTGCATGGCAAATAGCCCACAATACTATTAATGAACTAGGTGCAACTAACGTAGAAATCAAACCACTCAATATAGTCCGCAATAGTTGCAGTCTCAAATGTAGTTCTCTGATTCAAGCTGTCTCAGAACTAGATGATTCATATAAGGTGGTGGCTTTAGTTGATGCTGATACCGTCGTGCATCCCAATTGGTTACGGGAATTAGTTACCCCTCTCCATAACCCCAAAATAGGCGCAACAACAGGTAATCGTTGGTATATCCCCACAGGTCGGTATTGGGGTACATTGGTACGCTATATCTGGAACGTCTCTGCACTCGTGCAAATGTTTCTCTATGGCATTCCTTGGGGGGGAACATTGGCTATCAAAACCTCCGTACTACACCAAACAGGACTGCTAGATAAATGGAGTAAAGCTTTTGGCGAAGATACAATGATTCGTAGTGTCTTAGGTAAGTATAAACTCAGAGTTGCGTTTGTGCCTTCTTTGATTATGTTGAATCGGGAAGAGTGCGATTTACCAAGTTTAAGATACTGGTTTCAACGTCAATTGTTATCTTCTCGCTTGTACCACCCTTTATGGATAGCTGTAGCTACGGATGTAATTTTCACAATTTTGCTACCTAATCTTTTGTTGCTGGTGTTTTTAGTGGCCTTATTCATCGGGGACGGCGATAATGCGAATTTAGCAATTAGTTGGTATGTGATTTATATGTTGGCTTTAGTAATGCTCATCCTCTTTTTAGAGTTGAGTGTACAGCCAGAAATTCGCGCTCAAGGTCAACAGGTGACAAAACTATCAGCAGCTGTGATTGGCAAAATTGCGATCGCGCTTCCGTTCACACAATGGATTTATGGGTTAGCAATGTTAGCATCATTTCAGATGCCGACAGTCCATTGGCGTGGTGTGAGCTATAAAGTTCAAGGCCCTTGGAATATCCGCCTTGTAGAATATCGTCCTTATCAGAGCCTAGATCAACCAAGCGATCGCAAAATTTCTCTCTAAAGAAGAATTCAGCAGTCAGAATTCTACATTTAGAATTGATTCAGGGAATCTCTATAGCAATGCGTAAATCCTCAATTGAAGTTTTTCGGTGTGAGCAATCTGACTGATTAAGCTCTCAGCAAAAATTTACAAACTAACTAAAATTATGCAAAAGCAACAGCTACGCATTGCGCTGTTCACAGGATTGTACCCTCCTTTCTTGACAGGAGTTTCCGTTGCAGTCCATCAGAGAGTTCGCTGGTTACTAGAACAAGGACATCAAGTTTTCCTTGTCCATCCAGAAATTAATGATCAATACCCCAAAAATGTGAGCGATCGCCCTATGCCAGGGCTAGATGAGTTAAAATCATTTCCGGCTTTTTCTTCCTATACATTTCCCACAGAGCCGTTAATCTTTTATAAGTCTCTACCCCAACCATTAAACTATCGTCATTGGAGTGATACTAAATTACTGGCAGAATTTCAACCCGATATTATTGTGGTTGAAGAAGCCGCACAAATGCGGGGATTATATTCAGGCTTTTTACAAGGGTATGGTCGTCCTGTAGGTGTAGAGTATGCGAAAAAAACTCATACACCAATCATTTCGGTGTTCCATACAGATATTGTTGCCTACATCAAATATTATTTAGGCAATCAATTCTTTAGTTTGATTAGTCTCATTATTCCATTCCTTACCAAGCAGTTTAGTGAAGCTTATGATGTCAATCTATTCCCCTCTAGAGAACTGCTGAATAAATACAAAAATCTCAAATGTCAGCGTAGTGAATATGTCCCCTATCAAGGTATAGACAGCGAAAAATTTCACCCTCGGAATATCATTCACAACCCAATTCCTGAAGACAATCGACCAACATTGTTGTTTGTCGGACGGATTACCGCCGAAAAGAACGTTACTCAACTCATAGATGCTTTTCCTCTAATTGCAGCTAAAGTTCCTGATGTGCATTTAGTGATTATTGGTAGCGGCCCGCTAGATCAAGAAATCCGCAAACGCGCAGAAAAATTTCCTCATGGAATTACCGTATGGGGAGAATCTCACGGGAAAGAACTATTTGGTTGGTTCGCACGCGCCGATATATTTGTCAATCCCTCTGTTACCGAGAATTTCTGTACAACTAATATGGAAGCTTTAGCATCAGGAACTCCTTTAGTTGCAGCCAACTCTGGCGGGAATTTAGAACAGGTTTTTCCGGGAATTAACGGTTTCTTAAGTGAATCAAATAATCCTATAGATTTGGCTCACCAAGTCATTAACATCCTAGAAAATCCAGAACTCAAAGCAGCCATGACGAGCCAAGCGCGTACCTCAATTCAGGACTTTGATTGGTCAGCAGGTATGCAGAAGTTTGAAACCAAACTGTATGAATTGGTGCAATCATCACACCCACTAGAAACTACAACTGTGGGATAACTTAACCAGAGATGATGGGCAATTCAAGTTAGTTAAAATTACAGCAATCCCAAATAATCAGGACTTACGCACAAAGCTCTGTAAGTCCTGATTATTTGTGAGAGCCAAAATCCTGGCTTTTTATAGAAACCGTTTGATATCCCAATACAGTTCAGATAAGAAAACTAAATCACAAGAAAACCAACAAATAATTATTCAACAAAAAACGAAATAATTATTTTGGAGGGGGCTTGGGGGAGAATCCCCCAAATCTTGCTTATTGTCTGATAGGTAAGCAGAAATTGACAAATCAACTCTCTTAACCTTAACTGAACCGTATTGTTTGATATCCCAGGTTTTTAGAGTAAGCCAAGATGCGCGTCATCATGGAGCTTTTTCATATTTGCTTGGGAGCGCGGATAAAATCAATTTTTTAATGCAACCTTTAAGGCTTGCCACCCCACTGAATGTTACGTTGATACTAAGAGGATGTCTGAAAACTTTTTGGTGTTGTATTTGAGACTTGTAGATCCCCCTAAATCCCCCCTTTTTCAAGCAGGGCTGTTTCATTCTGAGAAGAAAAATGGTTGAATCGGAGAGTCAGTGTATTGTTGAAGAGTAGTGATGGCAGTCAGCTTAATTACGCAACTGAAGCTCGTCAAAGATTTCCGTACAAAGCAAGGACAAAGACACCCATTATGGCTGGTACTGGTGTTGGTGATCATGGGAACAATGAGTGGTTGTGTAGGTTATAGAGGTTTAGGAGATTTCGTCAAGCGGCATGAAAAAACATTAATCGAAATACTAGAGATACCAAAAGATAGAGTGCCATCGTACTCGACAAATCGCCGTGTGATGATGCGTGTGAATTTTGAGGAATTGACACAGGTATTTAATGAATGGGCAAATCAGTACGTCGAATTGAGCGAATTAGAATGGTTAGCAACTGATGGTAAAAGTATTAAAGCAACAGTCCAAGACTACAGTAGTGCTTATCAAAAATTTATCAGCGTGGTATCGATATTTAGTAGTCACCAAGGTCAAGTTGTTGGGTTACAAACGATGGACAATAAGCAGACCAGTGAAATTGCTACAGTTCAAAACTTAATTGCCATCTTGGATTTAAAGGGCGTAGTGTTTAGTTTTGATGCACTTCATTGTCAAAAAAAACAGTTGAGCAAATCATCCACAGTGGCAATCATTACGTGATTGCCGTTAAAGCTAATCAGCCCAAACTTTATCACCAACTCCAACAAAATATGCAGCACTCACAGCCCACAACTATACATACTGATTTGGAACGAAGGAGTGGTCGCTTTACTCAACGTCGTGTTTGTGTCTTTGACAACTTGAACAATATTTCCACTGATTGGGTGGGTTTAAAGTCGATTATTCAAGTCGAACGAGTTGGTACTCGTACTGGTAAACCTTATCAACAAATAGCCTACTACATTAGTTCACTCACCATTCCCTCATCCGATTTTGCTCAAGGTATTCGTGGTCACTGGGGTGTGGAAAATCGTCTTCATTGGGTCAAAGATGTTGTTTTTGATGAAGACTCTGCCCAAATGGTTGATGGCTATGCTGCTGCTAATTTCTCGATTATTCGTAGTTTTGTGATTAACCTCTTGCGTAATCATGGTTTTGACTCCCTCACAAAAGCAATACGACATTGCGCCCATGATATTAAATTACTTTTTTCCTTTTTAGAATGAAACAGCCCTGCTTTTTCAAGGGGGGATAGGGGGGATCAAGCACAAGATTTAATACTTTTCAGACATCATCTAAAGACGATGCGATAAAAACTATAAATAATACAAAAAATAATTACAATCCTAAAAAGTAAATGAGCGATCGCTAACACACTCGACTCAACCTGACTGTAATTTAAGCAACAGCAAAATCAGTTAACTTGCGAGTTTCTAGATCATAAAAAGCTAAAACAATATCCTCTTTTGGTACATCTTCCCTCAATAGCTCAGTAGCAATTCCTTCTTCTGTCCAATCTTCTTCAATATAAATCTTGTTATTTTTAATGCGAATGTGAACTTGAATATTTCTGATTTTTTTCTTTCCTTCCCAACCCATCAACAGCCAAAAATATTGATCATGTATCTCGTCAAATGCAAGACAACTTTCTTGTGCTAAATTGGCTGAACCAGAAACCCATTCGTGATATTCTGTTAATATTTTTTTAATATTATTCCGATATTTTTCTAATTTATCCATTGTAAAATTTCTTCCTGTTCCATATCAACAACGATCACAAGTACTTGATTTATTTTAGTTATATCTTAAATCGACTCCCGTTGAAAAAAGTTTTCGTAAATACTATCTTTAATCGCTAAATAAACTTGATATTCTGGTTCAGTCAGATTAATTAAATTTCGATATAAAATATATTGTCCTAAAGCAAGCTCAAAGTCTCGCATTGGTGAGGGGCTTAAAAAACTTTTAATTTCGACAATAATTTTGCGTCCATTATGTTCAGCTGCAATAGGTCTTTCTGCTGCTAAATCAGCAAATAATTCAGTATCCTTATATTTGATTTTATAAGGATCAGCTAAAATGCTCCAACCGTCTTTAATTAAAGCATTCTTAACTGCGTCATGGTAAACATCTTTGGCTGGCATTATCCTCTGAGTAATCTATTTAATTATTTTAGCCAAAGGTGTTCTAAAAGAATTCTAGTTGCAAATAATACAAAATTAAGTTAATTTATTACTGAGTAAATGAGCGATCGCTAAAATCGATGATTTATTCTCTCTCTGCGTAAGTCCTAGTTAATATACAAATATGCTCATACTTGACGTTCAAAAATCCATCAGTGGAATCTAAGTATATTAATTTTAGGTATTTATATGTTTTTAGTAACAGGAGCAACGGGGGGAATTGGTCGTCGTGTTGTGCGACTGCTACGCCAGCAGAAACAATCAGTAAGGGCATTTGTGCGACTTACCTCGCGTTACAGTGAGTTAGAACACCGAGGTGCAGAAATCTTCATCGGTGATTTGCGCCAAGCCAGAGATATAGAAAAAGCTAGTCAAGGTGTCAAATATATTATCAGCGCCCACGGTTCTGATAGTGATGCTTTATCCCTAGACTACCGCGCCAATATAGAACTGATTGACCAAGCAAAAGCTAATCAAGTCAAGCATTTTGTCTTTGTCTCTGTGTTGGGATCTGATCGCGGCTATGAAGATGCGCCTGTATTTAAAGCCAAACGTGCAGTAGAACGATATTTGATCGATAGTGGCTTAAATTACACAATTTTCCGTCCAACTGGACTAGCATCGAATTTGTTGCCATTGGCAGAACAGTTTCGAGAAACAGGGTTATATTTACTAATTGGCGATCGCCACAACCGTAGCTCAATTGTGAGTACAGATGACTTAGCAAAAATGATCGTAGATGCTGTAAAAGTTCCAGAGGCGCGTAACCAAATATTGCCAGTTGGGGGGCCAGAAATTTTGCAACGGGAAGATATTCCCCGGATATTTGGTCGGATTTTTAACAAACAGCCGATAGTCATTAACCCGCCAGTATTTGTACTTGATGGGTTAAGAAATATTATCGGTTTGTTAAATCCGCAAACACAAATAGCCTTGGGGACTTATCAGACATTGCTATCTAATGAATTTTTCTGTAAAAAAGAGGAAATAGCTAACCTAGAGAGGATTTTCAATTTTCAATTGGAAACCTTGGAAAGTTTTATCCGACGCTATTTAGCAGTTTGAAGTAAAGATTATTTCTTGGTTATTAGCATCCGGACACAGGACTAATGACTAAGGACAATTGACAAAGAACAAATAACATTAAAATTTTATGACTTTTCCCCTAGTTGCCAATGCTGCTCAAGCGCGTCAAACAAAACAGCGATTCGCCAAGCCAGAGGATCAACTGTCTTATGAATTAGGTAAGGCAGTCCAAGAATTGCCTCCACTTTACACCAGATTGTTAGCCGGAACCATCAGTGTAGCTTTATTTGGCACGATCGCCTGGGCGCATTTCTCAGAAATCGATGAAGTAGCGATCGCCCAAGGGGAATTAATTGCTTCAACTCAAGTTAGGCCTTTAACATCTCTGGGTAATGGGATGATTCTGGCAGTGAAAGTCAGTGAAGGCGATCGCGTTACCAAAAATCAAGTGTTAATTCAACGTGATCCCGATTTCCAAAAAACAGACGTGAACCGCCTTTCAGAATCTAGCAAGTTGATTAAAGATGACTTAGAGCGTTTGGATGTAGAACGCATCGGCGGTAAAAGCACTGGAGAGACACTCCAAGATGAACTTTTAACTGCGCGTTTAGGCGATTATCAAGCGCGTCAATCAGCCGCAGAAGCCGAAACCAATCGTCAACGCGCCCTCCTCAACCAAGCAAAAGTGCGATTGGCTCGCTTGCGAGAAAATTTAGATACTGCCAAAAGTGCCTTAGTGAATTCCCAAGCTAACTTAGCTAATGCTAAAAGTATCCGCGAGAGAGTCAAAGAAGCATTAGCGATCGCCCAAAATCGAGAAGTAAAACTTCGTACCTTGATTACTCCTGGCGCTGTCCCCAGAGTTGATTACTTAGAAGCGCAAGAAAGATTAAATCGTGCCAATACAGATGTCACCCGCTCAGAAGATGAAGTGACTAACGCCAACAATAAAGTTGCAGAATCACAAGATCGCGTTTTATCTTTAACAAAAGATATTGCCGCCCAAGCACAAGAAATCCGCCAAGCTGAAGCAGCTTTTCAAGCCTCACGTAATCAATTACAACGTTTATCATCTGAGCGTCAAAGCGAAATTTTGACTCAGATGAATAAGCGGAAAGAAGAATTAACCACCGTTTCCGGTCAATTAGCTCAGGCGCAAAAGCAACAAGATGGTGAAACCATCAAAGCTCCGGTTGCTGGCACAATCTACAGAATTAAGGCAACCAAAGGCCCTGTACAAGCAGGGGAAGAATTACTTTCCATCTTGCCGGATGGCGAAGAATTACAACTAGAAGTAAAAGTTCTCAACCGCGATATTGGTTTCATTCGTACAGGTATGAAAGTAAAAGTGAAAATGGCTACTTTTCCTTTCCAAGAATTCGGCACAATTGCTGGCACAGTGGCACAAGTTAGCCCCAATGCCGTAGTTGATAAAGAATTAGGGTTAGTTTTTCCCACCAGAATTCAAATGAATAAACATTCTTTAAATGTGCGAGGTAAAGAAGTCGTATTTACGCCAGGAATGGTTGCTACAGGAGAAATCGTCACGCGCAAAAAATCAATTTTAACTTTCATCGTCGAACCTGTAACTCGCAGATTTAGTGAAGCTTTTTCTGTCAGGTAATAAAATTTTGGATTGTAAAACTCGATATGCTCAGATACCCGACTTTTTTAAAAAAGTCGGGTATCTGGTTGTTCAAAAATAATTAACATAGCAGTAGTCGGATATGTTATGACAACTTGAAAGCTTAAATGCCAAGTATAGTCAGACTTTTCCTTCTGCCTTCTGCCTCCTGCCTTCTGCTATAACTGTTAATCCCAAACTTTTCCCAAGGCCGCCAATTGGTCGCGGTATTCAATGCGAACTAGCCAATCTTTTGGCCATGCAGCCATACCTAAATACGCCCCAGCAAAAGCACCTGCCAAACAAGCAATAGAGTCAGAATCACCAGATGTAGTTGCAGCGCGTTGCAATGCAGCTAATGGTTCCTCTAGAAATAACAAAAAGCATAATAAACCTGTAGCAAAAGCTTCTTCTGCTACCCAACCTTCACCTATTGCCAAACAAGGGTCAATGTCGCGGTTAGAGTTGATTAATGCCTTATCAAGACGGTCAAGTACCTCTAAACACTCATCCCAGCCACGACTAATAAATTCTTCTGGTGTATCAATGCCTGGGCGCTGCCATAAATAACCTAGCCAATCGGTATGATAAACTGAGCGCTGACTGAGAGCATAGTTGCGGAGTTGAGTCGGTAATTTTTGTGGTTCACCACCCTTGACAAGGTAAGTAATGGCTGATGCTGTTAAATCGGAAGCTGCGAGGGCAGTAGGATGACTGTGAGTTAAGGCTGCTTGGAATTGAGCCACCGCAGCACGCGTTGCATCATCTGTGGGCAACAAACCCGCAGGTACGACACGCATATTTGCACCACACCCTTTGGAGTTTGGCCTAGTTGCTTGCTGCCAAGGCAAACCTGCTTCCAAATATTCACAAGCCTGTAAGCAAGTCATCCCCGGAGCGCGATTATTGTCTGGACTGTGTAACCACTCAACAAAAGTGCGTCTGAGAACAGGTTCTAAACTAACTACACTCAAGTTTTCGACACCAACTTCAACCAGGGCTTGCCCTAAAGCTAATGTCATTTGTGTATCGTCGGTTACGCGTGCGGGATTGCCGACAATTTCTTGCGGCCCATTTGGCGGAAAGCGACGACGAATTTCTTCCACATTTAAAAATTCTGTAGCAGCGCCTAAGGCATCACCAAAGGCTAACCCAAATAAACATCCAGAGGCACGACGCATAAATAGTATTTTTTAATTACATTTTTAATACACAAACGCTACAAAATCTACCCCAATCTTAAGTTAAAACTTACGCACCAAAGTTGTCTGTTTAAACTGCGTGTAAGAATTTTGCACACCTACACCGCTGTACCCTATACCCCTACATCCTTGTCCAAAAGCTTGATTTTTCCTTTAACTCCGTAAGTCATATAAGTATCCGCGTTTTAACTGAATTTATCAAGCACAGACACGTTTTATAGCTGATTTATTCTCTGTACCTCTGGAATTAATGTTGTTTAAAGACGGCAAACACCACATGGTGATTACGGTTCACCCTAATTACTCAATGTATTAATTCTCATAAATTAGACGAAGTGAAAGCAAATTAATCCATGAACCAACTAAACAAATCTTTAAAATTAACCGTCCCCCATAAGGTTCGGGAAACCACCCTTCATGGACTGGCTATACAAGCTCAGTATATATATCAGCAGAACTTGGGGCTATAACCCCAATAAAACCGAGCTAAAGGTCATTGATGCTGAAGTGACTGCTTTCATAAACCAGTTGGTTCAAGATTTAGTCCTTATATTCCCATTCATTCATTTGTAGTTATACGGAGCCAGCACATAAAATGGCAAAAGTAGTTGGAATTGACTTAGGTACAACTAACTCCTGCGTCGCAGTAATGGAAGGTGGTAAACCCACGGTTATTGCTAACGCAGAAGGTTTTCGGACAACACCATCGGTAGTAGCGTTTGCCAAAAATGGCGATACTCTGGTGGGGCAAATCGCCAAACGCCAAGCGGTGATGAATCCAGAAAACACTTTTTATTCAGTTAAGCGCTTTATCGGTCGTCGCTATGACGAAGTGACTAATGAAGCAACAGAAGTTTCTTATAAAGTCCTCAGCAGCAGTGGTAACGTCAAGCTAGACTCTCCTGGCGCTGGCAAACAATTTGCTCCTGAAGAAATTTCTGCCAAGGTTCTCCGCAAATTAGTGGAAGACGCAAGCAAATATCTGGGCGAAACTGTTACTCAAGCAGTAATCACTGTTCCGGCATACTTCAACGACTCCCAACGTCAAGCCACCAAAGACGCTGGTAAAATCGCTGGTATTGAAGTCCTGCGGATTATCAACGAACCGACAGCTGCTTCTCTGGCTTATGGCTTTGATAAGAAAAGCAACGAAACCATTCTGGTATTTGACTTAGGTGGTGGTACATTCGACGTATCCGTACTCGAAGTTGGCGACGGTGTATTTGAAGTGTTAGCTACTTCTGGTGACACTCACCTTGGTGGTGACGACTTTGATAAGAAAATTGTTGATTTCTTAGCTGAACAGTTCCGTAAAGACGAAGGTATTGACCTCCGCAAAGATAGACAAGCACTGCAACGTTTAACAGAAGCGGCAGAAAAAGCCAAAATTGAGCTTTCCAGCGTTACCCAAGCGGAAATTAACTTACCATTTATTACCGCTACCCAGGATGGGCCGAAGCATCTGGATACGACGCTGACTCGCGCTAAGTTTGAAGAACTTTGCTCTGACTTGATTGACCGTTCTCGTATTCCCGTGGAGAATGCGTTACGTGATGCCAAGTTAAGCAAAAATGATATCGATGAAGTGGTACTAGTTGGTGGTTCCACCCGGATTCCCGCAGTTCAAGAGTTGGTGAAGCGGATTTTGGGTAGAGACCCTAACCAAACTGTTAACCCTGATGAAGTAGTAGCTGTTGGTGCTGCAATTCAAGCAGGTGTGTTGGCTGGTGATGTTACAGGTATCTTGTTGTTAGACGTAACACCATTGTCCTTGGGTGTGGAAACCTTGGGCGGTGTGATGACTAAGATTATTCCTCGTAACACCACAATTCCTACCAAAAAATCAGAGGTATTCTCCACTGCAGTGGATGGTCAAACTAACGTAGAAATTCACGTCCTCCAAGGTGAACGGGAATTTGCTAACGATAATAAGAGTTTGGGAACCTTCCGCCTCGATGGTATTCCACCTGCACCTCGTGGCGTGCCTCAAATCGAAGTGGTATTCGATATTGATGCTAACGGTATCCTCAACGTGACTGCTAAGGACAAAGGCACTGGTAAGGAACAGTCCATTAGCATTACTGGCGCTTCGACCTTAGATAAGAATGATGTTGACCGGATGGTACGCGAAGCAGAACAAAATGCTTCCTCTGACAAAGAGCGTCGTGAGAAAATTGAACGCAAGAACCAAGCTGACTCCTTAGCATACCAAGCTGAAAAGCAACTGCAAGAATTAGGTGATAAAGTTCCTGCTGCTGACAAAACCAAAGTTGAAGGTTTGATAAAAGATCTGCGGGAAGCTGTTGCGAAGGAAGATGACGAGCAAATTGCCAAGCTTACGCCAGAATTGCAACAAGCGCTATTCGCAGTTGGTAGCAATATCTATCAACAAGCTGGTGGTACTGCACCAGGCGCTGAACCTCAAGATGGCGGTAGTGGTTCTTCTACTTCCTCTGGTACTGGTGATGATGTAATTGACGCAGATTTCACTGAAAGCAAATAATTCCTCCAATGTTGTAGGGAAGGTGAGACATTCCTTACTCAATATTTCCCATCCAGGTATTCGCCTGGGTGGGGATTTTTTTTATGGGGGAATTTGATAGTAAGTAATTGGGGCTAGAGCGGGTTATAGGTTACAGATTTAAAAGCCTTGTTTCGATTTTTAGTCATCAACAATTCTCAATCCAAAATCTAAAATTTTTATATGTCATATCCTGCAACACCTTGGATACTTAGAGGGAAGGCTCTTGCCTCTTTACATCTGGTAAATATTAACCAAGTACGCTCCCTCATTCCGTCTGAATTTCAAATTTTTTCTGTATGGCCGGGTAAAACTCTCGCTGCTGTTTATTTATCTGATTACACCCAAGGTTCTGTGTTGGAATACAGTGAGTTAATTGTTGCTCCAGCTGTGGTTAGTTATCGAAATAAAATTGGTGCTTGGATTTCGCACATTTATGTAGATAATGCTGATTCTGTGGCTGGTGGTCGAGAGATTTGGGGATTACCCAAAGAGTTAGCCGATTTTACCTGGGAAGACGATAAGCGGGTGAGGGTGCGTCAGGGCGATCGCAAGTTGTGTACTCTGAATTATACTCAGCAAAGTTTAGCGTGGCGACAAAGGCTGACTGGTTCTACCTTCAGTGTTAAAGGTGTGGAGTTACTCAAATTTTCGGCTGAATGTGAAGCGCTGTTAGGTTTGATTAGTTCCCAATTAGAAGTCCCTGGGGAAAGTCCCTTTTCGAGTATAGGGTTAGGTCAGCCTTTTTTAACTGCGCGTGTTGAACAGATGATATTAACGGTTGCTCGTCCAGAAGTTGTGGGACAAACAGTAGGCGAAGTGATTTATCGGTAAAATGGCGATCGCACTAACTATGGTTTTTGATTGTAGATGTATTGCTAAAAATTTCTAAGTAATTCTTACATACCCTGAATAAATTTATAGTTAGCTTGATTAAAGTAATCTGGTTTGGGAATAATAAGCCCACGGTTAAAATAATCCCAGATATATATGTTGAATGTAGTAGTTGGCCATAGTAATGATCCAGATTCTTTAGCGGCCATTACTGAAGTTATAGAGCAATGTCAAGATAATTTAGGTGGGAAATTTCCTCAAGCTGGTATTTTATTTGCGGCAATTGACTTTGATTATGCACTCATCTTGCAAGAAATTGTGCAAGCTTTTCCAGGAATTGAGTTAATTGGTGGTACAACCGATGCCGAAATCTCTTCATTATTAAAGTTTCAACAAGATTCAATAGCTTTAATGCTATTTTGTGCTGATGAAATTGAAATTTATGCCGGATTAGGTAGGAACCTATCAAAAGACCCAATTTTAGCTACTAAACAAGCTGTAGAACAAGCAAAATCAAAGATTAAAAATCAAGCTCTGACTCAATTATGTTTGACTTTTCCAGAAAGTTTAACAGTTGATGGAGTGGCGATTGTAGAAGGCTTAAAACTAGCTCTAGGGAAAGATATTCCTATTTTTGGTGGGTTAACGGCTGATCAATGGAAATTTGAAAAAACATATCAATTTTTTCAAACTGAGATTCTGCATGATGCTGTTCCTCTATTGATCTTCTCTGGTAAATTCTTGTTTTCTCAAGGAGTTGCTAGTGGTTGGCATCCTCTAGGAAAAAAAGGCAAAGTTACTAAGGTTGATAAAAATATTCTCTATGAAATTGATGGCAAACCAGCATTAGATTTCTATCATCATTATTTAGGTGGTCTTTCTCCTTCTGGTGAATATCCTTTAGCCGTGTTTGAATCAGAAGCAGAAGAATTTTATATGCGTGCGCCTAGTATTCATGATATAAAAACTGGTAGCATTACTTTTTTGGGAGAAGTACCAGCAGATACTTTTGTCCAAATAGCACAAGCTAGTCGAGATGAAATTTTAGGTGCTGCTAAAACCTCAATTCTAAATGCGTTAAATAATTATCCAGGTAAACAGCCAGATACGGCTTTATTTTTTTCTTGTGCAGCTCGTCGGCTATTACTAGGTACACGCACAATAGAAGAGTATCAACTTGCTCAAGAATGTTTGACCGAATCAATTCCAGGTTGTGGTTTTTATACTCATGGTGAAATTTCACCATTAAATGGTGGCGGCGAAACTAGATTGCATCATGAAACATTTGTAACTCTTTTGATAGGAATGCATTAAACAATGATGCAATTAGGCTATGAGCAGAAAATTAAAGAACTAGAAAAAGCTAATCGCATTCTCCAGAAAAAACTAGAGCGCTCTGAATCTTCAAGAATCGCATTAGAGGAAACAAATGAAAAAAAAGAGGCTTTATTTCTGAAGGTAATTGATGAATTGAGAGAATCACAAAAAACTTTAGAAGAGCAAAGTCGAGATTTGGAAGAAACTTTAAAAAAGCTCCAAGCTATGCAAAGTAAATTAGTAGCATCTGAAAAAATGTCAGCTTTAGGTATATTAGTAGCGGGTATTGCCCATGAAATCAATAATCCAATTAATTTTATCTCTGGCAATATTAACTATGTTTCTCAATATACTTCTGACATTTTAGAACTATTACAATTTTATCAAGAATGTTACCCAAATCCTGAGCTAAATATAGCAAATAAAATCAAAACAATCGATTTAGACTTTATCAAAAAAGACTTTGTACAAGTTTTAAACTCTATGGAAATTGGGACTCAGCGTATTAGCGAAATTGTGCGTTCTTTAAGGACATTTTCTCGCTTAGATGAGGCAGAAGTAAAAAAAGTCAATATTCATGAAGGTATTGATAGCACTTTGATGATTCTGCAAAATCGGCTCAAATCTCGAATTGATTATCCAGAAATTACCGTGATTAAAGAATACGGACATCTACCCTTAGTAGAATGTTATGCAGGTAAACTTAATCAAGTTTTGATAAATATTATTAGCAATGCGATTGATGCTTTAGAACAAAAGTTTGATTTTAATCACTCAACTTATTCTACAACAACGGATATAACTACACTTCAACCCTCAAACTTTACTCCTACTATCAAAATTACTACAGAATTAATCAATAACTTGATTTCTATCCGTATTAGCGATAATGGGATTGGAATTAATGAAAAAATAACACAACAAATATTTAACCCTTTTTTCACTACTAAACCAGTTGGTAAAGGTACAGGTTTAGGTCTTTCTATTAGCTATCAAATTATTGTAGAAAATCATCAAGGTCAACTAGAATATAAATCTATTCCTGGTATCGGTACAGAATTTATCATTATGATTCCTCAACAACGGGTTTAGCTGTATATTATTTACCTATTGCAATCAGCCGTATCTAGGCAAATACTGGGCTAGTTGTTATGTAGCGTGACAATTTTAGTTAATTTTCAATCACTAGCTAGATTATCAGGATCTATGCCAAGGGATAGCAGATGTTGCGCTAAATGTTCGGCGCGTTCTTCGGCTGTGAGGTAGCGCGTACCTCGTTCATCATACCAAGACAGTAATTCTTGGGGAATGCCACCCACTGCACCTTGATATCGACCAATACCTAAACCGATTTCTGGCATCCAGCAAGGTTCACCTATCTGTAATTGATAGTTACCATCTACTAACTTATACACTTCAAAGGGTTGATGTTGGTCTCGTCGCCAATATTCGGGATTGTAAATTACGTAATATAACACGCCAAGCTTGGCATAAATTGCCATTTTTTCGGTGTATTCTTCCCCTGGGGTATGGGATACCATCTCTAATGTCAAGATGGGAACTACCTCGTTCTCTTCCCAGACTGCGTAACTTTTGCGTGATTTCCTGCCTTTTCTCCGTTCTACCCCCACGCTTAAAAACGCATCTGGGACTACAGGAACTCTGGGGTTAACTCCGGTGGTGTGATAAACTGCCATATCTACACCAAAGTACCAATTTTGCCGATTTGTCCAAATAGTATTGAGTAAAAATAATAGAATGTTGGGCAATAAGTTTTGGTCTTCGTTATCCACTGGTGTATCGTCTGAGGATGGCAGTTCATCAGTGCTGGGTAACGCATTTTTGAGATCGGGGGAGAGCATAACCGTCATCTCACTGGCGTTGGATTTATTAATTATAAAGAAAAACCCAGCGTTTCTAAAAAAACTGGGTTTCTGAGTTTAATAAATATGACTTATAGCCAATCTCGATAAGCAGAGATTTCATTCACGCTAATTTCTAACGGATCACCTTTACCAAAAGGGGGATAAACTTTGATTTTGGCATTAGTGGTAAATCGCTCTAATCTATTGCCTAATTGGGGAATATTGCTTACTATATGCCAGTAAGATACGATGTCAGGGCAATCAATTACTAACATCACTTTGGTGTTTTTATCAGTGAGATACCACTGACAACTATTGAGTAAAGCTTGAGTAATGCGATCGCAACTGTAATAAAAACATCGTCCAATCGATTGCTCTAGCTCTAGGTGTAGCATTCCATCCTCTTTTGTTACCTTGGTTGGAGGTAAATCATCGGGTGGAAGTAGGTTTAATTTAGACATAATTGCGTACCTCTTGGCTGTAGCGCTGCAAACTTTCGATGTTTTTTTGCATATCAAACGATGTCGGTTTGAGCGCTAATGTACCTAGATTCAATTCGTCCTGAAACTTTTTGATTTTGTCTCGACAAGTGATAGCATCACCAATGATTGAGTTTTCAATCAAATAGTCTTCGTCAAAACAAATGTTTGTGCGGTCAAATGCTTTATGACCATTGGAACTATTCTGCATTACTACTGCCGAATTAGCCTGCATTTTTTGGCTAAATTGGCGGATAAAAGGCATAGCTTCGGTGATAGCCGCCTCGTTGGTTTGTCCAACAAAGAAGAACCGCGCTAAGACAAAATTTTCGGCACCGCTGGGATTAATCTCTCGATATTGGCTGAGAGTCTTTTTCAATCTCTCTAGCGCAAAGGGTGGCCCTCCCATTAAGCTCAAGGAATTTTTAGCGGCGAATTCTATGCTTGTATCATCACCACTGGCTATATATACAGGGATTTGCTCTTGCAAAGGTTTGGGGTAAACTGTGAGGCGATCGCATTGATAATGTTGTCCATGAAATGAAACTTCATTTTCATATAACAACTTGTGAATTAATGCGATCGCCTCTAACATTCTGGCGCGAGATTCTCCCATTGAAATGCCAAAATGTTTGTTTTGCTGGGGAAAAGGGCCGCCTTTGGCAACTCCAAATAATAATCTGCCATTACACAAATTATCCAAGGTGGCAATATCTTCTGCTACTCGAATCGGGTTGTGAAATGGCAATAAAACCGCCGCTGTACCTAAGCGAATAGTTGAGGTGACACCCGCTAAATGTGCCATCAATAACAGCATAGAAGAACTGATATTGATTTCACTAAAATGATGCTCACTCACCCAAGCTTCTTCAAAGTTTAAGCTTTCGGCTTGTCTAACTAAAGCGACTTGCTCAAAAATTGCTCGGCGGTCATTTTGGTGATGATTTTCGTAATTGCAGAAAAGTCCAATTTTCATTATTTGCTATTTTTAGGTCGCTACCATTTGCAACTCCAACCACAAGCGCGGATCAGTATCTTTTAGCGTCGATTTGGGGTCACGAATCAAGCGTTTAGCGTTCATACAAACTACTTGAACTAATCCCATATTGTCTGCTATATCTCTAAGGATTCTTTGTTGTTCTCTAATATGGGGCAGCATTTCCTCAGAACAGTAAATACCTATGTATTGCAAACGTCTAGGTGGTCTTCCCCAAAAACAGGTGATGACTTTCACATGACACCCGTCTAGTAATTCCCCAACTTTTGGATAATACTCGCTGACAATTCTTTTGAATTCCTTAGCGATGATATCTTCAGTAATCATTTTAACTGATATTTCTGTAGCGTTCATCACGCTATTTAATATAACATATATTTGTCAATCAAGTATGACATAAAAGGTGTTCTATGTTGCATAATATTGTTAAATAATATATAAAAAGCTGTGATCGATAATAATCTCAGAGAGACTAAGATACCCGACTTCTTCAAGAAATCGGGTATCTGAATCTTTTGGAGATTTTCTAGATAATTCATCTTAAATTATCAGGTTTGTTAGCGAGATTTTCGCTCGGCGACTAATACCTCAGCAACCATTTCTGGTAAATCAGAAACGTCAGAAAATCCTTCTTTGCCACTGATAGGAGAAATAAAGGTATAGTTGGGGTCACATTCTCCTGTATCGTAAACTTGAATAAACCATCTATCAGGAAAGCCTTCTACGCCCAACTCAACAATGTACCAACTCTCGCCAAATAAACGAGATTTTATAATAGTAAACCACTCTCTGTATTCGTCACGAATATTCCAGTCTGCTAAGAGAAACTCTAACGCTATATGTCCAGCATCAGTAGCCGTCAGTAGCATGATTACTCCTTATTTGGCACTTCAGATTTTGCAGCTTCGGAATTTTTAAAGTCTGGATATAAACCTAATTGTTTAGCAAGCTCACGAGCTAAAAAAAACAAAAATTGAGCGCCATCTTGATTACCTTCATGAGCAAACATTGTAGCAACTCTAGCCATTGCTTCTACAAATTCAGCATCAATTAATTCTGAATGTGCTTCTAAAATTTCTGGTTCTTGACCATTAGGACATTGCAGTAATTTATCGATTAAATCAAAATATTGGGCTTGCCGTTCTTCAGTCATGATATTTTTAAATTTTGTAGCGTGGATTGATTATTGTTCAATACTTTGTTGCCAAAGTTTTTCTAACATTTCTACTTGTTCTTGAAATACGGCAGCGCGATGTACTAGATATCTATCGTATACAAGAATTCCTAACCCAATGCACACAGGGGTTAGTAAGATAAACCATTGCAGGATAATGGCAAGTTTATATACAGAATCAGGTGTTGGCGATTGGTTCACGACGGGGCGATCGCAATTATTAACACCAGCCGTTACCGCAGGCTCTAAGGCTTGATTTACTTTGTTAATATTATTAACTTCACAAATTAAATTCTGTGCCTTAACTAACTCTCCATGTTTTTCCCAAACTACTTTTAGGGCTACCATCGCTGGAGAAATTACTATTAATGTTACAAGGCAAACTGTGAGAACATTTAGAAGTTTGACTTTCATTTTTGCTCTCCTTGGCTAGGTAGAGGCTAGAGGGTTTAGAGTCTAGATTAGAGAGTTTTACATAGTAAATGCTGAATTTTTATTATGGTTGATCTCCTAATAAGGTTAATTTAAGAGAGTTTCCTTGTAGAGATAAGGGAACAGTAAAATCCAAAAAAGCTGATATTAACCGTATTGGTTTCTATCTCATAAGCAGTGAAGAATATGGGTTCTATATATTCATCAATAATTGAGACATATAGTCTTATGTTTATTAAATGACACTAGTAAGTAACTAGTGAATAATTACCTATTTTTCTAAAAATTATATTTTTATACTTGTTGAATTAACGCACTCTTACTTAAAAATGTGGGGTTAAGAAGTCCCCCCTAGTTCACTAGCAAGCTAGAAAATTTCGGGGGGTAGAGGGGAATCTCTGCGTAAATCCTATATGTTTTATATCAGTCGCCCTTCTCGATGGCTGTTTAATAGGTGTGGATTAAGTTTATTAAATTGATTAAGGTTGTACTCAACACCTCAAACAATTGCTATATAAGCTTTGCAAAAATTGCTTGGGGTATAGGGACGAGTATTTCCGGGTCAAGGGACTAGTGTTGTTGAGGTGGGGTTCTGGGACTTTTGTACTCACTCTCAAAGCTAGACAGACTATCGTTAAAAAAGATTTTTTTTAATAAAATTTGATGAAGAAATTTTGTACTCAAAATAAAGAGTTCAAGTTTTAAATAACTAGATTTTGGCAAAAAGTCAATTAAATAAACACAAAATATCAAGATTTTATTCGTTAAAAATATTACTGTATCTAATTTACATTTTAGGGCTTTATGTTGGGAAAATTAGATATTAGGGGAAATTGTTATATAGGTTGTTGATTTTGGTAATTACTTTATTGAAAAATATGGAATGAGTTTTTATATATTTCTGAAGAATGAATCTCAGCTATTTAAGTTCCCGCAAATAAACTAAATTTTAGTAGCTCATAATACTTAAATAATTAAATTGTGAGTCAATGGTAGTAGTTAATACGAAATTCAGCGGAAGTCAGGCAAAATTATTTCCTGGGGTTACATATTTATGCTTTAGTGAAAGTAAATAGATTTGGCGATCGCTAACCTCAGCAGTTAGCCAAAAATGATTGTTATAAGTAAATATGCTGCTTTAAAATTAAATGTTTTCGGAGTTAATTTATGCAAATTGCTAAAGATGTCACAGAACTTATCGGCAGAACTCCCTTAGTTCAACTCAATAAAATTCCCCAAGCGGAAGGCGCAGTGGCGCGGATAGTTGCCAAACTCGAAGGGATGAATCCAGCAGCTTCGGTGAAAGACCGCATTGGCTTGAGTATGGTACTTGCAGCGGAAGCCGAGGGTTTCATCACACCGGGGAAAACTATTTTAGTTGAGCCAACTTCTGGAAATACCGGAATCGCTTTGGCAATGGTAGCAGCAGCCCGTGGTTACAGCCTAATTTTGACTATGCCAGAAACTATGAGCCAAGAACGGCGCTCAATGCTCCGCGCCTATGGTGCAAAATTAGAATTAACAGCAGGCCCAGAAGGAATGCGGGGCGCAATTCGCAAAGCCGAGGAAATCGTGGCGAATACACCCGAAGCATATATGCTTCAACAGTTTCGCAACCCAGCTAACCCGAAAATTCACCGCGAAACTACCGCCGAAGAAATTTGGGCAGATACTGATGGAGAAGTTGATATTGTAATTGCTGGAGTCGGTACTGGCGGGACAATTACCGGAATTGCGGAAGTATTGAAACAACGTAAACCGAGTTTTCAGGCGATCGCAGTTGAACCGAGCAATAGCCCTGTCCTCTCTGGTGGCGAAGCTGGGGCGCATAAAATTCAAGGTATCGGTGCAGGATTTGTCCCCGATGTCCTGCGCTTGGAATTGGTTGATGAAGTCATCAGAGTTAGTGACGACCAAGCAATGATTTATGGACGGCGGTTAGCCAAAGAAGAAGGTTTACTATCGGGAATTTCTTCCGGTGCGGCTTTGTGTGCGGCGCTGCAAGTTGCCAAACGACCAGAAAATGCTGGTCGTTTGATTGTGATGATTCAGCCTTCCTTCGGTGAACGTTACCTCAGCACAGCAATGTTTCAAGATTTGAGCATTAGTTAAGAAGTCAAAAGTTAAAAGGAAAAAGTAAAAAGTGAAGAGTAAACGGTAAAAATATAAAATCAACTGTTTTACCTTTTGCCCTTTTACTTTTTACTTAATTTAATGTTTACAATTACCATGACCGTGGCCATGTTCATGGTCATGGTGATGACCACCGTGGGCGCAACCTTGCAAATCCTTACTCATCAAGTCTTCACTCATAGCTTGGAAGGATTCATCTACAGGCTTTAAGCCAATCCACGCGTCAAGCTTTTCGACTTCAAAACCGACTTCGCGGCGATCGCCTACTTGAATTAGGGGGCGGCGAATTAATAGCGGGTCGCGCAACATCAATACCAAGGCGGTTTCTGCGTCGATGTTTTCGGGGACAATTTCCCCAGATTTTACCTTGGGTGCAGCCCGATTAAACCATTCAGCTACAGGGCGATCACCAAAAAACGACCGTAAACCCTGAACTGTCCAAGGCTCGGTTAATAAGTTATATGCAATCACTTCATGACCAGCAGCTGTTAGTAACACTTTTTGTCTAGTGCCATTTTTACAGCCTGGTTTTTCATAAAAAATTACTCTTGCCATTGTACCCGCTCCTAATCCACTTTATGGTTTAGGACTTACGCAAAGAACCCTCTAGAAAGTGCTAAGTATTGAGTGCTGAGTGCTGAGTAAGTAAATATTATCTTGCCTCCTGCCCTCTGCCCTTCGGGTTCAGCAGTTGCTCATGGGGGAAACCCCCAAGACCGCACTGCTTCACCTCCTGCCTTTCTTAAAACTTTCGTGCAGTTTGGGTAACTAAATCAAACTCAAATCGTTGTTTTGGATCAGTTTCCCCATAAATATTAAAAGTCACAGTTGGTTCATCACCGACTGCTTGCACGCTGTGAATTGCATCGGGAGTGAAACTCACAATATCACCTGGGGATAAAGTTATTTCTCCCGTTTGTTCAATTTGATCTGGAGATTTTGAGTTGTCACTACGCCGCCAAAAGGTGTTTTTTTCTTCACCTTTTAACACCGCCACAACTCCCCAAGTTCCATGATTATGAATCGTTGAAGTTGTCCCTGGTGCAAAAGTTACTGTTTGGACTGTCAACGGAAAACCCAATTCATCGTATAAGAGAAGTACAGAAATTCCTGTTTTGGGACAAGGTTCTAAATGTTGACTTCTCACCCAGTAGGAATTGGCAATTAAGCGCCTCACCAACATCCTAATTTCTGGTAGACGGCTAGATTCATCCTCAACACCATTGAGAACATCTTCCACCTCAGTCAAAAAACGATAGAGGCGATAATTTTCTCGCAATAAATCCCAGGCTCTTACAGCTTTACAGATTTGATATTGACCGTCTCCAGTAAGTAGCCAATCCCTACCTTGCATAACTTTTTAGAATCTAAATTGAGAAGTTGAAGGCATGACAATTACTGGTGCTGCATACCAAGGGGAATTATTACTAGGCAGACTAACAGGAGATAAGGGAACAGTATTAGGAAGGGGATTTTCTGGCAGGTTAAATGTGGATAAGGGTAGAGAAAAAGAAAAACTCTTCATCATGGTTTGTAAATTTTGACCGTTGAGTGTTGGTATGTGTCATTTGTCAAATAACTCTTGACTCTTGACTTTTGACTATTCAATCATCTTCCTCGGCTGGACGTGTCAAAATATCCAGGAGGATACCAGCACCATAATCATTTTTGGGGTCAATTTCTTGAACCCTGATGCTGATTTCTTTAGCTTGTTCTATGTTTCCTAATTTAGCCAAAACCAAACCAGTAGCAGAGTAGGCATTTAAGTACAACCTGATTTGACTTTCTTCCCTCCGATTTATGAGTATGAGTTTTAGCTGTTCCCAATTTTCAGGAAAATTTTCTGCTTTTTTAATTTTATCTAATAATTTAGTTGTTGTTTGCAAGGCGAGAACATAATTATTTTTATAGTAAAAATATCTATAGGCGGAAATTAAAATGTCTGGGTTGTCTCCGGCTTCAGTGATAGCTTGTTGCATATAATTCTCGGATTCAGAATTATTATGCCAAGTATCTGCTGCTAATATGAGTAACTTTTTGACATTTTCTGGTACTTGAAACCAAGAAAATCTATTGGTATCGATTTGCATACATTTAAAGTATGAAGTGTGAAGAAAACACTGAGTAACGCATCAAAATAAATGGTGCGTTACGGCAAAATAATTATTTCTTTTATAGCCTTTCCGACTCTGGTGAGGTACAAAATTACCCCTCCCCGATCCTCCCCTTGGCAAGGGGAGGGTGCGCGACAGCGCGGGTGGGGTGTATTTTATGTGCTTGGAAATTGCTATACATTGAATTACTTTGTGCCGTAACACAACGGCAATAAAGCAGGAGGAACATCCACACTGCTTTTTGCCTCCCCTACTCAATCTTTAAAACTGATTGAGAATGTATAACAAAGAAAAAAGAACAATCCAAATGATGTCTACGAAGTGCCAGTAAATTTCTGCCATTTCGATGCCGGTGTGTTTGCTGGCGGAGTAATGTCCGGGACGCTGCGATCGCTTTAATACTCCTAAAATTAATAACAGTCCCACAAAAACGTGCAAACCGTGGAAGCCTGTTATCAGATAAAAGCAGTTGGCGAAGACGTTGGCTGTCATGCCATATCCCAAAGTTAGGTACTCATAAACTTGACCTAACAAGAAAATTGCGCCCATGATGGCGGTAATTTTGTACCATCGTTGCATTCCTGCAAGATCATTCTTTTTAATCGCTACATCACCAAAGTGAATGACGAAGCTGCTAGATACCAGAATGATGGTGTTAATTGTGGGTACGAGTAATTCTACTTCTGTTCCTTCGGGCGGCCAGACTGCTGTGGTTCCGCGAAAGAATAAGTAAGTAGCAAAGAATCCCCCAAACATCAGGGATTCGGAAATGAGGAAGGTTAATAGTCCTGGAACTCGCAAATCAGGATGATGTTCTTCCCCGTGATGTTCGCTGGGTGTGGCGACTGTCATATTTTTACCATCTGAATTTCTAACAAGGGTGAGATTTGACCTCTCCCCTAACCCCTCTCCTATGAGGCTACCGTGTACACATAAATATTCGTTGAGTGCATCTGTCCCGCCTCGGAATGAATTCCGAGTCTCATAGCGCAAGTCATCTGAAGATGACTCAAAGAAAAATTGATTTCAGTCTACTTTAGTAGACTTTGGCTATAAGCCTGAAACTTTAGTTCAAGGCGGAATGTAGTTGAACATGAAAATTTTTGACTTGTGTGTACACCGTAGCCTATGAGGAGAGGGGAATCTATATTACGCCCCTTTCCCTGGTAGGGAAGGGGGTTGGGGGGTTAGGTTTCTAACTACGCGCTGACTTCTGGTGTGGCTGTTGGTGCTATTTCGATGTTGTGACCGTAGTCGTAGGGGCCGTGGGTGACTACTGGTAAGACTTCCCAGTTTTCAATAATGGGGGGTGAACTGGTTGTCCATTCCAGGGTTAAAGCCCGCCAAGGATTATCACCTGCGACTTCTCCTTTACTCCAACTCCATAGAATATTGAGGGCGAAGGGGATGACTGATAAGCCTAAGATAAATGCGCCAATGGTACAAAGTTGATTCAAGCTAATGAATTGGGGGTCATACATGGCGACTCGTCGAGGCATACCTTGTAAACCCAATTCGTGCATAGGTAAGAAGGTAAGGTTAGTGCCGATGAAGGTGAGGGCAAAGTGAACGCGTCCCCAGCCTTCGTTTAGTTTGCGTCCGGTCATTTTGGGGAACCAGTGATATATACCTGCGTAAATACCAAATACGGAACCGCCAAATAAGACGTAGTGGAAGTGTCCAACTACATAATAGGTATCGTGGACGTGAACATCAAAGGGGGCTGTCCCCATTGTTACGCCGCTTAAACCACCCATGACGAACATCGACAACAAGCCGATCGCAAATAACATGGCGCTGGTGAAGCGAATCTTACCACCCCAGAGGGTAGCCACCCAGGCAAATATTTTTACGCCAGTGGGAACCGCAACGATGAGGGTGGAGATGGTGAAGAACATCCGCATCCAAGGAGGTGTACCACTGGTAAACATATGGTGTACCCACACGAACAAACCGACAACGCAAATTGCCACGCTGGAATATGCGATCGCTTTATATCCGAAAATGGGCTTACGGGCATGAACGGGGATGACTTCAGACATGATGCCGAAGATGGGCAGAATCATTAAGTAAACTGCCGGGTGAGAATAGAACCAGAATAAATGTTGGTAAATTACAACGTTACCGCCTGCATCTGGTTTAAAGAATGATGTGCCAAAGTTGATGTCAAATAATAGCAACACTAAACCCGCAGCTAACACAGGTGTGGAGAGAAGTGCTAGTACGGAGGTGGCTAAAATTGCCCAGCAAAATAAGGGTAGTTGATCCCATTTCATGCTAGGGACTTTCATCATCAAGATGGTGATCACAAAGTTTAGGGAACCCAAAATTGAGGAGGTTCCAACTAACACAATCGCCAAAATCCACAAAGATTGGGCAATTGGCGCGGTGACTAAACTTAGGGGTGGGTATGCTGTCCAACCAGATTGGGAACCACCAAAGAAGAAACTGGCTAACAGTAATAATCCTGCTGGTGGGTTTAACCAAAAGGCGACTGCATTCAGCTTGGGGAATGCCATATCCCTAGCACCAAGCATCAACGGGATGAGATAATTACCAAATCCCCCAATGGCACTGGGAACAATCCAGAGGAAAATCATGATTGTTCCGTGGTTGGTCATGAAGGCGTTATACAGATTGGGATCTAGTACGTCTGCATCGGGGGTGGCTAGTTCGACGCGAATTGCGATCGCCATCAATCCACCGATGATGTAAAACAGAAACGCCGTGACTAGGTATTGAATCCCAATTACTTTATGATCTACGTTGAAGGTAAAGTAGTCATACCATTTCCACGCCTGGGGATGTGCAGCGTGGCTAACTTTTGGGGATGAATTCTTATCTGGTGGCGTGTTGGGGGGAAATTCTACTTGTGTCATAAATTAGTCCTTGGTCTTTTGTCATTTGTGCTTGTCATTTGTCAGCTACTCATGACTATTGACTAATGACTTGATAGTTGCTGCACTTATACCCATGTTGTGGATGTGGGGTGCAAGAAATTCAGAGGTAGATAAATCGGCGGGATTAACTGCAACAGCTTGCTGCAAATCTGGTGTTTGAGCAAGTTTGCTTTCTGTCAACCAGCGATCGTATTCTTCAGGTGTATGGACGATGACTTGCGATCGCATGGAACCATGATAACCACCGCACAGTTCCGCACAAACTACCGGATATGTCCCGGTTTTAGTGGCGGTGAATCGCAGTTCAGTGGGGATACCAGGAAGCGCGTCTTGCTTCAATCGAAATTGAGGAACCCAAAAAGAATGAATTACATCCTGTGCTGACAAATTCAACTGCACATCAGCACCGACGGGAACGTGTAATTCACCAGTGGTAACGCCACTGTTGGGATAGTCGAATATCCAAGCAAACTGTATCCCTTTGACGTTCACTACCAAGTCAGCGGGTTTGCTGTCGCTGTTTTTTGCACCAATCCCAATGCTGGGGGCTGAAGTTGCTTCGGCGGTATCATTGAGGGTAGCCGCCATCGCAGTTCCCGAAGCGTGAGCAACATGAGCCACAGAATGAGGGTGATTTCCAGGCTCAAAACCTCCCATTTGGTTAAAAACATCTACGCTATAGATGCCTAAACCAATGACAATTACCGATGGGATGGCTGTCCAAAAAATTTCTAAGGGAACATTCCCTTCTACGGGTATACCATCAGTATCATCACCACGACGGCGACGATACTTGACTAAAAAAACGAGAATTGTTCCTTCTACAACCAGAAACAACGCGATCGCAATGGTAAACATGATATTGAAAAATCCGTCTACCAAAGGTGCTTGTAGTGATGCTTGTTCTGGTAATAGCGTGTGATTGTGACCAATCCAAACACTAGCCGCTGTAACTACTATGCCAGCGACTAGCGTCCATAGTGAAACAGGAATTTGTTGCATAAAAGATCCTGTAAGTATGAAGTATGTAGACACCCTTTGGTGGCTTGCCGTAGGCTAGTATGAAGTATGAAATGTTATCCTTGAGGCTTCATCTTTTATACTTCAGTGGCATCAACAACCCCATTATCTAAAACCGCACAAAAGCTCATCATCAAAATTTTCTAGTCTTTGATTTTTGACTTTTGAGTTCTACTTATTAACTTTGTATCTTAGATCCTATAAAATTTGGGGGAATTTTCCAGATCTCTTCAGATCCTTCCCCCAAAAACTTAAAAATATTTCTCACGACTACAACAAGAGTACCTTCTACTTCTACAAGAGTTAGTTGTTTTCAGAGGGTACTATTAGTTCTCATATTGAACAATAAAATTAGCAGCAAGTATGATTTAGTTAATAATTAACAATTTTGAATTTACGCATTTGTTTACCATGAACTTTTTACTCAGTTCAAGTAATTGCAGCAAATTTCAAGTGAGTGAAGTACATAATTAAGTTATCAAAGCTACAGAGCCTATTCTCACTCTGACTTCTGACTCCTGAATTCTGCTGTATATAAATTCCCCTCTAGATACCTTGCTTTGTACCCCCTAATCAAAACAACAACTCTTAACAGTCGCTAAATATTTAGTTGTTTAATGCTGCGTGTTTGTAGCAGTTTTTCGGACAAATCCGGGCGCAAGCTTCACAACCAATGCAGTTATCTGGGTTAGCAACCACCATTACTTTGCGCTCGATTTCATCATCATCTTCATCTTCGACAAATTCGCCTTCTTCATTGAGTGCTTTTAAATCAAGCACACTATACCCACACACTTTAATACATCTGCCACAGCCGATACATTTATCTTTGTCAATCTCCTGGGCAAATTTAGGTGTCCAGGTTTTACCTCCAAATGTCAATCCTGTTAGTGCTGCCATGAATAAACCTTCGGCGATTCTGCCTATCTAAATTGTTTGTACTTAATTTCATACTAACTTAATCTAATTGTTTTGTTTTGTTGTCAAACGATTAATTTTTCTTTCATTAAAGTTTGATGACTTTTATGCTAATTTTGAATTTTATTTTGATTAATAAATGAGAGCTTATAGCAATAAAATTCTTAGATTAGTTAAGAGCAATAATCCTGATTGTTAAAGAAATCAAGGTTTCGAGACACACATACTAAGCTAAATAAATTACTGATAAACAATAGCTATCTCTATTAATAATGAAATTCTTTTGCAGGTTGAGAAATATAGTAATTGGCTATACAAAAGATATGTTATTCAGTTACATAAATAAATTTTTAATTTGTATTACTAAAGTATTGTTAATTAGCTCTAAAGATGCCGGAATATCAGAACAGGTGGTAATTTGAGCATCTCCAGTAAAAATGTAACTTTTATAGCAGCAGTTAGCTTGATATTAAATATTAAAATTATTAATAAATGCTATTCTTATAAATCATTCTGTGTATAAATATTCGGTAAAAACCTTGGGTTAAGTTCTTCCTGCCAAACATCAAAGGTTGAGAATTAAAAAAATATGAAAGCTTAAGAAAATTTCCTAGGCTCATGATGAACAAAATCATCTAACTATTTATGAAATTTATAGTTAATGACGAACTAATATTCGGCTCGGCTTAAAAGCCTGATATAGCCTCCAATTGGATGCGAGGTCTAAATATGGATGTGGGCAATGATGAGGCAAGAAAATCTGCTTCTTGCTAGGTAATTAGTGTGGTTGTGAGTAATGAATAAACAGGACACATCCAGGGGGAGACTTGAGCCAGACATCTCAACGATTAAGTGGGAAGAAGTTGTTTTATGCCTTATACAATTCCTAACAACAGTTGCGTTGGATGTGATAACTGCCGTCCCCAATGTCCTACGGGTGCGATTCAGTTAGAAGATGATGAATATTGGATTGATCCTTGTCTGTGTAACAATTGTGAGGGCTTTTATCCTGAACCCCAGTGTGTAATAGCTTGTCCTACAAATGCTCCCATACCCTGGCAGGCGAAAAAGGGGAGATGCAAAGTCGAACCAAGGGATGCTACCAGTCAGGACTTATTTTCTAATGGGAGGAATAACCCTTTTGCTTCCGCGATCGCAATTTGGGAAGCGTGTAATGTATTGGCTCAACGCACATCCTTAAATTGGGAACAAGACGCAGAAGGATATCTATGTTACAGCCGACAAGTCAGCCAAGGCAAAGGTGCGATCGCCTTTCACATCCAAGATCCTTTTAAAGTTAGTGATTTAATCACTAATTTAGAAGCACTTGAGACAATGGATATCCGCGCGGCTTGTCTGCATTTGATATTTGCCGCCTACGCCACAACCTCAGAACAACCTTGGGAGCAAGAATTTTCGCTAGATGAACGGCAAATAGAAAAATACTTAGGGCTAGAAAAACGCAAAGACCTAAGTAAAACCGCCAAACTCACCTTAATGAAAAATCTTGTCCAACAAGCTTGTTCACTGCTGATTTCCATCGACTGGCCTCAACAAGGCCGCGTCAAAGGATTTTCAGTTACGAAATCTCGCTTGTGGCACTTAGTCCATATCCAGCATCACTTTCAAGAAGACGACAGAGGCTGTAAATACTTAGTTGGGCTAACCTTCAAAATTCGAGCCGGAGTCTGGGCGCAGTATTTCTTAAACAAACAAGCCTGTAAAGAACGCATCGCCTTTTATCAATACGGTAGTTTGCCAAAAACAGTGCTAACCACCGTTATGAGTATTTGGCAACAACACGAAGGCGCAGTCAGACTCATGCTGTGGTTACTCTTTAAAACCAAGATGGGTAGAGAACAACGCATCACTGTTCCTACCTTGCTACGCATTGCTTATGGAGGGGAAAAAGTTACCTTAGCTTCCCGCCAGCGAGAAGAACGCAAACGACTACTGCGGACATTTGAAAGTGATTTAGAAGTGCTAAATCATTTGGGAGTTAAACCTATGTTTGACCCTGTAACTTACCCAATAGAAATTCAACCACTGTGGGCAAAGTTAATGGGGATTCCTGAAGATCCTGACGAAGCCTTAGAATTCTGGATTAACGACGGTGGTGGCGAAACCCGCCTGACAGATTCCGGCCCCCGTGGGAAATGGAACCTGCTGATGAACGCGCGGATTTTGTCATTTGAACTCCCGCCAGAATGGGAACAGCAAATCTCTGACTCGGAAAAGAAGCAACGCCGCACTATCAAAAACCGAAGACGAGTCAGAATTACAGGCGATTTAGTTGGCGAACAGATTTTGGAAGCCCGCAAAAATTTAAATCTCTCCCAAAGAGAGTTAGCCAAACTCACTGGGAAAAGCCAAAGCTGGATTCGAGATGTCGAGAATGGTCGCCTCAAAGCCAAAATCGAAGACCAAGCACTTTTACGCAAGGTGTTGAACCTCGCTTAATTAGAATATTGAACGCAGATATATATAGAAAAACACAGATGACCAATGAGCATCTGTGTTTTTATGTTTGGTGTTGCTGCGAAAGATGAATTAGCTCACGCAAAGGCGCAAAGGTATGAAGAAGATAAGATTTAGTAGCGTAACTGAAAAATTGTGATGGGCGATCGCTTAAAATTTAGACGTTCGTGATTTTCATCTTAGCAACAGAATGTCTCAGCCAAATTTTCAACGTGCCAATACTCTCAAGGCGGCTTTTTTGGCTTGTAATGTTGAGCCGCTTGAACCAGCAGAAATGGAACGGTATTATGTCGATTTGTCGGAGGTGCGGAAAACTTCGGCAATTGATAATGTTAGTACAATTTTAGACTTTCAAGACGCAGGTGATTTTACAACAATTTTATTTACTGGACATCGCGGTTGTGGTAAAAGTACCGAGTTAAAAAAGATTCAAATTCTTTGGGAAAATAATTATCGGGTGATATATTTGGAAGCGAATGAAGAGACAGATATTAATGATGCCCGATATACGGATTTATATTTAATTGTCATTAAACAAGTTGAATTTGAATTAAGAAAATTAGGTTTGACTTTTGATAAAGACTTATTAAAAAGTTTTGAATTATGGTTTAAAGATATTACTCAAGAAAACGAGCAAAGTGTAGAAAAATCAGTCAACGTCGAAGCCGAAGCAACTCTCAGCCCTACGGCTCCATTTCTTGCTAAGTTAATGGTCAAGTTATTGGCGCAAATTAAAGGCTCGGATAAGCAAAAGACAACTATTCGCCAAACTCTCGAAAAAGATTTATCTCGCCTCAAATCGGATACGAATCTGTTGTTAAGCGATGCTTACATAAAATTGCGCCAGAAATTCCCTGAATGCAAAGGTTTATTAATTATCTTTGATAATTTGGATCGGGTTCCGCCTGGAGTTGCAGAACATTTATTCTTTGATTATGCGGCGCAAATGCAGGAGTTAAATTGTACGATCATTTATACAGTGCCGATTTCAATTCTTTGTTCGCCGAAAAATCCCCTGAGTCAATTTGATGGTAATCCTCATATTGTACCGATGATTAATATCTATGAATTTGAACGGCAGAAATGTGATTTAGATTATAATCAGGCTGGCTTGGATGCAATAGCTAGTGTAATTGAAAAGCGGGTTGATGTTGATGCAATTTTCGAGAGCCGCGCTCAATTGTTAGAATTAGCAAAGGCAAGTGGTGGACACGTGCGTCAGTTAATGCAAATGATGCGCTCTGCGTGTCAAACAGCAAGTACCCGCAAACATCCAAAAATTATATCTGAAGATATAGAATATGCGGTTAAGCAGCAACAATTTAGTTTTGAGAGGTTTATTCCTGAAGAACATTACGCTCATTTGGCTCAGGTTTGTTTAACTAAAAATGTGAGTAAAGATGAAATTGGACAATTAATGTTATTTAATACTTCTGTGTTGGAATATAACGGCGATAAACGATGGAATTATCCAAATCCGGTGGTGAAGCGAAATGAGTTCTTCAAACAAGCTCTCCAATCAGCACAACAACAGTGAATTACAAGCCGAAATAGCTAAATTTATTGCCTATAATCAAGATGAATTTGCAGAATTAGTAACATTTATCGATTTTGCTGAAAAGTTTACTCTAGGTTTTATTGAAATTAACTTTCCGCCCGACATAGACTTATTAATTGCTGGATTGAGACAAGAGCCTCAATGTCAATCAATCCAATTTGTAGTTTTAGATTTTCCTGATGCTAACTTGCGCTTTCTGCGGGATGAATTGGTGCAACAGTTAGCCAAAATTCCTCAAGAAAACAATAAAAAACTGGTTTTATTAATTCGGAATTTAGAAAAATCGATTGGTGTCTTTGGTGATTATCCACCAGTTTTACAAGATTTAAACTTCGTCCGTGATTCCTATCGTCAAACCGTACCCCATCCGCTGTTATTTATCTTGCCAGACTATGCGATTTCGCGGTTAGCAAAATTTGCACCTGATTTTTGGGCTTGGAAGTCAGGTTTATTTCGCTTTAAAACGACAGAATCGACTAGAGATGAGGCAATTGCTAATACTCTAAATGCAGACACAGATATAGAACGTTTACCAACACCAGAACAACAAGAACGCATCGATTTATTACATCGCCTGTTGATGGAATATAGCCCTACTGGAGAAACACCCAGCCTAGCAAATCTTCGCAATTGCTATAACATTTTAATGGAATTGGGCAAAGCGTATTTAAGTCAGTTCAAACCAATTCAAGCCAGAGAATATTTAGAAAAAGCTGGGGAAATTACTAAGAAGCTGTCTAATGATTCCTTACAAAGACAAGTCATTCATCATTTAGGTAAAAGCTATCAGCAACAACGACAGTTTGAAAAGGCAAACAGCTATCATGAACAAGCTTTAGATATTGGCAAAAAGCAAAAAAATAGTCGTGCTGTCGCCATTTCCTTGTTTTCTTTAGGTAATGTTTCCCTGGAGATGCGAAAGTTCCACCAAGCACAAGATTATTATCAACAGACTTTGGATATTGAAATCGAATCTGGAGATCGCTATTCTTGTGCCAGTACTTACCACCAGTTGGGAATGGTTGCCCAAGAGTTGCAGGAATTTAAAGAAGCCAGGCACAATTATCAACAGGCTTTGGATATTACAATCGAATATGGCGATCGCTATGGTTGTGCCAGCACCTACCACCAGTTGGGAAGAGTTGCCCAAAAATTACGGGAATTTGAACAAGCCAGGCGCAATTATCAACAGGCTTTGGATATTAAAATCGAATATGGCGATCGCTATGGTTGTGCCAGCACCTATTTTCAATTTGGTAAACTTGCAGAAGAATTAGGGGAAGTCGAAGAAGCGAAAGCGAATTACCTGCAAGCTGTACAAATTACCGCTGAGTTTAATGATGATTATCGTCTAGAATTTTCTCTTGGTAATCTTGCCCGTTTCTACCAAGTTACTAAGGATGAGAGTTTATTAGCCGCCGTATCTGAGATTTTGGGCGTGTCGGTGGAAGAAGTAAGGCAGAGTTTTGATGAAATTCGTAATTCGTAATACTTCGACTTCGCTCAATCCCGCCTCGGAATAAATTCCGAGTCTCATAGCGCAAGTCCTCTCAAGAGGACTCAACAAGAAATTTATTCCAGTCCACTGAAGTGGACTTTGGCTATTAGCCTGGAACTTTAGTTCTAGGCGGGAATGGCTTCAGATGAAAATTATCGCATTTTCTATTTCCGCGACAACAATCATAGATTTTTATTTGGCATTTGCTATTTTTGCGTTTGCATTTTCTATTTTAACGACAGCAATTATAGATTTTGCATACGCATTTGTTATTTTGGAGATCGCAATTACAGCTTTTGCATTCGCATTTGTTATTTTGGCGATCGCAATTACAGCTTTTGCATACGCATTTGTTATTTTGGCGATCGCAATTACAGCTTTTGCATACGCATTTGCTATTTCGGCGATCGCAATTACAGCTTTTGCATACGCATTTGCTATTTCGGCGATCGCGTTTTCTATTTCAGCGACAACAATTATAGATTTTGCGATCGCATATCTCATTTCACTCAGATAACTCTCACTCTCCGCGCCTCCGCGTCTCTGCGTGAATACAATTCAAACTGGTATCGATATCGCAACCTTTTCCGTCAACCACTTGTACCAACCATCTAAACCTTCACCTGTCATCGCCGACACTTGAAAAATTTGTATATTTGGGTTCACTTGTTTAGCATATTCAATACAACGTTCCACATCAAACTGCACGTAAGGCAATAAATCAACTTTGGTGAGAATCATCATCTCACTCGCGCGGAATATATGGGGATATTTTATCGGCTTATCTTCTCCCTCGGTGACAGAAAGAATTACAACTTTTGCCTGTTCACCTAAATCAAATAAAGCCGGACAAACCAAATTACCCACATTCTCAATCATCACTACAGAATTTAGTGGCGGGTTGAGTTGTTGTAATCCTCTGTCTATCATCGACGCATCTAAATGACAGCCTGTACCTGTGTTTATTTGCACAACTTTACAGCCTGTTGCTTTAATTTTTTCAGCATCATTAGTGGTTTCTTGATCACCTTCAATTACACTAATTGGTAATTGCTGCTTTAAGTCATTAATAGTGCGAGTTAATAATGTTGTTTTCCCGGCACCAGGTGAACTCATTAAATTTAAGGCGAGAATATTTCGACCTTTAAACCATCCTCTATTTTGGGCTGCTAATAAGTTATTTTTTGCTAAAATATTTTGTTCTAAAGATATAGTTGTGCCGTGAATTTTGGCGTGAATTTGTGATTGTTCATCATGATGATGAGAGTGGGTAATCACAGTGCCATCGGGTAAGGTGTGGGTATGATGGTCTTGATGGTGATGAACTTCACCAGTTTCGAGATTTGTAATTTTGCCCTCAGCATCATCAGAACAACCGCAAGTTACACACATACTTCCTCTATCTCTATTTCTTTAATTTTGAGTTCTTCGCCAGTTATTAAATCAATTCGCACACTACCACAAGTGCAAACACCAAATGGTTTATCGATAGCAAATTCAGCCCCGCATTGGCGACATTTAGCTAATCCTGGTATTTCGATAATTTCTAATATAGAATTTTCTAAAATTGTACCTTGAGTACAAATATCAAAACAAAATTTGATAGCATCAGGCATAATCGCTGAAAGTTTGCCAATTTCTAGCACTACTTTTTGCACTTTCATGCCTTTTGCGTGTTCGGTGACGATGGCTACTATATTTTGGGTTATTCCTAGTTCGTGCATATAAATAAGAGAGAATTAATTGTCTCACGCAAAGGCGCAAAGGCAAGGCAGTGCGTTGGGCAGCTTTGCCGACTTGAAGCAACTGCCGCGCAAAGAAGAGTTTAACATCTAACAAATTCTTGGTAGTTGGTCGCCTACTAGCATATCTACAATTCGTTCAGCACCAAAAGCAGTTTTGAGAAATACAATACCTGGGGGTGAGGCTATAACTTCACCGACTATACAAGCATCTTTGCCTGCTGGATGAGTTTTCATGGCGGATAAAACTTTGTCGGCGTTATCTTTTTTTACTACTACGACTAATTTACCTTCGTTGGCCAAGTATAATGGGTCTAAACCTAAAATTTCGCAAACTCCTTTGACTTCTTCTCTAATAGGAAGAGTGTCTTCATGAAGGCGAATGCCAACATTAGATGTGAGAGCAAATTCATTTAAGACGGTAGCTAAACCGCCGCGTGTTGCATCGCGCATTGCATGAATTTCGTGGCAAACATTGAGAATAGTTGCAACTAAACTATGTAAGGGCTGACAATCACTTTTAATATCTGTTTCTAAGGCTAATTCACCACGGGCGATTAAAATTGCTGTGCCATGATTACCTAACTCGCCGTTAATAATAATGGCATCTCCCGGTTGAATATTGTGCGCCGAAATATTTACACCTGTAGGAATAACACCAATACCAGTAGTGTTAATAAATAATTTATCAGCAGCACCACGATGCACAACTTTTGTGTCACCAGTGACTATTTGCACACCTGTATTTTTAGCTGCGGCTTGCATACTTGCTACTACACGCCGTAAAGTTTCTACTGGTAATCCTTCTTCTAAAATGACGCTACAGGTGAGATATAAAGGTTTAGCACCGCTAACTGCTAAATCATTAATTGTGCCATTAATTGCTAGTTCTCCAATATCGCTACCAGGGAAAAATAATGGGTCTACCACATAAGAATCTGTGGTAAATGCGAGTCTATCACCTTGTTGTAAAAGATTGGCTAAATTGAAAGTTGCTTGGTCTTCTAATTGGGAAAGAATCGGATTATCAAAACTGCGGACAAAGACATCATCAATTAAATCACGCATAGCTTTACCACCGCTACCATGTGCCAAAGTGATGTGAGTATCTCTAATTTTTGGTTGGCGACGGCGGGCTTGTTCGATTTTTTGAAACAGGGGATTTTGCAATTTATTTGATGATGATAAATCCATATATAATTGATTAAAATAATTTATGATAGAGATGTATAGTAGGTGATAGTTTACAGGTGACAGGTTACAGGTAATAGAGATAAAAATTTGTTTATTCAATAACTATTAATATCTTCTCATTTCTGACTCCTGTCTCCTGTCTTCTAATTAGTTTTATCTGCCTGTTTCGTCATGTCTACCGCGATGTCTATCGCAGTGCAAGATGCCATTGACAGCCCAATTTTCACGTTCAAATTCATCAATGTGAATGGTTATCCACTCTGGTTTGGTATCTAAAGATGTGACTAGGGCGTTAGTAATTGCTTCTACTAGATGCCGTTTTTTTTCGATGGAGTGACCACGGGCAATTTTAACTGTAACAAAAGGCATAAATTTCTACTCCAATCCTAAAGTTTTTGTCTTGTAGAGTTCGGATTGCTCACTTTTATCTTAGGTTATGAAGTTAGGGTTGCTGTTGGTTTTTCAGTTACTTTTTTTTGCGTGAAATTAGAGAAGCGTCCGTATTTGTAATAAGCTGCACAAGCACCTTCCGAGGAAACCATGCAAGTACCTATGGGTATTTCTGGGGTACAAGCTGTACCAAATACTTTACACTCCCAAGGTTTTAAAACTCCTTTAAGAATTTCGCCGCATTTACAAGCTTTATGATCTGCGACTTTTTGATTTTGTATGGTAAATTTTACTTCAGCGTCAAATTGACTATATTTAGGCTGAATTTTTAAGCCAGAATATGGTAATTCACCTAAACCACGCCACTCAAAAGTTTCGCGCACTGCAAAAACTTCATTCATCGCTTTAATTGCTATTTGATTCCCGGCTTTTTCTACTAGTCGGTTATACTGATTTTCAACTTCGCACCGATTTTCAACTAGCTGTTTTAATACCATCCAAATTGATTGGAGAATATCTAATGGTTCAAAGCCAGAAACTACAATTGGCTTATGATATTGTTGGGCAATAAATTCGTAAGGTTCAGTCCCAATTACCATGCTGACATGACCAGGCCCAACAAATCCATCTAATTGCAAATCAGGGTTATCTAATAAGGCTTTAAGGGCGGGAATAACTAATACATGATTGCAAAACATACTAAAATTATGTATGTTTTCTGCTTCTGCTTGGAGGATGGTGAAAGCAGTGCTGGGAACTGTGGTTTCAAAGCCGAGGGCGAAAAAAACTACTTCTTTATCGGGGTTATTTTTAGCGATTTCTAAACTATCTAAGGGTGAGTACACCATACGGATATCTGCGCCTTTGGCTTTGGCTTGCAGTAGGCTGTCTTTAGAACCGGGAACGCGCATGGTGTCGCCAAAGGTTGCCAGAATTACGTTAGGATTTTGAGAGATAGCGATCGCATCATCTAATCTCCCTCTTGGCATCACACAGACTGGACAACCAGGCCCGTGTATTAATTCAATATTATCGGGCAGTATTTCTTCAATACCATATTTAAAAATAGAATGAGTATGCCCACCGCATACTTCCATAATTTTGATATGTTTATTTAGCTGCTGGCTAATTTTTTCTATTTCTTTGCGTAAAGCTTCAGCTTTTTCTGGTTCCCGAAATTCATCAACGTATTTCATAAATTTTAGGGCTAATTTTGTTGTATAAACTCTGCGTAACTCCGCGTTTACCTTCGCGCCCCTCTGCGTTAAAAAAATTAACTCATAGCCGCAATTTCCTCTAATAACTTTAAAGTCTCCGCCGCTTCTGCTTCATTAATGCGATTCATCGCAAAACCAACATGAACTAATACCCAATCTCCCAAACAAGCTTCGGGGGAATGTTGTTCGTCAACGATGCAAGCAATATTAACTTGACGTTTAACACCAGCAACATTAACAATGGCTAGTTTTTTTTGAATATCTGTAATTTCGACAATTTGTCCAGGAATTCCTAAGCACATTTCTATTTTCCTTTAGAAGAACGAACCGCAGAGGCGCAGAGTACACAGAGAAGAAGAGGTTAATAATTTGTAATTAATTTTGCGGCTGTAATTATGGCTTGTCCTAACGATAAACCGCTATCGTTAGTAGGAACTAAGTTATGAGTTAGTACGTTCATATTTGATGCTTGTAATTGTTGAGTAATCAACTGAAATAAGATAGTATTTTGAAATACTCCTCCTGTGAGAACTACTTGCTGAATTTGATATTTTTGACACAGAAGTTTCACCATATTGATTACAGCATTAGCTAAACTCTGGTGAAATTTAGCAGCTATGATGGCTTGAGGAATTTGTTGCTGCAAATCACTGAGTAAAGCTGCCCACATTGGTGCTGAGTCTATACAATAAATATTAGCGGAAAAGCTAAAATTAAAAGGATAAATTAGCTTTTCTTCATTATTGTTTAAGATGTTAACATCTACTAGGTTTTCTAAGGCGATCGCAGCTTGCCCTTCATAGCTACATTCTGCTGTACATATACCAATAGCGGCTGCTACTGCATCAAATAATCTTCCTACTGATGAGGCTGGAGGTGAGTTAATGCCTTTTTCTACAAGCTGATTGAGTAAATTTAGTGGTTTTTTATCTAGAAATTTTAATATTTCTAAATCAGTATATTGTTGTTGGCATTTATCCCAAAGATTGGCTGATATTAAATGGGCGTAGATGTTACGCCAGGGTTGATAAATTGCTTGTTCACCGCCTATCATTGCTACTGATTTAAATGTTGCTAGTCGCTGAAATTGCTGGTAATCAGCTAAGAGAAATTCGCCGCCCCAAAGTGTGCCATCTTCACCATAACCTAACCCATCAAAAGCAATACCTAACACTGGTGATGTGTTTAAAGGAATACCATTTTCTGCCATGCAAGCGGCAATGTGGGCGTGATGATGTTGAATTTGATGCAGGGGAATTTGATTTACTTGCGCGAGTTCTTTGCCGAGTTTACTAGAGAGATATTCGGGGTGTTTATCAATGGCGATCGCTTCTGGTTTATGCTCAAATAAATTCAAGTATAAATTCAGCGTATCTTGATAAGCATTAAACGCCACCGCATTTTCTAAATCACCCAAATGTTGCGATAAAATCGCCTCTCCATCGCGTAACAAGCAAAAGGTATTTTTTAACTCACTACCCATTGCTAAAATTGGCGGTAGTTTATCAAAACCTACTGGTAAATTAATCGGTGCAGGTGCATATCCTCTAGCACGGCGAACTATTTGAATTTTCTCACCAACAACCCGCACGACTGAATCATCGATACGGTTGATAATATCTCGATTATGTAAGATAAAATAATCAGCAATCTTACCCAACTTTTCTAACGCCCCATCATTATCAATACATTGCGGTTCATCAGAAATATTCCCACTTGTTAATACAATTGGTCGATTCATCCGCCGCAAAATCAAATGATGCAGAGGCGTGTAAGGTAATATGAATCCCAGAGTATTTTGTCCAGATGCAACAGATTCTGCTATGTGAAAGTGCTGAGGACTTCTATTATTTACAGAACTTAAACTCAAACCCTCTTTAAATTTTCTTTCCTCTTCTTCTCCGCGCCCTCTGCGTCCTTGGCGGTTCGTTTCTTCTTTCTGATTTAATAAAACAATTGGCGCAACGGGACTAGTTAATAGTTCTTTTTCTTTCGCATTAACTATACAATACTCCTCAATTACCGCCAAATCTCGCGCCATTAATGCAAAAGGCTTATCATAACGCTTCTTCCGCTGACGCAATTTTTGTACAGCAGCTTCATTTGTTGCATCACAAGCTAAATGAAATCCACCTAACCCCTTAATTGCAACAATCTCACCCCTTTGCAACAATGTACAAACTGCATCCACATCATCCATCATCGAGAACATAGAAGCAGTAACAGGTTTACCATCAGCGCGTTCTAACCAAGCAGAAGGGCCGCAAGTATAACAAGCTGTAGGTTGGGCGTGAAATCTGCGGTTTTCAACATCATGGTATTCCTTTCCACATTCAGAACACATGACAAACGCAGACATACTGGTATTGCATCTGTCATAAGGAATGGCGCGAATAATACTCAGACGGGGGCCGCAATGAGTACAGTTAGTAAAAGGGTAACGGTAAAACCGACTGAAAGGGTCAAAGATTTCCTTTTGACATTGGGGACAAGTCGCCGCATCTGGGGTAATTTCGGTTTTGATTTTGTTGCTGACACTCTCTGAAATCACAAAATCATCACAGTTCAATTCTGCTGTATATCGAGTTCTGATTAATTCGTGAATTTTTGCCAAGGGTGGACATTCTTGCTCTAACCTCTCCACAAACTTGGCTAATGCTTCCTCACTTCCAGAGACGCGAATTAATACACCTTGTCCATCATTACAAACATCTCCCCGCAACCCGCAAGCTTTAGCCAGACGGTAAACAGTTGGGCGGAAACCTACCCCTTGAACAGTCCCTCTAACTCTGATTTCTTCACTCGCCATATTCTTCTCTTTGCGTCCTTGGCGGCTTGGCGGTTCGTTTAATTCTTCCCATCAAACCCCCACAACAAAACTCTATTATTTCCAGAATCAGCAATTACCGCCGTTTTCCCGCAAATTTTCACCCCATAAGGCCAATTCACACTATCACGCGTCGGGAGTCCATAATTGCGGTTTTCACTTTTGCTTTGAAAAGTATGTTGTCCAATAATTGCAGAAGCGATCGCACCTTGCAACTCTAATATAGATTCCGGTTGCTTCCATCCTAGCAACCGCGAGTTCGCCGTATCCGCCACTAGCAACCATTCCTCAGTTGTCGCCACCCCATAAGGCATACTTAAACTACTCGCACTTGGTAAATATACCCCTTGATTCATCTCCACAAAATCAAAGCTTTTTTGTCCTAACACTACCGCACAAGGCGCATTATTTTCTGTGGGTATACCTTGCCAAATCATCACTCGATGATTACCCGCATCAGTAACAACTAAATTATCATGCCAAATAGCAATATCGTGACACCAACGCATACTCGCCGCCGTTGGTGAAGCACCGCCATTTTCATTACGAGAAATCATATCTGGTTGTCCCAGAACTATATCAGCAGGCTGACCATTTTCTGTTGGGAATTGCTGCCAAATTAACAACCTGCGATTGCCTGTATCTGCAACAAATAGCTTACCTTGATGATAGAAAACACCATAAGGCCAGTGCATTGTATTTGCCGTTGCTTGCTGAGTACCGTGATTTGGTTCATTATCAATAAAATTGTCTTGTCCTAACACCAAATCTGCTGGAACATTGCTATCTTCTGGTACATTTTGCCAAATCAAAACTCTGTGATTCCAAGCATCAGCAACCGCTAACCCTGTCCCACAAACACAAATCCCTGTTGGTACGCTAACCGTTGTCCTACCTGGCGTACCTTTAGCATTTTGACCTTCGTGATAAAAGTCTGGTTGTCCAATTATCCAGTCCGCCGGTTGATTATCTTTCGTAGGTAAATTGCGCCATCCCAATAAGCGATGATGTCCCGTATCTGATACCCACAATGGCCCGGTTTCTGTTACTAAACAAGCACCACGAGGGCCAAACATTGTGATTGGACTAGGTGCTATGGGGATAGCTAATTGTTGCGGTTCAAGAGTATTACCTAAAATTACCTCAGCACCGTTGGGTGATAAAGGTAAATTAGATAAACTTGCTACAGAATTACTGTTGTGAGGAATAGACATCAACCGCAGATGAACGTTAATGTTTATTTAAAATCATCGGCGGGCATCGGCGTGTATCGACGGTTGCATTTTCCCAAACAATTAGCCTATTTTTGATTCCCCATATATTGAATCCGATAAATGCGGTTATTAGCCTCTTCTGTTACTAACAAACTACCATCAGATAACACTAATAAACCAACAGGTCGCCCCCAAGTAGTTGGGGTATTAGGATTTAATAAAAATCCTGTGAGAAAATCTTCGTAATTACCTTGTGGTCGTCCTTGAGTATCAAAGGGGACAAATACTACTTTATAACCAGTGCCGCGATCGCGGTTCCAAGAACCCCGAAATGCCACAAAAGCGCCATTTTTGTATTTTGCCGGAAAACTCTTACCGTCGTAAAATTGTACACCCAGTGCTGCTGAATGGGCTTGAAACAACACATCAGGCGTACGAGTTCGGGTGGCTAAATCTGGGCGTTTACTTTTACCATTCGCCATTTGACGAGGATCAAGGTTATTTGGTGTCAGGTAAGCATAAGGCCAGCCATAAAATTCTCCCTGCTGAATGCGGGTGAAATAATCAGGAACCAAATCATCCCCAATCCCATCCCGTTCATTTACAGTGGTGTACAACTCCTGCGTCAGCGGATGGAAATCCAAACCCACGGGATTTCGCAAACCGTAGGCGAAAGTCTGCTGTTGGGAACCATCCAAATTCATCACCTGTACTGAAGCCCTTGGTAATGCTTCCTCATCAGCATTAGAACGAGAACCCACCGAAACATACAACTTTTTGCCATCTGGCGCAGCTACTACATTCCTTGTCCAATGTTGGTTATAACCACCGCCAGGAAGATCTGCAATTTTTTCTCCAGTCCCCGATAATTGTTTTTGACCTTTGCTGTAGGGAAACCGTAAAACTGCATCAGTATTACCCAAAAAGAAATAATTCCCCGCGAACGCCATCCCAAAAGGAATATTTAAGCCGTTGTCTGCATTAGCAAATGTCTGACTCACATCAGCCACACCATCGCCATCACTGTCTCGGAATAGGCGAATGCGGTTTTCTCTAGTTTCTGTCACCAGTACATCACCACTAGGAGTTAACGCCAGCCAGCGCGGTGCGTCTAAACCTTCAGCAAAGATATTCACCTGAAATCCTTTTGGGACATGCAACACCGGATTTTGAGGAATTCCTACTACCTCCGGCCGCTTTGATGCACTTTTAGTCGCAAAAGGTGCAGGTAATTTTTGCAAGTTGATGCGAATGGCTTGAGGCGAAAGCGGTTCAGTACGGATGATCTTGTTCGACTGTGTAGAATTTTCTGCCAATAAAGGCGCAGGCGTAGATTCTTGGGTTATGACATTATCAGAAAAGGCACGAGTTTGCTTACAACCTGCTGTTACCAATAACAAAGCCAACCACAAGAAATGCCCAGAGAATTTCATAGCAGTGTTAAATTATACATAACTTCTGTAATATAGACTGAAAATTTAATTTTCGTCGCCTGTCTCAAGTTTGATTTCTCCAGGTAAAAACAAACTTTTTTCGAGATAATTCCGTAAATTAGGAGAAATGTCAGTAGGACTCTGTAGACAATCTAAAAGTAATTTGTTCGCATCCCAGTACTGCTGTATATCATATAAATCTTGTTGATTGAACCGCCAATTATGACCTATCTGTCGAGTAGTAATCATCCAATTTCTTAATGCTTCTGTCCAATTTTTGCCATTTTCTTGCCACCAACTTTTTAAAAAATCTCCACCTTGACTGGGAGAAGGTAGCTGATTTTTGATTTCTTGTAATGATGTTTGTAAATCTGGTTGAGTTGCTAATAAATGCTTAAGGTCAAGGGCTAAACTCAAAGCTGAAAATCTGGCTAAAAAAATCTCAGAATTTATGCCTAAGCTGACAGTTAATCCATGAATTAACGCTAAGTCTAACGCCAAATCTTCTGCTAGATTACCAGCCAGATGATGATCTAAAAGTATTGCTAATTCTTGACTACAGGCTAAAGCATATTCTGAAGGCATAGCGATGGTAAAATAAAAAGCCCGCACACTAGCTGGATGATAAGAAGTATTTACTGCGGCAGCTTTTTGAGTTAACCAAGTTAAAAAGTTATGTAGTTTAGCATTCTTTACAGATAAATTATCAATTTTTTCCTTCATTGCCTTGAATAATTCATCGGCAGGTTTTAACATACTTACAATGAGTAAGAAAACTTCCCACCAATACTTTTCATTCAGATGATTCATCAATTCTGCTAGATTTTGTGTATTGATGTTAGTAACTATTTCTCTAGCAGTAAGATATTGTTGCAAACTAATATGTGAAAAAGAATAAATGCCTCGCGCTCTTTGGACTAATAACCCCTGTTGAATTTCAATTGCTTGCAACAAAGATGCACTTTCTAATTGCAAAGCTGTGGTATCGTTGGAAGTATTAAAATTCTGAACTAGGTAATCAGTAATCAGTTGACAGAGATGAGATTCAGGCTGAAAGTAACTGCTTTGGGGAAAGGTAATTGCCGCTATATGACTGAGCAATTTTATTTTGTGTAGCAACGAGAAATTAGGATAAAACTTATCTCTTTGAATGCCTCTGGCTTCATCCCAACGTATTAGCATTAAATCCAATACTTGTTTATAAAATTCAGCCCGATTAACAGGTAAATCTTCGTTAAACTGATAGATTAAGCAAATAAAATTTAGTAAAATTGGTGTGGCGGCTAAATCTAAAAATTGCAAATTTCCGATTAATTCAAGCTTCTGGATAAACCGACTTGCTAATTCTTGTGCTACTCCTGGTGGATGTTTAGCAACTGAGCGAAACCACTTTTCGGCAAAATTAGCGATTTGCGGTTTCCGAAAATTTGCAATTTCTACTTCTGTAAAGCCGTGAAATTTATAATTTTGTATGCCCAGTCTACAAGTAATAATTATTTTATTTTTGTAAAACTTTTCGGTAAACTGACGAATTTTATGAATGATTTTATTGCTATCTTGAGCAACTACTTCATCTAAGCCATCTAATAAAATTAAGGCTTGCCCATGAGCAAAAACTGTAGTTAGTTCTTGTTCATGAATGCCAAGATTGATAAAAGATTCATATAAATAGTTAGATAGATTAATTTGAGTACGTCCGCGAATATCTTCAGCAAAGTCTTTCAACCGGACAAAGATGGGCAAATAATCAGCCTGAAACAGCCCCAAATTACAACTATTAGCGATCGCTTGCAAAAATGTAGTTTTACCCGAACCTGGCTTACCTAGCACCATCAGCTTGGTATATTTTTTGACTGCTTCCATTCCCGAACCTCTAGTTTGAGGCCAGTCAGCCACACCCAAGCAGTTATTTTCTTTTTTCCATACCTGGGGAAATTTTTTAATTTCTAGCCATCTACGACTGTTAATTTCTTCTAATATCTCTATATCAACATAAATATCTTGGAATTGTATTGGTTGAGCTACATCTAAAATCTGCACAGTACCGCATTGGGCTTGAATATTTTCCTGATAAACAGACCGTAGTTTTTTTACTACTGTCTCAATCTCTAGAGACAGATTCGCCGGGATATCTAAGAAACCTGATTCATCAGCACTCAACGGTTGGGCAATTTCGGAAATGTCGAGTTCCAATGCAAAGCAAATGTCGTGGAACACATGACGGTCTATTCGCTTCCCTGTAAAAAACTTCCAAATGGCTTGGCGTGTCTCTAAGCCGACTTCAGCTGCTAAATATTCTTGTGTCCAACCTTTGCGTTTAAAGGCTTGTTTTGCTTTTTTAATCCCCTCAGCCGATGCTTGGAGCGATCGCTTTGCCATACTCTACTACCCAACTTTGGATAAAATTGCTTGTTTGTATACAACTTATACAAGTTATACGCTAACTTCGACAAAACCCCAACATCAATTCATACATCGGCTAGACATAATAGTATTCGAGTCAGCCAAATCTACATACCCAACTAGCTGAAGGCATTGTCCAAATAAGCTAATGCTTCTTTAGCAATGCCCAAGCTTTTATTTAGTGCTGAGTTAAGAATTTTAAGTACTGAGTGCTGAGGAGCCACTATGTTGAGCAGGTTCCCCCAATTGTAACAAGTGACGTGGCTGAGTCATCAGTGATGCTTCCGTAGTCTCACAGGGAAGGGTAACGGTGACAATAGTTTTTTCGTGAGGTTTACTTTCAATTTTGAGTGTGCCGCCGTGTAGTTCTGCTAATTTTTTGGCGATAATTAAGCCTAAGCCTGAGCCTTGTTGTTCATGGAGTTTACGCTCAAATTGCCGATAAGCACCTAACTCAGCAATTTGTTCTCGGCTCATACCTCGCCCGCGATCGCTAAAAGATAAACTAAAAGTATGATTGCTCGTCTTAGCTGTAATTTTAATGGGTGTACCGCAGGGTGAGAATTTCAAAGCATTATCTAGTAATTCTTCAGTTATTTTTGTAATTTTCTTAGCAGCAATCTTAACATTACACGGTGATAAATCTATTTGGATATCACTTTCTCTGCCAGCATTTCTAGCTTTTTCTGTCATCAAAGTAGTTAATTCCGGTGTCGGAAATTCAGTTAGCTGGTTTTGAATTTCTATGACACGTTGCGGATCTGTGGCAATAATTTCTAGTTCTGCATATAGTAAAAATTTTTGAATTAAATGAAATAACCGCTGACTTGATTGGTGAATAAATTCCGCCATTTCTTTGATGGATTCGGCATCGAGAATTTCACTTTCTTCCATCAAAATTTGCGAGAAACCTAAAATCCCATTCAGCGGTGTGCGTAATTCGTGAGGCAATGACAGTGTGATGCTAGTACGCAATTTATCTAATTTTTCTTGCGTTTGTTGATAAATTACTGTTTGTTTTTCTAACCGACAGGTAATGGCCGCTAATAATTCTGACCGCGAAAAAGGTTTGACAATATAATCATCCGCACCTAAATCCATACCTTTGCGGAAGTCAGTTTTTTCTGATTTGGCAGTTAAAAAAATGAATGGAATAATTGCAGTTTTAGGATTTTGGCGTAATTCTTTGAGGACTTCATAGCCATCTAATTCTGGCATCATCACATCGCAAATTACTAAGTCGGGAATTTCGGTTTGTGCTAACTGCAACCCAAAGTAACCATTTTCTGCTGTGATAACGTTAAAATTTTCAGCATACAGCAAATCTATAAGATTTTGACGCACATTTATATCATCTTCAATCACTAATATTTTATTCATAATATTTTTGATTAAATGTAAATAAATATAAAATTTTAAAAGTATATTCTAGATAGATTATATGAAGAAGATATGACATAAAATTTGCATCACTAGCACCCGATTTACTTCTAATTAATCAATTGAATTATATATTTATCTTTCTTTGATAAATACAAAAGTTTTATGTAGAAAAAAGGTTGATTATAAACTTTGCATAAATTTATATATATAAATGTCTATTACTCCACAAAAAGTTTTCAAATTCTGCTGCTGGTAATGGACGACTAAATAAAAAACCTTGCATAGCATCACAGTGATAATCCCGTAAAAGATGCAATTCTTCATCTGTTTCTACGCCTTCAGCTATTACTCGCATATTTAGGTTATGCGCCATTTCAATTAAAGCTTTAGTAATAGCAGATTTCTGATGATCGGCAGCTATGTTATGAATAAAATAACGGTCTATTTTTAAGGTATTAATTGGTAAATTTTTGAGATATATTAGTGAAGAATAGCCAGTGCCAAAATCATCAATGGCGATTTTTAATCCTAGAGATTGTAATTGATTCATGGTAGCGATCGCTCCATTAATATCTTGCATAATTACGCTTTCAGTCAATTCTATTTCTAAATATTGTGGTTCCAGATTATTTCTCCCTAGTAACTCATTAATTTTTGGCAACAAATCAGGTTGATGAAATTCCATCAAAGATAAGTTAACCGTCATTGTTAAATAAGCAATCCCAACATCATGCCAAATCTTAATTTGTTGGCAAACATTTTCTAATACCCATTGATCAATCGCTACAATTAAACCTGTAGATTCAGCAATAGGGATAAATTCTGTAGGAGTCACTAAACCTAATTCTGGACTTTGCCACCGTAATAAACTTTCAGCTGCAATGATTTGACCAGAAGCAATATCAACTATTGGTTGATAGTGAAGCTCGAATTCTTGAAATTGTTTTTGTTTCACTACCCGTTGTAAATTCATTTCTAATAACTGAATTTTGGGTGATACAGTTTTAGGGATTATCTTCGGACTACTAGATAAATATTTTTTTAAAGTAGCTTGCCTTTCTAGGCGGTTCATAATTGCACCTAATAATTCCGCCCGTGTAAACGGCTTTGTCAGATAGTCATCAGCACCCATATCCATGCCTTGCCGAAAGTCAGATTTAGCTGATTTGGCTGTCAGAAAAATAAAGGGAATTGTGGCTGTTAATGGGTCTTGTCGTAATGCTGTCAAAACTCCATAACCATCAATTTCGGGCATCATCATGTCGCATAAAATTAAATCTGGAGCCTCAGCAAATGCTAAATCTACACCTGTTCTACCATTAGCAGCAGCAATGGTCTTAAAGTCCTCTGCTTCTAACAAATCTAAAAGATTTTCTCGCACGGATTCTTCATCTTCAATCACCAAAATCTTAATCATCACTTCCCTCGATTTGCATTGCGTTATTTAATGGCAGAGTCACAGTAAAGGTAGTACCAATTCCTAAAAAACTGGTGACAGAAATTTCACCTTTGTGTATGTCTATACACTTTTTCACAATTGTCAGTCCTAATCCAGTTCCAAGAATATTTCCCACATTTTTTGCCCGATGAAAAGACTCAAACAAATATGGTAAGTCTTCTGGGGGAATGCCAATACCTTGGTCTTGAATTTCTAATATTGCTTGTCCATGTTCACAAACAAGTTTTAATTTAACAGCACTTCCTTCCGGAGAATATTTAATGGCATTCGAGAGCAAATTATTGAGAATATGTCCGAGTAATTTATCATCCATGCAGCATAATATGGATGGATATTGACTAGTAAAAAAAATTAAGCAGCGATTATTTTGATTTAGTTGAGCTTCTTCGATAATGTGAGTACAGTAGGCAACCAGATCAAAAGTAGTCGGTCGGTATTCAAGTTTTCCGGCTTCGGCTTTACCAATAACTAAAATATCATTTAACATTTCATTGATACGTTTCACTGCTGCTTGAATTCGGTGCAGGTGGGTAATTTGTTTTTCTTCTGTCCATTTGTAACGATAATGTTCCAATAACTCGGCAGAAGACAAAATCGTACTTAGCGGTGTGCGAAATTCATGGGAAGTCATGGAAACAAACCGAGATTTCAATTCATTAAGTTCTTTTTCTTTTTCTAGTGCTACTCTCAGTTCTTGTTCTAATTGCTTACGTTGTGTGATATCTGCTAAGTAACCAACCATTTCTACTGGGTTGCCAATATCATCTCGGACTAGTTTACCTTGGTCAGATACCCAACGGTAAGTCCCGTTTTTGTGGAGAAAGCGGTACTCTAAACTGTAATGTTCTTGCTGCAAAATTTTGCTGAGTTGGGACAAAACATTCACCACATCTTCTGGGTGGATATGACTCGCCCGAAAGTGAGCATCTTCTGTGAAATCCTGTGGTTGATAACCAGTGATCGAGCTAATGTTATTACTAACAAAAGTTGCACCGAAATTTTCGGCAGCTTTACTTGTATAAATCACAGCGGGGCTGGATGAGAGTAAGTATTGCAATCGCTGTTGACTTACGAGTAAGGCTGTTTCTGTTTGTTTGCGTTCAGTGATATCTGTTTGAATACCGATGTAATGAGTGAGTACGCCTTCAACATCATATACAGGAGAAATATTTAGTTCATTCCACCACAGACTGCCATTTTTTCGATAGTTCTGCAAAGTTACGGTACAGTCTCTACCTGCTTGCATTGCGGCACTAAGTTCTTGTAACCCAGGTTGTTCAATGTCTGCGCGGTGGAATGAGCGAAAACTTGTGCCGATGACTTCGCCTGCACTGTAGCCTGTCATCCGTTCAAAGGCAGGATTAACATAAATGATTGGGCCGTTAGGGATGCTGGCATCGGCGATGATAATGCCATTACTGCTGGCAGCGATCGCGCGATCGCGTAGTCTTAAACCTTCTTCTGCCTGTTTTCGGGGTGTAATATCAGTATGGATGGCAACTAACCCTGTAATTTTACCAGTGCTATCTTTCATGGCGTTAGCACGTAAATAAACTTGCAACAGCCGCCCATTGCGGGCTTTCATCGTCACTTCACCACGCCATGATTCACCACTTTCAATCGCAGCTAATACTGGGTTTAGCTCTGCCTGATATTTGAAGATACTCACTGCTCCCCCAGCCGCTTGATATTCCGCTAAAGTGTAGCCATATATCTCAGTAAAGCCAGAATTCACATAATTCACTTTACCGGTAGTGTCTGTCATACAAATAGCATCACTAGTGCTTTCTATGGCTTTATGAAAGCGAATCAAAGATTCTTCTGCTAATTTGCGATCGGTAATATCTGTCGACAGGCCACAGACAGCGTAGGGAACACCGTTGGCATCTTTTAAGGGAAACTTGACACAAAAGTAGGTGTGTAACCCATCATCAAAGGGGACATATTCTTCTACCTTGATTGGCTTACCATAAGTAAGCACCTGATGGTTATTTACCGCAAACCCATCGGCAATCTCTTGCGTCCATAGCTCGTAAATGCTTTTACCGATGATTTGCTCTTGGGTCATGTTGAGTAGTTGAGCAACATAACGGTTAATTAAGAGAAATCTATTGTCTGTATCAACTACATAAATCGCCGCTGCGGAGTGATCTAAAATTGCCTGTAGTTGCCGTTGAGTTTCTTTTAATACGGTCTCAGCTTCTTTGCGTGCGGTAATATCTCGATTTGTGCCACGATAGCCAATAAATTTGTCGTCTTGATCAAAGATTGGTACTCCACTAGTTTCCAGCAGGACTAAACGTCCGTCTTGATGGACTTGGATGTTTTCTAAACACTGAAATGGTTGAGGTACTGCCAAAATTGCCGCAAAACTAGGAGCCAGGGTTTCATGTAATTCTGGTGGCATGAAATCAAGAGGTGTTTTGCCTAAAACTGTTTCTGGTTCGTAACCTAAAATGTCGCGGATTTTAGGACTGACGTAAGTATAAACACAGTTGTGATCAACTTCCCAGATCAGATCGTAGCTTGATTCAACTAAGTTACGAAAGCGTTGTTCACTATGTTTCAGTGCTAGTTCGGCGGTGACGCGATCGTCAATATCTGTGGTGGTAGCAAACCAAGCGGTGATTTTCCCTTCTTGATCATGCCAAGGTACAGCACGGGCTAAATGCCATCGATAGGTTTGATCAGTACCTCTAAGCCAACGAAATTCTCCTTCAAACGGTTTACCTGTAGCTAAAGATGTTTGCCAATCAGCTAAACACTCTTCCAAGTCATCTGGATGTAGCCATTGCTGCCATGCCCAACCACTCAACTGCTCTAGACTACAATCAAAATAGTCCAGACCCCTTTGGTTAACATATTCGATGTTGCCATTGGTATCAGCAATCCATACTTGTTGGGGGATGGATTCTGCTAAAAAACGAAATCTGGCTTCACTTTTTTCTAGAGCCTCCTGTGCTTGTTGGCGTTCGGTAATATCTTCAACCGTACCTAGAAGTCCAACTACATTACCTGCAACATCATGTAGTGGGATTTTATTAGTTTCTAACCAAGCTTGTCTACCATTAACTAGCCGCAGAGGTGAAATTAGGTGATACTCAGGTTGATTTGTCTGCATAACTCTCAGGTCACACTCACGGTGAAAGTCTGCTTCTGACTTATGTGCCAGGAATTCATGTCCTGTTTTACCAACAATATCTTCTGGTGTTTCGACACCGACTAATTTGGCAAAGTTACGATTACAACCCAAAACCACGGAATTTCGGTCTTTCCAGAGAATACCTTGGGGAATAGTATCCATGACTAATTGCAAGATTCTTTGAGATTGTCTTAATTGTTCTTCTACGATTTTGCGTTCGGCAATTTCAGTTAATAATTGCTGGTTTGTTTGCTGTAAGGCTGTAGTTCGTTGTGCAACTCGCCTTTCTAATTCTTGATTAGCTTCTTTCAGTGCTGCTTGTGTTTGCTTAAGTTCGGTGATATCTCGTCCCTCGCTAATCAGGAGTAAGATTTTGCCTGCTTCATCTTTGAGGGGTTTGAGAGAAAAATCTATGGTGCGGACTGTTTGATTAGCACCCAGAATCTCAACTTCGTAACGAACAAATTCCCCTCTAGCCGCGATCGCAATTGCTTGTTCTAATTGATTTTGAATGGCGGGAGAAATCATCCACCATTGGGTTTCCCAAAATAATTTACCGACAACATCTTGTGGTTGCAACCCACCAAAGTCGAGTAATGTCTGGTTTGCTTCTAATAAGTTGCCTTCTGGGGTGAGTAAGCCAGAAAATTGAAATGTTCCATTGAAAATTGCCCGGAATCGTCTTTCACTTTCATGCATTGCGGCTTCTGCTTGGATGCGTTCAGTCACATCTACATCTATAGCGACGAAGCGATAAGTTTGTCCATGATCATTTTTGATCGGAAAGATTTTACTAGAAATCCAGCGCATCTCCCCATCAGGGCGCACAATTTGATATCTTTCATAGAAAGATTGGCCTGTGAGTAAATTTTGAAATGCCGCAATGACGCGATCGCGGTCTGAAGGATGAATGGCCGCAAAATATAATTGGGGATTTTGCATCAGGCGATCGCCACTTCTCCCCCAAATTCTTTCATAAGCTGGACTAACATAATGCAATTTCTGTTGATTCCCATCCCAGACATAAAAAACTTGGGGCAGATTTTCGGTTAATTGGCGAAATAATTCTTCGTTCCACTGTAAGGCTGCTTCTGCAAGTTTTCGCTCTGTAATGTTGCGGTGTATAGCGACAAAATGAGTTATCCGTTCTTGAGCATTTTTAATTGGCACTAGGTTCATATCCACCCAGTAGGTTGAGCCGTTTTTGTGATAGCTCAGTAATTCAGTTCTAATGGGTAAGCCAGCTTGCACAGCCGCAAACAGTCTATTCATTTCGTCCCGACAAGTTTTTTCCCCGTGGGAAAATCGGGGTGTTTGGCCGATGACTTCCTCTAGTGTGTAACCAGTCATCTGAGTAAATGCCTGATTGGCATAGACTATCCGTGGTTCTATTTGACCGTTGGAGATATGGGCTTCGGTGATTAAAATTGAGTCGTTAGCATTTACGACTGCGGACTCTAATAAACGTAGTCGCTCGGCTGCTTGTGAATTTTGCTCTGATTGCTCCAGTGCTTGACAAATACTTTCTGGAGTAACTATGCCAATTAGTTGGTCTGCTTCATCCAGAATTGGCAATATATTTAACTGATGCTGACGTAACAGTGATAATACTGCCGTCATATTATGAAATTCTGAGATTTTCAGGGTAATTACTGGAGTTTGCATCACTTCAGTAATTTTTGTGGTTTTACCTTCAATACCTGAAGCTAAGAGCTTGACGACATCTTGCGCTGTCAGCCATCCCAATACCTGCGAAACTGACACTACCAAAATAGGGACACCACACTTGGCCATCAGTGAAATTACCTCTGACACTGTTGCTTCCGGCTGAACCATTAGTGGCGAAAAGTCAATTACGGCCTCTAAGCTTTGTAGCCAGAGATTTTGTTGTCGAGTATACATAGATAATCACGATAGCTATCATTAATTAATAGTTATCTCAACTTATATTCTTCCAGTATGTCCTGGGATTGGGCGCGTAAATTAATAATATTATCCTAATGAAAAATACTGTAAGTATAATGTAAATTTTGTATGAAGAAAGACAAATATTCCGAATAATCAATTGTCTCTCTTGTTTATTTAGCCCCTGACACCCCAATACCGTTCGGTTAAGGCATCTCTTCGTTGAGGCAGCAGGGGAGCTTCAGGAGCGGAGGGGCAGAGGAGAGGTTACTGTCAATCCCCCTTGCACCCCTGCACCC
>NZ_JADEWI010000087.1 GCF_015207705.1 Nostoc sp. LEGE 06077
GACGATCATTTAATGTTGACTGCTGCTGGATTATGGAACTTCTACTTGATGGCAGCATAAAAATTACATCAAAAACCACAGGGATCAGAATTTCAACGCAACTCTCAGTTATTTCCCAACAACTCTAGTGAATAAAAAGGTAGCGATCGCTAATTTTCTGTGTAAATTAAGCCAGAGATCATCCTCTGGCTCGGAGATAAAATAACAATTCTTTACCTTTACCTTGTTATCGCCAACTATTTTTCTACATATTCCTCCACAACTTTTAAAGCATCAGGAGGAATTTCTGTGACTATGCGGAAGGGAAATGCTGGTGTCGAAGCAGAAAAAGCATAATTAGGTGTCAAAAATACACTATATTGTTTAGCCTCTGGGGTGAGTTGTGCAGCCATCGCCAAAACTATTACCTTGACAAATTTACGGACATCTGATGCTTGCTCTCCCACAACTTCGCCGCCAGTAAAAGGTGTGTTGGGTTGACCGGCTTGATCTAAAGTGGTGCTGGGGTCTTTGACACTGAGATGTGTACCTCCCAAGATCCCAACCAACCATTTAGGCGCAGGAATTTTGTGAAATCCGACAACTTGTTCAGTTAAAGCCGGAGTTGTTTTATCAGCGGAACTGGCTAATATCAGTGTTGGGACTTGCACCTTAGTTAAACCAGAGCCGCCAAACATCAAAGAACTGGTAGGATTAAGAGCGATCGCTTCCTTAATGCGATTATCCCGCAGTTGATAGGTGTTGTTTGGTAGTTCTTGGGCAACACACTGTGCAGTTTCGCCCAAACTTAAAACAGCCAAATTCTGTTTACAGCGTTGTTTGAGCTTATCTAGTTGTAGTTCACCACCAGCCAACGCCAACGCTGTACCACCACCAAAAGAATAACCAATCACCATCACATTATCAGTTGCGAGTTTTCCCGCCAAAGAATCGTTAGCAGTTTGGTTAATTTTGGCGAGTTCATCTAAAACAAAACTAATATCTTTGGGACGGTCTAAAAATTCTTGCGCCTTGAGGAGTTTACCTTTCCCTTGTAAACCCGAATCAACATTTGTCTGGTTACTACCAGGATGTTCCACAGCCACAAATATATAACCGTGGGATGCTAAATGTTCCGCGAGATAGCGTAAATCAGTCCGCACAGAACCCAAACCATGAGAATAAATAATAACTGGTTTATTAGCAGTTGCAGCATTTGACCAATAAATATCAACAGGAATGGTGCGGTTACGTTGTTGGTCAAGCCAATTGAATTTTAAGACTTTGACTTCAGCCGTACCGGGTTGACTGGGGTCAAAAGGTAAAGAAACTTGTAGCGATTGTTGGTTAAGTTGGGGGGCGATCGCTAACATAAATTGTTGAGTCCGCCAAAATGCCGTATTAAAATTACCAGCAATTTTGAAAATTCTGGGTAAATTAATCTCCAGATTTTGACTAGGATAAGCTGCAATAAAGCTGAGGAGCGAAAGACCTTGTGGCGCAGTTGAACCAATAACTAATCCGGCTCTAATAGCTTGTACACCTGCTTTATCCTTACGCACAACAGCGGTGGAGAAATCATCGAGAATTGTTGTCCCAATCTGAGTATTGAGTAACCTATTAACAGTCACAACATTTAACTGTAGTGGCATTTTTAGAGTTTCTAACAGAAAGCGCCGCTGTTGTGTAGATAATCTGCGGCCATAAAGCTCAAAACCATTAGGAAAATCCCCAACCTCTGCGGCTTTTTGCAACTCAGCCAACGAGACAGATTCCGCCAACAAACCGTAACGTAACACAACTGTATCAGCAGCGATCGCCGCATTATTTATACCGCAAAACTTGGTAAAAACAACAGCACAAAAGCAACCCGTCAATAAATTTAAAGCTTTCCTTCTTATTCCCATAAAAATAATCTTCAATGAATCCTGACGGGAATATAACGGATATTTTGGCATTTGACGACTCTTAAGATTAAAGCAGGGAAACACTGAAAGACACAAAGATCATGTTCATCCCAATTCTCTAAAATTCAGCAACAGATTCAAACTTTTACAGGATTGTATCAATTTAGAGAGAAAACTTAAACAAAGACTCTGGGTGTTGCATCAATAAGGGATGAACTATCTCACGCGCAAACGTAGAGAAAATCATAAGTTTCACATTTATTTACTAGGTATTTCATCCCCTCATACAGCAAAGCCAGACTCTGCGGGAACGCCTGACGGCGAATGCGTCTACCTCAGCAAACCTCTGCGTTCAAAAGTAAACTTCCCAGCCGTTTTTAGTAAATTAAGTATGCGTCGCCAAATTATTTACATTTTGATTCTGCTGCTTTCGATATTAGTTTTTACACTGTGGTGGCCTGTACAAAACTCGCAATGCAACTCAGAAGCTTTTTTAAAATCACACAGCCAAAAACTGCGAATACCAGCCTCTCAGGTTGTCTTGGAACCGTGGCGTGGCGAACATCATGTATATGGAATTTTCATGGTTCCCGACGAATACAAGGAAGCACCATTTTTTGTGTTAACAGTTGTGGGTGCTGGTAACTACTGTTCTAAACCATTTGGTTATAGCCAAAACTATGATGATGTCTTAGCAGAACCAGGAACTCATTTAATTAGGTATTATCTGAGAACTCGCATCGCTTTGCGCTTGATTTTTCAAGGTTCCTACTTTCAACTCAACGACAAACAGAATTGGTTCTTGACTTACCCGAAAATTAGGTAGGGTGAGTAAAAATTTGTCTTCAAAAAGATGCTTGAGTTGCTAAACTATCACTCTGCTGTAATAAAGCAGTGGTAGTATTAACGACAATCTGCGCTGCACCTGCAAAAAACGATCGCTCAATTGTACTCGGCTGATCACTAGATTGATGATAATGGGGAGTCCGTAGATTAGCTGTATCCGTCACCAAAACTGCACCTACGCCTTGATACCAAAACGGTGCATGATCACTACGCAGCGTATCAGGTGTGAGTAAGCCTTTCAAGGGGATAGGGACTGTGAGAACTGCTGGTAAATTATCTGGCTGTGATTTTTGAAAAGCACTCAGCAATGGTAAATGTTCTATATCACCCACCACAGCTAAAAAGTCACCTTTATCACTCGGTGGTGTCACAGGTAAGCCTGGTGGATATTGCTGACAGCCAGGAGTGTAGCAAGCATAACCAACCATATCCATCACAATCACACCACTTAAATTCCCCAAGCGTTTCGCTTTGGCGGCGAAAGCCTTACTACCTAAAAGCCCTGCTTCTTCTTTGTCAAATAAAGCTAACTGTAAAGTCCGTGGTGTGGGTTGGGAACCAAGTAATCTAGCAACTTCTAGCACCACCGCCACCCCAGTACCATTATCATCAGCCCCCGGAGAAGAAGCGACTGTATCGTAATGTGCGCCAACCAGAATTGCACCTGCTGTTTTATCAGTACCTAAACGTTCCGCAAAGATATTCACACCCTCAGCAAATTTTTCTAGCTGTGGTTTCCAGCCGAATTTTTTTAATTCACTTGTGATATATGCACGAGTACGCGATCGCTCGGCTGTTGTATAACGTTGAAAATTTAACTTTTGAACGTGGGTAAGTAAATTCTCCGCAGAAACTTGCGGCTTAGTTTCCAGTTCTGAGGGCTGTGGTTGAGCTTGTTGTGTTGGTACTCTCTCAATTATTTCTGGTGAAGGAAGCTGTGAAAAAAAACTATTGAACGCAGTACTTTTACTACCAACAATTACTACCACCACCAGCGCCAACAGCACCAACAAAATCCGTTTTTGCATACCTTGAACCTTGCCTTCCAGACCTAGAGTAGCGCAAACCCAAAGTTTGACGGGTTGTCTTTTGACAGAGGCACAAATTTAACCTATTGTTCCATAGTGGGAAAGTTCTGTGTCATTTATTAATTTGTGACTATCGTCGACTTTCTTGTTTTCCCTGCTGTTTATGCGTAATCCTGCCTTGTGCTTCCTAGGAATATGGTAGATTTATTGCTGATTGCAATCCTAGGGTTTCTAGGCAGTTTTGGGCATTGCTTTGGGATGTGTGGCCCTCTGACAGTGGCGTTTTCTTTGTCTGGTAAGAATAACGGACAAAAATCAGCCTCGGAAAAATCATCTACTTGGCAACAGCAATTAAAATTTCACTTTTTGCTGAATCTCGGCAGAATGTTAAGCTATGCCCTAGTTGGTGCTGGCATTGGGGCTTTAGGTTCAGTATTGTTTGAAAGTGGGCAACTAGCAGGTATTGGTAGTGAATTTCGCCGTTTTATGGCGATTATTACAGGCATCATGCTGATTTGGTTTGGGTTAGGACAAATTAAACCAGATTGGTTGCCCCATATTCCTGTATTACACCCTTTATTAAAAAGTAATTTACATGATCGCCTGAGTACAGGCATGATCAAACTTTCTTTGCAAACCAACTGGTGGACACCGATATTTTTGGGGATGACTTGGGGTTTAATGCCTTGTGGTTTCTTGTATGCTGCTCAAATTAAAGCCGCAGAAACCAGTAATCTCTGGATGGGTGCAGCCACAATGTTAGCTTTTGGTTTGGGTACTTTACCCACAATGCTAGGAGTTGGTGTTTCGACTTCTTTAATTAGTAAAGATAGGCGCAGTCAATTATTTCGCTTAGGCGGTTGGGTGACGCTGGCCATTGGCGCAATTACTTTATTGCGGACTGGTGACACAATGGTAGATTACACCGGACACGCTGCCCTATTTTGTCTGATGTTAGCGCTGATTGCCCGCCCAATTAGTCAGATGTGGGCTGCACCGATGCGTTACCGTCGGGCTTTAGGCGTGGGTGCTTTTGTGTTATCCGTAGTCCACACTACCCACATGATTGAACATTCCCTGCAATGGAATTTTGCCGCTTTTTGGTTTTTTCCCGCAGAGTTTCGCTGGGGGATGGCTGCGGGTGCTGTAGCATTGATATTAATGACCCCTGCTGCTTTAACTAGTTGGGAATCCTTGCAGAAATCTTGGGGTAAGCGATGGCGACAGATTCATTTGTTAAGCGTGCCAGCTTTACTCTTAAGTACCTTTCATGCAGTGGTGATTGGTTCCCATTACCTGGGTTCCCTAGAATCAACTTGGGGGAATAAATTAGCAACATTGCTGTTAGGAATTGCCACCCTTGGTGTATTACTATTACGTTGGCTAAAAGCAGATGAGCAAAGGGAGCAGGAGCGCAGAGGAATAGGGGAAGAATGAATTATTTGCCAGTCAAGAAAAAGTTAAATGTATTATTGCTGTTTTGTTTAGCGATCGCAATTACTACGATTCATCCTGTCTTAGCCCATAAAGTGCAAGTAGCAGCCGATGTCGGCGCAACTCTACATCTCGAACCTAATGATAATCCCCGTGCTGGTGAATCTACACAAGCTTGGTTTGCCCTCACACGTAAAGGTGGACAAACCATTCCTCTCGCCCAATGCAATTGTCAGTTAGCAGTTTATGCCGAACCGCACACCCCCAGTGAGCCAGCCCTACTAGAACCATCTTTACAACCAGTAGCCGCTGAACGCTTCCAAGGTATTCCCGGAGCCGAAATTACCTTTCCCAAACCCGGAATTTATCAATTACAGCTAAGTGGTAAGCCAGCAAAAGGCGCAAGTTTCAAGCCTTTTAATCTCAAGTTTGAAGTCACCGTCGCGGCTGGAAATACCCAAGATTCACAATCAGTGCAAAATGTCAACAGCAATGTAGCTCAGGAAAATACTAAAACTCTACCAGTTTGGGCGATCGCAATTCCAGGTTTGGCACTCATCGGTATTTTCTTTGTTGTCTTGCAAAAGACAAGAAGAAGTTAGTTACATAATTTCCAGTATGCCTACCTCTCAGCAGCTACAAACTTGTTTCATTCTGAGCTATTGGATAACTAAAATGTATGTACCGATATATATGATACGCATAGATGAGCGTACAAAAAATGTTGTTTTCCTAGCTGGGGAAGAAACGGAAATCATTATTTATCCCAATGGAAAATGGAGATATTTATGAGTAAGTATGATTTTATGTCAATGACTCGGAGTGAACTACGTAAATATATTCTTGAACAAAGAGAAGATGAAGCAGCCTTTCAAATTTATTTAGCTAGATTTAGCTCTAATAGTAATGAAATTTTTCCCGCCCCTCAGACGATAGAAGACTTAGATAACTTTCCCAAATTGCATCAACAGCACTTAGAACAACGACATAATCAAGCCTAAATCTGTTTACTGAAATAAAAGATAAAGTATGAAGAGTGAACAGAAAAATTTCATACTTCACACTTCATACTTCACACTTCTATTTGTGTCGCTTTTGATGCCACTGCCAGGCATGACTAACAATATCTTGGATAGATGGATATTGCGATCGCCAGCCGAGGATATTTCTGGCTTTTTCACTACTACCAATTAAAACAGGTGGATCACCAGGACGGCGATCGCATTCTTGAATGGGAATAGATACGCCTGTCACGGACTCAGCCGCCGCAATCACTTCTCGCACAGAGAAACCACTCCCATTACCTAAATTGAATATTTCGCTATCGCCACCCTTTAATAAATATTCCAGTCCCAAAACATGGGCATCGGCTAAATCGTTAACATGAATATAATCACGAATACAAGTACCATCAGAGGTGGGGTAATCTGTCCCAAAAATCGAGATAGACTCCCGCTTACCTAAAGCTGTCAGCAATATCAAAGGAATTAAATGAGTTTCTGGGTTGTGATCTTCGCCTAGCAAACCATCAGGATTCGCACCAGCTGCATTAAAGTAGCGAAACCGCACTGACTTGAAATTATATGCGACATCAAAATCAGCAAGAATACGCTCTACCATCAGCTTAGTAGCCCCATAGGGATTGATTGGGTCTTGAGGATGGTTTTCAGGAATCGGGATGACTTCTGGGACTCCGTAGGTGGCGCAGGTGGAAGAAAAGACGAATTTATTAATTGACGCAGCCAGCATTGCTTCTAATAAAGTCAAAGTGCCGACCACATTGTTGCGGTAATATTTTGCTGGGTCAGTCACCGACTCACCTACGTAAGCGTAGGCAGAAAAGTGCATCACCGCCGCAAAATTACGGGTTTTAAATAAATCATCTAATAAAGGGCGATCGCCTGTATCACCCACTACCAGTTCTACTTTTAAAACCTGTTCTACCAATTCTCGATGACCGTAAACCAGGTTATCAAGTATTACCACCTCATAACCTGCTTGCTGGAGAGCAAGTACAGTATGGGAACCGATATATCCTGCTCCCCCTGTGACTAAAATGCTGGGCTTTTCCGGCGACATAGTTTTTCCCCTGTGAGTTGACAATTTCTCAATTAATTATGGGTGTAGAGGTGTAGGGGTGTAAGGATACCAGGGAAATAATCTACCTGAAACTAAGACAAAAACAAGTCAACACAGGTTATATTTCCCCTAAAGCCCAAACCTTACACCCCCATACCCTTACACCCCTAATTTTCTGACTCACCTGGAAAATTATAAATAATAGACGCAGTGTCAAAAAATTGCTCTAAAATCACTACGACGGTAGTCATTAGGTGTGAGGCTGGTAATATTTGCAGTCAAGTAAAAGTCCGATTACAATTTGACGGTCAAATACACATTCTTGCTCCAAACCCTAGGCTGATCGCACTAGAAAATTTGAGAGTTAATCTATGTTCATATTGTTGAGCCGCGTACTTTTGTGGCTGCTTGTTGGCACTATCGTATATTCGTTGTTCCAGAGGTTCTATCCTCAAGGAACGTTTGCTGGGCGAGTAGTCTTAGTAATTATTTTGGTTGTCCTAGCTTTGTCGTTTGTTAACCCCAACGAACCAGCTGTGGCATCTTTGTGGAGGGTGATTTCATTCCCCCTCAAGCCTTTGGGAGCGTCAGTATTGATGATGATTTTTGCCGCCCAAAAAATTAAAGGCGGTGGGATAGATAAACCGGGAGGATATTTAATTGGTTGGGCGTTGACAATTTTGCTGTTGTCTAGTACACCAGCGATCGCTTATTTTCTGGTGAGGACACCAATTGCCGCAGTTGTTAATCCCACTGTAGCAAATCAGGAAGTAGTCAGAAATTATCAGTCAGCTGGGACGACTGGCGAAGTCCTTGTAGCATTAGCGCCAGGAACCACAACTAGCGATGTAGATAGTCAACTAGGGCTAAAGGCGATTGCTTTCAACTCTTTTGATCTCAAAATTCCTCCTTACCTGTTACAAAACCCTCAACAAATTCGAGAACGAGGTTTGCGACTGGAGGACTTTGTACCAAGTGCTGAAACACTACAACTTACCACCCAAGTTTGGGAAAGTTACCTCAATCAAGTTTACTTTTTCTTGCGTGGTCGCCAGTCCTAGGGTTAAAAAAGTAAAATTAACAAGGCCGCAACGCTACGCCCTAGTGGCTGGCCTTATTTAAAAACCTGAATTCAGCATTGAGAATTCAGAAAATAATTTTCTCTACTGAATTCTGACCACACACTCCTGAGTTCTTTGTAGATAAAATATAAACCTACGATCCGTTTGTTTTAGGATGATGGAGTTGCAAAGTTGCTGTAATGGCAAAATCTCGACGACTAGCTAAACTCGGTGCTTACCTGCGTCCTCATTGGGTAGAGGCAACATTAGGCATTTTTGCCTTATTGTCTGTCAATGGCTTGGGCGTTTATATTCCTTGGTTAATTCGTGGCTGTGTTGATAAACTTTCAACTCAATTTAGCTGGAATCAACTCATACATTACGTCGTAATCATCATTTTGTTGAGTTCGGCAATGTGGTTAATCCGCATGGCTTCGCGGATCTGGCTGTTTGGGGTAGGACGACAGGTAGAATTTGACCTAAAACAACGGATTTTTGAACATTTACTGAAGTTAGAACCTGCTTATTTTGCGACAAATACCGCCGGGGATTTAATTAGTCGCGCTACCAGCGATGTGGAAAATATCCGCCGCTTGTTGGGTTTTGCAGTGCTAAGTTTAGCCAATACTTTTTTTGCCTACACTTTGACACTGCCGGTAATGCTGACAATTAGCCCAGATATGACACTGTATTCTTTAGCAGTGTATCCTTTCATGTTTTTGTTGGTGCATTTGTTTAGCGATCGCCTACGCAAACAACAAGCCACTGTCCAAGAGAAACTATCTGATATTAGTGAACTGATTCAAGAAGACATTAGCGGGATTGCCTTAATTAAAATTTACGCTCAAGAAGACAATGAGCGTCAAGCTTTTGCCAAAAAAAATCAGCAGCTATTAAAAGCTAACCTGCAATTAGCAAAAAGCCGCAATGTCTTGTTTCCGTTAATTGGCGGTTTAGCAAATATCAGTTCTTTAATTATTATTTGGCTGGGAACAACCCGTATTTCTGGGGGAACGTTAGCAGTTGGTGACTTTTTAGCACTGCTGATTTATGTAGAACGTCTGGTGTTTCCCACAGCTTTGTTAGGCTTTACCATTACCACTTATCAACGCGGTGAAGTCAGTATTGATCGCCTAGAATCGATTCTCAGCGTCAGCCCAAAAATTCAAGATGTAGCTGATGTTGTACATTTACCCCTAGCTGAAATCAAGGGAGAAATTACAGCTAAGAACTTCAGCTTTACTTACCCAGAAATGGCCACACCGGCTTTAGATCATGTCAATTTTACAATTGTTCCCGGCGAGACGGTGGCGATTGTTGGGGCAATTGGTTCGGGGAAATCAACCTTAGCAAATGCTTTACCTCGGTTGTTGGATATTGCTCCTGGACAATTGTTTTTAGATGGGGTAGATGTCACCAAAATTGCCTTAGCAGATTTGCGAAGTGCGATCGCCTATGTTCCCCAAGATAGTTTTTTGTTCAGCACCACAATTAAAAATAATATCCGCTACGCTGACCCAGTAAGCGAACAACAAGATGTAGAATCTGTAGCTGTTATGTCTCAGATTCATGGCGAAATTATTAATTTCCCCCAACAATACGAAACTCTGGTAGGCGAACGCGGTATTACTCTTTCTGGTGGACAACGACAACGCACCGCTTTAGCCAGAGCTATGCTAGTTGATGCGCCAGTTTTAATTTTGGATGATGCTTTATCTAGCGTTGATAATCAAACAGCCACCAAAATTCTCAAAAATCTTTCTGGTGGAACTAGCCGCAAAACAGTAATTTTTATCACCCACCAACTATCAGCAGCAGCCGCCGCTGACCGAATTTTAGTCATGGATAAAGGTAAAATTGTCCAAACAGGCAATCATATAGAACTCGTGCAACAAGAAGGTTTGTATCGAACTTTGTGGAGTCAGCATCAAGTCGAGGAATTGTTGCGTTAGTTAAAGTAATGAGAATTCACGTGTCAGAAACCGGTAGTAATTTCTGTTTACTCTCCGCGCCTCTGCGTGAACCTGAAAATTCCGGCTTATTTGGACTATAGCGAATAAGTTTAGTCAACTGGTTCTGCTGTTGTTGTTTGGCAGCAACAACAGCAGAATCGAGAATTAATAATAAAGTAATAGTACTACCACTTCCTAGTAAAAAACGATTTTTACGCCGTGCTTGTTTACTCACTTAGATATATTCTTTTTCTTTGGGCATGAGGTAGTCTTTGTATTTTTGATAATATGCTTATGCTTCTATAAGTTGAGCTTTTTGCAGTAAAAAATCCGGGTGCTTTTTCTTTTGCTCCCATTCCTTGCATTTCTTTTCGAGACGCTCTTGTTGATATAGGCGATCGCGGTTTTCATCTAACCACCAACGCAAGCTTGACCAATGACGAATTAATATTTCGTAAGCTACTTCTATAATGACTTCACTTTTCATCAGTTCTAATTCTTGAGAAATCTGATCAGCCGTATGTCACTAATCCAGCTTGGAAAAATTGATCCTCAAACAGTAAGATGGACAGGATTTTGGGATATTACTGTTACAAATAGCAATGATTTTCTCAAGCGCATCAGCAGTGCTGTCAGATGTTCAACGGATTCATGAACCATCAGCTTGAGTTCGACAGATTGAAGAAACCCTCTCCCAAACTTCTGCATTACAGAGGGTTTAGGGTGAGGTCAAAAAAGATTTGTCAAACTTACGTAAAATCAGGTAATGATCGCGTTAGTTTTTTTTGGTACTTGGGCAGTATAAGATACCGAAAAACTAATAGGTTATATTTTATGCTCAAAGATAAATTGCTCCAGCGTTATGTTGGTGCGATCGCTGCTTTAGCTATCATTAGTTTGCTAAGTTCATGGACTGGGGTATCATCTCTCCATGAAATTTCTAACTCCTGGGACGGCTTTTTATGGGGAATGGCAGACCCCGTACTGGCCTTAGATAAATTTGCGAGTATTTTGGCAATTGGTTTACTGGCGGCTGGGAATGTGCGTGGTAGATTGATAGCTACTACGCTGATATTCGCTAATATTTGCGGCACGCTCATTTATCTCTGGCAAATAAATTTACCTGTAACAGAAATAGCGATCGCTATTATTAGTATTGTTTTGGGTATAGTGCTAATTACATCAAAGCAGCCCAACTTATGGAAGCTGCTGATAATAACTGCGATCGCTGGTTTACTTCAGGGTTATTTTAATAGTGAATCGATTATTGGGGCAGAAACAATGCCTTCAGTCATGTATATTTTTGGTGCTGCTTTGACACAGTATGCAGTGGTGATGAGTTCTAGAGAAATTGCTACTCAAGTTAGTCAAGCAGATTTGTCAGGTATTTGGTCAAGAAAAATTAGTTTAGTGGGCTTTGCGATTTGCGCTCTTGGAATTGTCTTTTTGAAAAACTGGAGCAATTTATGAATTTAAAAAGCCCCAACTTTACCAAAGATGACGTAGAAAGTTTTGGTAATCAAAAATAAATCATAGAATGGATGCCACTTTTCTTGGTAACGCAAGTCTAAGTCAACTATTTGTTCAAAATCTTTGACGTGAGAACGACCATGAACTTGCCATTCTCCAGTCAAACCAGGTTTGACATTCAAACGTTGCCAATGGCGTTGATTGTACTTGGCTACTTCATCAGCAGTAGGTGGACGTGTTCCCACTAAACTCATTTCACCTACAAGCACATTCCAAAATTGTGGCAATTCATCTAAACTGGTACTACGCAAAAACCGTCCTACTTTCGTGACGCGGAAGTCATTCTTATTTTTAAAGATTAATCCGTCCGCTTCGTTTTTGACGAGAGACTTGAGTCTTTCCGCATCGTCAACCATTGAACGAAATTTACGGAGCATAAAAGGTCGTCCCTGAAGTCCGTAACGTTCCTGAGTAAAGAAAATTGGGCCTGGACTATCGAGTTTAATAGCGATCGCTATCGGTATAAACACAACACCCAAAATTATTAAACCGACTAAACTCCCTAAAATATCTAAACAACGTTTGAATTTAGAATCTACGGAATAGTGGGGTGTATCTAATTCCCAAGCTCTGTCAGTAGCAAGTTGACAAGCGCTTTGCAATGGTGTTTGGTACATTGTCTAGCCAAAGGTAGATTAACCAGGGTAAATTCACTCAAAATTTATTCCCGAATATAAACTTTGTCTTCTACTCCCAAGTCCTTTTTTACGGTATATTTACTTAATCTTCATCAAGATGACTAAATAAATGAAAATTTGTAAAATTTACATAAATTTTTTTGTATCTCTTTTAAAGAGTACTTAAGCATAAATATTATGTATAAAAAGATGCTCGAAGGTAAAAACAAGCTACTAATTGATTCACTAAACTTTCTAGCTAAACTGAAGTATCTCAGAAAAATCTCTAAGTAGTAAGGGCTGCACATCCCTACCAATGATTTGTTCAGACTAACTTCAGATGGCACCTCTTGTAGATCTGAGCAGATGTCATCAAGATGAGTAAAAAATGACACTGAGGCTAGAAACAAGGACTAGTATTTTTTATGATGGGATGGTGGAAATATGATTTCAGGTGGAGTCGAAGTTAAAGTTAGTCGCTTAGAATCTATTGTTGAGCAAATTGGCGAAGCAGTACTTACTACTACCGAGACGATTGAAAGCCTCGCTGACAGATTAGATTATCTGAGTATGCAAGTTGAGGCACAAGGAAAGCAGTTACAGCAGCAAGGCCACCAAATTTTTGCTTTGTGTGATACCATGCAACACCTAGCTCAATCTCAAGACTACACTGTGCAGAAACTCGCCCAACTTACACAGACTCTAGATAAGTTAACATCTTTGATGCAAAGGTTGGACACAGAAGGAGCCAAGAGTAAATAGTCATTGGTGAATGGTAATTCAAGGTAATTTTCAGATAGGCCTCTTTTTGCTTATCCTGTTTCCGTACCGATGGAAAATTAATTTCACACTCTTAACTGTGTGATGGCAATATTGCCTGAAAAACAAACATCTACATCACTACCGGGAGTGCGATCGCGTTTACCATATTCTCCAACATAATAAAAATCATTGCCATCCACGCGGTAATTAATCGGCAAAGCTTTGCTACAAGGTTGACAAAATACCATTTGAGGATCTGCCTCTCCTGGCTGCAAATGTGGCAAATTAACATTCCAAAAGCACCCTGGTTCTAGAGGACGCTGGAGTAAATCGGCTAACACCTCAGCTGTTAATTTTGCCGCCGATTCCCAATCAAAATTTTGCTTGGCTTTGCGATAGTGAGAAATAGCAATCCCCGGAATCCCATTCATCGCAGCTTCTCGCACAGCAGCCACAGTCCCGGAAATATAAACATCTACACCGAGATTTCCACCAGCATTGATGCCAGATAAGACAAACTCGATATCTTGGGAAATTTGCGATATGGCGATTCGCACACAATCAGCAGGAGTACCAGCGATCGCATATTCTCTCGCCGAACGCTGTTGAATATTAATAGAACGGGTTGTAGTAACTTGATGTCCACAGCCTGATTGATGATCTGTGGGCGCAGCAATAATCACTTTTTCACTGTTAACAGCCTTCAGCAGCGCATTGATTCCAGGCGCATCAATGCCATCGTCATTAGTCAAGATTATAGTCATTTATCAGCCTAGTGAATTGGAATAGTAATCATGAATTCTGAACCTTTCCCTGGTACAGAATATACATCCAATTTACCTTTATGCTTTTCCACAATAATTTGATGGGCAATTGATAACCCTAAACCTGTACCTCGACCGAATAATTTGGTCGTAAACAAATGCTCAAATATTTTCTGCTGGATATCAGCAGACATTCCAACTCCATTATCTTTGATCCGAATCACAGCATTGTGTTTGTCTTCACTCAGGGAAGTTGTAATCCAAATCTGATTAGGATGCTTTTCAATTTCACTATAGCTCCGCCCTATATTAGACTCTTCTAAAGCATCAATTGCATTAGTTAAAATATTCATAAATACTTGATTTAATTGACCGCTGAAGCAGGTTATCGAAGGTAAATTGCCATAATTTCTCATAACTTCGATTTCTGGACGGACTTTGGAGGGTTTCAGGCGGTGCTTGAGAATCATAATTGTACTGTCGATACCATTATGAATATTACAGAATACTTTCCGATCCTTATCAGGGCGAGAAAAATTCCGCAGACTAGTACTGATATTGCGAATGCGTTGAACGCCTTCTTTCATCGAAGTAATTAAGTTAGGTAGGTCAGAACGCATATACTCTAAGTCTGTTTCGGCAATTTCTGCTTGAATCGCCGGTACAGGTTCAGGATAATTTTGCTGATAAAGGTCGATTATTTTAATTAAATTATTAAAATAATTAGCAGTATGATCAAGATTTCCATGAATACAACTAACAGGATTATTAATTTCGTGAGCAATTCCTGTTACTAACTGACCTAACGCAGACATTTTTTCTTTTTGAATTATTTGGATTTGATATGCTTGTAAGTCTTTTAAAGCTTGGGAAAGTTCGGCTGTTCTTTCGGTAACTCTTTGCTCTAAAGTTTTTGTTAAATAACGCAGTTGTAAATGTGTCTTAATTCTGGCTAATACTTCTTCTTTTTGAAATGGTTTAGTAATATAATCAACCGCCCCTAAATTTAGACCTTTTACCTTAGTCTCTATATCCGAAATACCAGTCATAAAAATTACTGGAATATCTTGAGTGAGAGGATTTGTCTTTAATTTTTGACAAGTTTCAAACCCATCTATACCAGGCATCATCACATCTAGTAAAATTAAATCTGGTAATGTGTCCTGTATTTGCTGAAGTGCCTTTTCTCCATTTCTAGCTGTAGTCACGACAAATCCAGCAGTTGTCAATGCGTTAGATATAATTTCTAGATTGGTAATAGTATCATCTACGATTAAAATTAAACTATTTTCTTGTAAATTAAGCATTTGGATATTTTGGGTTGAGATATAAAAACAGGAATTGATCAGTTGATAGCGGTTACAAGTACAAAAACTCTTCTAGAGTTTGCATAATAAATGGGTAAATATACGGTGAACAAATTAATATAGCGAGAAAGCTTGTACCTACTATCTCCTGTTAATTATTTTTCCCAAACCAGCAGCAACTGTTGCTATTGCTATGAAAATTTTCATCACAAACTCTATCGTTGTGGAAAATTCACAGCCACATCAACAGAACTTATGCAACTGTTACACCTATTTTTTGGTAGAAGAGTCAAAAATAAAGGTTTTTGTGGACTCTTGACAGCCTCAACAAAAAAATATGACACTTACGTAAGTCCTACGTTTACTCTATTTAAATTCAGTGAATTTCAGTAATCTTTTTGGCGAATGGGAATAGCGATCGCAAATTTAGCGCCTTTTCCTGGGGAAGCATTGACTTGCAAAGAGCCTCCGTGTTTTTCCACTATGATTTCCCGCGCGATCGCCAATCCTAAACCAGTACCTTTCCCTAGGGGTTTAGTCGTAAAAAATTGCTCAAACATTCTCTGTTGTACATCAGCAGACATACCAATACCATTATCAGCAATCTCAATCAACACAGACTTTTGATCACTTGTCACGGTTGTACTAATCCAAATTGTTGGAGATTGCTCACTCCCATTCGACTCTAGCTTTTCTATAGCTTCATCAATAGCATCGATCGCATTGGCTAAAAGATTCATTAAAACTTGGTTGATTTTTCCCGCATAACACTCGATTAAAGGTAAATCACCATATTCCTTTACAATATCAATAGCCGGACGTGCAGATGTAGCTTTAATCCGACTGCTTAAAATTACCAAAGTGCTATCAATCCCTTCATGTAAGTCAACTAGCTGACACTCAGTGTCATCCAAGCGGGAAAACAGGCGGAGCGATCGCACAATTTGTTCCACACGCTCAGACCCCTTTTTCATTGAAGATAAAAGTTGCGGTAAGTCTTGTTTAAGAAAATCTATTTCGATTTTCTTAGAGAAAGTTTTAATTTCTGGAATCGAAATATTTGTATGTGTTTCATATAATTCTAGTAATTTCAATAAATCTTCAATATACTTTTCGGCGTGAATTAAATTACCAGAGATAAAGTTAACTGGGTTATTAATTTCATGAGCAATACCTGCCACTAGTTGTCCTAAAGACGACATTTTTTCTTCTTGCGCTAATTTTAATTGTGTTCTCCGCAGTTCTAAATGGACATTAATTCTCGCTAATACTTCTTCATGCTCTATTGGTTTAGTAATATAGTCTACTGCTCCCAATTGTAACCCCTTAACTTTATTTATTGGCTCAGAAAGTGCCGTCATAAATATAATAGGAATATCTTTAGTTTTTGGGTTCGCCTTCAAAATCCGACAGGTCTCAAACCCATCCATAACAGGCATCATGACATCTAATAAAATTAAATTAGGTATCGCCTCTTCTACTTTTTCTAAGGCGCTTTTACCATTTTTGGCAACAGAAACTCTATAGCCAGCTTGTGTTAATATTTCCAATAAAATTTTAATATTAATTGGTACATCATCAACAACTAGAATTGAATTGTTTGGAATATTATTCATTTTTTGAACTGCTGACTAAACAAATTGGCTGTTCTAAGCTAAATATGGCTTAAGCATTTCTACAATAGCTTCATCTTCAAAGTCTTCTATTAAATTTAAAATTTTATTAGTAAACGTTACATATTCATTATCTAGTTTTTGGATGCGATTCACTTCTTCTTGAATACCCATCACATAACCAGCTTTAGCTGCTTGATATAAATTTACTAGTTCTGTTGCTGGGGGAAAGACGATATCCTCTTTATTTTCTGAGGAAATCTGCTGAGGTATCTTGATGTCTTCATAGACCCAATCTAACTTTAAATACGACTTGAGTTGAGCAAATAATTCCTCAGCTTGTACTGGCTTGGGGAGAAAATCATTACAGCCGGCTGCCAAACTTTCCTTACGGTTTAAACTAAATACACTAGCAGAAGAAGCAATAATCACTGTCTGGGCAAATTCCGGCTGACTACGTAAATCTTGCGTCATTTGCACCCCATTCATGATGGGCATTCCTAAGTCAGTAATAATTAAATCTGGTTGATACTCTTGTGCTTTACTAATACCTTCTTTTCCATTGGGAGCTTCAATTACGCCAAATCCAACTTGTTTGAGTAAATTTACAATCACAGCGCGATTATCCGAGATATCATCTACAACCAAAATGGTTTTTTGAGTTCCTTTGTATCTAATGATGTGATTGCTACATTTGTCAAGATGCGGAACCTCAGATGATACATAATCTGCAACTTTTGGTAAATCTAGATCAAACCAAAATTTACTACCTTTACCATAGTGACTTTCTACGTGAATTTTGCTACCCATCATTTCTACAATTTGACAGCTGATAGCCAGACCTAAGCCCGTTCCTTCTGCTTTACGAAAGCTATCTCCTACCTGTTCAAAAGGCAGAAAAATTTTCTGTAATTGCTCTAAGGATATGCCAACTCCTGTATCTTCAATTTGGAATCTAATTTTGCTTGTGCTGAGTTGTTCACCTTGATGATTATCTATGGCCAGCAAATCTGGATTAATTACATCCACACTGAACTTAACTTCACCATCGTCTGTGAACTTAATCGCATTTCCTAAAAGGTTCAGTAATACTTGGCGTAACCGTTTTTCATCGGCATGAATTGCCGTCGGTATATCCTTACTAATTTGATAACTAAAAATAATATCTTTTTGCTCTGCTTTAATCCGGCACATATCATATATGCCCAGGAAAAAATCATTAAAATTAAATATATTAGGATATAGGTCTAGTTTTTGAGATTCAATTTTGGCAATATCTAAAACATCATTAATTAACATTAATAAATGAGAGCCACAGTGATAAATAACTTTGACAGCATTTTGTTGTTCAGTACTTGCATTAATATCGCGTTGGAGAATTTGTGCATAGCCAAGAATACCATTTAAGGGTGTGCGAAGTTCATGACTCATATTGGCGAGAAATTCGCTTTTGGCTTGGTTAGCAGCATCAGCTAATTCTTTCGCCGTTTTTAGTTCTTTAGTCCTTAATTCCACACGTTGTTCTAGTTCTTGGTTGGTTCTTTCTAAAGCTGTAAAAAAATCATTTAATTGTCCGGCCATTTGATTAAATGATTGAGACAGAATACTGAGTTCTTTTACACCAGAGATTTCGACTGTTTGCTCCAGATTCCCAGCGGCGATCGCACTACTAGCTTGGGTCAGATGTAAAATAGGTTGAGCAATCCAACGTGAAGTATAAATTCCCAATATAGTTGCGCCAATTAATGCGCCCACACAAAGCAAAATAGTTGTATGGCTATTAGCATTTATTTCTGCCATAAAGTCAGTTTCAGGCACAATCACAATCACTAGCCAGTCTAGTCCTAATTTGTCTTGCCAAGGTGTGACTTTGACGAATTGTCGCGCACCTTTAATTTGTAATGTAAACTGTTGAGTATCCTGAATTTTTTGAAAACTACCAAACTTTTTTTGAAGATAATCAGCTATACCCTTAATTGTATGACTTTGACTATTGAATACTGATAATCTATGTGCCTTCCCATCAATTACATTGTATGGTGATTCATTAGTTGAAGAAGCTACTATAAATCCAGATCTTTCTAAAATAAATACTTTTCCTTGCTTACCAAATTTTAAATTTTTTAAAAAATCACTAATTTGTGTTAGTAATAAATCTACACTAATTACACCAACAATATTCTGAGAGTTATCATATAGCGGATAACTAGAAGATATAGAGAATATTTCTGGTTTATCTTCCCATTGATAAATTTGGCTCCACACTGGTCTACCCATTTTGACAGCATCGGTATACCAAGCTTCTAAAAGCGGATTATAGTCTTTGATGGCTGTTAACTGATTACGATTTCCTTCGTTGTCTGTACTATAAACATAAAGTTTGCCAATAGTTCTTTTCTCGGAAACTTCATTAATTAACAGATGACCATTATCTAAACGTTCAACACCAATAAATTCACCTTTAGGATTAGCAAAACTAATATAGCCAATGTTAAATACTCGCATTTGTTTCCAGAAATAGCAACTTGCAAGATCGTAGTCTTGCAAATTCAACATTCCTAGCTTTATGGCTGCTAAATTAACTTGATTAACCTGATGAGGAGTAGCTAAGTATGTATTAAGGTGCTGTTCCACAAGACCATTCACCTTACTAGTCAACTGATCTGCAAGGTCATTGACTGCTTTTTGCCCGTTTCTAAACGATAAATAACCTACTAAACTAACTGCGGCAAAAGTTTGCAACACAAAGGGGACAATCAGAATCAGCCGCAAAGGCAACTTTGAAGAACGCAAAATACCAAAACGCTTCATAGTTTTTCGGATGGTGAGAGCTTTCAACTACATACTTATAATTAGTTTGCCCATTCTCCCGTTCTTAATATCATCATTCACGAATATCTATTAGCTAATACTACGTAAAGTTTCAAGTGTTCTCTGATAAATTAATAAATATTTTTTTGTGTTTAGATATCTTAAATTAAAGATTATGGCAACCGTAATTTTAATGGAATACACTAAACAAATATCAAAGATATATCTGGAGAAACATTTTCCAATAATTAAATATAAACCCATATATTTTTTTGAATAAAAAGCTTAGAATACTTGAACAAGCTGAAGCATACTCAACTTAATAAAAAGAAGAATAAAGGCTGGTTATCAAGTTTGCAAATGTAGATATATGATTGATATTAACTGACAAAAAATTTTTCCCGATTGATTAAATTCCCCTACAAATAATAGCCTTAGAGCCAAGCTAACCTTAAAAAAATAACTTTTGTTCTATATGCCTGCATACATGAAAGGTATATACAGAAGGTCTGTCTGGCGCTGTTGTTTAATTCCATTCCCCTTGGTATGGAACTTTGAATATTGCTCATTATTAACATCAGGAAGCAAAAATATGCAGCATGTTTTGGCATTGATTGAAAACAAAAAGCAAGATTTTGCTAAGTTGCCGTTATTCTCTTTTATGCAAAATCAAAGTATACACCCCAAAGACAGACTGAGTTTTGCGCCCATCCTTGTTCCTTTAGCTATGGGTTTTGGCGAACTATGCAATAATGTGTTCCGCGAAGAACCCACTACTAATCAAATTCAACACTTAATTAATCGACATACTTACGAAGAACATTTTCATTGGCAATGGCTGTTAGAAGATATAGAAAAGTTGGAACTTCATCATTGCACCAAACTCACCGATGCAATGTCATTTAGTTTTGGTGAAGCGACTTTGAAATCACGCACAGTATGTTATCAAATATATCATCATACTTTTCAGGCAGATCCTATTTTTAAATTTGTAGCAATGCAAGTCGCTGAAGCAACGGCAAATGTTTTCTTTAACATCTCACAGCCAGTAGCTTTAGAACTGAAGGAAATAACAGGCCAGGAATATCGTTATTTTGGTATGTGTCATTTACATGAAGAAGAACATCACTATATGAATACACCCAATATTGTAAGGTTCTTTCAAGAAATCGATCTGAGTGATGAACAAAGACAGCAAGCTATAACCATAGCAGAGTTAACATTTGCAGCTTATATAGAAGCCATGAATTCATGTATGGATTTTGTCAACCAGCAAAATCCAAGTTGGAACACGAAAATTCTTACAGAGTTAGTTAATTAACCTGAGTTCGGGATAAGAAAAAGGACAGGTAGTAAGCTGAAAATAACAACAAATCCAGCAGCCTGTCCTATGTTTAGTTTAGATGCTTTGTTCTGTCATGTAGATGATTTCTGTAAAGCGTTTG
>NZ_JADEWI010000013.1 GCF_015207705.1 Nostoc sp. LEGE 06077
GCACCCCTGCCCCCTTGCTGACCTCCACGAGTGATTTTCTTATCCGAACCGTATTACCTGACACCCTACTGACGTAGTTGCGATCGCCTTTCGCCATAGCGTAATAGTCTTTCGATGGTTGCCAGGCGATTTTCCCAAACTTTGACTTGATAAGGGTTATTCGTTGCCGCATCGCGCATCCAAATGCGAAATTGCGACTGGAAGCGAGTTAATGAGGCTTTGGCTGTAAGTAACTTCGCCGGAGAAGGGGCAGCCGCCAGTTGATTTAAAGCTTTTTCTACGACTTCTATTTGGTTGTTAAAATCTGCAACTTTAATGGCAGGTATCTGCACTAGTTCGTTTTGTAGAACATACTGCCATTCTCGTTTTAGCAACCCATAACGCACAACGGCAGTTTCAAAAGGTTGGCGTAGGGGAATTGGTTCATCTGGTATAGATGGCACTTTACCTTGAGTACTATTAAAGATTTTCAGCAAATCATTGTTAAAATTCTCCGCCGCAAACAGGGCGTAACCACTGGCTGGTAAGTCTCTAATTAGTTGTAATTGGTCAAATGCTGCCAAATTTGGTAAAGACAGCAAACGAATTCCTGGAACTAACAAAGTTGAACCCAACTGACTAGAAGCTATCCACGGTTGGGCAAGACGTTGAAAACGGGCAGTATCTTGAGCATAAGTCATGGGGACAATCACATCTATATCTCCCCGCCTTGCCCACACTTCCCAATGTTGTTGGAGTTTCTGAATACGTTCTCGTTCTGGTAAGGGAAATACTGCCACGGACAAAATCAAATCCTCACGCTTTTGCCGCATCATTTGAGAGACTTCGGCGACAAAACTATCAACTTGTTGGGTACGAAATTCTGTCCACTTTTGCCATAACTCAACTTGGGTGGGCGAAATAGTCAATGGGTCAACACCAGTCAACTTTTGAAATTGCGCTCGTGCTGCTTGACCATAACCGTAACTCCGACCAGCCAAGGGATCTTGGAAGGGATAGCGAATGTAATCTAGCTGCAAACCATCTACTTGATATTCGCTGACAATTTCTGCAAACAGCTTCAAGAGATATTGCCGCAATTCTGGGTTAGCTGGATCAAAAAATGGTTTGGTTTGACCAGGGGGAATGGTATTACCTTTGTTGTCGTAGTTTGCCCAATTAGGATGGGCTGCCAGTACTGGCCCTGGATAATCAGGATGAACATTAATAACTTGGTTGTGACGCTGATTCCCGGCGGCAAAAGTCCACACCCAGGCGTGTAACTCCATGTCTCGTTCATGGGCTAATTTCACCGCCACGGCTAAAGGGTTCCAGCCACGAATTAGGGGGTTTTGCTGGGGTGCAACTTTACTGGGGTATATAGGATAACTGGCGTTGAGAGTTTCAAAAAAAACAGTGTTAATTCCCGATTGTGCCAAACGGTCAAAAACTTCGGCTAATTTTTTTTCGCCCCCTGCCCGGACAATTGTGCCTCTATCTAACCAAACTGCCCGAATTTCGGCAGGGGCTAATCGGCGATTGGTAGGAAAATGTTTCCACAAATTGGTTCTGGTGGCTAACCATTGCTGACGCGCTAAGGCATAGTTTTTATTGGCTATGAGTTGGGGAATGTTTTTGGCGACTAGCCGCGCTTGGGTAATGGCTTGTTCTTTACTCTGACTCGCAAATCCTGGTCTAGTGGAGGCGACACGGGTTTCTTCTTCTTTGAGAGATTGGGGATTGCTGGCGATGGCTTCATCCAGGTTAGCAGCATGAACTGAGGCGGCTAAATGGGCGCTTTCTACCCGACTAATTAAATTTTCTAATTCTTGCTGGAGGGCGATCGCTTCTTTTTCGTCAATTGGCTGATTGGAATTGGGTTCTACATTCCAGCGCACTGTTTGTTCTAGTTGATCAATGGCTTCTGGGGAGGATGGACGAGAGGTGCGGGGAACTAATGGGGCTTGGGGAATAACGGGAGTTATGGGGGATGGAGAATTCAGGGAAGCAGTGGCAATTGTGGTGGAACACTTGGAGTCAGCCCCGGCAATTTTCTGCTGTCCTGGGGATGGTGCTGTTAAATGATGATTGATGGCAGCTTTTAACCAAGCGTTATCTAACTCAAAGGTGGAGGCGGCATCTGTTCCCCAACGCCAGCCTAATAAGGTAGACCATTCTGTAGTGACGACGGCGGCGGGATTGTCTGGGGCATTCCAAACTGCGGTGGCTTGACTCGTCCCACCTTCAGGAATGACCACACCACCACGAACTTGTCCAAATAGTTCGGTTTGGTTAGCCCATCTCTGTGGCTGAGTTTTGGCTGGTTTGAGTTGTTGTGTTTCATCTAACCCAAACCCCCAATAACTGCCAAGGAGCGATCGCAATAACTGCCGCACTCCCGGCGCTGATAAACTGCCAACCGGGCCACTGGCGATAATTTTGCCGCCTTTACTCACCCATGATTCTAAGGCGATCGCTTGGGCGGGGGTTAATGTCTCAACGTTGGGCAAAAATAAGACGCGGCGATCGCCCCAATCACCACTACTTCTAACTGCTGATAAGGGAATCACACAATAATTTACCCCAATCGCTTGCAAGCGTTTAGTAATTCCTGTCCATTGCTGCCTGTTTTCTGTACTCTGGACTACGCTTAATACAGGTTCTTCACTTGCTGCCCTAACTGCTAAAATATTAAAACTAGTTAAACAATTAACGATTAAAAAGTTAAAACTAAAAATGAAGAATCTGGCTTTTTTTGTGACTTTGATTGCAGTTCCCTGATTCTTCACTTTTAACCCTCACTTTTTTATTATTAGACAGTGTTTATTATTTATCATTCAGCATAACAATAAATTACCTCCGAAAAACAACTGATGTTTTTATATTTAAGCTCAGACTTGTTCAGTAATACAGGTAGTGATTAGTTCTTCTACTCCAGCTACTGGGAGGATTTTTGTATTTAATTGTCTAGCTAATTCCTCAAGTTTGACATCATCTAAAAATACTAATTCGCCATGTTTAAGCATGACATTTGGCAACAAAATTCCTGCACCTAAATCTTTTTGTTTAAGGTATAAAAGTAAATCATGACCTGTGAGTAATCCAGTGACACTAATACTTTGTCCCCAGTAATCACTAGCTAAAGCCATCATATTTACTTCTAACCCCTCAACAGAATTTAGGCGTTGCAATATCGGTTGAAATGCTTTTTCGACGGCGTTACCTACTACCCAAGTAAATTTTCTGGGCGGAGAAATTTTGTTTGGTAGTAATTCCGTAGCAGCAGATGCAAATTGCTTAATAAATAACTGAATCGAACCGACACCGTTGTCGATTTGCGGATAGTCTTCGTATTCAGCTTCTGTGGGTAGTTCTTCTCCAGCAATTAAAAACCATTCATCGGCTAACCAGACAACATTTGAGCCGCATTTCTGGCGAAATTGTTTAGCGAGCGATCGCACTTGTAAAATAACTTCTTGAGCTTTTTCTCTAGTTACAGGTATCAGTTCGTCTTCTTGAGGACGAAACCGCGTCAAACCTACCGGCACGACTGCCACCGATGCCACGGCAGGTACATCACCAGTATAAAATGACGCTAAATCTTTGAGGGTTTGTTCCAGATGTTGCCCATCATTTATCCCCGGACAAACCACAACTTGAGCGTGAATTTGTAATCTTCTTTTTTGGAACCAGCGCAGTTGTTCCATAATTTGTCCCGCCCGCTGATTTTTCAGCAACCGTATTCTAATATCTGGTTCGGTTGCATGAACTGATACAAACAAGGGCGACAAGCGCATTTGTTCAATCCGCTGCCATTCCCGTTCGGGTAAATTAGTTAATGTCAGGTAAGAGCCATACAAAAAGCTCAGACGATAATCATCATCTTTAAAATACAAGCTAGAGCGTTTACCTGGGGGTTGCTGATCAATAAAGCAAAAGGGACAGCGATTATTGCACTGAATTAACGCATCAAATAAGGCTGTTTCAAATTCCAAGCCTAAATCATCGTCATAGTCTTTTTCAATTTCGACGTGATGGGTTTTGCCAGTTGTATCTAAAACTTCTAATTCTAAAAATTCATCTGCACAGAGAAATTGATAATCAATTAAATCGCGGGGACGTGTACCATTAATAGCGACGATCGCATCTCCAACTTCAAAGCCAATCTCAGCGGCGATGGAGTTGGGTAGCACCTTGGTAATTTTGGCAGGATGAAGGTTGGTCATTGGAAGTATGAAGTATGAAGTAGTAGGATCGAACGGCCGTTCGCCCCTACTCTTCATAATTTATCCTTCATCCTTACCGATTAACTATTTTTTAAAATTCCAGCACTAATCGCACCTAAAATAGCTATGCCAAAGGCGAGGCGATACCAAATAAATACCCAAGTGCTTTGGGTTTTGAGGAACCGCAGTAAACCAGCAATGGATATATAAGAAAAAATCGCCGCTGAAATCACACCTGCAATTAAGGGTAAGAATCCTGTACCGCTAACTTCACCCAAAGCACTTTTTAACTCGACTAACCCTGCTAGGGTAATGGCGGGAATACCAAGTAAAAAGGAAAATCTGGCGGCTGTTTCCCGTTGTAAGGTCATAAATAACCCGGCTGTTAAGGTGGAACCAGAACGGGATACACCAGGAATTAAGGCTAAAGATTGTGCTAAACCCATTAATAGCCCATCATTCATGGTCAGTTGTTCAAAGTCTCGTTGTCGCTTGCCGAGTTTTTCGGCAATTCCCAATAATAGGGACATAAATATGGAAGCGATCGCAATTGAGCCTATGCTTCTAATGGGCGAATTATCATAATCGGGTATAAATCTTTTGATCAACAAGCCAAAAAAGATAATTGGCAAGGTTCCCAAGGCAATTCCTAAAGATAGACGAAAGTCATAATCAGCATAATCTTTTTGGGCGATCGCTCTAAATGCTCCCTTGGCAATTCGGGTTAAATCTTCCCAAAAGTACCACAGCACAGCCGCAATACTCCCCAGCTGAATCACCGCTGTAAACGCCACTCCCGGATCACCCCAACCCAAAACTATCGGCACAACTTTTAAATGGGCTGTACTACTAATAGGTAGGAATTCCGTCATTCCTTGGACGAAGCCTAAAACAATTGCTTGCAAAATATTCATTTGTTGCACTCCACTAACCTCTGGGTTGGGCGGAGTACTCATAACTTTTAGGGGAAGTGCGGCCACTACGGAAATTGCCGATGTGGCACTTATAAGCACGAACCATAGACGTTTTGATAAAGCCATTAATTTACCTGCGATCGCTCCGATTACAACCAATTACACAAACATCTTTTTGAGAAGCTTACAGGATACTTATAGCAGGCGATAGGTAAGAGATGAGAGGTAATAGGTGACAGGTGACAGGTGGCAAGTAATAGCTGATAGAGTGAAAAGCTTTGCGGTGTCTAAGTTTTATCATCTTCATGATGTTGTCAACTATGTTTTGCGGGCAAAAATTTTGTTTGTTGAGATGGGAGATCAGGGTTTAGGGAAAATATTAACCTCACGCCCCTTTTTCATGATTTATTTCTCTCAGACATTTAAAATTACGCAAAATCTAGGTAAAATAAAAATGCCCTAGGGGGGGATTTTTAGGTATGTTATCTTAAATAAGATAAAGTTTAGTTACAATTATTAAAACTTTGATTAATAATACTTTGTTTAGTTACAACGCTTCTACTACAGCTATAGATAAGGAATTAACCGTAAAGAAAGCGGGGAACCTAGGTATAGAAGAATTAGAATCTACACTTTCTGCGTCCCCATCTTTACCATTGTTAATATCGTCTCGACAAACTTGGTTAGTGTTGGCGGCGGCGGTGTTTTTAGTATCAGTCCCAGTATTTATTGAAGCACCACTAGTGCGATCGCTACCCAGCCTCAGTTTAGCGATGACTGGGTTTTGGGTGTGGTTGAGTTTTCGCTTAATGTCACGCCCTGCAACATACATCTGGGGGGATTTACTCTTAGGTTTTAGCTGGAGTTGGTTAGCAGGGGCAATTTATTGGGGTTGGTTACGTTGGGAACCTGCATGGCATTTACCAGTGGAGTCTATCGGCTTACCGTTTGCTTGTTGGTGTCTGGTGAGAAACTGGTGCAAGGTTGGTAACTGGTTTTATTTAGGTTCCTTGTTCGGCACAGTTTTAACAGATGTGTATTTCTACATAGTTGACCTCATGCCCTATTGGCGGCAAATTATGCAGGTAGAACCTGACAGCGTGTCACCAATTTTACAAGCTGCTGTCACTCAAGTCCAAACACCTTGGGGACAAGCCTGGGCTGTGGCTCTAGCATTGATATTATTAACAGCAGGAATTTTACCATTACGTCACCAGCAGCGACACTGGTACGCTTTTGCTGGGGCAGTCTTAAGTACTATTTTGGTAGACGGCTTATTTTTGTTAGCAGCTAATTGTGCTTAAAAATTTAGATTTCAACAATTAATTGACAGGTATAGCAGAAGGCAGGAGTGAAGAGAGTTTTAGTAAGTTAATTTTTCTTCACATATTTCAGTTTTTCCGAGTGTTTCTACTTGTAGCAAAAGTCAAATGCTTGCAGTGAAGTAGTTTTGGCGTTTGAAGATATCCTAATCTATCTGGCTACCGCTGTATATTAAACATCCAGATATCGAGTGATTTAAAAGATATTTTTTTAGAGAGAAGACGAGATTTTAGCAAGCACAATTTTCACTGCATCGACAATTACATCTGGTTGATCTAACCAGACAAAATGTCCACTTTGATTTGCCTCAACTTGCAGAAAATCTGTTGATAAATTACCTAACTGGATGTGCATTTTATCCCGCAACTGGTTAGCACCTCGTAAAGGGATAAAAATACTCCAAAAAGATGGTTTAAAGAAGGAATTAGCTTTAATACTAACTAGAGGACTTTGAGCGAAATCCTTAGCAATACTCACCTGACGCGCACTTTTGTCTAGATTTATCATCTCTCGGCTCATTGTTATCCAGTGTTTAGGACGACAAAAAGAACGTTTAACCCAATTGAGAGAATTCTGAGAAAAGTTGCGTAACTCAGGCTTGATTAATTCAAATACTTTACATACTCTCAGTAATCTGATAATCCCCAGTATTGAGCCTGGAATAGAAATCAGAAAACCAGAAATAAAAAATAGCTTTAAGGCTTGTAATTGGAGAGACATCTGTGACATTCCTGTCTCATGTAATCCATCTGTGAGTACGATTCCTGCAACTTTTTCGGGAAACAGATGGGCATATAGTCTCACATTGTAACTACCAAAAGAATTGCCTACTAAAACGTAGGGTGGTTCAATACCGGCTTTAGTCAGTAGTAAGTCTAATTCTTGGACAATTTGACGGCTAGTTCGAGGATATGGGCTGTGATCACTCCATCCATAACCTGCGCGATCGTATATACATACTCGTCCTAATTTGGCCAATTCCTCAATCAGAAAATAGCCTTCTATTCCTCCTAAGCTATGTTCTAAAACAATTGTTGGTCTAGCTTCTCCTAAAACGTAAAGATGTAAGCGATATCCACCAATATCAATCAATTTACCCGGCGGTGGTTGTCTCTCTTCCCAGTAGATAGCGATCGCTTGATAAATTGTTGTAGCAAGTAACAGAAGAACTTTGATGGAAATCGACATTCTTAAAATCCCGAATTCATGCTATGGCTGATAATAAATGCATAGCCCAGCACAAGTAAAAAAATATACGCGTATTTTAACAAGTATAAAATTGCCCAAGACAAAACTTTGTAACAAAAAGTAAATTGAATCAAACCCAGTAACAGTAAATATTGTGGATATTAATACGCTGTATATTAGTTTCTGATGACTGCTGTGTGTTGATTGAGCTATCAGTTCTTAGTTAACAGTCGCCAGTGCAGTGGGTGCCAGTGCCGACTTGTCGCAACTGGCGTTCAATAGTCAAGAGTCATAACTGTGCCTCAAAGATTATAAACTGTTGACAGCTGTCAGCTTAAAGCCATTATTCAGTTTGATGGAAAGAGGTAAAAAAGTCGTGAAAAAATTGGTGCGTTTATTAACAGTATTTAGTTTGTTGCTTGGTTGCTGGGGATGGTTGGGTTCAACTGGTGTAGCCCAAGCTGTTGGGATCAACAGTCTGGCGCTACCACAGGTGCCTGTTTTGGCAGTGGAGTTCCGCAACAAGGCAGATGATAAACTAGCTACGGAATTTGGTAAAAAAATTGATTTGAATAATACCAACGTCCGCGCTTTTCAAAATTATCCTGGTTTGTATCCTACCCTGGCTAAGAAAATCATCAAGAATGCTCCTTACAGCAAGGTAGAAGATATTTTAGATCTACCAGGACTAAGCGATCGCCAAAAACAACTCCTCCAATCTAATTTCGATAACTTCACTGTGACAGACTTAGAGCCTGCCTTCAATGAAGGAGATGATCGCTTTAACAACGGTATCTACAGATAAGCCCAATTATCGATAATGTAGACAATAGTAGTCCACTCCCCATTTTCGGGAGTGGTTCTCTTATAGCCAAGTGCTGAGTACTGAGTACTGAGTGTTTCAGAAAATATCGTAAAAACCTTCCCTGTCTCCGACCTTGCCTGAAATAGAAATTCCTCGCCAATTTGATGTGATTGTAGTCGGCGCTGGAGCCGCAGGACTCTACACAGCGCTGTGTTTACCAGAGTCTTTGCAAGTCGGCTTGATTACTAAAGAAACTGTTACTTTATCTGCTAGTGATTGGGCGCAAGGCGGTATTGCCGCAGCGATCGCTCCCGAAGATTCACCACAGTTGCACATTGAAGATACAATGCAAGCTGGTGCTGGTTTGTGCGATCGGCAATCAGTAGAATTCCTCGCGCAAGAAGCCCCTAGTTGCATTCAATCTTTGGTAAATTTAGGCGTAGCTTTTGACCGTCACGGTCAAGCTTTAGCTTTGACTTTAGAAGCTGCCCATTCTCGTAACCGTGTTCTCCATGCTGCTGACACCACAGGTAGAGAAGTCACAACTACCTTAACAGCGCAAGTATTACATCGCCAAAATATTCAAGTGATTCAGCAAGCTTTGGCTTTGAGTCTGTGGTTAGAACCCCAAACAGGTCGCTGTCAGGGAATTAGCTTATTTTATCAAGGTGAAATTACCTGGGTAAAAGCCAAAGCAGTAGTTTTAGCCACAGGCGGCGGTGGTCAAGTATTTGCCCAAACGACTAACCCCGCGGTGAGTACAGGTGATGGTGTGGCGATCGCTTGGCGGGCTGGGGCGATTCTCCGAGATCTGGAATTTGTGCAGTTTCATCCTACAGCTTTGACTAAACAAGGTGCCGATCGCTTTTTGATTAGTGAAGCTGTCAGGGGCGAAGGCGCACATCTGGTTGATAATACAGGGCGGCGATTTGCCTTTGACTATCACCCAGCCGGGGAACTTGCACCCAGAGATGTGGTTAGTAGAGCCATTTTTAGCCACCTGCAAAGTACTGCGGTTGATCCGGCTACTGCCCATGTCTGGTTAGATATGCGCCCGATCCCCCCTGAGAAAATTCAGCATCGCTTTCCTAATATCATCAAAGTTTGTCAGCGTTGGGGAATTGATGTCTTTCATGAACCGATTCCGGTGGCTCCTGCGGCTCATTATTGGATGGGTGGGATTGTGGCAGACTTACAAAATCGCACGAATATTCCGGGTTTATACGCAGTTGGGGAAACTGCTAGTACGGGAGTACACGGAGCAAATCGTTTAGCCAGCAATTCTTTGCTGGAATGTATTGTGTTTGGCGCACAGATGGCGAAAATTCAGCTGACAGACGTTGAACTAGTACCTGATGTCTCAGAGCCGTCTTTGCGGGAGTTTAGCTTAGATGCGAGTGATTGGCAAACTCAGCAAGCACAGCTAGAAGCATTACGAGAGAAATTACCGCGGTTAGTTTGGCAAAGTGCTGGCATTTGTCGAGAACAATCACGATTAGATGAAGCGATCTCAACTGTAGAATCTTGGCAGCAAGATTTTGCTATTTTACCGTTGAGTCAATTCTTGCTGACTTTACGTGCCAACGAAACTGTCAATTTCCCAATACCCAATATCGAACGGCAATTAAGACTTTGGGCAGAAACTCGCAATTTATTAGATGTAGCTGATTTAATTCTGAGAAGTGCTGCTTTTAGGACAGAAAGCCGGGGCGGACACTACCGCATCGATTATCCCGAACCCGATCCTCATTGGCAAATTCACACACTTGTACAAGAACGTCATTGGAGTAAATCTGTAGCTTTAAGTTAATTACTTATCGATAAAACTCTTAAACTATTCTTGTCATGATCATGCACAATTATGCACATTAATTAAGTTGGGTTTGGCACTTACTAGCGTGTACCGCTACCGTGCTGACTGTCAGGAACACCGTAATTGGGGGGAACATAGACATCGGTTAACCCCTGAGAATTAATATGGACATTTGTGACAGCGTTACCGTCTGTGCGAGTCAAACTATTAGCCACTGAATCGCTGAAATTACCTCTAGCATCAGCGATTTTAGGAATCACTAAACAGGTACTTACACACAATATTAGAATACTTGTAATTTTTAAGTTGGTAATCATCAAACGTTTATCCATTTTTTTTTGATTTTCTTCAGTACTTTTTTTACCTACATCTGATTCGGTCTGGGTTTCTGAAAAAATTAAACTTTAGTAAATTTTTTATTTTCTCGAAAAATTGTTTGAGTAAAATGATTTGGGCAAAAATTTTCTCGACACTTAAGAAATATACCTAAATAGCATTTATAGACATCAGCCTAAAGTTAGAACTCATATCAAAGAAACCGCTAAAGGTTAAATAATTACCTCTAAAGCAATAGTCTACAACATAAAATCTTAATAAAATATTTATATTTATACGTTGAAACACTATCTCGGTTTGTTAAAAAACATACAAATTTCCTCAGTATTTTTGAGGTAAATTGGATACATCTCAGCAATACTCAGGAAGCTGAACTACAAAAATGACTCATTTAGTGATTTCTTTATTAAATCTTAATTTATCAAACTAAGTATAATTCAAAATTACTTTAAGTACTGTTACTCATATATAAATTTCCAGCCAAAGTAAATTACTGTACTATGATTTAACGCCACCCTTAATTAGTTCAATTGTACTATAGAAGTGGCTGCATAAAAAATTTAGCCATGTTTAAACATGACTAGATCTGCTCTATCCCGCTAAAATTCGTGATTGCTCAACAGACACAAGAGCAATCAAGTCAACTCATAACGGTTTTTACCTAAGTGTTTAGCACGGTACATAGCCGAGTCGGCTTGTTTAATCAAAGTTTCCACGTCTTGGCTATTAATGGGATAAACACTGATGCCAATACTGGCAGAAATTTTAGTGGTGTATCCTGACAAAACAATTGGTTCTGTAATGCTGACGAGAATTTTTTCTGCGACTCTAGCTGCTACTTGGACATCAGGAATTGCCCGGAGAATCACCGTAAATTCATCGCCACCCAAACGAGACACAGTATCACTTCCACGTAAACAGTTGCTGAGTCTCTGGGCGATGATCACTAACAAGCGATCGCCCATATCATGTCCCAAAGTATCATTAATTTGTTTAAAGCCATCCAAGTCAATAAACAACAGTCCTAGGAACAAGTTGTTATTTTGTGACCACTGCAACGACTCATAAAGTTGTTCAACAAAGAATTTTCGATTAGATAAACCTGTCAGAGGATCATGATAAGCCAGATACCGCAGATGGTCTTCTTTGAGTTTTAATTCCGTATTAGAGCGAAATAACTCAGCCGCAGTGCGTCGTAGTTCTTCTTCCATCAGCTTGCGCTGGGTAATATCTCGAATCACACCCACCAAAAAAAAATTTCCTGCCGCGTCTTTGTGAAGCGATCGCTTAGTGGCAATTAAATGAGTTTGACCAGTTGCATCAGTAAATTCTTCTTCATTTTCTTGTGGTTTTTGTGTTAAAAAAACTAAATCATCTTGTTGACGAAAAACCTCAGCTTCATGGCGAGGAAAAAATTCATAATATGATTTTTCCAAAAGTAAACTATCAGGATAACCAATAAATTGACAGTAAGCTTCATTTAATACGATCCACTGATGCTGTTCATTTTTAACAAAAATTGGATCAGGAATAGAATTGATGACTTGATGTAAAAACTCTTTAGAACGTTTTAATTCTTCTTGCATATATGCAATATGAAAAATCATCCATATAGCTGCGCTACTAAAGCTGAGTATTCCGGGAATTAAAGGGAGCCACCAACCAGCCAAAAAAGCTCCATAACTACTCAAAAATAGGATTAATAAAGATAGTACAACTCTAGGAAGACTTTTACTGATAGATTTAATCCGCCAAATAATTGCTGATCCCAAATAAGACCAAGCAAAAATCCATAAGTATTCCCCAAATTTAGGAAAAACTCTTAATAAAGGTCGTCCGGCAATCGCCGATGAAAGTAACTCACTAATAAAATAAGCTTGGAGTTCAATTCCAGCCACAGGCTTGGCTGTACCTAACATTTGACTGGAGTAGGGAATAAAGACAAAATCTTGCAAACTGGCAGCAGTGGAACCAATCAAAACTATGCGATCGCGTATCCAACTAATTGGAGCTTTACCATCAAGTAAATCACTCATCGATATCTGGCGGAAACTACATAACTCCCCAGATGCTTTATAACATGATGGTTTAGGAAAGTTAGCTAAAATTTGATAGCCTTTATCATCAACCCTCACATAACCACCATCATTACCTCGGAAAGGAGTAAATATAGCCTTACCTAAGCGTAAATAATCCAGATTCTTAGCAGCTTTTTGTGGTTTAATTTCCTCTGATTGTAAATACAGCAAAGCTAACTTCAGGGCGAAACTTTCATAGTGTTGATCATTCATGTGTAAATACAACAAATTTCGCCGAATTTTGCCATCGGGATCGTAAAGTAAATTATTAAAACCAACTTGCTGTTGCTTCAGGTTTGGTGGAGGTGAAACACGCATATTTTGGTTCTGCGTTAATAGTTGAATACCAATTAAATTAGGCATAGAACTATAAAGATCAACTAATTCTTGGTGTCCCGGATTTACAGCTAAATCCCGATAAATATCCAGGCCAATGGCACGAGGTTGATTAACTTGTAATTTCTTCAATAACTGAGCAATTACACCATCAGGAATTGGCCAAGAACCCACTCGCCGTAAAGAATCTTCATCAATCACTACAATTGTGATCCGCTCTTCTGGTTGTTCGTTTGGACGTAAGCGAAAAAATTGATCTAACCCTGCTAGTTCTAAGGATTGAAACATGCCTACAGAGCGCACCAGTATCATGCAGACCGCAACGCTAAAAGCAACAACTAATTCTCTATATTTTCGATCAAGTGACTGCTTCAGGTTCAAATTCAAATTTAACCTGACAAAACTCTTACCTAGCTGCTTACTCATTCCCATTACCTAGTGGGGAGAAATACTTTTAATTAGTATGGATATCAATCAGATGTCAAAAATCCAGTAAATATACTACGAGATATCATTGGATTTATTGTATAAAGAATTGTCAGTATGGTTATGTTCCAGCAAATAATTTGAAATAGTGTTAACGAGGAAGGATTCATGATGACTGATGATTAAGCAAAGGTTAACCAGTATTTCCGTATCGATGAGGAACAGGTTCAGTATAAATATTGATTGCTAATAACAAAGTATATTTTCGTTGACCAAAAAGTGACAAATATTTTATTTGGGCAATGAGAACTAAGAAATTAAGAATTTTAATAATTTTGTTGTAACTTATACTAACGCTGGAAAATAGCTTTGCAAAAAAATAGGTCAACGGGGAACATATTGTTACATTCAGCCAGTTGACCACTATTTGTGAAATCTAATTGAGAAAAACAGTTTTGCTAACAGTGATTACTTGAAATACTTGAAATTGCTTGGGCCTGTATAACCAGTAATCTTAGCTAGTTCCGTGAGGTTTTGAACGCCACTATAAGTTTGGCCATTGATGATCCAAGTAGGGAAAGCTTGGATTTTGGCTGCTTGGCATAATTCTGGCTTCCCTTTAGGACTATCACCAGCACATTCTACCTTAATATCATCGTTAATTATTTGGTAAGCTTCTTTACCAAATATCAGTTTTTGTTCGTGGCAATGAGGACACCAGTAAGCAACATATTCTTTAGCACCTACTTTCACCAGATGTTTAGCTAAGGCGATTTCTGCTTCACCAGAGGTTGTGGTAATTTCCCAACCGAATTCTGGGTTAGGTGTTTCTGTGGGTGAAGGTGTAAAACTAATCCGTTCTTGGCCACCAGTTGATCCAGATATTGTACCTGATTGATTCACACCAGCATAAACACCTAAAGTGCCGAGCAATGTAACCATACCCACAATTAGGGCAATAAATAAAATCTGTCCGATATCTTCCCAGGTGCGGCCAAGAATTGTCAGAACTAACAAACTTAAGGAGAATAAAGCAGATGCTAGACAGTAAAGACACAACGCTTTAATTTGGAAAGCCAGCACATACATTAAATAGCCGCTGAAAACAGACATGGCGATCGCTCCCACCAATAACAGTAACCATGTCAAGTTTTCGATTTGCTTGCGCTGGTTGTTATCTTCAGATTTCAATACCAAGGGAGCCAAAGCCAAAATCACCATACCGATGTATGCCAAAAATCCAAACAAAGCTAGTGGTTGACCAAAAACTGTACCCCAAGCACTAGAAAGTACATCGTTACAGCCTTTAGTACCAGCTTGTGCGACACAAGCTGCACTCCCTCCTGTTAGCTTTTCGATAGTGAGATAGCCTGTAACCAAAGCACCACATCCGGCGATCGCGGCAATTATTGGGCGCGACCATTTGTGAATCCAAGGAGTAGAACGGCGGCGAATCATAACTGCTGTAAAGAATTAGAGATTGGGGAATGGGGAGTAGTGAATTTCCTACTCCCTACTGACTATGAATGTAACTTGACTTGTTCCGTTGATTTGTTTGTGCTTTTGGAGTTCCAACTGCGGCGTGCGGCTTCGACAAATTGACTGACACGAATCGGATCAATTGGTTGCTCAATCCGACCATGACGTTTTAAGGAACTGGAAACTATGACACCATCTGCTGCCTGCAACAGTGTAGCAATATTTTCCCAATCGGCTCCACTACCAATAAATACTGGTGTCCCGTTGGCTGCACCACAAGCTAGTTCCAAATCTTCCTGGATAGGAGGACTACCTGTCGCCCAACCAGATAAAATTACTGCATCAGCTAAACCTCTTTCAATGGTGTCTTTGACGGCGACTGTGAGATTGGGTGAACTTAAAGGCCGGGCGTGCTTGACTAAGACATCTGCCAAAATTTTGACATCACAGCCCAATTCCCGACGATAGCGGAGTAATTGATGGGCATCGCCTTCAATTAATCCTTGATCGGTGGCCATGACTCCTGTCAACACATTCACACGGATAAATTCTGCCCGCACACAACTGGCGATCGCGATCGCACTTTTGGCATCATTCCGCAACACATTTAAACCCAGCGGCAAGGTTACTAAATTTTGTATCCTTTGCACCACCACAGTCATAGCACTCACAACGGCTGGATCAACTTGATTTTTCGTAAATGGCGCGTCGAAAAAATTCTCGACAATAATGCCATCGACTCCGCCACTGGCAAGAGCCGTTGCTTCTTGTTCGGCGCGGTCAATCACAGCTTTTAGGCTACCTCCCCAGCGGGGTGAGGTGGGTAATGGCAGTAGATGAACTACGCCAATAATGGGTGTACGAGTTTTAAAGATCTGATATAAGTCCACGTCTTCAAGTATTATTCAGGGATTAGGGATTAGGGATGGGGTTTTCGGATTAAAATTCACCTAGCTCCCATTTTCTCGTCTCACGTCCCTAGTTCCTTGATTAGCATTGATATCTTCTCTGGTGCTAGTTTTACTACCTCCATCTGTGGATGGAATTTGGCGTAAAACGTTCCATAAGATATGTTAAGATAAAACCTGGCTACAAGAGGAGTTTGCCACTCACAAGACGCAAGGCAGCTTCCCGTAGTTTAGGCATCTTGTCTGAGCATTGGGTAGCATTACTGCTTGATTAGGCGTAGTCGCAAGTGCGATTTCCCTAGGGTAGCGACTTCTCACAACCAGCCTTTTGGGCGGCTTCCCGACAGGTAAATTAGCAACGTATACGCTGCGGTAGTGTAAAATACTAACAAGCGATTTGTTAAAAAATATTACAAGTGTCTTAAAAATTCAAAGACACTCTATTTACCCTGGGAAACAGACTAATAGTAGACATAATCATATCATGACCGCAAATTATCCAGGTCATAAGTCCACTGAACAGTTGTTGATAGTGGGAAAACTTACCTGGGCGTTGTCAGCAACAAAGGCGTGCATGACAAAGAGCGAAGCTACCGCCCTTTGTGTGACCTAGAAGAACAAACCTCAGAAATTAGAGTATGGGTGAAAAGCCAACAATAGCAATATCTCATTTGGGCTGCGAGAAAAATCGAATTGATACAGAACATATGCTAGGGCTGCTGGTAGAAGCAGGTTATGGCGTAGATTCAAATGAAGAGTTAGCAGATTACGTTATCGTTAATACTTGTAGTTTTATTGAAGCAGCAAGAGAAGAATCTGTCAGAACTTTAGTAGAATTAGCAGAGGCTAATAAAAAAATCGTTATAACAGGCTGCATGGCGCAGCATTTCCAAGAGCAATTATTGGAAGAGTTGCCAGAAGCAGTAGCAGTGGTGGGTACAGGCGACTATCACAAAATCGTCAACGTCATTGAGCGGGCCGAACAAGGAGAGCGTGTTAAACAAATTAGCGCCGAACCAACTTATATCGCCGATGAAACCACACCGCGTTACCGCACGACCACAGAGGGTGTTGCCTACCTGAGAGTAGCTGAAGGATGCGATTATCGGTGTGCGTTTTGTATTATTCCTTATCTGCGAGGAAATCAGCGATCGCGGACTATTGAATCGATTGTCGCTGAAGCCGAGCAGTTGGCGAACCAAGGCGTAAAAGAAATCATTCTGATTTCCCAAATCACGACCAATTACGGATTGGATATTTACGGCAAGCCCAAATTAGCCGAATTACTCCGAGCCTTGGGAAAAGTGAATATACCTTGGATTAGAATGCACTATGCCTATCCCACAGGATTGACCCCAGATGTCATTGCGGCAATTGGTGAAATACCCAACGTTCTACCTTACTTGGATTTGCCCTTGCAACATTCTCATCCTGAGATTCTGCGCTCCATGAACCGTCCTTGGCAAGGGCGGGTAAATAATGAAATTATCGAGCGCATCAAAACTGCACTACCAACAGCAGTATTGCGGACAACATTTATTGTTGGTTTTCCGGGAGAAACCCCAGAGCATTTTGAGCATCTACTAAACTTCGTGCAGCAGCATGAATTTGACCATGTTGGTGTCTTTACCTTTTCACCAGAACAAGGAACCCCCGCTTACAGTTTGCCCAATCAGTTACCCCAAGAACTTATGGACGAACGGCGGCAAAGACTCATGGAACTTCAGCAACCAATTTCTTGGCGTAAAAATCAACAGGAAGTCGGCAAAGTAGTTGATGTCCTGATTGAGCAAGAAAATCCTGAAAGTGGTGAATTAATTGGTCGTTCAGGCAGAAGTTCGCCTGAAGTCGATGGTCAGGTGTACATTACAGGCGCAGCGAAATTAGGAACCATTGTGCCAGTAGCAATTCACAGTGCTGATACCTATGACCTCTACGGTCAAGTTGTTGAGTAGTTACAAATAGATTTCGATTTCCCAATCTAAAAATCAAAAAGTCTAAAAACAAAATCTAGGAGAATTGATGAATCTTTCGTTTCTTGAACTAGGAATTTCCCAAGACCGCGCAGAACTATTAGAAAAAATGGGCTTTACTGCGCCTACTAACATTCAAATCCAAGCCATTCCTCAACTATTGTCAGGCAGAGATGTAGTAGGACAGTCTCAAACAGGTACAGGCAAAACGGCAGCTTTTTCCCTACCAATTTTAGAACGGCTGGATGTTAACCAAAGAGCCGTGCAAGCTATAGTTTTAACACCAACCCGTGAATTAGCGATTCAAGTTCATGATGCTATCAGCCAATTTATTGGCAACAGTAACTTACGAGCTTTAGCAATTTATGGTGGTCAATCAATAGACCGCCAAATTATGCAACTCAAACGGGGTGTTCACGTCGTTGTCGGGACTCCTGGACGGGTGATTGACTTGCTAGAGCGCGGTTGCTTGAAATTAGATCAAGTCAAGTGGTTTGTGTTGGATGAAGCCGATGAAATGCTGAGTATGGGCTTTATCGATGATGTGGAGAAAATTCTTTCTCAAGCACCTCAAGATCGCCAAACAGCCTTGTTCTCCGCAACAATGCCACCATCAATTAGAATGTTGGTGAACAAGTTTTTGCACTCGCCCGTCACAGTTACCGTTGAGCAACCCAAAGCTGCACCCAACAAAATCAATCAAGTAGCTTATTTAATTCCCCGTCACTGGACAAAAGCCAAAGCTTTACAGCCAATTCTGGAAATGGAAGATCCAGAAACAGCCTTAATCTTTGTCCGTACCCGCAGAACAGCGGCAGAATTAACCAACCAACTGCAAGCAGCTGGTCACAGTGTAGATGAATATCACGGTGATTTGTCCCAACAAGCCAGAGAACGGTTATTAACCCGCTTCCGCAATCGCCAAGTGCGCTGGGTAGTAGCCACTGACATTGCTGCAAGGGGTTTAGATGTTGACCAACTATCTCACGTAATTAACTACGACTTACCTGATAGCGTAGAAACCTACGTGCATCGGATTGGTCGGACTGGTCGTGCTGGTAAAGAAGGTACAGCAATTACCTTGGTTCAGCCTTTTGAGCGTCGCAAACAGCAAATATTTGAGCGCCATAACCGTCAAAACTGGCAATTACTGTCCATTCCTACACGGGCGCAAATTGAAGCACGACACATCAATAAATTGCAAGAACAAGTCAGAGAAGCCTTGACCGGTGAACGGTTAGCTTCATTCTTACCCATTGTCAGCGAATTGATTGAACAGTATGATGCTCATGCGATCGCTGCTGCTGCACTGCAACTTGCTTACGATGAAACCCGTCCTGCTTGGTTAAGCTCAGATGTAGAAATTCCCCAAGAGGAACTTCCTGTGGCTAAACCCAAAATTGTCAAGCAACGTCGGGAATTTTCTGGCGACAGAAACCGTTCTTGGAACAAATCAGATGCTAACAACGGTGACGATGACAGACGCTCTACTCCCAAGCCTAAACTGCGGACAGGCGGCCGTCGTGAAGCTCCCGTTTCTGCAAATCAAAAGCTAGGCTCATCTTCAGCTAGAGAATCAGCTTCTTAGTCAAGAATTAATAGTCAATGGTCAATAGTTAATTAGTTACTGACGACTGTTGATTATTTCACTTTGACTGCTAACAGTTTCTATCAGCTTGTAGGAACATAGATAAAGATGTATTTTCCATAGTCTTATGTTCACAATTGCAGATTTAGAGCAGCTACAAGCTGAATATTTACAATTTAAGAGTTAATTTAACCAAGGACGAGTAATTTTTTCTAGTTCTTCAATTTCATCGTTATTTAATTGCCAATCTAAAGCGCCAATATTTTGTTTGACTTGTTCGGCTGTTTTGACTCCAGCAATGGGAATCACATTACCTTGGGCAATTAACCAGTTGAGTGCGACTTGCGCCGGAGTGTGATCGCGTTTTTCTCCTATACTACGTAATAGAGATATCACTGGTGCAATTTTTTGCAAGCCTTCTTTACTAAATTTTGAATCTATCTTTCTAGCACCACTCAGCATATCGAGATTTTCAGCAGTATATTTACCTGTGAGTAATCCTTGGGCTAGAGGACTGTAAGCTAAAATTGTTACACCAAGATTACGGGCTGTGGCGATAATACCACTACTTTCTACTTGGCGCGTGAGTAAAGAATAACTTACTTGGTTGACTGCTAAAGGAATTCCCCTAGCTGCTAATATTTGATGTGCTTCTCGCATTTGCGATGCTGAGTAATTACTGACACCGACTGCGCCAATTCTTCCCCGCTTCACTTCATCGGCTAAGGTGTTCATCAGTGTTTCTTGACTCAAAAAGAAAGCAAATGGCCAATGCACTTGATACAGTTCAATTCTCTCTAGTTGTAGACGTTTGAGGCTTTCTGTTAAGGCATCACTGACAGATTGTCCTGTAAATCGCCAAGGAACAGGGCCAAATTTCGTGGCGACTTGCACAGTTTGTTGTGTATGCTTGATGAATTGCCCTAAAAACTTTTCTGACAGTCCCATCCCGTAAATTTCGGCGGTGTCAAAAAAAGTAACACCCGCTTCTAAGGCTGCTGTAAACGCTGCTTGTAACTGTTCTTGTCCGTAGTCGCTGCCATAATTCCAAAACAGTTTATCACCCCAAGCCCAAGTTCCAATACACAGGGGTGGAACAGTTGGGCCGTTTTTGCCTAATGTGATTGTTTCCACGATCGCAATATCTATACATTTACATTTTTTTACTTTTTTAGTGTAGCGTTGGTTAGTAATTTGATTTTGGTGCGATCGCTGTTTATTATGCCAGTCTTTTTTTTAACTCAGCCTCTAACTGTTCCCCGGTGCTAACCACAACCCTATTTGGCTTGGATCTAATAATGCTCAGATAGTGTTGAAAGGCTTCTTCATCTTGGGGATGATGCTTTATATATTCCCGTAATTCTGCTTCAGTTAATTGTTGATAATTTGTCTCACTCATTTTGGTGACTAAAGAATAGCTTTTTTGGCTTACCACTAAATATGGTTAAGTTTTGAAGCGTTTTGTAAGTCTTCCATTGCGCCTTGGTAATCTTTCAGTGCAGATCGAATACTACTTCGTTTGTTATAAGCTTGAGAATTATGAGGATTTATACGCAGTAATTTATTTAAATCTTCAAGTGCTTGTTGATAGTTTCCTAGATTGTAATGAATACTGCCTCGTTTATAATATGTTTCGGTAAACTCAGGATTAATCTCCAAAACTTGGTTATAGTCCTCAAGTGCTTTCACATAGTCGCTGAGGGTTTCATACACCAGTCCACGATAGTAGTACGTTATAGCATTTTCAGAATTAATTTTTAATGCTTGCGAGTAATCTTCAAGTGCTGCTTGGTAATTTCCCAGAGAATAATGTGCAAATCCCCGCCGACTGTAAACTTCAGCAATATCAGGATAGATCCGTAAGGTATAATTATAATCCTCAATTGCTCTATGTAAGTCTTTTAAACAAAAAAGGGCAATCCCTCGGTGAAAATAAGCTTCAGCAAAGCCAGGGTTAATTTTCAATGCTTGGTTGTAATTACCAATGGCTTCTTGCATCTCTCCTAGATTACTACGGATAAAACCACGGTAGAAGTAAGCTAAGGCTTCATTGAGGACTTTTTCTAAATCTTCGCGGAGCAAATTTTTAGAAACTTGATCTTCTGGGGTTTCGCCATCAGATTCAATAAAATCGCCCAGTCGAGAATCTTCTTCTCTACCAATAGGCGTTTCTAATGAGATTGGTAGCTGGGCGGATTTAGCAATAAACCAAAGCATCTGAACTGTCATTTCCATCCGAGTAGCGATTTCTTCCTCAGTGGGTTTGCGGCCAATTTCTTGAGAAAGTAGCTTGGTGGTTTTCTTAATCCGGGAGATGGTTTCGTAAAGGTGAACTGGTAGGCGGATAGTACGGGATTGATCGGCGATCCCGTGTGTAATTGCCTGACGAATCCACCATGTAGCGTAGGTGGAGAATTTATAACCTTTTTCGTGGTCGAACTTTTCAGCAGCGCGAATCAAACCAAGGCTACCTTCTTGAATTAAGTCTTGGAATGACAAACCACGGTTCATGTATTTTTTGGCAATGGAAACCACAAGCCGCAGGTTCGATTGCACCATTTTATCTTTAGCCCTGCGACCAACGTGCAGACGATAGCGAAAAGCTGGCAAAGGTACTTGCACTGCTTCTGCCCATTCGCTATCACGCGGATCGCGATCTAACTGTTCTGAAAGTTTTTCCCGGATTCTTTCTAGTTCCAGTAAATCTGCAACTTTCCGCGCCAATTCGATTTCTTCGTCTGCCCGCAACAAGCGAATCCGCCCGATTTCTTGCAAGTAAAGGCGAATTGAATCTTCTGTGTAGTGCTTTTTCTTGCTTTGTGTGCGACGACGCGATTTAGCGGCTTTTCCCGACTTTGCGTCGTCCTCATCAGACTGAGGTTCTAAAAATTCATCTATTTCGTCGTCATCGACGAGTAGCAAGTCATCCTCTTCTTCAATTAAGAGATTTTCTAACTCCTCAAAGTCAGGCTGATTTATTATTTCTAGGTCAGGCTGAAAAATGCTTTCGAGTAAGTTGTTAGCATAATTTTGGTGGACACAAATAATAGGAAAGTTATTATCGGGAAAGTTCTGACGAGGCAACTTAATTATTTTACAGGCAGGACTACGATTTTCTGAGTCATCTGTTTTTTGCGTTTTTTCCTTTTCTATATATCTCTCTTTAGATATTGAAAATGATACTTTGTCCACAGGTGTTTGATTGGTGATACCAAAAACACGCATTAATGATTGCCATTGTTCATCATTTAAATTTCTTTGCCTACTTTGAACACTCTGAGTAAATTTATGCTTTAAAGTATAAGGTTTAAAATCTTCTGCAATTAGTACAACACCCTGAGTATTTGGAAAATTTGCAAATCCTTTATTTTGCCACTGTTCGTGACTAATAAATGGCAGGGCAACTCTAAAATTAAAGTATAATGAATTACAAAATTCTAGTTGTTGCCGCAAATGGCTTTTCAGCGCAAACATTTGAGCTTGTGCTTGATTCACTGGTTTGATCCAATGTTCATACCAGTTTTTCATTTTCCATTCAGCACCATTAATAGTTTGTATATTATTGATATAACATCCCTTACATTCAATTACCCATAATCCTAACTGACGATGAACAATAAGAATATCAATTTCGCGCTGAAGATTTCCGTATTTATCAAATAGTTGATAACAATGAAAGGCTTCACCCTGCTCATCAATGAAAGCAGACTTTAACTTTTGCCAAACGGCTTTTTCAGCTTGGTAAGCATCAGAAATATCATTGGGATGGAATTTCATAAAATATATAATTGAACGAATTATTATTAAAATTAACTATTTTAGCGATATTATCTACACAAAATGTTTTAACGAGAACCCACTATTTTTAGTATTCCCCGAACTGAATGTGTTATTTAGCTTACTAAGCCAAAAATTTTTTAAGAATTGGGAATATAAGTTTTATCGAACAGTTTATCTTTAATTAAAGAGAGACTATTTTGATAAACCATCCAAAAAACTAACTATGGCAAGCGGTGAAGTGTTTGATAGTGAAACAAAATACCCAGTTGCGCCAAGGGTCAATTTACCGACTATGTTTCGGCTTGGCTTGTTTCAAATGGGGCTGAGTATGATGTCTATCTTGACTCTGGGTGTACTCAACAGGGTCATGATTCAAGAAATAGCGATTCCGGCGACGTTGGTGGCGCTGGTGCTGGCTTTACCTGCGTTTGTGTCGCCTTCGCGGATTTGGTTTGGTCAGATGTCAGATGCTAAACCGTTATGGGGTTATCACCGGACAGCTTATGTATGGGTGGGGGCGGCGATATTTGCGATCGCTGCTTTTTTAGCTGTACAAGTAATGTGGCAACTGAATAATGCTGCGAGTGTCTCTGGTAGCTGGGTTTGGACAACTCAAACTATTGGCTGGACAGCTTTGCTATCTTTAGTTTTTGCTGTGTACGGTTTAGCAATTTGCGCTAGTGGGACGGCTTTCGCTGCTTTGTTGGTAGATGTATCGGAAGAAGATAACCGTTCTAAAGTTGTGGGTGTAGTTTGGTCGATGCTAATGGTGGGAATTATTGTTGGGGCAATTATTAGTTCGAGCTTGCTCAAACAATTAACACCAGAAGCAAGTGTAGAGACATTACAGGCATCGATCAACCAATTATTTATCATTGTCCCAGCTATTGTATTTGGATTAGCGATCGCCGCAACTTTTGGCGTGGAAAAAAAATACTCCCAATATTCCAGCCGTTCCACATTGGTAAACCGCGAAGATAGCATTACCCTAGATGCTGCTTGGAAAATTTTAACAGCCAGTCCCCAAACAGGTTTGTTTTTCACCTTTTTGGTGGTGATGACACTCTGTTTGTTTATGCAAGACCCAATTTTAGAACCTTACGCGGGTCAGGTGTTTAAAATGCCTTTGGCGGAAAGCACCAAATTGAATATTTATTATGGTATGGGTTTGCTGGTTGCTTACGCTGTGGCTGGGTTTTTGATTGTTCCGCGTTTAGGTAAGCGCCGCAGCGCCCGTTTAGGCTGTATGTTGGTGGCTTTGTGTGCATTATTGCTGGGGATTTCGGGATTTACAGCTAATGCAGCTTTCTTAAAATTTGGTTTGGTGTTGTTTGGTTTAGCGACTGGATTTTTAACAACGGCTGCAATTAGCTTGATGTTAGATTTAACAGCAGCCGAAGCCGCTGGGACATTTATTGGTGCATGGGGACTGGCGCAGTCTATTTCTAGAGGTTTAGCAGTTGTTATCGGCGGTACACTCTTGGATATTGGGCGGAGAGTGTTACCCAGTTTGGAATTAGCTTATGGGTTGGTATTTGCTTTAGAAGCTGTGGGAATGGTGTTGTCAATTGGTTTTCTCAACCGCGTCAACATCACAGAATTTCAAACTAGTACCAAACAGGCGATCGCATCTGTTCTAGAAAGTGATCTAGACTAATAAAAATTTGGTGTATGGGTATTAGGGGCTAGTAAGGTAAAAGGAAAAAGGCAAAAGTAAAAAGACACTCACTTTTTACTTTATTAACTCACTCCCTAGTAATCTAATGAATGATTTTTGGTTAACAGTTCTTGATTTTGCCCACACTACAACGACCAGAGTGGGCAAACAACTGATACAAGATTTTGGTCAAGTGCAGGCTTTACAAAAAGCTGATGGTAGTTTGGTAACACGGGCTGATAAATGGGCAGATCAAGAAATTCGAGATGTGATCGCCTCTAACTTTTCTGGTTATGGTATTTTGAGCGAAGAAGCTGACAAAACCTTTCCGGGGACAGAATGGTGTTGGGTAATTGACCCTTTAGATGGGACAACTAATTTTACCCGTGGTATTCCTATTTGGTCGATTTCCCTGGGTTTGCTGTATCAAGGTACGCCTGTGTTTGGATATGTTCACGTACCGCTATTGGGTCAAAGTTTTCACGGTTTTTGGCCAGGTACATCGGGTTTAGTCACACCGACGGGCGCATTTCTCAATAATCATCCCATTCACTCTAGTGTTGATGCTCCCAGCGGTAATCACTTTTTTAACCTTTGTTCCCGCAGTACCTCTGTTATTCAACCAGGTTTTCCTTGCAAAATTCGGATGTTGGGTGTGGCTAGTTATAACTTTCTCACCGTTGCGACTGGGGCGGTGTTAGGTGGAATTGAAGCGACACCGAAAGTTTGGGATATAGCCGGCGCTTGGGTAATTGTGCAAGCGGCTGGTGGGAGTTGGAAGTCTCTCAAATCTGAGCCATTTCCTTTGATATCTGGAGAAGATTATAGCGATCGCTCTTATCCTACCCTAGTTCTCAGTCGTTCAGACTTGGCTCCTGTGTTTGCGCCATTTCTCCAAGATTTGAAAATTTAATATCCATCAGATAGCTGATTTAAAAAGCCTACACTATCAAAATTAGTGTAGGCTTTTATACTTTAATTTAATAAAAGTTTGAACCAACAATGTTTTTAGTGTAAACCGATTTCTACTTATCCTGATTGGGTTGTAAGTCTAGCGAAACTACTAAGTTACATAACCTTGTACTTGGTATAAATCTTATGTTATCCAATCTGGAGTTAATTCGTGAGTTTGTAGATAAAACTATCCACAACAAAGATATGTTGTTATCTAACTCTGCTTTGACCGCGCAAACTGTATATAAAACTAACCAACTTACCGCCAAATCTCAAGGTGTAATTGCTACAGCCCAGTTAAATAGCACATTCCCGGAGTTTCTCGTTCAGGCAAATTCCTCTCATTGGGAATCGATCAATCAGGTATTAGTAGAATACAGTTATCTCTTAAAAGGAGAGATGGACAATCGAGGTTTCTATCGATATAAATATTGCCAAGTGCCAAAAGGCTATCAGATGCACTGTACGAAATCTGTTTTTCTATGGCGTGCTTGGTGGAGATATCGCAAAAATGTTTTAAAAGGTGGTATTCCTTTGGATCTTTTGATTCAAAATCGTGATGCTTGGTATCCCATCAGAGATTTAACTATTAGTGATGGGCTACTTTATATCAAAACGTTAGGAAGTGAAATCGCGGTGCATTCCGAAGATTTGATCATTTGGTTAAATAAAATTGGCGTTAATTGCCATCAGGATATGGGGGAATTTGCTTAGGCTGGGAGTAATTTCACAAACGCAGAGGGGCGGGTAGTTTAACGCGGAGTCACGCGGAGTAGAGTAAAGTTGTTATACTATTCACCGGTTGGTGCAGTATCTACCAGTGGAATAGTGATGAAAGGACTGTGGCTCGAAAACCAACAACTGGAACTACGCACAGATATTCCAATTCCCAAACCTGAACCAGGGGAAGCTTTGGTGCGTGTTTTACGGGCGGGAATTTGTAATACTGACCTGGAGTTGAAGCGGGGTTACTATCCGTATGCTGGTATTTTGGGACATGAGTTTGTTGGCATTGTGGAACAAGGGCCGGAGAACTTAATCAATAGAAGGGTAGTAGGCGAAATTAATGCAGCCTGTGGTCATTGTCGCTTCTGTCGTCGAGGACAGCCGACTCACTGCGAAAATCGCACAGTTTTGGGCATTGTTAACCGTCACGGGGCTTTTGCAGATTATCTGTGTTTACCAGTAGAAAACTTACATCCTATACCGGATAATGTGTCTACAGACATTGCAACTTTTACCGAACCATTAGCAGCAGCGTTGGAAATTCAGCAGCAGGTGGTGTTGTGTGCAGATGACCGGGTGTTAGTTGTGGGAGATGGGAAACTTGGTCAACTGGTAGCCCAAACCCTGGCTTTAACTGGCTGTGACTTGTTGGTTATCGGTCGTCATTCAGAAAAACTGGCGAATTTAGCAGCCAGAGGGATGAAAACTGGTTTAGTTGATGCAGTTACCGATAAAGCTTTTGATATTTCCGTAGATTGTACTGGTAATCCTGAAGGATTTGCGATCGCTCGTCGCGCTTTAAGACCTCGTGGTACGTTAGTCATGAAAAGTACATACGCAGGCAATTTAAGTTTAGATGCTTCGTCTTTGGTTGTGGACGAAATCACCCTGATTGGTTCCCGTTGTGGGCCTTTCCCGGCTGCATTGGAATTATTAGCAGCAGAAAAAGTAGACGTAAAACCCTTGATTCATGCCCATTATCCCCTCACAGAAGCTATTGCCGCTTTTGCAGAAGCCCAACGTCGGGGCGTGTTAAAAGTATTGTTGGACATTAGTAAAGTAATGTAATGTGCGACTTATTCTTGAAACCCCTCTCCAAACCTCTCCCCGAAACGGAGCTATGGTGTACACACAAATATTCGTGTAGTGCATCTGTCCCGCCTCGGAATGAATTCCGAGTCTCATAGCAAAAGTCATCTGAAGATGACTCACCTAAAAATGTCTTATAGTCCACTTGAGTGGACTTTGGCTATGAGCCTGGAACTTTAGTTTAAGGCGGGATGCGGTTTCATACAGCAAATTTTCGACTTGTGTGTACACCGTAGCCGAAGCGGAGAGAGGCTTTGAATCTTGCTCCCCTTCCCTGTCTGCGACACGCTGCGCGAACGTAGGGAAGGGGTTGGGGGTTAGGTTTGAGAAAAAGTTGCACACGATGTTAAAGTATGAAGTGTAAAATTTAGAACACCCTTAAACCCCTAGACCCTTACACTCCTAAACCCCTGCTTACTGAGCGTAGTCGAAGTATGCACCCTTAATATAAATAAGGATTCGTTTTCGGCTGATAGTCCATACAGTTGATTGCATCTTCTGTATTAGCAGCAGACGGGTGTACAGTACATTTAAGGCGGTAGTCGTCGGTGAAAAATTGGCACCCAGGACAGGGAATTTGGTGCATTTGTTTGGCTGTAGCTACGCTATCCCGCGCTGCTGTCCACAGACTCAACGCGACGAGAATAATCAAACTCCATGCACCAACAAAACAAATCGGTACTAAAAATTTTTGAATGCTGTGAATAATAAATATAATTGCTTGCAACACTGTCAGTCCTGATAAAAATAACAGTTAAAAGTTATGTTATCGCAGTGTGGCAGGCTAAGTTCTGAGTCCTAGGTAATATTCAAATTGAAAATAGTGCTGAGTGCTTAACTAAATATAATTTTTCTGATTTCTCAGCACTCAGCACTTTTAACTCAGCACTTTTTAAACTCCCGCATGGCCTAACGCCAAACCGACCACCAACATACCGAGAACCAGAAATGGTTGGGCGCTGGCTTGATATTTCACATCATTTTTCAAGGGGTCACGCAGAAAATACATATCCTGGAAGGTGATTTGGGGAATGATTAACAGTACCAAAATGGCGGCGTATAAATTTTCATGGATGCTGACGAGATAAGCAGCCATCAAGCCTTGAAAGACATCAATCATCAACACACAAATCCAAGCGGCGGTGGTGACACCAAACATGACTGGTAGTGATTTTAATCCTAATTGGCGATCGCCTTCGACACTTTTAAAGTCGTTCACAATGGCAATTCCCAACCCTGCCCAGCTGTAAATTAAGGTGAGAATCAAAACTTGCCAAGTCAGTTCACCAAATAAAGCATGACCAGCCCACCAAGGTAAGGCGATGTAGCTTGCACCTAAAGCATAATTCCCCAGCCAGCCGTTTTGCTTCAGTTTCAGGGGAGGGGCAGAGTAAATATAAGAAACCAATGATCCGAAAATCGCTAGGGCTACAACGGTAGGAAATTCATGACCAGCCCAGATATCTAGGAGGTATGCCAAACCAATGCCTGATACTAATAATACTAAAATTTGGGTAACAACTTGGGGTACAGAAATTGCGCCGGAGGGAATGGGGCGATAGGGTTCATTGATGGCATCAATTTCGCGATCGTAAAAATCATTCATGGTTTGGGTGTAACCAGCCAGCAGCGGCCCCGAAAGTAACATACAAGCTGCGGCTTTCAAGACATTTTCTAATGTCCAGGTGTAGTTACCCGAAGAAGCTGCACCGCAGACTACGCCCCAAATCAGGGGAATCCAGGTGATAGGCTTCATCAATTGCAAGCGGATTTTCCAAATGGAAGTTTCACCGGGTGCTGCACCTTTCATTCCTAGTAGCTGGCGAGTTCTGGCATTGCGATCGCTATCTGCTACTATTCCTGCTTCACTAGAATTATCTATTACTGAGTCCACTGCCTCAGCCGGGTTGGAATTGGGGGGTATAGGAGTTGATTCAGACATAAGATTATGTATTGGGGATAGGAAAGTATGAAGTATGAAGTATGAAATTTATTGTTCATGCTTCAGGCTTCATACTTCAACTCATCTCTACGGTTTAAAAAGAAATAATCAAATAGTTATTTTGGAATTTTGCCCCAGTCACAGGCCTACCAGTCAAGGCTGGCGGCAGGAAGATATTACGGCGTTGGTCGCCTGCTTCTACCGTTACTTCTGGCCCGACTTGGGTGAGTTTTACCTGTTTTTTATCAAATCCAGGCAAAAATAAGCGTACCTGACGATTATGGACATCAATTGCTATTGGTCTTGGTACTTGGTTTGCTTGTTCGACAAAGTTGGGTAAAGCATTTATTAGCGCTTGCCATTCCCCTTGCGTAACATCAGGGACAACACTTACAGCTAAAGGTGTAAATTCTGTGCCTAAGTTTGCTGTTGTTTGGTCAGAAATCTGCACCACACCACCAACTGTCAGACCAACTTGTTGAGCGCCACCCCACAAATAACGAGCAACCGCGACTTCAATGGGGTCATTGGTAGTTACCAAAAAGGCTGCGACTCTGTTGGGGTCAGCTAAAGCCGCCTTCCCCTTATCCAAGAAATCGTTGGCTTGGTTTGTGGGTTGAGCAAAGTTATCTGCTGTCCAGTTGACGTTAAAAAAACTGCTAATCAGTGGCTGAATTAAGGGCGATTCTGTAATTGTCTTGCCTAAATCGGAGTTGACAAATAACTGTCGAAATCGCCGGACATACCAACTGAGAGATTCTGGCAAGCCCAACAGCCGCAAAGTAAAAGAATCACCCGTGCCATCGTAAATAATTACATCATATTTGCCACTGGCATCATATTCGCGGATAGCATTTAAAGCGAGGGCGCTGTCCATTCCTGGTAATGCTACCAGTTCTTGCCCATAAACCTCTTTAAAAATGGGTGTACGTAGGTATTGTGCCTCAAGTTTTTTTAATTCTTCCCAGTTGCGTTCTAGAAGTACAGATGCTGGCAACTGTACTGCTTGCAAATTAGGAGCGATTTCTTGAGGGTCGGCAGAGAGTGTTTGCTCTAAGAGAATAGGTAACACTGGTTCTGCCAGTCCTGCCAATAGTACACGCTTACCTTGGCTTGCAAATAGTTTAGCTGCGGCGATCGCAATTTTGCTACGAGCGATGCCGCTATTGCCTAAAAATGTCAATATTAGGGACATTTTGTGATTTCCAATTACCGCCTGTCTTTTCCACTCCAACTTAGCACTAGGCAAATACTCTTAGCTTCCGCCTTGAGTTAGCCTGACTAAACTGGTTTGATTTCGTCCTCAAAAAACCAAGTGGCGCTATTATCCTCAAACTTCACCACGATGCCAACGCCGCTACCATCAGTCATTTTGTAGCCTTCAATCACGCCGACTTTACCTAGTTTTTGAGCAACTGAACTGGGTACACGATCACGTAAACGATACACCTTAACTTTTTGTCCGATTTCCATGCTGCCTGATTACAATGCAATAAACCAAGTCTCAGTTTAGCGGAATCTGGGACTCATCTATCGCTTCGCTCCACTCCAAATTAAAATTAAATTAATACGCAATCAGGTATAAAACCATGTTTGTCACAGCGCAACAGCTAGAACAACAAATGCCCGATGCAACTCGGTTGTTAAGTGATGAGCCGGAAATGGAAACTTCGTTGCATTATGCACAGCTATTACTTTTAGTTACTTGCTTAGAATGGCTGTGGCGTGACCGAAATGACTATTTTATTGGTGCAAACCTGACAATATACTTTAGTCGTCAACAATTACGAAATCGAGATTTTCGTGGCCCAGACTTTTTTTTAGTGAAGGATACGGAAAAGCGACACCGCAATTCTTGGGTAGTTTGGGAAGAAGATGGTCGTTATCCTGATTTGATTATTGAATTACTCTCGGAAAGTACAGCTAACATTGATCGGAATTTAAAGAAAAGTCTCTATGAAAACCGATTTCATACACCTGAGTATTTTTGGTTTTCACCCGAAAGTTTAGAATTTGCTGGTTTTGAGTTGATTGGTAATAAATATCAACAAATCGAGCCTGATGCGCGTGGTTGGTGTTGGAGTGAGGTACTTGGACTGTATTTGGGTGTGGAAAATGCTAAACTTCGTTACTTTACTCCTGAAGGAGAGTTAGTACCAACACCAGAAGAGGCAGCGTTAACCTTACAAAATCAAGCAATTGCAGCATATCAACAGGCAGTTGAAGCACAACAACAAGTAGTTGAGGCACAGCAACAAGCAGTTGAGGCACAACAACAGTTATCTGACACTGAATTAAGATTGCAACAAGAACAGGAGCGATCGCAACGGTTGGCAGAATATTTGCGTTCTTTAGGTGTTGACCCAGATACTATGATTTGAGGTAGCAGCTATGTATCAAACTGACCCGCCCCGCCCACCAGGAGAAACTATGCCGACAATGTATGATTTACCTAGTGAATTAATCGGGGAATCAGGCTTGCCAGACGGATTTCATTGTATTCAAGCAGATTTACTCAGTGAGACTTGTCAACCTGCTAACTATTCACCAGCAGAAATTTTACTGGCAAGCGATTTAAATCTCTACTATGACCCGCGCCATACATTGTGGTACAAGCGTCCTGACTGGTACATGGTTTTAGGAGTACCGACTGCTAATCAACAGCCAGACTTACGTTTAAGTTACGTGATTTGGCAAGAAGGCGTTGCGCCATTTTTAGTAGTTGAATTACTCTCACCAGGTACAGAACAGGAAGACTTGGGACAAACACTGCGCGAAGCCAACAAACCCCCAACCAAATGGGAAGTGTATGAGCGAATTTTGCGCGTTCCCTATTATGTTGTCTATGACCGCTACGAAAATAATTTGCGGGCTTTTCGACTTAATGGTACTCGTTATGAGCCAACACCTTTATCAGATAACCGATTTTGGTTGAAAGAATTAGACCTAGGATTAGGTCTTTGGCAGGGAACTTATCAACAGACCACTGGTTTATGGCTACGCTGGTACAATACTGCTGGTTGGATACCAACACTGAAAGAACAAGCTGAACAAGAACGCCAACGAGCCGAACAAGAAAGCCAACGCGCTGATAAACTGGCAGAATATTTAAGAGCGCAAGGAATTGACCCAGATAATTTAAGTTGATTAGATAATTTCTGGTGAATTTTTGTCTATACGTTTAATCCACCGTGATACTAAGTCATCCCAAGAATAAATATTTTCAGTTGATATTTGGGAACGGTCATACATCTGCGCGGCAATTAAAGCTTGATAAATACTATTAGCATCTCCTGGTTTATAGTAAAAAACATTTGTTCTTGAAGATGCAAGATAAGCTGGAGCGACAATTGGTAGTTGACAGTAACTATATTGAATAATTTTGAGACTATCAGTAAAACATTCAGCACCAGGACTATATGCTAGTGTCTGAAGTGCAATATCTGCGTGTTTAATATAGGCAACTGTAGACTCAAAAGGTAACTCTTGATAAGCAAAAATATTGTTTCTTTGAGGTAAATTATTCATTGGCCCAATTATATGAAATTGCCAATTTAGAAATAATTGACTAGCTTGCTCTAAAAATTCATAATCAAAATGAGCGTTACCGACAAAAACGACGTTAGGTATATCTGAAACTGGGTAGGGGTTGACATAATCCTGAGTAAATAAGTCTTTGCGAATACCATGTAACTCTAATTCTAGATTAGGTAAGCCCGCAAATAAACGGTAAATATGTTGGCTGGGAACACTGACTAAATCAAATTTGGGGGCTACTCGTTCTTCGGTGTCTAATACAACTGAATGATTGCGTAAAAGGCGTAAGTCGTCCGACACTCTATAGATAAACTGAGCTTGGGGGTTGAGTTGTTTACATCGGTCAAATAGTAGCAAAGCTGGTGTACTCTCAAAGATAAATAAGTCAGTTTCTTTGAATAGAGGTTCTACGCTTCCTAGAGGAAGTTGACCGTATAAATTAAACAAACCACGGCTAAGATGATTGAGTAGATGAGAGCGCAGATTAGCCGGATGCCAAGGGGTAAACCAAACATAACTCCAGAAATTTTGCCGCATTGGCTGAAGTGTGTTTGCTTCTTGCAATACAGGATAAGCTAGGCGGTAGTCTCTCCGAATTACAGACAGCCAACTCAAGGCAGCAGTGACAAAAATAACTTCCCAACCCTGATGCCAAAAAGCCTCAGCCAGCCAGTGAAAACCTGCTTTGCGTTTAGAATTCCAATAGTGTCCAGTAACTAAAACTACACGCTTCATAACTTGTTACATATCATCATATATATTGTCCTTAAACTGCTAAACTAATACAGCGATCGCACTTGAGCCAACGCCGAAGTCTGTATTGTGTTAACCGATAATTACCAATCTCATTCTTTACCTATTGAGTGATGAATATGGCATAATCACGCAACTCAATGATGGGATAATTATGTGTTGGGGATCTGCAACCAGTATTGAGTCATTTTGACAGATGACAAATTATTTTTATCTAGTATTGTAAAAACTTTTACAATAATTTTAGTTATCCATCTTATAAAAAATTGGAAATATTCTATATTACAACAGTAAAATTGCCAATTTTCTAGGTGTAATTATTATCCGTAGAGCCATGTTTGAAAAACCTGCCGTTTTATTAGATTTACAAGCAAAGATTAGAACACATACAGCGATTGTTGGTGTTGTAGGTTTGGGATATGTAGGACTCCCGTTTGCGGTCGAAAAAGCCAAAGTTGGTTATCAAGTTGTGGGAATTGAGCAAAATCCCCAAAGGGCTGAAAAAGTCAACATGGCTGACAATTACATCACAGATATTAAAGACGAAGATTTAAAACAAGTCGTTAGTAGTGGTAAGTTAAAAGCTGTTTTAGATTTTGATGCCCTTGCCGAAATGGACGTGATTGTAATTTGCGTCCCCACCCCATTAACAAAAAATTTAACCCCAAACTTGAGTTACATAGAAAGTGTGACTCATTCTATTGCTAAACGCTTACGACCAGGACAGTTAGTAACTTTAGAATCTACCACCTATCCAGGGACTACGGATGAGGTGATGCGTCCAGTCTTAGAACAAATTAGTGGTTTAAAGCAGGGAGAAGATTTCTTTCTAGCCCATTCACCAGAACGGGTAGACCCTGGTAATCAACGATACACTACTAAAAATACTAACAAGGTAGTTGGTGCTTCAGATGCTCATTCACTAGAAGTAGCGACTTTATTCTACCAGCAGACAATCGATCATGTAGTACCAGTAAGTAGTGCCAAGGCGGCAGAATTGGTGAAGGTGTTTGAAAATACCTTTAGGGCTGTGAATATTGCCTTGGTGAATGAATTGGCGTTATTGTGCGATCGCATCGGTTTAAATGTTTGGGAAGTTTTAGACGCTGCCAATACTAAACCTTTTGGCATTATGCCTTTCTATCCTGGCCCTGGTGTCGGCGGTCACTGCATCCCCATCGACCCCCATTATCTAGAATGGAAGGCTAAAGAAGTGAATTTTAATACTCACTTTATCGCCTTGGCAGGAGAAATCAATCGCTCTATGCCGTTGTTTGTCAGGGAAAAAGCCCGCCGCGTATTGAATAATTTGGGTTTAGCCCCAGCGAAATCGCAAGTTTTGGTCATTGGCACAGCTTACAAAAAAGACCTGGGTGATTGGCGAGAATCACCATCAATCATGGTAATTAATTATTTACTAGAAGATAAAATGACCGTGACTTACCATGATCCTTTTGTGCCGCAAATTGAAGTCCGAGGTCAAAGTTTCGCTAGTTTGCCCTTAACTGATGAGAATATCGCGGCGGCTGACTTGGTAATTATTGCTACCGACCACAGTCAAGTAGATTATGTCGATTTAGTGGACAAAGCCAAAGCAATTCTTGATACCAGAGGAATCACTCGACATCTGGATTGCCTGCACGATAAAGTAACTTTGCTGTAGGGATAGGTGAAGTGGTGACAAATTCAACACAAGCACAAGTAATAGTAGTTGGGGCGGGAAATTGGGGTAAAAACTTAGTACGGAATTTACACGCTTTAGGGGCGTTGGCGGGAGTAGCTGAAGCCCATCCTGGTTTACGAGAAGCGATCGCCACAACTTACCCAGATATTACTACATACAGTGATTTTTCCGCCGCCTTAGCAACAGATGTCCCGGCATTAGTCTTGGCCACACCCGCACCTAGCCATTATGAATTGGCAATGGCCGCTTTACAAGCAGGTAAAGATGTGTTTGTCGAAAAGCCGATGACACTGCGGACAAAGGAAGCTAGAGAACTGGCTGAATACGCCGACAAACACGGGCGGATTTTAATGGTGGGACATTTATTGTTATACCAGCCAGCGATCGCTTGGATGCGAAATTATCTAGCTAGTGGTCAAGCCGGGAAAGTTCTCCACGTCGCCGCCAGAAGATTGAAACTCGGCAAAGTCCGCAGCGAAGAAAATGTCTGGTGGTCATTTGCCCCCCATGATGTTTCTGTAGTATTAGACTTATTGGGCAACCCAAAATTGCAAAGCGTCCAAGCTCAAGGTCATGCTATCTTGCAACCCAGTATTGAAGATTCTGTGCAAGTTGACCTGCGTTTTGGTAGCGGTCAATCAGCCCAGATTAATTGTTCATGGTATTGGCCGTTAACAGAACGCAGTACCGTAGTGATTGCCGAAGCGCAGATGTTGGTTTACGATGAAGTCGCTCAAACCGTGACCATCCATCACAAACATATTGACCAAGATTTAAAACACTACGACCAAGGTAGTGAAATTGTGGAAGTAGCCGCATCAGAACCGCTAAAAATCGAGTGTCAACACTTCCTAGATTGTTTGCAAACTCGTCAAACACCCCGTTCTGATGGGTGGAATGGTGTAGCCGTCGTGGAAATTTTAGAGGAGGCGCAGAAATCCCTACATGGCTAATTATTTTGTACATGAATCCAGTTATGTGGATGAAGGCGCAGACATTGGCGAAGGTACAAAAATTTGGCACTTTTGCCACATCTTCGCCAAAGCAAAAATTGGACGTAACTGTATCTTTGGGCAGAATGTTTTAGTTTCTAATAACGTAGTTGTGGGTGATTATTGCAAAATTCAAAATAACGTCTCGCTGTATGAAGGCGTAATTTTAGAAGACTATGTTTTTTGCGGCCCCAGTATGGTCTTCACCAACGTCAAAACACCCCGTTGTGAATTTCCGCGCAATACCAGTAATGATTACCTGAAAACTTTGGTCAAGCGCGGTAGCAGTATCGGTGCAAATGCCACAATCGTTTGTGGTATTACCTTGCATGAATGTGCTTTTGTCGCCGCCGGCGCAGTGGTGACAAAAGATGTACCAGCTTATGCAATGGTAGCAGGAGTACCCGCAAAAATAATTGGGTGGATGAGTGCCTACGGAGATGTGCTAAAGTTTGATGCTGATGGCTATGCTGTAGATTCTACAGGCACTAAATATCAACAAGTATCAGATACAGAAGTGATAAGGGTTTCATGAGCCAAGATAAAATTCCTGTTCTCGACCTTAAACCACAATACGAATCTCTCAAACCGGAAATTCAGGCAGCCATCACACGGGTGTTGGAGTCTGGTCAATTTATTATGGGGCCGGATGTCAAATTATTTGAGCAAGAAGCAGCCAAATATCTGGGCGTGAAACACGCGATCGCGGTAAACTCTGGAACTGATGCTTTAGTCATTGGTTTAAAAGCGTTAGGAATTGGTCAAGGCGATGAAGTCATTACCACACCCTTTAGCTTCTTCGCCACAGCCGAATCAATTAGTAATGTAGGCGCAACACCCGTATTTGCTGATATTAGTGCCGATAGCTTTAACATTGACCCAGTCGCCATTGTCGAGAAAATTACACCACACACCAAAGCCATCATGCCAGTTCACCTCTATGGTAATCCGGCAGCGATGGCAGCCATTTTAGACATTGCCCAAACCCACAATCTCAAAGTCATTGAAGACTGCGCCCAGTCTTTCGGCGCACGTTATCATGGCACTTGTGCGGGATGTAATGAGAAGTGTCAAGAAAGCACACGTACCCGCATTACTGGCAAGCAAACAGGTACAATCGGCGATGTTGGCGCTTATTCCTTCTTCCCTTCCAAAAACTTAGGTGCTTTTGGTGATGGGGGATTAATTGCTACTGATAATGACCAATTTGCTGAAACTGCCCGGATGTTACGCGTACATGGGGCAAAGAAGAAGTATCATAATGAAGTTTTAGGTTATAACTCCCGCCTAGATACATTGCAAGCGGCAATTTTACGTGTGAAGTTGCCTCATATTGATCAATGGAATGAAGGCAGACGCAGAGTTGCAAAAACTTACAACGAATTATTGGCTGATATTGCAGGTGTAATTACACCACACCTCGCCGATGGTCATGTGTTTCACCAATACACCATTCGGATTTTAGATGGCAAGCGCGATCGCGTCCAACAAAATTTAGCTGCCCAAGGCATCGGTAGTATGATTTACTATCCCATTCCTCAAGATAAATTGCCTGTATATAAAGGTCAGTATCCCACAAATCCCGTGAGTGATCTGCTATCCGATGAAGTGCTGAGTCTACCCATCTGGCCAGAATTAGCCGACCCCGAAATTAACCGCATCGTTAAAACAATCAAGGAAGCTATAGTCCTTGATTCATAGCATCCTAATTAGGGTAAACTAACTCTTTGTTGATGAATCTGCCTAGGTGCAAACTGGAGAAAAATTATGGATTTACAGGGCAAGCGGCTTTTAGTGATTGGTGGCGCTGGATTAATTGGTTCTCACACAGTTGATCAACTACTAAAAGAAGATGTCGAAGAAATCCGCATTTATGATAATTTCACTCGTGGCAGACAAGAAAACTTAACTGAAGCTTTTCAAGACCCTAGAGTGAATGTTTTTCCTTTAGGTGGTGAACTCCTTCACCGAGATATTTTAGATCAGGCAATGAAAAATATTGATGGAGTTTTTCATTTTGCCGCCCTGTGGTTATTACATTGTTACGATTATCCCCGTTCTGCCTTTGAAGTTAATATAGGCGGTACGTTTAATGTCTTAGAAGCTTGTATTAATAATGGAGTACAAAAGCTAGTTTATTCTTCCTCGGCTTCTGTGTATGGTGATGCAATTGAAGAGCCAATGAGAGAAGACCATCCATATAATAATACTACTTTCTACGGGGCAACTAAAATCGCCGGCGAACATATGTGCCGTTCTCTGTATCATCGCTACAAAGGTACAGAAAAACATTTTGATTATGTGGGACTGCGGTATATGAACGTGTATGGGCCGCGCCAAGATTATCAGGGTACTTATATTGCCGTAATTATGAAAATCTTGGACAGGCTAGATAAAGGATTACCCCCAGTAGTTTATGGTGATGGCTCACAAGCTTATGATTTTATCTATGTCGGAGATTGTGCTAGAGCTAACGTTTGTGCAATGAAATCAACTGCTACAGATGCTTTTTATAATGTTGGCACTGGCGTTAAAACCACTATTAAAGAGTTAGCAGAATTGATTTTAGAAGTTACAGGTTCTGACTTGAAAATTCAATATGAACCAGGTGGTCAAACCTTTGTGACTAACCGTGTAGGTTGTCCTCAAAAAGCAGCTACGGAAATTGATTTTACAGCCAAATTACAACTAAAAGAAGGACTAGTAAAACTGATTGAATGGCGCAATAGTCACAAGGAAGAAGTCGCTAGTCGCCGCCGCGCAGTAGGAATAACTGATTAAATCCTGATCAAATCATTCATAAGGTGAATGTGTATTACATCTAATCTAATTCATGATTAGATGTCAATCTAACTTCGCTGATGTAATGATTATTAAATTATTTTTTCGTCATCGTAAAAACTTACTCACTTTTTTCATTTTAGGTTTATTAGCAGTGTTTCTCTGGCCTAATTACGTCAACTATCAAAAGACAGAAAATTATATTAAAAACTTTCAAATTGCTAAATATGAACGACAAGGTACAGATTTTTACAACCCCAAATATTCACCCTTAAGATTAGGAAAACCATTAGAAAAAATAGACATAACTTATGATTATGATTTTGAAAGGTTGTTTAAAGTTGAACAACAATTGAAAGGTGTTAATCGTAAAAAAGCCCTGAAATATATATTTTTAGAAGTCACAAAGAAAGCAAAAACTAATACAGAAAAGCACATTGCTTTGTTAAAGTTTTTACGTAGAAGTAGTGTGCATAATGCGTATTTACAACCAACTTATCCAGATAGACAACCAGTCTTTGATCCATTAGTATTACTGGAATTAGGGGAAATGCGATGTGGTCATGGAGCTAGATTAGCTGTAGATTTGTTTAAAGCAGGTGGATACAAAGCTCGCTTAGTTCAAGCCGGAAACCATGTATTGGCTGAAGTATTTTATGAGCAACAGTACCACTACTTTGATACAGATATTTTTACTGATGGAGAAACAGTTATAAAAGATGGCATCATACCTTCATTTGCACAACTCAGCCACACGCCTTACTCAATAGACTCAGTAGCTGCATATCAAGAGTTATTATTTAAAAGTTGGGTAGATCAAGACAAGGTAAAAGATGAAATAGAACAGATGCCATATAGATACATATATCCATCTTACTTTTATTTTTACCAAAAAGCTTATGAAGGTACATTACCTTATTACTACAAAAAAACTGCCAACGCCAAACAAGAACAAGATAAATTATATGGGTGGAATTATTATAAAAGTGTTTTAGATAAAAAAAGAATTCTTCAGGAGAGTCAACCTATTTATTATGCTCCTACAGAAATTATATTTAAAAATATAGAAATTTTTCAGGATAATGTAACTTTAGAGTGGGAGCCTAGTAAAGATTTTGATAATGATTTACTAGGATATAAAATCTACATTTCTAAAAATAAAAGAGAATGGTCTTATAACGAATGGCGAAGCGATAAAAAAGTAGAAAAATATTGGAGTAATAAAAGTGGTTGGAACCCAGATATGTATAAATATCTTGAGCAAGAACCGCATCATGAAATCAATTTAATTACAACATCAAATACGAAGGTAGAATTATCATTACCCAAACAAAATACTTATTATGTCTCTGTGATGCCTTATGATGCTCACGGTGAATCTGTAGGTAAGAAAGTTTATCCAATGTCTAATGAAATAAAACTTGAGTTATAAAAATGTTAATATTCAGAAACGAAATTTACCGAAATTGAATGTGTGGAATTACAGGTATACTCAATCTAGATGGCGATCCAGTATCCCCAGTGATACTCAAAAAAATGACAGATGCGATCGCTCACCGAGGACCCGATGGTGAAGGACAATATATAGATAATGGTCTTGGTTTAGGTCATCGTCGTCTAGCTATCATAGATTTATCTCCAGCCGGTCATCAACCAATGTCTACAGTGGATGGTCAGTTGATTATGACCTACAACGGAGAGATTTATAATTTTAACGAATTACGCATTGAATTAGAATCTCTGGGTTATCAATTTCGTTCCCGCACAGACAGCGAAGTGCTACTTTATGCTTATGCAGAGTGGAGAGAAAAATGCCTGGAACGATTCAATGGTATGTTTGCCTTTGCTATTTGGGACAAGCGGCGCAGAGAATTATTTTTAGCACGCGATCGCTACGGAATTAAACCTTTATATTACACAAACACAGGCACTAAATTTATCTTTGGTTCGGAAGTCAAAGCCATCATGGCACATCCCGATTATCCTCGCTCCATAGATTTTGAGGGATTACTGGAATATTTGACATTTCAAAATTTCTTAACTGATAAAACTTTATTTAAAGATATAAAACTATTACCAGCAGGAACATATATGTGTCTATCATTAGACACGCAAAAGTCGGTGCAACAACAATATTGGGATTATCATTTTGTTGAACCAGACAATCCTTTAGATGATAGAGAATATTTAGAAGAATTAGATAGATTATTTCGCCAAGCAGTCAGCCGCCAGCTAATGAGTGATGTCGAACTAGGCGCTTATTTAAGTGGTGGAATAGACAGTGGCTCAATTACTGCGATCGCGGCGCAACAACTTCCCTATATTAAATCCTTCACCTGTGGTTTTGACCTCAATTCTGCTTCTGGTGTCGAAGTCAGTTATGATGAGCGAGAAGCTGCTGAATATATGTCTTATTTATTCAAGACCGAACACTATGAAATGGTCTTAAAAGCTGGAGATATGGAACGAGTAATGCCGCGTTTAGCATGGCATTTAGAAGAACCGCGTGTAGGGCAGAGTTATCCAAATTTTTATGTAGCCCAATTAGCCAGCAAATTTGTGAAAGTTGTGCTTGCTGGTACTGGAGGAGATGAACTATTTGCAGGTTATCCTTGGCGCTATTACCGTGCAGTCGTCAATAATGATTTTGAGCATTACGTTGATAAATACTATAGTTTTTGGCAACGGTTACTATCTCCAGAAGAAATTAAAAATGTTTTTCAACCGATTTGGTCAAAAGTAGAACATATTTCTACTAAAGATATTTTTAGCAGTGTCTTTAAACAGCATTCGGTTGAACTAACCCGTCCAGAAGACTATGTTAATCACTCTCTTTACTTTGAAGCTAAAACTTTCTTGCATGGGCTTTTAGTTGTGGAAGATAAATTGAGTATGGCGCATTCCTTAGAAACGAGAGTGCCATTTCTGGATAACGATTTAGTTGATTTTGCCATGAAAATACCCACTCGGTTAAAATTGGGCAATCTCACAGAAGTAATCAGATTAAACGAAAATGAACCAGGAAATAAAACTGACAAGTATTTTCAGAAGAACAAAGATGGTAAATTATTGCTCCGCGAAGTTATGAGCAACTATATTCCCAAAGTTTTAACGGAACGAGTTAAACAGGGATTCTCTGCACCAGATGCTAGTTGGTTTAAGGGAGAAAGTATTGATTATGTGCGGCGCACAATTGAAAATAATCATGCTAAAATTTACAATTTCTTAGACCAATCAGCCGTTAGCCAATTAGTCGATGAGCATTTACAAGGAAAGGCTAATCGCCGCTTATTAATCTGGTCACTATTAAATTTAGAAAAATGGTGTAGTCTTTTTTTATAACTTCCTTAGCTCATACTTATTACTTTTTTCTCCAGAATGTTTACTTTAAAAGATAATTTGCAGCCATTTCGAGAAATAGCCTATCTCTTTCAAAGACACAGACAGTTAATTTTGGAAATGGCTAAACGTGAAATTACTGACAGATATAAAGGTCAAGTTTTAGGTAATGTTTGGGCAATATTGCACCCTTTAACTTTAATGGGTGTTTATATTTTTATATTTGTTTTTGTGTTTAAAATTAAAATCGGTGCGAATAGAAATTTGCCTTTTGACTATACAACCTATATACTATCTGGATTAATTCCCTGGTTGAGTTTACAAGAAATTTTAGGTAAAGCGAGTACCGTAATTATTAGCCATGCCAATTTAGTTAAACAATTAGTATTTCCAATTGCTATCTTACCAATTAAAAGTGTTATCTCTTCATTAATCAATCAACTTATATTCTTATTAATTCTAATTATCTATGTTAGTATTGCATTTCAAAAGATTAATCTTACCTTTCTACTATTGCCAATTCTTCTATTTGTTCAATCTTTAATGATGATTGGTATAGCTTATATACTATCTGCTATAGGCGTTTATTTCAAAGATATTAAAGATTTTGTCCAGATTTTTACATTAATAGGAGTATACTTACTTCCGATTTTTTATTTACCAGAGCAAATACCACAAATATTTCAACCTTTACTATATATTAATCCATTTAGCTATATTATTTGGTGCTATCAAGATGCACTTTATTTCGGCAAATTTCAGCATCCTTTCGCATGGATTGTTGCCATAATTATGAGCCATCTTATTTTTTCTCTCGGTTATAAAGTATTTTGTAAGTTACAGGTAATGTTTGGAAACTTACTATGATGGAAGATATAATTTCAGTTAAAAATTTATCAATGGCATATCCAGTGTATTCATCTCCTAAGAGTATGTTTCTAGAGATGGTAACTGGGAAGATACGTCACGACCTTTTTTGGGCGCTTCAAGATGTTAGCTTTACAATTAAAGCTAAACAAAAAGTTGGAATTATTGGGCCAAATGGCTCTGGTAAAAGTACTTTATTAAAAATAATCACAGGTAATCTAAAGCCTACATCTGGACAACTAGAAGTTAATGGCAATATTTCTGCCATGTTAAGTTTAACTTCATTTTTAAACCCAGAAGAAACAGGGTTAGAAAATATTCGCTTTAATTTAATCATGAATGGTTGCCCAAAAGAAGAAATTGAAGTAATTACAGAAGAAATTATTGAATTTACAGAATTAGGGCATTTCATTTATGCACCAGTGAAAACTTATAGTTCAGGAATGAATGCTAAACTGGCATTTGCCATTACTACAGCTATCAAACCAGAAATATTAGTTGTTGATGAAATTCTAAGTGTTGGTGATGCTTATTTTATGGGTAAAGCCACCAAGAGAATGATAGATTTATGTGATCAAGGAAAAGGATTAATATTTGTCAGTCACGCTACAAGTGCAGTGCAAATGTTATGTGATACAGTCATTTGGCTAGATAACGGCTCACTGCGAGAAATGGGTGAAGCAGAATATGTACTGAATAAGTATGAAGAGGATTATCGCAAGCGAGAAGATGAAGCCACAAGAATTGGCAATATGGCTAAAAAGCATCAGAGTAAATACCTGGTGAGTACACTAGAGAATCCTGAAGCTAATATTTTGATACTGAGATTAGTTTCTAATCAAGAAAATTGTATTTTTGCAGATACACATTATATTCGGCATATTAAATTATCGAGTGGAAGTTTAGAAGATTTAATCGTTCCACTAACACTGCAAAATGTAGAAGATCCAAATGTTCCTATTTGGCTAGATTTATTAGAATCTGAATGGGGAAGGCTGTATTCTAAAGATGGTTATGATTGTAGAATTTTGAGTGCTAAATCTGGTAAAAAAACTGGTGGGTATATATTTATTAAAGTACCGCCAGCGAATTTAAAACAAAATAGCTATACTTTAAATTTATTACTAGAAAGTCAATCAATTCTCAATAAAGAAAAAATTGATATTGAATTTATTAATTATAAAATAGGAACTTGGCAAAAGGCCGATAAAATTGAATATCAGAATTTAAAAGATGGATGGGAGTCAACTATGGCTAAATTAGAAATCCCATGTGTCTCAGATGAAGAGTATCAATTGACATTGAATAAAATACAAGCAGAAAGTAAACCTGATATTGAAATCGAAGAAATTAAACTCACTGTTAATGGAGAAGACAAATATACCATCGACGCACACCAAAGTTTTGCAATTACAGTTACCATCTTTGCTAATCGTCTAGTGTCTGTTGCTGATGTAGGAATTAAAATTACTCGTTCTGATGGTGTACATACTTTTTGGCAATCTAGTGGGTTAAAAAATCATAACTTGCATAATATTAGTGGTAAATTCAAGGTTTGCTTTAAATTTAACGAAAACTATTTAGCCGCAGGAGAATACAGTGTTTCTGCATACTGTGCTAATGGTTGGAATTATGAAAATAATTTTCCTTATAGTGAAGTTTTAGCTCGTAATGTCTCTGGTTTAAAATTTAAAGTCAATAATGAATTTCCCGGAGTTTGTTTTGGTTTAATTAATATACAAGTACCTGTAGAATATATCAAAGAAGATATTTAAATCTAGTTTTTATAAAAAATTATATTTGTTTGAGCAATAGTGAAACACAACAAACTATACATAAATATCTTAGATTACTTTACGCCTCTAATTACTTAATTCAATGTCAATGTTAAATAAATAAAGTAAATGCAAGAATCAAGGATTAAGGATTTTATTTATAAAATAATTTTTAAATTACCTGTGATTTCGCAAATTAAAAATAAACAAATAGAATTAACACAATATCAGGCGAAACTACAAAGCCAGCAAATAGAATTACAACGTCAGCAAGTAGAGTTAGAAACTAATAATAGTAAGCTGATTGCACTTAACGAAGCTTTCCAAAAAAACAGATATAACAGCATTGATTCTTATCCTTGGAATCATCCTTATTTGACAGCAAATAATATTAGCCGATTTCGTATTTATTCTGAATCTGTTTGGCAATTTGCATTAGATTATTTGGAGAAACATCCAGAGCCAATAAAATGTGCATTTTTAGATAACATGGCTCAAAATATGCACAAATGGGCTATGTTAGTACAAAAATATAACTATGAAGTAGCTTTATTTCCCAATATTGCAGATGTGAGTGCGATCGGCGCACCAGAATGGGAGAATTTTGATGGAGAATTCCCAGATTTACTGGATGGGACAAATTTCTTAAATGCTTATCCTGATATTCCTCTAGAAATACCTTGTTACCGGATACCGTTAGAAGGTTCTCAGTTTTATTCAGCTTATCTCAAGTTTTGTGAAGGCGATCGCTCACCTTTATTACATTTATTAAAAGACTCACTTTGTTTGCGTTATGAGCCATTTATGGCTTATCAAGGTGTTTATCCATATTATCAGTTAGCCAATGCTCTTTCCCAATTTGATGTTATCTACGGTACTAATATTCCTATAGCCGCTTATCTCAGCGGTAAACCTTACTGTGTTTCTTCTACTGGTGGAGACTTGCAATTTTCCACTGGTATGGGGAATGATTTTGGTCAAGTTATGAATTTAGCTTTTAATGCTGCTAGATTTTTGATGATTTCTAATCCGCATACTTTAGGGCATTGTCGGCGACTTGGGTTAACTAACGGTGTATATTTACCTTATCCAATGGATGATTCTCGCTATTTTCCCGGAGAAGGAAAAGCTAGAAAAGAGTGGGAAGCAAAATATGGTAAAGGTGTATATGTGCTAACTACATCTAGATTAGATAAAGAAGTTAAAGGACAAGATGAAACTTTTTTCCAAGCATTAATTAATGTCGCTCAACAAAAACCAGAAATTCGCTTTATCTTTCTGGCTTGGGGTAATTCTGCGACAGAATTTAGGCAAAAATTGCCATCATCTGGGATTGAAAATCAATTTATCATTCTCAGTCCAGTCGGTAAAAAACGTTTAATTGATTACTACCGTTCTTGTGATATCGTATTAGACCAATTTGTTTATGGTTACTATGGTGCAACCGCCTTAGAAGCAGCAGCAATTGGTAAACCAGTAATTATGAAACTCCGCACAGAGCAATATGAACCCTTGTATTTGGGTGATGTTGCACCTATGGTTAATGTCGCTACACCTGCTGAAATTGCTCAAGCATTGCTTGTTTTAGTAGATAATCCTGAGTTGCGAGAACACAAAGGTAAAGAGTTGCGACAATGGTTAGTGCGGAATCATGGTGAAGAGAAAACAATCCCCTTGATGCAGGCGTTATTGAGGTTAACAGCAGATCAAGTTGCACTCCCACAAGATTTAATTAACCCATTGTGGGATGATATAAGCGTAGACGAAAATGCTTATCATGGTGCTTGCCAGCAACCAATTAGTAATTAAATGATTTGATGAATGATTACCCACTCTAAGCCTTGGATAACAGAAGCTGATCAACAAGCTGTTGTAACTGTACTATCAAGTGGGATGATTGCTCAAGGCCAGTTAGTTCATCAGTTAGAAACAAAAGTAGCACATTACTTGGATGTAGCAGGTGGGGTTGCAGTTGCTAGTGGTTCTTCTGCTTTAGTATTAGCTTTAACAGCATTAGGCGTGAATAATGATGATGAAGTAATTTTACCTACTTACGTTTGCAAAAGTGTAATGGAGTCGGTAATTGGTGTCGGTGCTAAACCTGTTCTGTGTGATATTGGCCATGATGGAAATATGACACAGGAGACGATTGCGGCTCAAGTAACATCTAAAACAGCAGTAATTATTGTTGTGCATATTTTTGGTGTTGCTGCTAATACTCATGCTTTGAAATGTTTTGGTATACCCATTATTGAAGATTGCTGTCAGGCCTTTGGTACGAGTATTAATGGTGCTAAAGTCGGAAGTATTGGCACAATTGGTATATTTTCTTTTCATGCTACCAAGTGCTTGACTACAGGAGAAGGAGGAATGGCGGTATCAAATAGTAGTAACCTGTTAGAAAAGATGCGATCGCTGCGTGATGGAGATAGCTTTTCTGTAAAAGAAAGAATAACTGCACCTCTCACGGATTTACAAGCCGCTTTAGGTTTGAGCCAACTTTCCCGATATTCAAATTTCTTACAACGACGACAAGAAATTGCTAACTACTATTTGCATCATCTCCATAATTGTTCACTGGAACTTCCAGCAGCTATCAACCAGATAAGCATTTTTTTTAGATTTCCTGTCAGAGTTAACGGTAATTTTGAGACTTACCAACAGCAATTTCATCACCATAACATTCAAGTGAGACGTGGTGTAGATAATTTACTACACCGCTTGCTGGGTTTAGAACCACATCAATTTCCAACGGCCGAAAGATTATTTGCCGAAACAGTTTCGTTGCCTATATATCCTGCCTTATCTAACGCAGAACTTCAACAAGTAGTATTAGCTTGTCATACAATCTGGTCAAATCAACGTGAGTATTGAAATTGCGCTATTAACACAAGATAGAGAAGGTTATTACGAAGAGTTATTGCACTCTTGTCCGTCTTCCCTTCTTTATAGCTCGATAAAATATCGAAATTTTTTGCAGCAAATTTTAGTTAATAGTCAGGATTATTATCTTTTAGCTTACGATTCTGGATGTTTAGTTGGTGCATTACCATCATTCATCAAACGCAACTCTACCTATGGAAATATACTCAACTCTCTACCTTTTTATGGAAGTAATGGAGGAGTGATTATTTCACCCCAAGCAGCACATCCAGAAAAAGTCAAACAAGCACTTATTGATGCTTTTCAAACTTTAGCTATTCAAGAATCTGTCGTAGTTTCGACATTAATTTCTAATCCTTTGGCATCTGATGTGGATTTTTATGAGTCTTATTCTTTATACACATTACGCGATGAACGCATTGGACAATTAGTTAATTTACCTAAGGATATTAGCAACCATGAAAAAATTGCTGACTCTCTCATGAACTTGTTTCACCAAAAAACACGTAACTGTGTTAGAAAAGCGCAAAAAAGTGAAATTACTATATATCATTCTGATTCATTGGCAGCTTTACAAGCTTTAGTTGATTTGCATCAGGAGAATATTTCCGCAATTGGGGGAATGCCTAAGCCTTTTTCTATTTTTACAGCGATTCGAGATACATTTGTTTATGACCAAGATTACCGCATATATTTAGCAGAAAAAGATGGTCAAATTATTGCAGGCTTATTAGTATTTTTCTACAATCACACGGCTGAATATTATACACCTGCTACCTTAACCAGCTATCGCATTTATCAGCCTATGAGTTTGATAATTTATGAAGCTATGTTAGAAGCTATAAAACGTGGTTATCTTTACTGGAATTGGGGTGGGACATGGTTAACACAAACGGGAGTGTATAATTTTAAATCGCGTTGGGGTACACAAGATAAAAAATACTTTTATTACATCAAAGAGTATGATAATTCCGATTATTTACGTCAATTGACAAGTAAACAAATCTTGGCAGAATATCCCCATTTCTATGTTTTACCATTTCACTTATTAAAAAAATAAAATATAAATTATGAATATGAATAATAATTATAAAGAAAAATCTTCTTTTGATGTAAAAGAAAGATTAACTACTTTTCAAAGAAATCAATTTGAAGAAGAAATTCTGCAAAATTTGAATCAACTACTTATACCTCTGCAAAATAAGTTTGAAAATCAGCCAGTAGTGCAAGTAAATGAGCCAATTATTTTAATTTTAGGAACGCAAAGGTCGGGTTCTACTTTACTCAGTCAGATATTAGCATCGCGGTTAAATATTGGGTATCCATCAAATTTAATGGCGCGGTTTTATGAAACCCCTGCTGTGGGTGCATTTATGCAAAGAATTTTAATTGGCGATCGCTTCCATGAATGCAGACAATACAAAAGTCAGCATGGAGTCACTAATCGGATAGAAGAACCTCATGAATTTGGTTATTTTTGGTCTCGCCATCTGGGAGTTTGTGATGATGTGCATGAGCCAGATGAGCAGGATTTAGAAAAAGTCAATCTGGAAAAATTGACTGAGGAATTAAATGCAATTGTCAATGTATTTGCACAGCCTGTGATATTTAAGTGCCTATTATGTGATTTTTTTATTCCCGTATTAAATCAAATTCCCAACGTCTTTTTTATCGATTTGCAACGAAATTTAGTTGATGTTGCGGAGTCAGTTTGGCGCGTACGTCAAGAAAGATTAGGTTCGGTGGATAAATGGTGGTCTTTTAGAACCAGAAACTATCCAACTCTGAAAGAATTACCACCTGAACAACAAATAGCAGGACAGTTGTTAGCAACTCGTCACTCGATAACCAGAGATTTAGCGCAAGTGAGCAATGAACGAAAGATGGTGATTAGCTATGAAGAGTTAGTCCAAGCACCAGAAGTTATTATTGATAGTTTCGTCAAAAAAATGGCGCACATCGGCTATAACATCCCTAAAGTTGGTCAACCGGTAGCTAATTTATCGGCTCCACAAAGGGTTGGTGAGGAAAATCTCGTTAGATTAAAACTTAGACAAGCTTTAGAAGATGCAGCCAGACAATAATTTTATTGGTAATTCAGATTGACAAACCAGCACTTGTCACTATAACTTTATCTCTGACTGCATTGACTGGAGGTTGTATAAAACTGAAACAGCGTGGTGTGACAGTTTGGTTTACAGGTCTGAGTGGAGCCGGAAAAACAACAATTAGTTCACAAGTTGAACTAGAGTTGCGATCGCAAGGCTATAAAGTCGAATTACTAGATGGAGATTTAGTCCGACAACACCTCAGCAAAGGTCTAGGGTTTAGCAAAGCCGACCGCGATGAAAATATTCGCCGCATTGGTTTTATTGCTAACCTATTAACTCGCAATGAAGTCATTGTCTTGGTTTCAGTAATTTCGCCATATCGTCAAGTCAGAGAAGAAGTGAGACAGAATATCGGGTCTTTTATTGAGGTGTTTGTCAATGCACCTCTAGAAGTTTGCGAAATGCGCGATGTTAAGGGTTTGTACAAAAAAGCACGTTCTGGAGAACTCAAAAACTTCACTGGTATTGATGACCCTTATGAACAACCACTCAATCCAGAAGTGGAATGTCTCACAGATCAAGAGAATTTAACAGATAGTGTGACTAAAGTATTGGAACATTTAGTAGTACAAAACTATTGCGATCGCCTAATTTTAGAAAAATTTATTGGTAAATAAATGCAGATCACTTCCCCAGCCTTTGACGAGCAAGAAATCCTGATGGTCAAGCAATGCTTAGACTCCGGGTGGGTGACTCAAGGGCCAATGACTCGCCAATTTGAAGAGTTATTTCAACAGCGCCACCAAGTAAAATATGCTCTAGCAACCACCTCTTGTACAGCTGCTTTACATTTGGCGGTTATGGCTTTGCAATTACAGCCAGGAGATGAAGTGATTGTACCAGCATTTACCTGGGTGACATCTGCTCATTGTGCTGAATACGTAGGTGCTAAGGTAGTCTTTGCTGATGTAGAAATCGATACATTTAATATTGACCCTGTAGCTTTGGAAGCAGCCATCACTCCAAAAACTAAAGCTGTAGTCGTAGTGCATCTATTTGGACTAGCTGCACGAATGCAAGAAATTTTAGTGATCGCCCAGAAGTATAATATTGCCATCATTGAAGATGCCGCCTGTGCAGTTGGTACTACATATAATGGTCAGCCAGTCGGTGGACTTGGTGACATCGGTTGTTTTTCATTTCATCCACGCAAAGTCATTACTACAGGCGAAGGCGGAATGGTCACAACTAATCATGGGGAGTTAGCCGAAAGACTAAAAGTTTTAAGAAATCATGGTGCTTCGCCCAACCGTGATATTGAGGCGACAAAACCATACTATATGGGGCGATTTGATCACTTGGGGTTTAATCTTCGTTTTAGTGACATCCAAGCTGCGATCGGTCTAGCACAAATGGCAAAACTCAATCAACTTTTATCAGATCGCATCAGCTGCGCTAAACAATACAATGTGCTGTTAGAAAGCATAGCCGACATTGCCACACCTAGCATATCTCCTATGTGTGGACACAGTTACCAATCTTATGTCATACGTATCCTAGAAGGTGGTAACAATCGTCGCAACGCCATAATGGAAGCACTAGCAGAAGATGGTATCCAAACTAGACCCGGAACCCACGCTGTCCACCGCCTTGGTTATTACCAAAACAAATACAACCTCAAAGCAGAACAATATCCTCATGCGGCAAATGCAGAGGACTTGACAATTACATTACCTATCTTCCCAGGAATGACTGATAGCGATCAACAGCTAGTAGTAAATTCCTTGAAAGCTGGTCTTAGAAAACACTCTGCAATGTGATTATAATTTTTGCATAAAAAAATAATTCAACTAATAGAGGCTAATTTATCAACAGATTGATTTATATCTTAAATGGTGTATTTTTTTTAATTTACCTTCAATTAAATAAGTATTATGAATGACATAGAGTTAAATCATTCTTTCCAATGGGTTAAAGACTTTCAACAAAAGTATGGGCGCAAGCCAAGTATTCTACACATAGGTAACATTGCAAATAATGCTTATAATAATGCCAAACTTCTAAATAAAATAGGATTTGATTGTGATGTTATATGTTATGACTACTACCATATTATGGGGTGTCCTGAATGGGAAGATGCAGATTTTGAAGGAGAGATTAAAGACCAATTTTTTCCTGATTGGAATTCAGTAGAGTTAAAACAATTTCAACGCCCTAAATGGTTTGCCCAAGGCTATATATTATATTGCTTGTTTTACTTAACAGCAAAACGTCAAAACAAAGTATATTTAGCATGGTTTTGGTGGCAAGTATTAGAAATTCACAGATTTTATCGCTGCTCAATGAATGGAAATGTATATAAAATCATTTCCCGAATAACAAAGAGCTTAAAATTATTTATCAAGCAAATTATTTTTATCAAACATTATATTTTCGGATTTGTTTACCAAAAGTTTCGCATCATCTTGTTAAAAAAAATTTTAAAAAGAGTATTGAATATTTCCCATAAGACAAATAAAATAAGTCAGCGAAATACTAACTTCAAGAATAACTATAAAAATGTTAACTATGATGAACGAACTCAGCAGATAATTGAAACATTTAAATATAAGTTTCCTAACCGTAAAGACCAGTTAGTTTGTGAAGATTTAGAAGGTTATCGTTATATTATTCTATTGTGGAAAAAACTTTTTGACTCCTATGATATTATCCAAGGCTATTCTACAGATCCTATCTTACCCTTAATAACACAACATCCCTATTTTGCCTTTGAACACGGAACCCTACGAGACATTCCCTTTGAACCTACAGCACAAGGAAGACTAACATCTATTGCATATAGTCAAGCTGAACATGTTTTTGTCACAAACTCCGACTGCATCAATAATGCAATTTTGTTAGCTGGTGAAAATGTTTCTGGGATGAATCATCCCTATGATGAAAATCATGGATTGCAAATTGAAGGTTGGCAAGAACTAAGACAAAAGCTTTGTCAACAATTAGATGCAGACTTTTTGTTTTTCTTTCCTACACGTCATGACTGGGTAGTTGGCACAGGATATGCAGATAAAGGTAATGAAATATTCTTAAATGCCTTTTGTAATCTTCGTCAAGCTGGCTATAAAGTTGGCATGGTATGTTGTATGTGGGGAGCCAATGTCCAAGATAGTATTAAATTACTAACTGAAAAAGATTGTGCTGATTTCGTCCTCTGGAGCCAGCCAATGGGAACGATAAAATTTGAAAGAACAGCTAAAGCCTGTCATGTGGTAGTTGATCAATTCAAGCTTGGTTCTTTTGGTGGCATTGTTTTTAAAGCAATGGCAGTTGCTGCTCCTATTTGTACTTATATTAACGAAGATGATATTCTCAAACAATACAGTGAATTACCACCTGTAATTAACTGCAAAAGTGAAGATGAGATTTTTTCTAAGATGGAAGACATTATTGAAAATCCAGATAAACTATTGTATTTAGCATCATTATCAAAACTCTGGATTGATAAATATCATAGTTCATGGGACACAATAAAAACGCAAATGCTCGCCTATGAGAAGTTTCTTGATAAACAGGGTCTTTTACCAAAATCATAAAAAATATTTTATATGAAAAAAGAATTTGTTTTTTACCTAGATAAAATACATCAAAGCGCTGAATTTGTTCCCTTAAAATTAGATCAAGAAGAGGTTATTGAGGGAATAATCAAAAGCAATTCTCAGTCTTGGTATCCAGTATTTAGAGGTGTTCCTTGTTTTTTACAAGGAACATTAAAACCTGATTTAAAATGGTTTGAGGAAAAGTACGGATTGAGTGCGATCGCTGATGAATCTGAACAAGAATCGGCTAAAGAGCAACTTTTGACTAACGAAACATTCTCTGATAAATGGAGTCGCTTTCGCAATTACGGGTTAGAATCTAGCCATCAAGAATTTTTATACGAATGGTATTGCAAAAAACTGGGTATTGCTAATTTAGAAAACCTCCAAGCTTTTTATCAAAAATTTGATCGAATTTTGGAAGTTGGCCCTGGTTCTGGCTTTAACACGAAATTTATTGCCGAAAATACCAAAGGACAAGTTTTTGCAGTCGATATTTCAGAAGCAGCCTTCACGACATTTGAAAATACAAAACATCTGCCAAACTGTCATGTCGTTCAGGCTGACTTAATGGATATGCCATTTAGCGATGACTCTTTTGATTTTATTATTGCAGATGGTGTACTTCACCATACTCCTAATACAAAAAATGCTTTATTGGCAATTTATAGCAAACTTAAACCTGGTGGGCAATTGTTTTTTTATGTTTATAAAAAAATGGGTGCAGCTAGGCAATTTTGTGATCAATATATTAGAGAATCATTTACAAACCTTGATCCAGAATCTTGCTACAAAGCTTGTGAGGGTTTAACTGAGTTAGGGCGAGAATTAAATCATCTCAACGCTAAAATTATATTAAATCAACCTATCCCCATTCTTGGTATACCTGCTGGAACCCATGATGTCCAAAGACTAATTTATTACAACTTCGTAAAATGCTTTTGGAATGACGCATTTGACTTCGAGACTAATAATATGGTCAACTTCGACTGGTATCATCCCCACAATGCTTGGCAACATACAGAAGAAGAAGTTCAAGAATGGTTGCAAGAATTAGGAGTTCAAGATTATCAATTTAATCCGGCAAATCCCAATGGTATCTCTGTTCTCTTAACTAAGCCCGTCGTGTGAAAAAAATATTTAGGCTTATTTATGATTTTTTATCTATTGGGGTGATATTTCTAGTCATACTTTTATCACCCTTACGATTTATTTATAAAAAGTTAACTTCATCTCAGATAAACAGCTTGTGGTTGGGAACGCCCATTATTACTTTAGCTTTAAAAGCTAAAGCAGAACGTCTGTTAGGGATAAAAGCTAGGTCGTTAGTTTACGAAACCTATTTTATCACCCAAAGCTTTGACTACAATTTAAGCCAATGGACTCGAATTCCATTAATAGGTAAGTTCACTTCATTATTTATTTTTGTATGGGCTTGTCTTTGGGCTGATCGGCTTCATTTATACTGCGATCGCGGGTTACTTTTATCTTGGAAACCTCTACAGATAAATTTTAGAGAATTATTCGTTTATAAATTACTAGGCATACATATTTTTTTCTGGACATACGGTGCTGATGTTCGCAGTCAACAAGCTACACAAATACTGGGAAAACCGAATTGTTGTATAGAATGTGATGCTGTTGGTAAAGCTTGTATTTGTGATGAAAATAGACGAATAAATTATGTAAATAAGATTAAACAATACGCTACTGCTATTTTTTCTATGGGAGATATGATCGAGTACACTCCCGGTAGCTTAAACAATTTGTTTTTTTGGCCAGTTGATTTATATGGTGTCAATAGTGAAAAGTATCAACCTGCATATCCTGAAATAGATAAAACGAAACCATTACGAATTGTTCATGCTCCCAATCATCGCAAATTTAAAGGCACTCACTTCTTAAGTAAAGCAGTAGAAAATCTTCAAAATGAAGGTATTTCCATAGAATTAATTCTTGTTGAAAAAATGCCTAATGAACAAGCATTAGAAATATACCGTACTGCTGATATAATTTTTGATCAATGCTTAATAGGTTTTCATGGCTATTTTGCACTTGAAGGGATGGCAATGGGTAAGCCTGTAATGTGTTTTATCAGAAAACCACAAGAGTACCTATTAAACCCAGAAGAATGCCCAATTATTAATACGCATATTCAGACTTTAGAAAAAGATTTACGTGACTTAGTTAATTGTAGGGAAAAATTACCAGAAATTGGCATCAAAAGTAGACAATATATAGAAAAATACTTTACTCTCGAAGCCTTTGCCCAGAGGTTACAAAAAGCTTATCAAGATTTAGGAATAGCCAAATGAAAGTATTAATTGTTGGGTCTAAAGGTTTTATTGGTAGATATTTATTTAATCACTTAAAATTACTGGGAGTAGATGTATATGGAATTAGTTCTTCTGATAAACAGGGAATTGATCTAGAAACTGGTATTTTATCTGCACAATTTTCTATCAGCCCTGGGACTGACGCTGTTATCTATTTGGCGCAATCACCATACTACCGTCAGGTACCAGAAAAAGCCGCACATTTATTGAATGTGAATGTGGTTAGTGCAGTAAAATTAGCGGAAATAGCACGTCAAGCTAAAGTACAACGCTTTATTTATACTTCTACTGGTAATGTTTATTCACCAAGCTTTCAACCTCTAGTCGAAACATCTCCTCTGAATAGAGACAACTGGTATTCTCTCAGCAAAATTTGTGCAGAAGAAGCATTAGCCCTGTTTCGTCATGATATGGATATTACGATAACTAGGTTATTTGGTGTGTATGGGCCTGGACAAATGGATAAGCTAATTCCTCGATTAATTAATAATATATTACAAGGAAATAAAATTTTTATTGAAAAAAACAAAAATGATTTTAGTGATTTAGATGGCTTAAAACTATCAGTTATTTATATATACGACCTTGTGGGTATTCTAACCGAATTTTTAAAAAAATCCCCTAATCATTATTTAATTAATATAGCAAGTCAAGAAATTATAAATTTAAGGCAAATTGCTAATCTAATTAGCAATTTCGCTCAAAGACAAGTCAATATTGAAGTAGCAGATAAAACTCGATATTTTGATTTGATTGCTGATATCACATTATTAAAACAAACGTTAAATCCTGTTTTTACTTCTTTTAATATTGGTATTGAGAAAACAATTATGCAATCCCTACATCAAGTTAATAATTTTGAGAGGTAAAATGTCATTTTGAAAGTTCTGCATTTACCTACATCAGTTGGTGGTAATTCTTGGGGTTTAGCTCAAGGTGAGAAAGCATTAGGATTAGATAGTACAGTTTTAATCTCGCAACAAAATTGGTTAGAATATCCTGCTGATATTAATCTGAATATTCAAAAAATAAAACCGAAAGCTGGGCGTTTTTTAAAGTTAGCCTTAGCTTTTATGAATATCAGAAATAAATATGATGTTTTTCACTTTAATTTTGGCTCATCACTAATTCATTTCCCTAATAGTCATCTCAATCAGTTTGAACTGCCATTCTACCCAGAGAATGCTAAACTATTTGTTACTTATAACGGTTGTGATATTAGACAAAAATATCCCACTATGCAGAGAACACAAATAGCTGCTTGTCATAATTCCAACTGTTATCAAGGGCAATGTAATTCTGGTCAGCTAGACAATTATAGGCGTGTAGGCTTACAAAAAATTGAGCCTTATGTTAAACATATTTGGGCATTAAATCCTGATTTACTTTATTTTCTCCCACCAAATAAATCATCATTTTTACCTTATTCACTGAGTTTTGCAGGAATAGATTTATTTCCCCCACAATTAAATCATAAAAAACTCAAAATCGTTCATGCACCAACGAATAGAGAAGCCAAAGGAAGTGCTTATATTTTGGCAGCTTTAGGAAAATTACAACAGACTCATGCAGAATATATAGAGGTGGATCTAGTAGAAAATATCCCTCATGCACAAGCTATACAGATTTATCAGCAAGCAGATTTAATCATCGACCAAATCCTCATCGGTTGGTATGGAGGATTCGCAGTGGAAGCAATGCAGATGGGAAAACCTGTAATCGCTAGAATTGCCAAGGAAGATTTACATTTTTTACCTCAACAAATGGCATCTGATGTTTTAGAAACTATTATTAATGCTGACCAAAATAATATTTATGAAGTTATCCGACAATGTATAGAAAATAGACAAAAGTTATACCACCATTCAGCAGCGGCTTTGGAATATGTCAATAGATGGCATGATCCAAAATATGTAGCTAGTTTAACTAAAGAAAAATATGAATCGAGTTGATTTTAAAATATGTGTGGGATTGCAGGCATACTATTAGGGAGTAAGTCACAGGTCGATGTCAGCATTTTAAAATCTATCAGTCATTCCTTGAGCGATCGCGGCCCTGATGAATTTGGCTTCTTGGGTTGGTCAGAAACTAGACCTGTTTCTATATCTCGCAATCCTCAAACTCTAGAAAATAGCCAACTTTACCTATTACATCGTCGTTTGTCGATTCTGGATTTGAGTGAGGCTGGTTGGCAACCAATGGGTACAACTAACGGCAGATATTATATTGTTTTTAATGGGGAAATTTACAACTACCTCGAATTACAAACTCAGTTACAAGCTTTAGGACATCAATTTCAATCCCATTCAGATACTGAAGTTTTGCTGGCTGCATATACTCAATGGAGTGTGAATGCCTTAAGTAAATTCGTAGGAATGTTTGCCTTTGCCATCCTTGATACTTGGGAACGTACTTTATTTTTAGCCCGCGACTTTTTTGGCATTAAACCCCTTTACTACACTTACTGGCAAGACGGACTAGCTTTTGCTTCCGAAATTAAAGCCCTGCTGCAACTTCCTGGGATTAACCGCAATGCTAATCCGCAGCGAGTATATGACTATCTACAATCTGGGCTGACAGACTATGGAAGCGAAACTCTGTTTGCTGATATCCAGCAGTTACCTCCCTCCCATTTTCTGAAAGTCTCTTTAGCAAATCCCCAAAAGCCACAAATTTCCCGTTACTGGCAAATAGAGTTAAATCAAACTTTAGATATTACATTCCCCGAAGCTACCGCACATCTACGCCACTTATTTTTAGAAAGTGTTGGGCTACATTTGCGTAGCGATGTACCAGTAGGCGCAGCCTTGTCTGGAGGTATCGATTCTTCTGCCATTGTTATGGCAATGCGACATTTACAAGGCAACGACTTACAACTACATACATTTAGTTATATTGCTTCAGAACCTTCTCTGAGCGAAGCAAAATGGGTAGAGACAGTAGCACAAGCAGCATCTGTCATAGAATATCAAGTCAAACCATCTCCTGAAGAACTAATAGCAGACCTCGATAAACTGATTGAACTACAAGATGAGCCTTTTGGTAGCACTAGCATCTATGCTCAATATCGAGTGTTTCAATTGGCAAAAGCAGCCAATATCAAGGTGATGTTAGACGGGCAAGGAGCCGATGAACTTTTGGGTGGCTACCGCGCCTATTTGGCGACACGGTTTGCTTCTTTATTACGTCAAGGAGAATGGGGAAAAGCCAGCGAATTTTTACAAAAAGCCTTAAAGCTACCGGGAACTAGTCAACAAACTATCTTACTGCGTGCTGTCGGACTTCTTTTACCACCTAGTTTGCAAGCACCAGTCAGACAGTTAGTCAAAAAAGATGTTGTCCCTAATTGGTTAAATCATCATTGGTTTACCAAACATGGTATTGAGCCTAAAGTTTATCACGGCAAAAAAGGGCAAGAAATATTACGGGCAGAACTTCATCAAGCCGTGGTAGAAAATAGCTTGCCAATGCTGTTGCGTTATGAAGACCGCAACTCTATGACACACTCTATTGAAAGCCGAGTTCCTTTTCTTACACCAGCCATAGTAAATTTTGTCTTTTCTTTACCAGAAGAATTTATTATTGCCAATGATGTCACTTCCAAAGCTATTTTTCGTGAAGCAATGCGGGGTATTGTTCCTGACATCATATTAAATCGTCAAGATAAAATCGGCTTTGCTACACCAGAACAAAGTTGGCTAAAAGTTTTAAGCCCGTGGGTAGAAAATGTGCTAAATAGTGAAATGGCAGCCCAAATTCCCGCTCTGAATGTACAACAGATGCAAACAGATTTTCAAGCAGTTCTCGCAGGGAAATCAGCATTTGATTTTCGCATTTGGCGTTGGGTGAATTTAATCCGCTGGGCGGAAAATCTAGCTGTGACTTTTGAGTAATAAATAACCGAATATACCAATAAAAATATTATAGAAATTATTAGTTTTTGGCGCTTATCCTCACTTTATTAAAGCAGCAGTTTCGAAAAAGCTGAAATCATAATAATGCCGAATCGTTTACTGATTAATCTATCATTTTTGCTAACTCGCCCCACAGGAACTACGACATACGCCCTCAATTTACTGCCTTACTTACAAAAACTGCACCCAATACTGTTAGTTGCAGAAAATATTCCTGGTTATGACTGCTACTCAGTTCCCCGTGGGCAAACCGCAGAACAAGGTGCAATAGGCCATTTCCACCGCCTATTATGGATACAAATTCAATTGCCAAAAATTTATCAGCAGTTGAAATCTCAAGTTTTATTTTGTCCTTTACCAGAAGCGCCTTTATCTGACGAATGCAGTTCTGTTGTGATGTTTCATGACTTGATACCGTTGCGTTTTCCTAAACGCTTTTCACCGATAACACTTTATCAACGTTACTACGTTCCCCAAGTGCTTCGGCAAGCACAACATATTATCTGTAATTCTCAGGCTACGGCTGATGATATTATTGGTTTTTACCAAATTCCAGCTAGTAAAATTACTCCTATTCCCCTAGCACACGATCACACTCATTTCTGCTATCTCAATTTACCAACGCGCAATTATTTTCTCTACATCGGTAGACAAGACCCTTATAAAAATTTACAACGTCTGATTAGTGCCTTTACTGCACTCCCCAACAATAGTGATTATGAACTATGGTTAGCCGGCCCCACCGATGCACGTTACACACCGCTTTTACAGGCACAGGTTGAAGAATTGGGGATAACTCATCAAGTAAAGTTTCTCAACTATATTGATTATCAAGAATTACCAATAATTATCAATGGTGCGATCGCACTTGTCTTTCCTAGTCTTTGGGAAGGTTTTGGTTTCCCGGTTCTAGAAGCAATGGCTTGTGGTACACCCGTCATCACCTCTAACCTTTCTTCTCTACCGGAAGTCGCTGGAGATGCAGCAATTCTGATTAACCCCTACAAAACCGCAGAAATTACTGAGGCGATGCACCTGATTGCTACAGATGCTCAATTGCGATCGCATCTTTTGACTCAAGGTATCGCCAGAGCAAATTTATTTAGTTGGGAAAATACTGGTAATGCCACTGTTGAAGTTTTATCACGCTATCTCTAAAAATTATGTCTTGGGGAATAGGTAATAGTACTATAATTATTCTTGGACTACTTCTACCAATTCCTCAATCATCACATCAAAAGTCCTGGCTAACTTCTGAATCGCGGTAAAATCTACAGTTGCTAATCCAGGCGATCGCGCGTAAGTTCTGAGAGTGCTGTAAACTACACCAGAACGGTCAGATACTTCTTTTAATGTCCAGCCTTTCTCCGCAGCAAACTCTCTAATCTTCAGCCGAATCATTCCCATAAGTTACTTGACAACTGACTGATATAAGTCTTTTAATAATTATACTATATAAAAAGATCGCCCTCCGGCCTACAAAACTGAAAGGCGATCGCATTGTTTACAAAAAGCATCCCGTAAACACCGATAGGGTAAATTCTACCGAAGTTACAGGTATTTTCATGGTATCATCACTCAAGCCACGAGAGCTTGTCATCCGTGCATCGAAAATTGTTCATAAATCGTTATTTCTTAACTCACTAGCTCGATTTGTTACCGAAGAAGCAATTTGTTTGATGTTTCGCATTGGCTTTGGTGATATACATACAATAGAATGCTGGCGCTACATGGTTTATGTTCACGCCAAAGGCATTAGCAGATTTGTTAGTTATGCAGATTTTCCCCCAATTGTTGGGGTAACGCCACCCAGCCCAGTCGAGTTAATCAAATGGCGTAGGCGGTGGCGTAAACAACATGAATATGCTTATAGAAAACAAGCACCTGAGTGGTGGACAGAATTTTTTATAAATGAATTTTGGCAAGCTCTTTCTCAAGATATCTTGCAAAGTTGGGGTGAATTAATCGCTTTAATTAAATTTGCTTTCCCTGAAGAAACTTTGCAGGAAATGAGAAAGAGCTATCGCCTAGAAAAATCATTGCTAAATTAGGACTGAACGCCCCGCTAATAGCAATCAGGACTCAGCACTCTTATTCGCTGCACGATGAGCGCGTGCTTCTGCTGAAGCCATCACTTCATCCATATTTTCTAGCATTTCACCAGGGAAATTTTCTAAAATTCTGGTAGAAATTGCGACTCTACCTTTGCCTTCATCCAAGTCAATAATTACAGCTTTAATAGTTTGACCGACTTGAAAGACTTTTTCGAGAGATTCGATAAATTTTTGGCTGACTTGCTTAATATGCAGCAAAGCACTCATCCCATTTAAATCAACAAATACCCCAAATGGTTTAATGCCAGTTATTTTACCTTCAACTAGCTGACCAATTTCTAACAAACTGAAGTTACTCGAACGAGTAGCTAAACGTTGAGAAAGTACGAGTTTTTTACTGTTGCGGTCTACTTCCAAAAAGCCAGCGGTTAAAGTGTGACCTTTAAGTGCTTCTAAATTATCACGTTCAGCTAAATGCGATCGCGGAATAAACCCCCGCAAAGATTGAAAATCGACAGTGACACCACCTTTATTCACACCTGTTACCCGGACTTGGATTGTCTGGGAACTTTCCTGCATTTGGACCAATTTTTCCCAGATGTGTTGAATTTCTAACTGCCGTCGAGAAAGAGTTACTTGACCTTCTGCATCCTGTTCTCGGATAATCAAAAACTCTAATTCTTCTTGCAACGGCAGTACCTCCGATAAATCGGTTACTGCTCTCAAAGAAGCCTCATCGCGGGGAATATACGCAGATGCCTTACCACCAATATCGACGTACGCGCCATCGGGGTCAAGTTGGAACACTTTACCGTGAACCACCTGCCCTTTTTGAAACTGGTAGTCGTGTTTTTCGAGTGCTTGGGCAAAATCGTCCATTGTAAAAGACGAATTGGCTTTTTGAGATAGATTCGATTCGGAATTCATGACTAATGAAAATTAATTGTTATTTAACTAACACCACTGGATTTTTTAGATAGTCATCTGTCATTGGTCATGGGGTATTACTAATGACCAATGACCAATGACCCAGGACTAATCAGGTTTCAGTTCAATTGACTAAACAATTGTTTTACCTCAACCCAAGCATCCGCAGCAGCCTTTGGATTATAGCTGGCACGACGATCGCAAAAAAATCCGTGGTCAGCTCCATCGTAGCGGAAGACACGATGAGGAATTTTGTATTTTTCTAACTCTGCTTCAATTTCCTCTGTTTGTGCTGCGGGAATACTTGCATCTTCCATCCCAAAAAAGGCGTAAATTATGCCGGGAATTTGGGGAGTAAGCGTTAAAGTAGCAGCACCGCCGCCCGGTGTGTTGCTCGTAATTCTAGCACCGTAGAAAGATGCGGTGACTTTAATATCTGGTAAAGTGGCAGCAAGATAAGCGACATGACCGCCAAAACAGAAGCCAATACAACCAATGGCATTCGGTTTGATTTGGGGTAGAGCTTTGAGATAATCAATGGCTGATTGAATATCGCTGAGTAATTCTGGTGCTGTAGTTTGCTCCCAAGCGTATTTTCTGCCAACTTCAATATCTGCTGGGGTGTACCCAGCCTCAAAACCGGGAGCGAACCGATCAAATATTGCAGGTGCGATCGCTACATACCCTAGCTTGGCAATTCGCTCTGTTACATCTCGAATATGGCTATTAACACCAAAAATTTCCTGTAACACAATAATTCCTGGGTAAGTACCGGGTTCTTCCGGTTGTGCTAAATAAGCCGATATTTGCAGATTATTTTCTAAAAGCTTAACCCATGAGGTGCCTATTGCTAGTTCTGTCATAGTTATTTCTACTAATGTTGCTCGGTGATTTGATCTAACTATGCCAGTATGTTTAGGCTATTCCTCACAATTAATCAACTACTAAAGTAAATAGAACTTACGCAAAAAAACGGAAAATTAAGATACCAACCAATAGACCCAAATTCGCAAGGTTTATTGTGGAGTCAGCAGCTTGAGTTATATTTGGGTGTTTATCAAGAAAAATTACGGTTTTACACTCCTGAAGAACAACTAGTTCCGACACCAGAAGAAGTTGCTCAACAGGAGTGAGAACGTGCTGAACAAGCACAACAACGTAGCGATCGCCTAGCGGCAAAACTGCGAGAATTAAATATTGATCCAGATGCTATTTAGCAGCTACTAATCTTCCGGTAGTACCCATTTTGGCGGTTCCATCATTTTTTTCCGCCTACGTTCTTCAGCCATCGCCAGCATTTCGTCCAAAGAAGTCTCTTGGATGAATTGTGATGCGGCTTCTCTAAACTCGATATTGGGACATTTATCGCCTAAAACGCAACCTCTAACGCAGGCTTCCGCACAGTTAATTTTCGGCTCCACAGTCAATTCCTCTCTCATTAGGGTGTTTTCTTCCCCCCAAGATAAATTTTACCTGCTTAGTTGAAAAGTTTTGAGTGCTGAGTTACCGAAGTTTAGAACAGAGACTAGAGGCTGGGGAGTTGCAATCTCGAAAAATAAAAGGTAAAAGGGTGAACTTTTGTTTTTGTCATCCTTTTACCTTTTTATATACCTGATGCTTATTTAATGTTAGCCCTTGCGTCCCTCACTGCGGCAATAAAAAATAATCCTGTCAGAGGAATACTTAATCCTAGGATAATTGCAGTGGTTTGGAAGCCTAAATCCGGTTGTCCATAACTGAGTTCAAACACCGAACCGACAGCGGCGATCGCTGTTACACAAGATGCACCGAGAAACAAACCGCTTTTTGGAGTTAAATACACTACTAGCCCCCTATGCTACTGGTTTCACCGCTTGATACGAGAAGCCATTTTTAGATAACTCCTGTGCCAAAGTCAAGGAATTCTCTACCCGGTCTACAAATACTACACCGTTGAGGTGATCCATCTCATGTTGAATGCAGCGTCCGAGTAAATCCGTAGCTTTTAATGTCTGGGGACGGCCATATTCATCTTTGTACGCAATTTCTACTACTTCTGGACGCTTCACATCCAGATAAACGTTGGGAATGCTCAAACATCCTTCTTGAGCGACGCAGATTTCTTGGCTTACCTGTTTAATTGTGGGATTAATCAGTACTAGTGGTGGATTGTCTGGGTTATCTGGTTCGCAATCTATAACAATGAGTTGTTTATGAATTCCTACCTGGGGCGCAGCCAAACCAATGCCATCACTGCTGTACATAGTTTGCAACATTTCCCGTACCAGTTGCCGCAGTTCATCATCAATTTTTGTAATACGTTTTGCAGGTTGACGTAATGCGCGATCGCCCAGATAGTGCAGTTTCAAAGGCGGATTTTTTAACTTTTTTTTCTCAACAGCAATTTCAGAGGGCATGATTATTTCAATGGCTCAATTGTGCAAATTCCTACTAACCCAATTCTATCAATCTCAGTTAAACCTCATAATTTTTACTCTAAAACCCACTCATGAATTACTTAGCGTACCTCTGCACCTACCTCAGCGTAACTTCGCGTTAAAAAAACTCCCTAACGCCTGGGCGGACTTATAGCTGATTGGTTAAAGAAAGTTGTACATTGCCATCAAGAGCAACTCATAACTAGCAGCTTTAATATGAACTTCCGTGAAGAGTTTAAATTGCTACTACGCGCCCGTTACCCACTAATTTATATTCCCACCTACGAAGAAGAACGAGTCGAAGCAGCCATCCGGGAAGAAGCCACCAATCAAGGTAATCGCCCTGTTTACACTTGGGATTTTGTGGATGGCTATCAAGGAAACCCCAATGATGTAGGATTTGGGCGACGTAATCCTTTGCAAGCTTTAGAATTTCTGGAAAAATTACCCGCTTCAGCGCCAGCAGTAGTAATTTTGCGAGATTACCATCGTTTTTTAGATGATGTAGCGATCGCGCGTAAACTCCGCAACTTCGCCCGAATCCTCAAATCGCAACCGAAAAATATTGTACTGCTGTCGCCCCGCATTGCTATTCCTGACGATTTAATGGAAGTTTTAACGGTTGTGGAGTTTCCTTTACCCGCCGCGCCGGAAATTAAAACCGAGATAGAACGTTTACTCCAATCTACAGGTAATTCTCTGGCTGGCAAAGTTGTAGATGATTTGGTGCGCTCTTGTCAAGGGCTTTCCCTGGAACGGATTCGGCGAGTTTTATCCAGAGCGATCGCCACTCATGGCGAATTACAACCAGAAGATGTCGATTTAGTCTTGGAAGAAAAGCGTCAAACTATCCGTCAAACCCAAATTCTCGATTTTTACCCCGCCACCGAGCAAATTTCGGATATCGGCGGTTTGGATAATCTCAAAGATTGGCTATTACGGCGTGGTGGTTCATTTACCGACAGGGCGCGTCAGTATGGCTTACCCCATCCCCGTGGTTTATTGTTGGTAGGGATTCAAGGAACTGGAAAATCATTAACAGCCAAAGCGATCGCCCATCATTGGCACTTACCTTTGTTACGCTTAGATGTTGGACGGTTATTTGGTGGTTTAGTTGGTGAATCAGAATCACGCACACGCCAAATGATTCAAGTCGCCGAAGCCCTCGCCCCCTGCATCTTATGGATTGATGAAATCGACAAAGCCTTTTCTGGTTTGGGTAGCAAAGGTGACGCGGGAACAACGAGCCGGGTATTTGGGACTTTTATTACCTGGTTAGCCGAGAAAACCTCTCCTGTATTTGTGGTGGCTACAGCTAACGACATTCAAGCCCTACCGCCAGAAATGTTGCGAAAAGGGCGATTAGATGAAATTTTCTTTGTCGGTTTACCTACCCAAGAAGAAAGAAAAGCCATTTTTAACGTTCATTTATCCCGATTGCGCCCCCATAACTTGAAAAGCTATGACATTGATAGGTTAGCTTATGAAACACCTGATTTTTCTGGGGCGGAGATTGAGCAAACTTTAATTGAAGCTATGCACATTGGATTTAGCCAAAACCGTGATTTTAATACCGATGATATTTTAGAAGCCGCTAGTCAAATCATTCCCTTGGCGCGAACTGCTGTAGAACAAATTCAAAAACTGCAAGAATGGGCTGCGGCGGGAAGAGCGCGTCTAGCCTCAAAACACAGCCCATTGAGTGACCGTATTCACCGACAATTACAGTAATTAGTCCCAAGTCAACAGTCAATAGTCCATTGTCCCAAAAGGATGAAGCCTGAACAATTTCATACTTCATCCTTGATACTTCACACTTCACTATTGACTATTGACCATTGACCGTTGACCATTGACTATTGACTATTGACTATTAAACTAACTATGCTTTCTGGTTTACTAAAGTTAATCTTAGGTTTTGTTTTAGCGATCGCTGTTTTATTAGGTACAGGTCTGACAGTGGCGCTTTATTTCATCAATCAAACTGCCATCCCACCGACCAAACCTATTTTTGCCAACGATAATCCCTCTTTGAAAAACCAAGCTACTAAAGAAGCCAAAGACGAAACTCCAACCGAACCTGAGCCAACTACCACTCCCACCCCAACTCCAACACCTACTAAACAATTACCCCCTGGCGCTTATCCCGGACGTGTTACTTGGTCTGAAGGGCTAAGTTTACGTGCAGAACCGAATCAGGAAGCAGAAAAAGTAGGAGGAGTAACTTTCAATCAAAAAATCACAGTTTTGGAAGAAAACCCAGATAAAACTTGGGTTAAGATTCGCCCAGAAGATAGCGAGCAAGAAGGTTGGGTAAAAATTGGCAACATTGAACGTGTTAACTGAAGTTTGAAGTCTGCAACCTATTCCTTACCCCTAAACTTCATATTTTTTTAGCAAAAGCCACAATTACTGTCTATGAAAAGTGGTATATTTTTATATACAGATACTAGTGTAATTAGCAGTAAAAAATTATAATCTCTACTTACTTCCAATTCCAACTAATTTAAAATCAAAATTTTAGCCTCTTACCGAAAAATCTTTTGCACGTTGTGATGTTAACAAATAGTACAACCTATAAAACTCGATAACAAGTTAGTCAAAAAACTCTTTTACTCAGGGAATTGTCATCAGCCAACAACTTGGTAAAAAATCATGGAAGCCATTGGTTATCTTCATGTCGCCTCAGCCTACGAAGCATCGGAAAACATTGAAATTGTACCGCTCAAATTAGAATTCAAATTTTTGCATTGGACTAAACTGTCTAGCCCAGTAGCCATGCGTCTTTTATCTGTAGCACTGAGTATCGGAATTTTAAATGTAGCTGACCAAACGTTAGCACTCCAGCAAATCGGGAGTCGTGGAACAGAAGTCACAAATATTCAGAAGTGCTTAAAAAATTTAGGTTATTTTACTAGCCCCATAACTGGTAAATTTGCGAGTTTAACTCAGCAAGCAGTAATTGGCTTTCAAAAAGCTAAAGGATTAGCTGTTGATGGAATTGTTGGTGCGAAAACTCAACAAGCTTTGCAACAATCATGCCCAAGCCAAATCAAGGGTGAAAGTAGCAATGGTCAATTACGAGTTAGGAGTAAAGGTCAAGCCGTTTCCCAGTTGCAACAAAATCTGCGCCAGTTAGGCTATTTTAACGGCCCCAAAACTGGATATTTTGGTTCGCAAACTCGCCAAGCACTCATCCGCTTTCAGCAAGCGTCTCAAATCCCCGCCAATGGGGTTCTAGATAGTCGCACAGCCCAAGCACTACAAAGTAATTTAAGTGTAGGTGGAGAATATCCCCTCCTTTCGGAAGGTAGCAATGGCCCAGCGGTGACAAAATTACAACAGCGTTTGCGGGATTTAGGCTACTTCAAGATGAATCCTACTGGGAATTTTAGAAGCGTCACGAAAAATGCCGTAATTGCTTTTCAACGCAAAGCAGGCTTACCAGCAACTGGGGTTGCTAATGCCCAAACTTGGGATGCACTATATAATTCTGCTCAGGTACCAGGCAACACCAATACTGGGACTCAGCAAGTTAGAGATGTACAACAACTGCTACAAGATTTAGGGTACTATAACGGCGCTCCTACAGGTACTGTCGGCACTCTCACAAGAGATGCGATCGCCCAATTTCAACGGGACAAGGGACTAACCGCTGATGGCATTGTTGATGCCCAACTTGTGAAAGCCGTGCGCCAAGCCTGGGAAGCGAGATATTCTAATCAACCCACAAGAACAGTTCTCGCCACGGGTGCAAAAGGCGAGAATGTCAAGGCAGTTCAAGAGCGTTTGTCGCAGTTAGGTTACTTTAACCGCTCTTTGGATGGAGTTTTTGGTGAATATACGAAAAATTCTGTCTTAGAATTCCAAAAAGATTATCGCTTAAATCCCACTGGGAAAGTTGATGGGCAAACTTGGCAAGCATTAGGCTTTGAGAATTCTGTGGCGACAAATCGTCCTGTGAGTAACCGTTATTATGTGGCGGCAGTGCCAATGCAAAATAGCGATACACTCAACAAAGTACGGCTCTTTGTCCCCAATGCTTTTCCAGATATGTCTATGTCAGGAAATTACGTGAATGCTGGGGCATTTAGCGATCGCTCCGTTGCCGAAAATCTCACAAAAATGCTACGCGCCAAAGGTTTAAATGCTAAAGTGCAATTTCTTTAACATTTCGCTAGTCTAGTATCTAGGCTGTCAGATCAAATACCAGCAAAAGAATGCCAGATTCAGCATTTATTATCTTTATTGTCTTTGGCTTTGTTTGGATAGCGATGGGAGCAATTGCTGTCATCGCACTATTCAAATCGGAAGGCCAAAAAATTCGCTTTGATAAATGGGGGCTACTTGTAACTATCCCGATTATCGTCCCAATTGTGATTGTTTTGTTATATCAAGTAATTAGACCATTAATTTAGAGACGTTGCGATACAACGTCTCTAAATTATTTACTCAGCACTCAGCACTCCTCAAGATGCCACTTGTGCCGCCGTGCGAGTCCGTCGTCTTCTACCATCAGCAACTTTCACAGGTGGTTCATCAGGAATTTGCATTAATAGTGTCACAGTTGGTTGACATTGCAATTCCCGGCGAATTGAACGGGCTAATTCTCGCTCTAGAGTTCCTTGCAATCCACCCCAGTCTATTTCTGGTTGTTCACCTTCCAAAGAGGCAAATTCTGACCAACGTACGTTGAGGAGTTCTTCAATGCGTTGTTGTACCCATTTTTGAATCAGCGATCGCTCTACACTGGTGACAACACCCCGCAGGTGAATTTCTGGCTTGGCCATCAGTTTACCAGTCCAATCAATTGCTGCGGCAATAGTCACAATTCCTTCTTCTGCCATACGTTGCCGTTCTTGCAGCACTTTGGCACTGACCATCCCTGAACTAGAAGTATCCACCAATTCTATCCCCGCCTGCACTTTACCAGCCGCACGGATGGAATTTTCTGTCAGTTCAACAATATCCCCATTCTGGATAATCACCATATTTTCTGCGGGGATACCCATACTTTGGGCAGTTTCGGAGTGTTTCACCAACATCCGATGTTCGCCGTGAACCGGCACGAAGAACTTGGGACGAGTTAAAGCAATCATCAGCTTTTGGTCTTCTTGACAGCCGTGACCAGAAACGTGAATTCCCTTGTCTCGTCCATAGACCACCTTGGCACCTTGAAGCATTAACTTATCAATGGTGTTGACAACTGCGATCGTATTACCAGGAATTGGATTGGCGGAGAAGACAACGGTATCGCCTTCCCGGATTTTGATATGGGGGTGTTCTTGGTTAGCAATCCGGGTCATTGCTGCCATCGTCTCACCTTGAGAACCTGTGGTGAGAATTAACACGTTTTCGCCCGGCAGATTGCGAACCATGTGCAGTGGTTGCAGTAAATTATCTTCACACTTGACATAACCCAAATTGCGGGCATGGGCAATCAAATTCAGCATGGAACGCCCAACAACCGTAACTACTCGGTTGTGTTTCTGTGCCAGCTGCAAAATCATGTTGATGCGATGCACTGAGGAGGCGAAGGTAGTGACAAACAATCGCCCAGTGGCTTGACTAAATACCCGATCTAGATTTGGATATACCGAACGTTCGGAAGGGGTGAATCCGGGAATTTCTGAGTTTGTGGAATCACTCAACAAGCACAGCACGCCTTTTTCACCATGTTCTGCCAAACGTTGCACGTCAAATTTTTCCCCATCGACTGGGGTGTGGTCAAATTTAAAATCCCCTGTGTGAACCACGACACCCAGGGGAGTATGAATAGCAACGGTAAAACTATCAGCGATGGAATGGGTGTTGCGGATGTACTCGACAAAGAAATGTTCGCCAATCCTGACTAAATCACGAGGCAGAACTGAACGCAACTCTGTGCGATCGCGTACTCCTGCTTCTTCTAATTTCCCTTCTAGCATGGCCATTGCCAGCCTTGGCCCGTAAATCACCGGAATTTCAAATTGCTTGAGGTGAAAAGCAATGCCACCAATGTGATCTTCATGACCGTGGGTGACGATCATACCTTTAATTTTGTGACGGTTTTCCCTGAGATAACTAGTATCAGGTAAAACAATATTCACACCGTGCATTGCTTCTGTAGGGAAAGCTAAACCCGCATCTAATAAGATAATTTCATCATCGTATTCAAAAACGCAGGTATTTTTGCCAATTTCATGTAAACCGCCCAAAGGAATAATTTTTAGGGCGGAGTTAGCTTCGTTTTTAGCCATTTTCTCCTTAGTTAGATTGTTTTTTAGTGTTAATAAATTGCAGGTTAGCAAGCTTGTATTAAAAACAACACTGGCTTTCTTTCAGAAAGCAGTCAAATTTCATTTAGATTTTCAACTGTTCGTGCAATAAAATCGAAATTTACACTGAATGATTCATCGTAAATATTTTTTAGCAGCTTTAGCACAATTTGGGAAAGTGCTTCCTCAAAATCTGCCCATTATTCATATACACATTTGATTTGCGGCAACTTGCCAACCATATACGGACTAAATTAAATTTAGTTTTTGAAGCACTGCCTCTAGTATTTTGCTAACTTCTGAATCAGCGTCGCACAGCGGCAGACGAGTTGAACCAACCTCCCAACCTTGAAATTTGAGTGCTGTTTTAATGGGAATGGGATTTGTAGTTATAAATAAAGCTTTAAATAACGGGAAGAGTTGAAGATGAATATCTCTGGCTTCGGCAATTTTTCCCGCATTAAAAGCTTGAATCATCTGCTGTAGTTGGTTGCCTACCAGATGAGAAGCCACACTGACAACTCCTTTTGCCCCCAGGGCTAACAAGGGCAGGGTTAGGGAATCATCTCCAGCGTAAATCTGAAATTCTTGTGATGTCAAGCGACGGATTTCACTTGCTTGATCTAAATTACCACTGGCTTCTTTTATTCCAACAATATTATCAATTTCAGCTAATTTGACAACTGTTTCAGGACTGAGATTTTGACCGGTACGACCAGGAACGTTGTATAACAACAGTGGGCTATCGGGACAAGCTTGGGCAATTGCCTGAAAGTGTTGATATAGACCAGCTTGTGGTGGTTTATTGTAATAGGGTACAACTTGTAATGTACCATGTACTCCTATTTTAGCCGCCTTTTGGGTAGCAGCGATCGCTTCTTTGGTGGAATTGGAACCACATCCTGCTATCACCTTAGCTTTGCCGGACACTGCCTGCAATACTTCCAAAAATAGCTGGTATTCCTCCTCCCAAGTTAGGGTTGGAGATTCTCCTGTTGTACCGCATACCACCAATGTATCCGTTCCGTTATTCGCTAGATGCGCTGCTAGTTCCGCCGCTACACCATAGTTAACACTACCGTCTGCTTTGAACGGCGTGATCATAGCGGTTAAAACTCTACCAAAATCTCCCACCCTTTTTTTACTCCTGATTACCTGCTTGGTTTTTTATCTTTGGTGGTTTTATATAATGTAATAGCTTATTTGCCAATTACTTTCAAGAGTGATGCGCTCATTTGTTTTTTGCCATTCATGTTTAACTGATGACACAAAACTACTGAGAAACATAAGCTGCTGCTGATTTTATGAGATTTTTTTCCACTAATAATTCCGCAATCTGGACTGCATTCAACGCTGCACCTTTGCGAATTTGATCACCACAAAGCCATAATTCTAAACCGCAGGGATGAGAAATATCTTGCCGAATTCTTCCCACTAAAACTTCATCTCGGCCAGTTGCTTCTATGGGCATCGGAAAATGATTTGCCCGCCAATCTTCTACCAGTTTCACCCCAGGGGAGTGGCTTAAAATTTCTCTAGCGGTATCTGGATTAAATGGAGTGGCAAACTCTAGGTTAATGGCTTCTGAATGGGCGCGCAGTACGGGAACCCGTACACAAGTTGCTGTGATTCTGATTTCCTGGGTACCAAAAATCTTCCGAGTTTCATTTACCATTTTCATTTCTTCCTCACAGTACCCAAAATCATTGATTGGGGTGTTATGGGGAAATAAATTAAATGCTAATGGATATGGTAGTATTTCAGCGACTGGTTCTTGTCCTTGCAAAATGGCACTAGCTTGAGTTTTAACTTCTGCCATTGCTTTGGCACCCGCACCACTGGCTGACTGGTAGGTGGCGACAACAATCCTTTTGATTGGTTGTACTTGATGCAACGGCCATAGTGCCACTGTCATCAAAATTGTCGTGCAGTTGGGATTGGCGATGATGCCTTGATGAGAGGCCGCGGCTTGGGGATTAACTTCTGGGACAACTAATGGTACTTCTGGATTCATCCGAAAAGCACTGGAGTTGTCGATGACGACTGCGCCTTTTGCGACTGCCACTGGAGCCCACTTTTTCGATGTGGAACCGCCAGCACTAGCCAATACTATATCGACATTTTCTAAGGCGCGATCGCTAACTGATTCTACTGTTAAAGTCTCTCCTTGGAAATTCAGCGATCGCCCTACACTCCGCTCAGATGCCAGTAATTTTAATTCCGCAATGGGAAAATTTCGGCTTTCTAATAATTCCAGCAACTCTGTACCTACAGCACCAGTCGCACCTAAAATAGCTACACGATATGTTTTAGACAAATGAACTTCCTCCTTTAATTTAAGAGGTGATGAGTAATATTTTGAAATTGAGATTTATTGTAATAGCAGTAGCAGATTTTGAATAATTCTTTGATTCTATGCCAGCTTTTTGATCACAGTAGGTTAATTTTTGGGTTACATATCTTAATAAATAATTGAGTCACGTGACAATCTTTATATAATTACCCAATAAATTGTCTACCAATTAAAAAAGTATATATTATTGTACAACAAATTACTGCTCAGGGAAAAACGGACAGCAATTGCGGCTCAACCATTATTGCCTTAACCTTGACTTGGATTTAGGCAGGCGATCAATGTACTATGATCCGAGATGGCATCTAGCTAGGACAGTAAATTACCAAGCTATGCGGTAAGCACATAGTTAAATTGGATTTCTGAGGCAAACAGACCTCAAAAAAGATGAGAGGGTGTATAGATAAATTTATTGTGGGAAAGTGTCAAGTCCTTGGCCATTGGCAGTAAACTTGATCTCTACTGAAGGCACCTGCCATTCCCACCTAGAGATATCAAACCACATAAGCGTTCCATATTCGCTTGTGTGTACTTGGAGTTAAAAATACAAATAGAGACGAAGCATGAAAGTTACCCAGGAGAAACTTCCCGCCAGCCAGATAGGGCTAGAAATAGAGATTACACCAGAAATCACTCAGCAAACCTACGATAAAGTTATTAAAAACTTATCCGGTACTGCAAATATTCCTGGGTTTCGTAAAGGTAAAGTGCCTCGGCAAATATTGCTTCAGCGCTTAGGAATCGCCCGCATTAAGGCAGCCGCCCTAGACGAATTAATTCAAAATGGCATAGAAGAAGCAGTCAAACAAGAAGACATTCAAGCAATTGGTCAGCCACAATTGCGTTCTTCGTTTGAGGACTTGATCAATAATTATGAGCCAGGGAAACCCTTCACTTTCTTGGCTGCTGTTGATGTCGAACCAGAAGTAAATCTCAGCCAATACACTGGTTTGCAAGCCCAAGCTGAGGAAGTTAAATATGACCCAGCACAGGTAGATGATGTTCTGGAAAAAGAACGCCAACAAATGGCAACTTTGATTCCGGTAGAAGGAAGAGTAGCCCAAATTGGCGATGTTGCCGTTGTAGATTTTACAGGGGTGATAGCCAAAGCTGAAGGTGAAGACCCAGATGCAGAACCAACACCCATTCCTGGTGGTGATGCAGCTGATTTTCAAGTAGAGTTGCAGGAAGATAAATTTATCCCCGGTTTTGTCACAGGCATAATAGGGATGAATCCTGGCGAAACGAAGGAAATTTCTGCACAATTCCCCGATCCTTACGTTAACCAAGAGTTAGCTGGCAAACCCGCACTGTTTACAGTCACCCTCAAAGAACTGAAGGAAAAAGAACTGCCAGAACTGGACGATGACTTTGCCCAAGAAGTCAGTGACTTTGAAACCTTAGAAGAACTGCGAAAATCTCTAGAAGAACGGTATCAAAAAGAAGCTGAGGACAAAACTAAAACCAACAAACAAGAAGCATTGCTGGCAGAACTGCTCAAATATGTCGAAATTGACTTGCCAGGAACCTTAATTGACCAAGAAGTCGATGCAATGCTGACACAAACAGCCATCCGCCTGTCGCAACAGGGTTTGGATGTGAGAAAGCTGTTTACTCAAGATATTTTGCCGCAATTGCGGGAGCGATCGCGCGGTGAGGCCATTGAACGCCTAAAACGTTCTTTAGCCTTGCGGGAAATCGGCAAACGCGAGTCTCTCATTGTCACACTGGCAGAACTAGAAACTAGAGTCACAGAACTTCTAGAGCAGTATGCGGAAGAAGAGGTTGACGAAGATAAACTTCGTTCTATGGTGGAAAACGAACTGCTGAGTGAAAAGATCATCAATTGGCTCTTAGAAAACTCATCAGTTGAACTAGTCCCGGAAGGAACTTTAAGCGCCAAGGAAGAAGAATCTGAAGATGCAGAAGCAACTGCACCTGAGACTGAGGCAAGCAGCAGCGAAGCTACGGCAGAATCAGAAGCAGGGGAATAAGGGTGTAAGGGTGCGGGGGTGTAAGGAGTGATATGTATTCACTCAGCACTCAGCACTTTCCTGCCGCAATCTCTACTTTTGAGAGATCGTCACATGACTGCTCATAAAGTAGGCTAGGGTGGTGAGTGCCTGATGGAAATATGAACAATTATTACTCAGCACTCAGTCATCAAGATTTAATGGAGGCTTAATATTGCTGGAATATTAAATAAAATCCGTTATCTGTAAATACCTGAGCTTGATACCGTGTTACACGAGAAAAATCTGGATGAGGCATAATGGTTAACACATAGCTCAAATTAAAATCTCATCCGTTAAAAAAGCAGCGATCGTTGCCTTAAACTAAGTCCTACTCATTTTCAGATGTTCTCCTATGCTTTTATCGCAGTCGGGAAATTACCCCATCATCAGTTCCAGTAACCTAGCTATTAACTCCCATCTGAATGGCCCCAACAGCATTGTGCCAACTGTGGTAGAGCAGTCTGGTATGGGAGAAAGAGCATTTGATATCTACTCCCGCCTGCTGCGCGAGCGAATTGTATTTCTGGGAACTGCCATTGATGATAACGTTGCCAATTCAATTGTGGCTCAGTTGTTATTCTTGGATTCGGAAGACTCAGAAAAAGATATTCAACTGTACATTAATTCGCCTGGCGGCTCTGTCTACGCAGGAATGGCAATTTATGATACAATCCAACAAATCCGTCCTGATGTTGTTACTATCTGTTTTGGATTAGCCGCAAGCATGGGGGCATTTTTGTTAGCAGCAGGAACCGCAGGTAAGCGGATGTCTTTACCTGATTCGCGGATTATGATCCATCAACCATTGGGTGGCGCTCAAGGTCAAGCCATTGATATAGAAATCCAAGCCAGAGAGATTCTTTATATCAAAGGTCAGTTAAATCAGTTATTGGCCCATCATACGGGTCAACCTCTAGAGAGATTAGAAACAGATACAGACCGAGACTTTTTCATGTCGGCAGAAGAAGCTAAAAACTACGGTTTGATTGATCAGGTCATCTCCCGACAAAATCTTCCCACAGCTGGGGAAAACGTCACCATTCTGAAATAAGAGGCTGGTATGTCTAAGTACGACTCCCATTTAAAATGTTCGTTTTGTGGCAAGTCTCAAGAGCAGGTGCGTAAATTGATCGCAGGGCCGGGAGTATACATCTGCGACGAATGCGTTGACTTGTGTAATGAAATACTAGATGAGGAGTTACTGGACACCAACGGTGTAGCGCCACAACCAGCGCCAAAGTCTGAAGCACCTCAAAAACGTCGGAATCGTTCGGCTAATCTCTCATTTAATCAAATACCCAAGCCAAGAGAGATTAAAAAATATCTCGACGAGCATGTCATTGGCCAAGACGAAGCCAAAAAAGTATTATCAGTCGCAGTTTACAATCACTACAAGCGGCTGGCAATCCTACAGTCTAAAGGCACTGGCAAAAACGGGGCAGAAGACTCAGTAGAACTGCAAAAGTCTAATATTTTGTTAATTGGCCCAACTGGTTGCGGCAAAACGCTCTTAGCCCAAACCCTAGCCAAAATTTTAGATGTGCCTTTTGCTGTTGCTGATGCGACCACACTAACAGAAGCAGGCTATGTCGGCGAAGATGTAGAAAATATCTTATTGCGACTGTTGCAAGTGGCAGATTTAGATGTGGAAGAAGCGCAACGCGGAATCATCTACATCGACGAGATTGACAAAATTGCCCGCAAGAGTGAAAACCCATCAATTACACGAGATGTTTCTGGTGAAGGTGTACAGCAAGCCTTACTGAAAATGCTCGAAGGCACGATCGCCAACGTACCACCACAAGGGGGACGTAAACATCCTTATCAAGACTGCATTCAAATTGATACCAGTAATATTCTATTTGTTTGTGGTGGCGCTTTCGTTGGTTTAGAAAAAGTTGTAGAGCAAAGAGCCGGTAAAAAGTCAATCGGTTTTGTGCAGCCAGGAGAAGGCCAATCAAAAGAAAAACGCGCTGCTGATGTGTTGCACAACCTGGAACCAGATGATTTAGTGAAATTTGGGATGATTCCAGAGTTTATTGGCCGGATACCAATGGTGGCAGTGGTTGATCCTCTGGATGAAGAAGCACTAATGGCGATTTTGACTCAACCACGCAGTGCTTTGGTGAAACAGTACCAAAAACTGCTGAAGATGGATAACGTCCAATTAGATTTTAAACAAGATGCTTTAAGGGCGATCGCTCAAGAAGCTTACCGCCGCAAAACGGGTGCAAGAGCATTGCGGGGTATTGTAGAAGAACTGATGCTAGATGTGATGTATGAGTTACCATCGCGTAAAGATGTGACTCGCTGTACAGTAACGCGGGAAATGGTAGAAAAACGTTCTACTGCCGAACTCATAGTACATCCATCCTCACTACCAAAACCAGAATCAGCGTAAATTAGTGCTAAGTGTTGGGTTCTAAGTGCTGAGTATTGATTAAAGTTAGGAAAGAGGGGTTTTGAGTGAGGAAGTAATTACAAGCTCGAAACTCCTCACTTTTATCTTACAAATGCTAAATCTCAAAAATGCCTTACATCAATGTTCGTGGTGTTGAACATTACTATGAGTGGGTGAAGCAACCATCTACTTCTTTGACTAAACCCGTAATGGTATTCGTTCACGGTTGGGCTGGTTCAGCAAGGTACTGGAACAGTACGGCAAATGCTTTATCAGACCAATTTGATTGTTTACTCTATGATATGCGTGGGTTTGGGCGTTCGGGTGGTAAACCGACGATAATTCCAGCTAGTGAATCTGTGGCTGCTTCTGAGTCTAGTCAAGAAACATCCGCAGCAATTCAAGAGTTAACTTATGAATTGGAAGAATATGCTGATGATTTAGCGGTGCTTTTAGATGAGTTGCATCTTGGGCGTGTTTATATCAATGCTCATTCAATGGGTGCGTCTGTTGCAACGTTATTTTTTAACCGCTATCCTCAACGGATAGAGCGAGGCATTTTAACTTGTAGTGGGATTTTTGAATACGATGAAAAAGCCTTTACTGCCTTTCATAAATTTGGTGGTTATGTAGTTAAATTTCGCTCCAAGTGGTTAGGTAAAATTCCATTTGTTGATCGGATGTTTATGGCGAGATTCCTACATCGTTCTATCCCCAAATCTGAACGTCAGGCTTTTTTACAAGATTTTCTCGAAGCAGATTATGATGCTGCTTTAGGTACAATTTTCACTTCGGTTAGCAAGGCACAATCTGAATTAATGCCACAAGAATTTGCTAAGTTAACCGTGCCGACTTTGCTAGTAGCTGGAGAATATGACCAGATTATTCCAGCAGCAATGGGAAAACAAGCCGCTGCAATGAATGACAAAGTTGAGTTTGCCTTAATTCCTAATACAGCGCATTTCCCAATGTTGGAAGATGTGCCGACTTACTTGCAACGGGTGCGAGAGTTTTTGCAAATTCCATCAGCCGACAAGGTTCTGAGTTGATTAAGCAGTGAGTTGTTACAAGAACTTAATATTTCTTTACTCGAAGAATACACCTTAATTTCCGACCATACAACTGCTAAACGCGAATTTAAACAACGCATTCATAAGAGCAAGTAAGGTTGTAGTTATGACTCAAGCTTTGCCTAACTAAAGTATTAACATTTGCAGAATTTGCTGCGTGGCGACCAGAAGGGGGGCGTTATGAACTGCATGATGGAGTAATTGTGGAAATGGCACAACCACTTGGAGGTCATGAAGGCATTATTGGTTTTTTAGTTGAAGAGGTTGTGCCAGAATACAAACGGTTAAAATTACCTTACTTCTTACCAAAAACTGCGCTAGTCAAACCACCCGAAAACGAATCAGGCTACTCTCCTGATATTTTGCTACTAAATCGGAAAAATCTTGTTAACGAACCACTGTGGAAAAAAGAATCAACCGTGATGGACGGTGCATCAATACCCTTAATTATTGAGATTGTTAGTACGGCAGTTGCTTCAAACCGGGGAACCCGTCCAACGCACTGCCTCACCAACTGGCGTGACGATTACCATAAAAAGTTTGCGGACTATGAAATCATTGGTGTACCTGAGTACTGGATTGTAGATTATGCCGCGTTGGGGAGACGGGAATTTATTGGTAATCCTAAAGAACCGACGATTTTTATCTGCGAACTGGTGGATGGGGAATATATCAAAAGAATGTTTCGTGGCAATGATGTGATTGTCTCGCCTTCGTTCCCTAACCTTAACTTTACTGCACAACAGGTTTTTGATGCAGCACTGACAGATGAAGAGTAATTATTAATAGTAATTTTACATATGCGAGAAAGTTGAAGAGCGATCGCTTGGTGATTTGAGTAGGAAAATAAAAAGGCGATCGCTAAAAAATTTGTATATTTCATCCAAGTAATGCTGTTTTAGCTATCCGTGTCGGTGTTGGATATTAACTCAAACCTAGTTCTCGTTTTAGTAAGTTAATTGAATTCAGTCCGATGTAATTTTCTACCTTAATTAATTTTGGTGGTCGAATAATATCTTCCGCAGCAGCTTGCACTGCTAGTTGCACTGACCGAAAACTAGCAACATCACTGATAATAAATTCAGCCCGCTTCACAATTGCCTGAAGTTTATAAGCATCTTTTGGTTGTGCAGTCATCACTAGTAGTTCATCTCCTCGTAAACCGTGGAGGATAACTTCGGCAGCACGGGCAATGCCTGTACTCAGGCTGACTATGCCTATACAATGATCTTTTGCTAAGTTTTTGACTAGATTCAGTTCTTTACTATAGTCATAGATATCTAGGGGAATAACTCTGACAGCTTTTGGCGCAGCAATTTGTTCGACTTCACCAATAAAATAGCGACTGGTAACGACTGTAGCTGAGTTAGTTTTATCCAACACCGCGGCTAATTCTTCCATTCTGATTAACTGGATGGGTATTTTCAGAGATTGCTCTAATTCGTACACCATCAGTTCCCCAGCACCAAGGTCTTGAGAAGGGACTGCAACTAGCACCTGGGCGCTACAGCGCAAACGCCAATCCATTTCGGCTAAAAATAGCTCACGCGCTTGGCTAAGGGAACAGCCTTGGGCGAGGAGTTGGTCAAGTGCTTGCTGGACAACTTTATATGCTTCAGGGTGGGCTTGGAGAATTGGTGATTGCAATTTGCTACCGCCCTCATGACCTTGAGCGCGGACATAAATTCCTGAACCAGCGAGACTTTCTACTAAGCCTTCATCTTCTAGTTGGCGATAAACTTTGCTAATTGTATTGCGGTGTAATCCAGTTTGCATTGCTAATGCCCGTGTGCTAGGCAATTTGTAAGCTGGTGGATATTGCCGAGAAGCGATCGCAAACCGGATTTGATTAAATAACTGGGTAGAAGCGGGAATTTCGCTGTCTGGCTGAATACGAAATTGAATCATTAACAAAACTCCTAAATCAAGTAACAATTAGCAACCAGCTACATTTGCTACTTGTAGTATTTTTTATTTGTAACACTCAACAAGTAAGATCCGATACAGGTCAAGTATAAAGCCATCTCATCTGGGTTTGGCCAATATCTACATATCTAAACCAACTACCGTTAATTCAGGCGGATGTTCTAGAGTAAATTGATAATATACCTCTCGTCGCTCTTGAGGTAAAATGCTTAACTCCCATTCTAAAATTCCCACTTCCCCAAGTTGAATTTGCGGTTGAATGCGAGTGAGGCGAATTTTTATTTGCTCATTGCGGCTAACGGGTAATTGTTCTGTAATTTTTAAATTAATTTCTTGATTGAGTAAGTTTGTAATTAATAGTCGATAAGCATAAGTAGTGCGACGTTGATTCACAATTATCTTTTTATCTACTTGGCGCTCAACTAAATTCCGTTCAATTTTTACACCTTCATCAATGCCTAAGTTCAAGATAAATTCTTGTCCAGGGGCAATGTTTTCTAATTTAGTTCCACCCACAAAAACATCATCTCGAAAAATATTGGCTTTCCCTGGTAATAAAGTTGCACCCTCAGAACTGTTTTTGACATGAGCTTGTAAATAAGCAAAGCTCACTAAGCGTGGCATTACCACATAATCAAAAGTACAGGGATAATCATCATGGAAAATTGTTGTTTTATGGGGTGCGCCATCACTAGGAATCTTCCCACCACCATTGAGTTTAAAGGTAACGATACTTCCAGCTTGAGAAACTGCTGCTCCCATATTTTCTGCTGTCACAAGAGCATCACTGCCTGAATCCTCTTGCTCTTGGGCAAAAATTCCCTCAGATGCAGGCATAGTCGCTATGCTAGGCAATGATGGACGAGGTAATACCCGTTGCGCTATGCGTGGACGGAGGGTGTCAATATACCAAGGTTCTGGTTTCGGTGGGAGTGTACCTAATCCTGGTTTAGCAGTTGAGAGGGTAAAAGCTACATCTAACCAGTCTTCGCCAGTATTTTGGGTTATTTCTGCCAGGTAGCTTAAATGTACTGTTTGACTTGTACGATCTACTCGCAAGTCATAAAGGGGAATCCAGCCAGCACAGTTGACAATATAGGATACTTCTAGTTCAAACTCGCCTGCGCCAGCAACTTCTACACCCACAACCAAGTTAAAACTTTCTTGGGGATGGGGTGTTTGAATGTTATGTAATTTAGCGCGGAGTGCCTGTAGTTGCTTGTCTAGTTCTTGTTGTTGGCTGTGACAATCTCCAGAGGCGATCGCATATTCACTATACTGGCTGCCCAAAAAGTTCAAAAAATCTAAAGTTTCGCTGAGGCTGAGATTTTTACGGGACAAACTTTGAGCAAATGGTTCTTCGGTTTTTTCCCGCAAGCCTTCAATAAATCTCGCCTGTAATCCTAAAGCATCGATTTGCGCTTGCAGATTGTGTTTTTCCGCTTCTATTTGTTGAATTTGGCGGGTGATTTGTGCTACTCGTTCGGCGACAGGTTCTGTAGTGTAGATGCGATCGCTACTAACTCCCAACAAGCTTACTCCGACAGTACCTCTACCGCCCACCCTAGCAGAATCAGTTTCTAGAGTCACTGGCAGTGAATTAATCACTAACTCCCTTTCCACCCCTGTTAAAGAAACTACACCTCGTCGTGTAACTAGGGCTTGATCGCTGTATACCGTCACAGCTACTACCTGGGTGGGAACTGTTTTTCTCATAGAAGGAGTTTCCGGGTTTGTCACTGCCAGCTTTCTCCCATATCAAATGAATCTGCTGGTTAATTTTGTCATGCTTCAGATGCTTCCAGACAAATAAGTTGAAGCTGAGATTTCAAAACTCAATCAACAGTACTGTAAACAGGAATTTCAGTCTGCTCAACAAAAGTCTTGGCTGCATCCAGTAGATACTCATAATAAGTCCGAGCTACGATGGATAACTGTTTACCAGCCGGATAAACCATGTACCAAGCTCGTTTAATCGGGAAGTACTGCACATCCAAAATGCTGAACTCTGAGGCATCTGAGAGCAAAGTATGGCGAGATAATACAGAAATTCCTAAACCCCCAGCGATCGCTTGCTTAATGGCTTCATTACTCCCCAATTCGAGCTTGACGTTCACTTTTATCTCGTGTTCTTCTAATAGATTCTGCACAGCGCGGCGAGTTCCTGAACCTGGTTCACGCATAATAAAAGGCTGATTATTTAGCTCGTGAATGGGGATATTTTTCTCCTTTGCTAGGGGATGAGTTACTGGGGCAAAAACTACCAAAGGGTTATCCAAAAATGGCTCACAATTAACATCTAAATGTTCTGGAACCTGACTCATAATATACAAGTCATCCAGATTCTGCATCATCCGCTCAATAATTTTCTCGTGATTTGTTACTTGCAGTGAAATATCAATTCCTGGGTAACGCTGACAAAATGGCCCTAATAAACGTGGGATAAAATATTTGGCTGTGGTGATGACTGCTAAACGTAATTGCCCTTGTTTTAGCCCTTTCAAATCAGCAACTTTCATCTCAAACTGGGCGATCGTTTCAAAAATCTGTCGACAAGTAGCAAAAAGTTCTCTACCTGCTTCCGTCAAATACAAGCGTTTCCCAACCTGCTCAAATAACGGTAAGCCTACCGATTTTGTCAATTGCTTGATTTGCATGGAAACTGTAGGCTGGGTAAGAAATAATTCCTCCGCAGCACGAGTAAAGCTACCATGTCGAGCCGCCGCCTCAAATACCTTCAACTGGTGTAGCGTCGCTTGGTTCAAAGGTGATTCTCCTCTAATAGCGATCTTTATAGATATAAAACTAGTATCACTGAACACCTGCAAATCATGGCGTATCGCTCATACGAAGTTATGAGTTTTAGTATAGATAAAAATCTATGTTCGCTATTAAAAGAAAGATATTTGACTTATAGTCCGTAAAAGTTATGATCAAAACAACAAGCGAAGCGTAAGATGCCTTCCAGCCGAAGATGAATGCTGAATACTGGATGGTGATGATAATTTTCCCACAATTCATCACTCACGATTCATAATTCATCATTCATCCTTCCATAATTCTTCGGTAACTTTTGCTGGTAACTTTGCCAAATCAGGCAACTGGAGTACCTCTAATTCAGCGACTTGCTCCTTAATATTCACTGGCATCTTAATTGGTTGCCGTTCTTCTATCCAGCAACTTGCCACAGGCAAAGTTATTTCTAATTCATCCAGTGGCCGAGGAATCACCATTACTGCATTCAATTCCCCAATCCGTTCTGCTTCATACATTCCCGCTTCTACTGCTACTGCCACATTCGCCACAGAGCCACGAATAATGGCTGTACATAAGCCCGCACCAATTTTTTCATACGCGGCTAACTGCACATCAGCAGATTTTAACATGGCATCGCAGGCTCCTACCATCGCTGGAAACCCTCGCGTTTCCACTAATCCAATAGCTAGGTTACTTAAACGGCTATAACTCCCTTCCTCCATATATTTACTTAATCTATTAGTAATTGGCAGCACTACATCTAGATTAGGAAAAGGGCGAGGAATCACCAAACTAGAAACCAATTGTCCAAACTGTTCCGCAGTTTGCACACCTGATTCTACAGCTAGGCGTACATCCGCAATTCCACCCCGAACAATTGCCGTACAGTGACCACTACCAATTTTTTCATAGCCAACTAGGTGAACCCCAGCTGATTTCAACATCATGTCAGCTGTTCCCACTATCGCTGGAAAGCTGAGGGTAGATACCAAACCCAAGGCGGTATCCTTAAAGCTATCCTGCCGACGCGACGATGCCCGAACAGTGCTAAGGGACTGTTGATTATATGTGTCCATGTGAATTCTCCAGGATACTCACAGTCAATAATGTAGATGCCCTTTGAGCAACTTTCCCGTACTCCAGAGGAAAACCCACAGGGTTGGGTAGGCTAAAGGCTGAAAGTAAAAGGCTGAAGAATAAAGGATAAGGGATGAAATTAGTTTTTTCATCCTTCATAATTCATACTTCATACTTTAGAGGACAACTAACAATTAACACTTATTCGGGCGGTTCGTCAGAAATCGGATTGTTCAAGGATTGCCTATGAGGAAATAATGTCGTTAATAGCCTGTGAATGCTTCCTTGCCCATAAATTTGAGTGCCAAAAATATCTGATGATTCGGGATTCTCTGAACTTATTTCCGATGAACTAGTACCAGTTTCATCTTGCTGGACTGGAGGCGGTTGGGCAGACGGTGTGGGCGAAGGTTGAGGAACAGAAACAGACTCGTGTTTGAACTCCAAGAAAGCCGAAACTGAGAGATTTGTTGAAGAAATAGAAATTAATTTTTCCTCACTTTCACCTAAATTATTGCTTTCTGGTTGTTGCTGTTGGGCATCAGTAGAAGCAGCATAATGAGTAGGTGGTTCTTGTGGTTGGGTGAGACTAATCTGACGACTAGGATCTCCTACCACTGAGCTGGGTGGTACTACTTTTCCCGGTTCTACAGAACAATTAAAAACTGTTGTTGCCGCACCAATACAAGCATTTGTACCAATTTTGCCTCCTCCCACCATCAAAAATCCCGCTCCCAGATTAGCGCCTGCTTCTATTTCCAGGGTTCCTTCATTAACTTGGAGAATTGACCCCATACCAATACAGACACCAGGGCCAATAATGATTTTGCTGTTGGTAGTTGCTTGGATTATCACACCCGGTGCTAGCACTGCACTGGGATGAATAGTCACATCGCCACTAATGTAAGGCTCAAAGTTATTGTGGAGGCGCAGTGGCGGCACAGACATGGAAAATTAAACCTCGGAAGATAGAAGTGCTAAGTGCTATGTTCTGAGTGCTGAGGAACCACTGCACCGCGGAGGTTACTCCCCGTTTTGGCCTTTTAGCAAGTAGCATTGCTGAGTAAAAATTTTGTTCCCAAACTTGAGTTTAGGTTCGATAACTAAACATTTTATGCTTGTAGAGACAAAATTAATCGTGTCTTTACTTAGCACGAGCTAAACGCCCCGCTACCGCTTACAGCACTTTCAACTCAGCACTACTTCTGCACTCAGCACTTTCAACTCAGCACTACTATGGACGTTGAATAATTGTTTCCAATACTCGCCGCTTGGCTTTGGAGTCAATCCCAATCAACCGCACGTATTCACCAGGATACTCAGATAAGTATCCTTCTAACGCTGCGATCGCATCTCTTTCCGATCTAGCCTCAATTTGTCCACAACTTGTCCACGAACCAGTGCGGAAACGTCTTTGGTCTACGTGTTCAGCACTAATTTTATAACCACTAGCCAGTAATTGCCGTAACTGGTCTACAACTTCCGTATTCAAGCGGTTGCTGGTAGCCGTTGCCGTTGCTGAGGTCGTATTACCTGCACTAGCGTAGGATTTTTGACCACTAGATACCGCAACTGGGCCATTTGGTCTTTGAACAATGCTTTCTAATACTCGACGTTTAGCTTTTGGGTCAATGCCAATCAAGCGCACATATTCGCCTTGATGGTTGCCAATACATTCTTCTAACGCAGCCACAACGTCATTAGTCGAACTACCTTCTATGGGCTTACAGCTTGCCCAAGAACCTGTCCGAAAACGACGCTCATCTACGTGTTCCGTACCAATTTTATAACCACCAGCCAACAGTTGACGGATTTGCTCTACAGTTTCAGCATTAATTGTGCCAATACCAGCACCGTTACTGTTACCATTGCCATTGCCATTACCGTTATAGCTACTAGTACCTGCACTCACAGGTGCTTTAAAGCTGGTGGCTGCTTTTACCACACCATCTGGGCGTTGAATAATCGTTTCTAACACCCGACGTTTACCTTTAGGGTCAATCCCAAATAAACGCACGTATTCACCACTGTGGTCTGCTAGACAGCTTTCTAACGCTGATAAAGCTTCATTCACAGATCTCGCTTCAAGGGGCTGGCAGCTAGTCCAACAACCAGTGCGGAACCGTCTTTGGTCTACGTGTTCCGTGCCAATCTTATAACCTTGCTCTAATAGATAGCGTACCTGATCTACTGTTTCTGCACCCAAGCGATTGCTTGCCACTTCACTACTCCTTTCCAACTCTAAGACCGTAACACCATTACCTGTATAAGATTTAGCTAATTCATCCCGGATGGGTGCAATACATTTGCTATCCGCAGCACAGCGATAACCAGCCCGCAGTGCTTGATTAATTCCCACTACATGATGGGCAAATTCCTCATCTTGATCTTGCACTTCTGGCAGACGGTCAGCTTGCTGCTGGCTTGTAATTATCGCTCCCGAAGGTACATATTTACCAGGGGGAATTTCTACATCTTGAATTAAAGCGTGCATCATCACGATGCACCCCGCACCCACTCTGGCATTAAATACCGTAGAGCGAAAGCCAATAAAGCAATTATCCCCTACATATGCTGGGCCATGAATCAGAGCCATGTGGGTTAGGGAAGCATTATTGCCAACCCAGACCGAGTATTCTTTGCCATCATCACCGATGACTCGGCCTTGCTCTAAACCATGAATCACTACACCATCTTGGATATTGGTCTTTTCACCGATATAAAAAGGTGTACCTTCATCCGCTCTAATCGAAGTCCCCGGAGCAACGATTACATTTGCACCTATTCGCACATCGCCAATAATATTGGAGAATGAGTGTACAAATGAGGTTTCGTGGATTTTTGGCTCAGCTAAACTGCTTGACCACGGGGTTGGGGGTGCCGCCGTGCTGCTGACTGCCATCGCGAGATTCCTCCTGAATTAAGCTTTTTGTAAATAGTCAATAGTGAGCCAGTGCGTTGCGGAGACAGCGCTGTAGGTGGCTTTGCCGACTTGAAGCAACTGTCGTCGGGTTTCCCGACTTAAAGCAACTGGCGAACCCTTGGAATTCATAGTCAATAGTCCATAGTTTACTGACTCTTGGCTCTTGACTGTTGACTATCTATATTGGTCTTTTTTACTGTAAATAAGGCGATCTTGAACATGAATAGTATCAATTATCGCCACTACTGCTGCATCTAAAGGGCGTTGTTCGTTGCCAAGAATTTGACGAGCAGCACTACCACAACTGATTAGTACCCACTCATCTACTCCCGCTCCCACCGTATCCGCTGCTACCTCGTATTGTGGCAGGATGTTTCCTTCTTCATCCACTAACTGCAACAGCAGTAGTTTCACACCCCTAAGACTTGGTTCTTTTTGAGTGCTAACTACTGTGCCACGTACTTTGGCAATTTGCATTATTTGTTATGGTCTTCTGCCGCCGAAAGGACGAATTGCGTTGACATTTTCCCGGAATTGTTCTACGTCTTCTGTATAACGAATTGGCAGTACATATTCCAAGTTTTCATGGGGACGAGCAATGATGTGAGTAGACAGCACTTGTCCACCATTGACTCGCTTAACTGATTCTACACCTGCTGCTACAGAAGCTTGCACTTCGGAAACATCACCCCGCACGATGACTGTCACCCGACCACTACCAATTTTTTCGTAACCTACTAAGGTTACACGGGCAGCTTTCACCATTGCGTCAGCAGCTTCTACTACTGCTGGAAAGCCAAGCGTTTCTACCATTCCCACTGCAATTGACATTAGTTCTTATCCTTAATTAAAGTTTTTCAACAGAGCAAAAGCAAAGCTCAAGCAACCCCGTCAGTTACTTTGTCTTCTCAGCTTTTAAGTGCGAAATTGTTCCACAGCTTCTGTGTAACGAATCGGCAATACATATTCTAAGTTTTCATGGGGACGGGCAATGATATGAGTGGAGACCACTTCACCACCATTGACTCTTCTTGCCGCTTCAATTCCGGCTGCGACTGAGGCTTGCACTTCGGAAACATCACCCCGTACAATTACGGTGACACGAGCGCTACCAATTTTTTCATATCCTACCAAAGTTACACGGGCGGCTTTCACCATCGCATCAGCAGCTTCTACTACTGCTGGAAAGCCCTTAGTCTCAATCATTCCAACTGCAATTGGCATCGCAGAAACTCCTAAAAATTTAATCCAATCAGTACGGTGGGTTGAAAATTTTGACGGGGAAGCTCATCTTGAGCTAAAAGACACTTCCAACAATAAGCATAGGAAAGGTTGGCTCCCCTGGCAATATAAATTAGTATAATAGTTTATAATAAAAAAGTTTTAAAAAACTTAATTCTTTGTCATACCGTGTTTCTGCTCCTCTTTAAGTCTACTGATTACAAGAGCAGGCGCTTATGCTTTATAATTTCTTTATTACATATACAAAACCCTGTTCATAGCCATGACTGATTCTGTCTGGCGAGGAAGATAAAACTACTGGATCTTTTACAGTTTCTATCTTTCCTCAGTTTTGTAGTATGTCAATAGGAATATCTAAAAAGCTTATAACTTTTTCAAATATATCTTATAAAACTCTCTGCTGAAAAGTAGAAATAGAAATTTACAAATGATCATAATTTAAGTAGAAGGTGGGAAATTTGAATATGTAAATTCAGTTTATTTTTTGCACTCTATTTCCGATAATTTGAGTCATAAAGACTCATGAAAAATCTAGTGGAAAACTAATTTAATAAACATTTTGAGTTTAAAAAAATCAGTACACAATTGTTTCTCAAAGGGCTAAAAAAATCAAGGCTGAGTTGTAAAGGTAAGCAAATTAAATGAATGAGTTTCTATTTTCAACAAGTTGGTGTGTGCCTTTATATAGCTTGATAGGCGCATTTTTAACTTTGCCGTGGGGGATGGGAATAATTAGCAGGACAGGGCCTAGACCAGCGGCTTATTTTAACTTGTTGACGACTGTTTTGGCTTTTGCTCATAGCTTATTTGTCTTTAAAGGTGTTTGGGACAGAGAACCAGAAAATTTACTGGTTAGCTGGTTTCAAGCTGCGGATTTAAACTTATCTTTTGCATTAGAACTCTCGCCTGTGAGTGTTGGGGCAACAGTTTTAATTACAGGATTAAGTTTGTTGGCGCAAATTTACGCCTTGGGTTATCTAGAGAAAGACTGGTCACTGGCACGCTTTTTTGCGCTACTTGGTTTTTTTGAAGCAGCATTAAGTGGTTTAGCAATTAGTGATTCTTTATTTCTCAGTTATGCTTTGTTAGAAGTCCTGACCCTTTCTACCTACTTGCTAGTAGGATTTTGGTATGCTCAACCTTTAGTGGTGACAGCAGCACGGGATGCTTTTTTGACAAAGCGTGTGGGCGACTTGTTATTGCTGATGTCTGTGGTAACGCTTTCGAGTTGGGCAGGCAGCTTGAATTTCTCTGATTTGTATGAATGGGCGCAAACAGCGAATTTAAGCCCAATGACATCAACTTTATTGGGTTTGGGATTAATTGCTGGGCCAGCAGGTAAGTGCGCGCAGTTTCCCTTGCACTTGTGGTTAGATGAAGCAATGGAAGGGCCTAATCCCGCTTCAGTGATGCGAAATTCCCTGGTGGTAGCAGGTGGTGCTTATCTACTGTACAAGCTACAACCAATATTGGCTTTGTCACCAGTAGCGTTGAATGCGTTAATCGTCATGGGTTCAATTACTGCGGTGGGTGCGACGTTAGTCTCGCTGGCGCAAATTGATATTAAACGGGCGCTTTCTCATTCCACTAGTGCATATATGGGACTAGTGTTTTTGGCGGTAGGAATGCAGCAAGGGGGTGTAGCTGTGATGTTGCTGTTAACTCATGCGATCGCCAAAGCATTATTATTTATGAGTTCAGGTTCGGTGATTTACACCACCAGCACTCAAGATTTAACAGAGATGGGTGGTTTATGGTCGCGGATGCCAGCTACTACAACCGCCTTTATTGTAGGTTCAGCCGGAATGATTACATTGCTGCCACTGGGAAGCTTTTGGGCAATGCTGTCATGGGCTGATGGTTTAGTGGCAATTAGCCCTTGGGTAATTGGCATTTTAGTGATAGTTAATGGCCTCACAGCCTTAAACTTGACAAGGGTATTCAGATTAATCTTTTGGGGTACACCACAACAAAAAACCCGCCGTTCACCGGAAGTTGGCTGGCAGATGGCATTTCCAATGGTGACGCTGACCGTCCTGACCTTACTGTTACCCCTCATGCTTCAGCAATGGTACTTACTACCAGATAGAAGCAGTATTAACTGGTACGTGGTAGGCATATTATTGACCTCAACGGTCCTAGGAGTCGGGATAGGTTCGACAATGTACCTCCATAAAGCTTGGTCAAGATCCAGAATTTTGGTATGGCGATTTTTGCAGGATTTGCTTGGCTATGATTTTTACATAGACCGCATCTATCGATTGACAGTAGTTGGAGCAGTAGCATTCCTGTCTAGGATATCTGCTTGGAGCGATCGCTATCTAGTTGATGGCCTAGTAAACTTGGTGGGGATTTTCACCATTCTCGGTGGGCAAAGCTTAAGGTATAGCATTTCTGGCCAGTCCCAAGGCTATATGTTTACCATCCTCCTCGTTATCAGCGCCCTAGGTTTCTTCATTAGCTGGTCATTAGGACTGCTCAATCACTTGCATTTTTAAAGTGCTGAGTCCTGAGTAAAAAGACTACTACTACCCTCTAATTCTCTCCAAATTATGTTGAGTGCATTAATTTTGCTGCCATTATTAGGCGCAACTATCATCGGTTTTTGGCCTGCTGTTATTGATGCCAAAATAGCCCGAATTACAGCTTTTGTCTTTGCTGGCGTTACTTTCTTGTGGTCGGTTTTTCTGGCCATTAAATTCAACCCAGCAGAAATTAGTCAACAGTTTAGTGAGTTTATTCCTTGGGTAGATGCTCTAGGCTTAAGTTATAACCTCGGAGTAGATGGTTTATCTTTACCATTGCTGGTGTTAAATGGACTATTGACTTGTATTGCTATCTCCAGTAGTGATATTTCCCTACAACGTCCGCGACTATATTACTCGCTCATCCTCCTGTTAAGCACTGGAGTCACAGGAGCCTTTCTAGCACAGGATTTACTCTTATTTTTCCTGTTTTATGAACTAGAACTAATACCCCTATACCTGCTAATTGCCATTTGGGGTGGTGAGAAAAGAGGTTATGCAGCGACAAAGTTTTTGATTTACACAGCCACATCAGGAATTTTGCTGTTGGCAAGTTTTCTCGGTATGGTTTGGCTGAGTGGCGGTTCAAACTTTGCCTTAGCAAACTTGAATGCTGCATCCTTGCCATTAGCAACTCAACTGTTATTACTGGCGGGTATTTTGGTTGGTTTTGGGATTAAAATACCGTTGGTTCCCTTCCATACGTGGTTGCCCGATGCTCACGTTGAAGCTTCTACACCCATTTCGGTGCTGTTAGCGGGAGTGTTATTGAAATTGGGAACTTATGGCTTACTGCGGTTTGGGATGAACTTGTTACCCGATGCGTGGAGTTATGCAGCACCTTGGTTAGCCACTTGGGCTGTAGTCAGTGTGCTTTACGGTGCATCCTGCGCGATCGCCCAAACTGACATGAAAAAGATGGTAGCCTATAGTTCAGTTGGACACATGGGCTATGTACTATTGGCCGCCGCCGCCGCTACACCATTAAGTGTGTTAGGTGCTGTGATGCAAATGATTAGCCACGGCTTAATTTCCGCCCTACTGTTTTTGTTGGTAGGAGTAGTATATAAAAAAGCTGGTAGCCGAGATTTAGAAGTTATTCGCGGACTATTAAACCCTGAACGCGGAATGCCAGTTATTGGTAGCTTGATGGTTTTGGGAGTGATGGCCAGCGCAGGTATACCAGGAATGGTAGGCTTTATTTCCGAATTTGTGATTTTTCGGGGCAGTTTTGCGGTATTCCCCCTGCAAACCCTACTATCTATGCTAGGAACTGGCTTAACTGCGGTGTATTTCTTGATTTTGATGAATCGGGCTTTCTTTGGACGCTTATCGACACAAGTAATTAATTTACCACGAGTCTATTGGAGCGATCGCCTGCCATCTGTCGTTTTAGCTGTATTAATTGTGATTTTCGGTATTCAACCCGCTTGGTTATCTCGCTGGACTGAACCAACAATCACCGCCATGATGAGTGTAGATAAGGTAGTGGCAACAGTCTCTGTAGAAAAATCAAAGTAAAAAGTAAAAGGTAAAAATATTTTTACTTTTGCCTTTTTACTTACTCATTCCCAAATTGGAGAACTGGCAATGGTAACTATTAAAAATAAACCTGGCTTACATCCTTTAGCTGAGTATGTAGCAAGATTACAAACAGGAGGAGCATTACTACCTGATAGTCCAGAAAATGTTTTAGAAGTAGTAGGCATTCTTAAAAGCTATGGCGTGGTTTTAGATGCTTACTCCAACAACCTCATCTACATTGCTGACCATCAATTTTTAATATTTTTTCCTTTTTTTAAATACTTTAACGCCGAATTCTCTGTTGCGAAATTATTCCGTCATTGGTGGCACGATCGCATTAATTACGAATATGCAGAATATTGTATGAAAGCCATGATGTGGCATGGTGGCGGTGGTTTAGACGCTTATTTAGATACCAAAGAATTTCAAGAACGAGCAAAAGCCGTTATCACTGCAAAATTTAAAAATAATCCGTTTATTTTGGGATTAAATCAATTATTCCCCGAATTTTTAACTGAACAATTGCGCGTTTCTGCTTACTACAGTGGTTTAGGTCAATTCTGGCGGGTGATGGCTGACATTTTCCTCACCTTATCAGACCGCTATGATCAAGGTGAAATTAAAACAATTCCCCAAGTTGTAGACCACATTAAAGCAGGCTTGGTAGCAGACGCTATGAAGCCAATTACATACTCGGTAAAAATTCAAGATAAAGTATACGATATTATTCCTCAAAAGACTGGCTTAACATTTTTAGCAGATACAGCAGTGCCTTATGTCGAGGCTGTTTTCTTCCGGGGAACTCCTTTTCATGGCACAGTTTCTTACAATGCCCAAGCTTATCAAATTCCTCCAGATCAAGGTCGATTTCAGTATGGTGCATTGTACGCTGATCCTTTACCTATTGGCGGTGCTGGTATTCCGCCTACCTTGCTGATGCAAGATATGCGCCATTATCTACCAGAATATTTGCACACTATTTATCGCCGTGGTCTGCGGGGTGAAGATGACTTACGAGTACAAATCTGTATAAGTTTCCAAAAGTCAATGTTTTGCGTGACTACAGCCGCAATTTTAGGATTAATGCCTTATCCTTTGGAGACTCAAGATCCATCTGAACAAAATGCTAATCGAGTTTATCTAGAAAAGTGGATGGATAGATTTACAACCTCACGCTTAAGTGATGTTAATAGTTAAAGTGCTGAGTGCTGTAAGCGGTAGCGGGGCGTTTAGCCCGTGCTGAGAAAAATACTGGTCAGCTAGGCGCGTGAACAAAGCACCTATGAAAAATAGCCCTCAAGCTGACTATACAAGGGTTTTCCCCTACTTCAGACTCCACACTTTATACTTCAACCCACACATCTGGTAGTCTCGACTTCCATTGCATCAGAGATAAAACAAACTCCGCCAAACTTATTGAGAGTTTGTCGGACATTTGACTCGACCAATGGCAATTTTTCGGGGGCAAAAAAGGCAATGATATAAACATTGTCAAGCATTGTCATAGCTAAATCGTGGGTGACTTTGCCTCTTGTCCCTTTACCAGCGACATCTTTGACAACTGAATGTCCAGCTACGCCTGATTTTTCTAAAGATTCTAAAATTTTACCGAGTTCGACATAGTTGGCAAATATTTCGATCCGTTTTACAGCCTGCATTGTCTTATCTCCAAAATAGATTAATGCCGTATAGATATAGCGGTATACCTACAATGATATTAAAAGGGAAAGTCACAGCTAAAGCAGTCGAAATATACAGACTAGGATTAGCTTCTGGGACAGTTAGGCGCATGGCGGCTGGTACAGCAATATAGGAAGCACTGGCACATAGCACCGAGAATAATAGACTATCTCCTTTTGGCATTCCGATCGCTTTCGCAATTAATAAAGCTATGCCGGCATTTAAAATTGGTACTAGTATCGCAAACAGAATCAGGAAAATACCTGCTTTTTGCAAATCTCTGATTCTTTTCGCCGCCACCAGTCCCATATCTAACAAAAAGAACGTCAGCACACCGTAAAACAAATCTTGGGTAAAAGGTTTTAACGTTTGCCAACCATGTTCTCCAGTCAGGAGACCCATGACAAGGCTACCCACGAGCAAAAATACAGAACTATTGAGGAAGGCTTCTTGTAATACTTCTGGCCAATTGAATTCGCGATCGCTTTCATCGACAGTGAAAACTTTAACTAATATTAAACCTACAACAATTGCTGGTGATTCCATCAAGGCCAAGGCTGCAACCATAAACCCATCAAAAGCCATACCAAGTTGGGTCAAGAAGGAACTGGCTGTGATAAATGTTACCGCACTAATAGAACCATAAGTTGCCGCGATCGCCGCTGAATTATAAGTATCTAGTTTAAGTCGAAGAATAAAAAATGTATAAACTGGGACAATACAAGCCATCAGTATTGCCGCTACAAGGGTGAGGACAACTGCTTGATTAATGCCACTTTTGACCAGTTCCACACCACCTTTAAAGCCGATGGCAAATAGTAAATATAAAGATAGAATTTTAGGTATGGGTGCAGGAATTTCTAAGTCTGTTTTGACTAACACCGCCAACATTCCCAAAAAGAAAGCCAATACGGGTGGATTTAAGATGTTAGATATGATTAGGCTGACATCCATAATTCCACCATGCCTCCAATAAATTAGCTAAATACTCATAAATCAGTTTAGGGTAATATCGGACATATCTAAAATTCTTTTGATGTATCAGAGCTATTGGCAAGATGAATGGTAAAAAAGGGTATATAAACAGGAGTCAGAAGACAGAATTCAGAATTTAAAGTCCAACCCATTATCGTTGCTAAAATACTTCATCTATGCATGGTTTTTGCCGATATCTTTGTCAAAATATTTGAGGCAATAGTCAAGCAATAGCTTTTATTTATCTGAATTTTGAATAAACATAAGGCTTTTACTCAAATTAAATATAATCAAAACTTATTGGCACACTGACGAATTTAGGGCTGGTGACAGAAAAGCAGATATTTATGGAAGCGATCGCTAAGGCTTGAAGTAGTTTATACACTTTTTTGACCGACAAATATATAATGCAAGCAAGCACTTGCATGAATCACCAAAATTTAGCGTTAAAGTACAGATAAACTCGTGCAAGGCGGATTAAAGCGACAACCGAGGTATTTGCAAATGCAGGTTTAACAAAAGCTACCGCCGATGAATTTGCTCGGATGACTGGGGTGAATCAGGTAACTTAAAATCGAAATCCCCAGAATTGAATCAAATAGGCGCTTGATCAGCAGAAACTTTGGCTGATTAAAGATTCCTAGATAAAAAATAATTAATATTAAAAGCTCGGTTGATAAGTTTCTCACCCAAGCATTCTTAATTTTTAGCCAAGTTGCCAAAAGTTTCAGTCTATCGAAGAGAAAACAAAAATGTCCCAGTCTGAGTTCCCTGATTCACAGTTTCCGGTTGAAAGAGAACAGCCTGCTGCTACCGACTCTAATCAGGCTAAACCAACAGATTCTTCCGCAGACCCAAAACCCATCTCCATACTCCATAAAAAGCGGCCTTGGCCAGTGATTTTAGGTGTAGTTTTGTTAATTGCTGGTATTGGTGTGGGTTGGCGATGGTGGCAAACTAGCCAAGCCAGTAATGCACCGGCTGGAGCAGCGGCTGGTAAACCGATGGGAATTCCTGTAAAGTTAGCCACCGTTGAGAATGCAACTATCCAGCAAGCTTCAGAATTTGTAGGGACTTTAGATGCACCACGCTCAGTCACACTCAAACCAGAGATTGACGGACGCATCACAGAAATTTTATATAAAGAAGGCGATCGCATTTCCCAAGGACAAGTAGTCATTCGTTTGCAAAGTGATGATGCTCAAGCGCAGTTACTCCAAGCCAAAGCCTCACTGGAACAAGCTCAAGCACGTTTAGCCGAACTCAAAGCCGGTACGCGCTCAGAAGAAATTGCCCAAGCCAGAGCGCAGTTAGTCCAAGCCCAAGCGCGGTTGCGAGATGCTCAAACAGGGTCGAGTCCCGAAGAAATGGCCCAAGCCGAAGCCCAAATTGAGGCCGCTAAATCTGACTTAGAACTAGCCAAGTCACGCGCTGTACGCTATGGAAACTTACAAAAACAAGGGGCTATTTCCGAAGATCAGATGGATGGCTATCTGAAAGAACAACGTAGCGCCGCAGCCTCATTAGTGGCCGCCCAAAAACGCCTAGAGCAACTAAGTAAAGGGAGAAGTTCCAACATCAATGAATTAGAAGCGGCCGCTGAACAACAAAGACAAAACGTTAGACAACTAGAAAACGGCCCTCGTCAAGAAGAAATAGCCCAAGCGCGATCGCAAGTTACCCAAGCGGCGGCTCAAGTCAAAGCCGCCGAAGTACAGTTGCAATATACCAATGTCCGCGCTCCGTTTACAGGTATTGTGGGCGATATTCCTGTCAGAGTTGGAGAATTTGTCAGCAAAGCAGACAACCTCACCACTTTGACTAGAAATGATTCCTTGGAATTAAATATATCTGTGCCACTTAATGAAAGCCAGCAATTGCGCGTTGGCTTACCTGTGCAAATGCTCGATACTCAAGGTCAACCCACCGCTACAGGTAAAATCAGTTTCATTTCACCCAATGCCACTGCTAATTCGCAAACAGTTTTAGCTAAGGCAGTTTTTGGTAATGGCAACAGACAATTAGTCAATCGTCAGTTAGTCCAAACTAAAATCATTTGGGATGAACGCCCCGGAATTTTAATTCCGGTGACAGCGTTATCACGCTTGGGTGGAGAAACATTCGTATTTGTAGCGCAAGCACCAGAAAATCCCAAACCAGGAGCGCCATCGTTAATAGCTTTGCAAAAACCAGTCAAGTTAGGAGCCATTGAGGGTAGTAATTACCAAGTATTAGAAGGGCTAAAAGCAGGAGAGAAAATCGTAGTTTCCGGTATTCTCAACCTCACCAACGGCGCACCGATAATTCCCTCTCCCTAAAAAAGGCTGAAGGATAAAGGGGAAAATTTCATACTAGCCTGCGGCAAGCCGCTGCGCGTCTACATACTTCACACTTCATATTTATGTTTGTTGATTTCTTCATCAAGCGACCAGTCTTTTCTACAGTCTGCGCGATCATTATCTTACTGGTGGGATTAATTAGTATTCCCACACTACCCATCGCCCAGTTTCCCGATATTAGTCCTAACCAAATCAACGTTACAGCCAACTACAGTGGAGCCAGTGCTGAGGTAGTAGAAAGCGGCATCACTAATATTTTAGAAAGACAAATTAATGGAGTTGAAGGTCTGAGATACATGACCTCCAGCAGCAGCAACGATGGTACAAGTAGTATTACAGTTACCTTCGATGCCTCACGCAATAAAGATTTGGCTGCTGTTGATGTCCAAAATCGTGTTTCTATTGCTGAGGCACAATTACCAGATGTAGTCCAGCGTACAGGTGTTAGGGTCAGCAAGCAATCTAACAATATTCTCTTAGGAATTGGTTTATATACCGACAATAAAGAATATGACAATACATTTTTAAGCAACTATGCTGACCTGTACGTAGCAGATGCGCTCAAACGAGTTAAAGGCGTAGGTGATGTCCGCATTTTTGGTGAACGCCGCTATGCTATGCGCCTGTGGTTAGATCCCAGTCGGTTAGCGACGCGGGGATTGACCACAGAAGATGTCACAACAGCACTAGCACAACAAAACTTGCAAATTGGTGCGGGGAGAATAGGTCAAGAACCAGCCCCCAAAGGACAACAGTATCAAATTGATGTCCGTGCAGCCAGCCGACTCACAGAACCTAAAGAATTTGAAGAAATTGTTATTAGATCCGAAGATGATGGGACTTTAGTCAAACTCAAAGATATCGGTCGAGCCGAATTAGGGGCAGAAAATTACAATACATTTCTGCGATATCGGGCTAAGGATGCCGTCGGATTGGGTATTTATCAAGTTCCTGGGAGTAATGCCTTAGATGTAGCCAAGGGAGTGAAAGCAGCGATCGCTGCACTGGCTCCAAGTTTTCCACCGGGGATGAAATATCAAGTAGCTTTTGACACAACTATGTTTGTGGAAGAGTCTTTGGCAGAAGTAATCAAGACTCTATTTGAAGCTGTGGTGTTGGTGGTTATCGTTATTTTCCTATTCTTGCAAGACTGGCGAACGACGCTGATTCCAGCGCTCACAATTCCTCTAGCATTGGTAGGGACATTTGCCTTCGTCAAAGTATTTAACTTCTCGATTAATAGTTTGACCTTATTTGGTTTGACCTTAGCATCAGGGATGGTGGTAGATGATGCGATCGTTGTGGTTGAGCAAATCAGCCGTTTTATTCAAGATAAAGGTATAAATCCCCGCCGTGCCGCCAGTGAATCAATGGCGGAATTATTTGGTGCAGTCATCGCTACTTCCTTGGTGTTGATGGCGGTGTTTGTGCCAGTGGCGTTTTTTCCAGGAACCACAGGTGCATTGTATCGGCAATTTGCCTTAACCATCGCCTTCTCCATTGCTATTTCCACTTTTTTAGCTTTGACCCTCACACCTTCATTGTGTGCCTTGCTACTGCGTCAAGGGCAAGAACCTACGGGTTGGCTGGGCTGGATTTTCAACAAAATTAACAGATTTTTAGACTGGGTAACGCAAGGATATCGGCGATCGCTCAATTTTCTCACAGGGATTAAAAGCGTCATTATCGGATTATTTATCGTCTCTTTGGGAATGACTGCTTGGTTGTATGCAAGCGTACCTACAGCTTTTCTCCCCGAAGAAGATCAAGGCTATTTCATCACAATTATCCAAGGGCCACAAGGGGTGTCGCTGCAATATACCAGCGATGTCATGTCCCAAGTAGAAAAAGAAATTCTGCAAATTCCCGAAGTTGTTGGCACCTTTGCAGTTGGTGGCTTTGGTTTCAGTGGTAGTACTGCCAACAGCGGTATCATCTTTACCACCTTAAAGCCTTGGGGAGAGCGTGAAAGACCAGATCAGGCAGTCAAAGCCCTTATCGGTAAATTACAAGGCAAATTTTTCGCCATTCCCGAAGCGAGAATCTTTGCTGTCAATCCTCCAGGGATTCAAGGTTTAGGTAACTTTGGTGGTTTTACCTTTCAACTCCAAGACCGCAGAGGTAATGGCGGTTTAGACAACCTAGTTCAAACAATGGGTCAATTGCTAGGTCGTGCCAATCAAACCCCCGGACTACAAGCTGTATTCACCACCTTTGCCGCTAATACACCCCAGCTACTTGTAGAAGTAGACCGCAACAAAACCAATGCGCTACAAGTGAATGTAGATGATATATTTACCACCTTGCAAACTGCTTTAGGGTCGCAATATGTCAACGATTTCAACCTCCAGCAGCGTAACTATCGGGTGTATGTTCAAGCTGATGAACAGTTTCGCTCTAACCCTCAAGATATCGGGCAATTATATGTTCGTTCTCGCAAGAATGAAATGATACCTTTGAGTAATTTGGTGAAAATTACTCCTACCACAGGAGCGCAAACAATTAACCACTACAATCTATTTCGCTCCATCGAAATCAATGGTTCCGCAGCACCAGGCTCTAGTTCGGGAGACGCTATCCAAAAAATGGAACAGGTAGCTCAAGAAGTTTTACCATCCAGTTACGGTTATGAATGGTCAGGTACAGCCTTAGAAGAACTAGAATCTGGTGGTTTAGCACCCGTAATTTTTGGCTTAGGATTAGTTTTTGTCTTCTTAGTTCTAGCAGCCCAATACGAAAATTACATTGACCCTTTAATTATTATGCTGTCAGTGCCTTTAGCGATTTTTGGCGCACTGTTAGCCCAGTCAATGCGGGGTTACGCTAACGATGTCTACTGTCAAATTGGTCTAGTCATGTTGATTGGTTTGGCCAGTAAAAATGCGATTTTGATTGTGGAATTTGCTAACCAATTGCGAGAACAAGGGCTTTCGATTACTAAAGCCGTAATTGAAGCTTCTCAAGAACGCTTACGCCCAATTTTGATGACTGCTTTTTCTACGCTTTTGGGGATTTTTCCCTTGGCCGTGGCGACTGGTGCAGGTGCAGGTAGCCGTCAATCTTTGGGGACGGCGGTATTTGGTGGGATGTTAATTGCCACATTCTTAAGTTTGTTTGTCGTACCTGTGTTGTACATCGTGATTAAATCTTTCACAGAACGATTGATGAAGCCACATCCAGAAAAAACAATGCACTGAGGCAGTTATGTATATGGGGATTTTAGCCAAAATCCCCTGACACCCCTTTACCCTTACCCCCATAAACCCTTTGTGCATAAGTCCTGTTGAGGTGTCGTGAGACTCACTGTTGAGTACCTCAACCTGACTAACGACTACCAGCAATAACTAATCGTTCAGGAAGTACGCCATCTAACATAAATCCTGGTTGCACTATAGACGCAGACATCTGATGTATTGATGTTTCTGAGAATGCTTGATGGGTTTGATTGGCTGGAGTGTTTATAGCTAAAGTTGTTTCGGTATAAAGGTTTTGCCCAGGCACAGAGTAACCAAAAGCGATTAATCCAGATGCAAGAGAGGAGGTAATTAATTTGGAGTACAATTGTGTTGTCATAGTATCCTCCTCAGATGAATAATGCTGACATCAAGCCACAATTGTTAATAGGAAGAACATCACATAAGTATGCAGATTTATAAAAATTCCGATAGCAGTGAGGTTTGATTGTTGAAAACATCTCTGTAGAGGTGCAGGCTCTACCTTCCTATCAGTTACGAACGTTTACCCCTACAAGAACTTGTATGTGTATCAATATTTTGGTGAATTGGCATTAAGTAAGTAGGCACGAAAAACCCAAACTATGTAAAGATAAGTAAAGGCGGAGAATGTATCTACATCGGTACCAAAAATATGGGTGCGCGTTTAAGGGGATTTTTAACTCGTGAGCAAGACCGAACCCTTTTAAATTTGAGGCTAACAAATCGCTTCCCCGGAACGCCGAAATATAGTTACTTGAGTTACAAAAGTTATCTGCATTCGGTGAGTTTGGTCGTTATGTGTCGAGCATAAGGTAATCAAGATGAAGCTCGTCACAATCAAATTAATACTCAGTATCTTTGCTATGCAATTATCAGGCGATCGCTAACTAAAACAAACTTTTAACAGCACAACTAAATCCCGGCAAAACTGGACTAGTTAAATTATCTTCTTTATATAAAGTAGCCGCTAATTTTAAAACACCATTTTCCCGACGGTAAATTCCTACTGTCTCTTTTTCGCGGTCAAAAATCCAGTATTCTTGTACTCCTTGAACTGAGTACAGCTTCAGCTTTAACTGCTTATCTCGTTTCTTCTGCACTTCGCCAGGAGAAAGCACTTCAATTACTAACTCTGGCGCACCTGTTAAATGTCCAGCTTCATCTAATATTTCTGATAAACGTTCATTACTCACCCAAACTACATCAGGAATTACGTTATCAGTATCGGTGAAAATAATTCCCACACCAGTAGCAGCATCACCTAACCCTGTTTCTCTAGACCAGAGTTTTAGCTGCGTACAAATATTATCACCAACATTTTGATGTTTCCAATGAGGCGCTCTAGTCACAAATAATTCTCCGTCAATTATCTCATAACGCTTGCCATCGTCAGGAAATAACTCTAAGTCAGCCGTTGTCCAACGAATTTGTTCTGATGCAGTAGAAGTCATACAAATTTTGGATGTCCGATTTTGGATTTAGGGAGTGCATTTTCGTCTTTATTTTCCACTCCCTACACCCTATTTTAAATTTAACTCGCGATCGCTTCGGCTTTTTCTGCGACTACTGGGACATAAGGTTTTTCAGCACCTTGTGCCAAATATACAGCTAGTTGGCTTTCAATTTCATCGCGGACAATCTGGCGATATTCTAAGAAATGCTCGTTATGGGCGCAAACAGCAATGTAGTGGTCAACAACAGCAGGGTTCCGCTTGAGGAGACTGAACAAATGATGCCAGAATTTCCAGCGAGTTTCCCGTTTAATTCCTTGTCGCCAAATTACAATCAACAATGCTTTAATTACTACCCACTCTGGCATTTTGAAAGGTGCTTTCCATTTTGGTGTACCCATCATTAAAAAGCAGCGATAAGTCCGATCTAAGTATTGTACTGGGTCGTATAAAGCACAAAAAGCCTCGACATATTCCCTGGCAAGTTCTTCTAAAGGTCGGGTGGGAATAAAGTTCATCAACGTAGTTTGGTTGATGTTACTTTCGGTATTTTCCCGCAATCTGCCTTCTTTTTTCAGGCGATGCCACAGTGCTGTATTTGGTAGCGCTTGTAACATGGCGAAGGTGGTTGAAGGAATAGCTGCTTGTTCGGCAAAACGGACGATGCGATCGCCTGCGCCGGCTTTTTCGCCATCAAACCCGATAATAAACCCAGCCATTGGTCGCAACCCAGCTTTGATGATGGTTTGTACTGCGTCTGTCAAAGAACTACGGGTATTTTGAAACTTCTTGGTTAATTGCAAGCTATCTTCGTCTGGGGTTTCAATTCCCAAAAACACCGCCGAGAAACCAGACTCAACCATTAATTCCAGCAATTCTTCGTCTTGGGCTAAATCTACAGAAGCTTCGGTGTCAAATTTAAAGGGATATTGGTGTTCCTCCATCCAAACTTTTAACTCTTTCAGCAACAATTTCACATTTCGTTTGTTACCGATAAAGTTGTCATCCACCATGAACACACCCCGCCGCCATCCCAGTTCATAGAGAGAATCTAACTCTGCTAAAAGTTGTTCTGGGGTTTTGGTGCGTGGTTTACGACCATAGAGAACAATAATGTCACAAAATTCGCACTGGAAGGGACAACCGCGCGAAAATTGCACCGACATCATGTCATAGGCGTTTAATTCTAATAAATCAAAGCGGGGTACTGGTGTACTTGTCACATCAGGTTTTTCAGCAGTGCGGAAAGTCCCGGATTTTTCACCTCGTTGAATTGCTTCCACAAACATTGGTAAGGTGATTTCGCCTTCATCCAGAATCAGGAAATCTGCGCCAACGTTTTGCACAGCAGAAGGTGTGGAGGTTGGGTAAGGGCCACCAACTGCGACTAACTTACCACGGCGTTTTGCTTCTTGAATTTGCTCCAGTAAGTCTTGCTTCTGGACAATCATCGCCGATAAAATCACGACATCAGCCCATTCCCATTCTGCTTCTGTTGCTGGGCGAATGTTGCGATCGACCAGTTTGAATTCCCATTCTTGGGGCAGAATTGCTGCTACAGTGACTAAACCCAAAGGTGGTAACAAAACCTTGCGATCAACTAAATCTAGAATCTTTTCGTATGACCAAAAGGTTTTAGGAAATATCGGATAAACTAATAAAATTCTCATGTAGTAGCAATCCTCACACTCTAATTGTTATCCCACTCTAACGAAAATAATTACTTATTGACTTTTAACTATTATTGGCTTTAGCTTACCGTTAATAGATTTAACTCTGCAATTATTAACTAGAAATTTTCTACCTTAGTTGTCAAGAATATTCAATATTGTCAAAAATAGGATGATCCTCGATTCCCTATTGTGTAAGAGGTCAAGATGGTACAGGTATCTCCAAACCCAGACAGCGAAACTCTATTGATTGAGTTACCTAAAGCGATCGCACTGTATGTCACTCAAGAACAGTTTACCGCTTTAGCCGCAGCTAATCGAGATTTGCGGCTGGAAAGAACTGCAAAAGGAGAATTAATAGTGAATCCGCCTACAGGTTGGGAGATTGGTAAACGTAATGTGACCATTTCGGGAGAATTATATTTATGGTGGCGAAATGCGGGTGAACCTGGTCAAGCCTTTGATTCCTCCACTGGCTTTATCTTACCTAACGGTGCGATTCGCTCTCCCGATACTTCTTGGGTAAGTGAAGAACGTTGGGAAGCACTGACTCCCGAACAAAAAGGAACTTTTGCAAATATCTGTCCAGATTTTGTAGTTGAATTACGTTCAAGTTCAGATACTCTCAAGTCTCTGCAAGAGAAAATGCGGGAGTATATGGAAAATGGCGCGAAACTCGGTTGGTTAATCGATCCACAACAGCAGCGGGTGGAAATTCATCGTCCCAATTTGGTAGTGGAAGTGTTGGAAAATCCGGTTGAGTTGTCGGAGGAAACAATGTTACCGGGTTTTGTTTTAGATTTGCGTCGGGTGTGGGGTTGAATTCAGATCATCATGCTTACAGCGTCCAATCTACGATTGCTAGTTTGGGTACTAGACCAAAATCTCGTTGATTACGAGTAACGACTGTGGCATTAAGAGATAATGCGATCGCAGCTATTCGCATATCTTTTTGCAGACGATTTTTTCGCAGGGGAGGATTCTCTTTCAACAGGTGTTTGAGACAGTCATCAGCTAGGGGTGTGAAATCTAGGATCTCAACTGTTTGGAGATATTTGACTGTTGTCCAAAGTTTTGAGTAAAGTGCAGGGAGATTATGCACTGTTGATGGATCGTTAATTCTACCAATCCAGCCGTTGAAAAGTTCTTGAACCGTAATTACAGTAACAGCAATTTGATGCAGAGAAGCATTGGCGATAACTTGAGGGTGATTGCAAAGAATTAGTGAAACATGGTCAGTATCGAGAATATATCGAGACACTCAAGTGACCGCTACAAGTAGTATGAGGAGTCAATTTCAGCTTCATCATCTGAGGTTCGCTGCGCTCGAATTTCATTCATGATTTCCTGAAAATCTGGATCGTCTTGAAAGACACCCGCAAATTGCATCCAGGTAGGTTCTGAAGCGTCTAGTAGTGGTACATTCCAGGAAATAGCTTCGATGTGGCTGAGTCGTTCTAAAAAGGTGGTTTGCAGTTGGGCGATCGCGGCTTCTCGTGTTTGTGCTTCGACGCGAAAGTTGGGAAATTCAAAAATAGATGCAGCAAACTGACCATTTTTGAGGGTTTCTATTAGGAGTGTCACCTTAAGGTTAGCTGATGGCTGAGATTGCCTTACATTTATATTGATGACCATGTTTGAAACACTTTAAGTGTCTTTCTCATTCTACTGTAGATGATGTAATTGCCGACCGTAGGCGATCGCCAAAACCATTTCTAGAGTTAGCTATATCTGAAAAAACACCACTTAGCAGGTTAGTTTTTTATTGGCACACCACTAATTTTCAACACATCACTCATGGTTGCACAATAATTTGGCAAGCCAAAACTAGCAGGATTGACGGCATTTTTATATGTAAAATGGCGGTAGTTCATACAGAATCTATCCCAAGCTGCCATTTGAATGCGGAAGACGGCAATAATCAAATTAGCTAATGATATAGATAGAGGAATACGAAAATAAATTTTTTTACCCAGATAAGCGCAGGTTTCTTCTATTGCTTGGTTGGCGGTGAGTCTTTCTTGACCCAAAACTAACTTGCGTTGTTCCTTGCTTCCGGGTGGATTTTCAATTAAATATTCCACGACGGTAGCAATATCTTTTCCGTGGATAAAGTGAAAACTGCCGTCGGCTTGTAAAAAGCGAATTAAATTAATATATTTTGTAACTTCGGGTATGCCAGAGGTGAGGTGCGAATATGGTTTACTAGCATCACCGCCTAACACTAATGTGGGAAAAACTGTGGTAATTTTAGGCGCGATCGCTAGTTTTTCTTTTTCATGCAAGCATTGGTATTTAGAACCAATATAATCTGTGCCAATCTCACCTGCTTCTTTCAGAGGTTGATTTTTGTTATCTAAAACACTAGCTGTAGAAAAATAAATTACCTGTTGGCAGCGTTCTGGATCTAGCAAACTTAGTAATTCTAGCGTTTTCGAGACATTGATATCATACGTATTATCGCCGCCCCAGGCTGTTGCTGTTAACACTGCTACATCAATTGTCGATAACAAATCCGCAAAGTGTTTAATTTCTTGCATATCGCCTTGCAAGACAGTAACACCTGGGCGATATTGCGTATTGACTTGCAGCTTATTAGGGTTTCTAACTAGTAAAAATAGCTCGTGATTTGTATTTTGAATTAATGTTTCTGAGATGTAATGACCGATGCAGCCACTTGCGCCTGTAACTAAAATTCTTTTCTGACTCATAGTGAGTTTTTTAATTTAGAGTTAAAAATAAGATGAAATGTTCCGCTTGAAAATTTATTTTTACCGCCTGAATTTACAACTTCTGGTTAGTTAATTCTTACAAAGTTTCTTTTAAGGATACATCTTCATAAACATCAGTGAGAGAACAAGAGAAATTCAAACTACTAAAGTGTAATTCTTGATTCCCTTTATAACTATAAAGTTCCCATCTCCCTTCTGCATTCCGTCGGAAACAATCAATCCTCTGACGGTTTTGACTGATTAATACATATTCTTGCAATATTTCTATTTCTTGATAGTCACTAAATTTATCACCTCTATCTAAAGCTTCAGTGGAAGGCGATAAAACTTCAATAATTAAACTGGGATAGCGTTTGAAATATTCAAAATTTGTATCTCGTTGGTCACAAGTCACCATAATATCAGGATAGTAAAACACATTCAGAGATTCGATTTGTGCTTTCATGTCAGCGACATAAAGACGACACCCAGTTCCGCGAATGTGATTTCTCAGTAATGTAACTAAGTTAGCAGTAATAGTTACATGAGCGTCACTTGCTCCCGCCATTGCATAAATCTGCCCTTGGATATATTCATGTTTAATGGGGCTAGATTTTTCATTTTCTAGATATTCTTCTGGTGAAAGATAGGGGTGAGATTGGCTAAGAGTCATACAAGTAAATTGTTATCTATTTTCACAATTACTAGCAGTACGACATATAAAATCTTCTAGTAGCATCTCAATTACTTCGCGTAAATTTTCGTTTAACTCATCTAATGTTTCACCTTGAGAATGCGCTCCAGGAAAACCAGGAACGTACCCAACATATAGATTTGTGTCAGGATCTCGTTCGATGATCGCGGTAAAAGTTTTCATAAAAAATAGACTTTTCTGTCTCAGCAATCCAATTATTATGTCTTTGTGGTTAACCAATTGTTACCACAAAGACACAAAGATAATTAACTCACCAGTGCTGCTGTACTGAGTTGCTTGGCTGTTTCAAAGAAGAAAGCGACGTTTTCTTCTGGAGTATCTGGTAATACACCATGACCGAGGTTGAGGATATGACCCCAATTGCCAGCTTTGCGAACGGTATCATGAATGCGATCGCGGATAAACTCTTTGGAACCGTAGAGTACACCAGGATCAAGATTACCTTGTACTTTAACGTGCTTGCCTAATCTGGCGCGAGCATCCGCCATGTCTACAGTCCAATCGACGCTGACGATATCAGCACCAGATTGAGCCATTCTTTCCAATACACCTGCGCTACCGCTAACTAATAAAATTAACGGTGTATCAGGGTGAGTTTGTTTGACCTGCTGGAATACGCGTTGCTGATAGGGACGGGCAAAGGTATCGTAATCTTGAGGGCTTAATTGTCCCGCCCAAGAATCGAACATTTGCACTACTTGAGCGCCGCAGTCAATTTGGTAACGCGCGTAAATAGCGATCGCATCTGCCAATTTTGTCAGCAGTTGGTGTAGAATTGCCGGGTCTGAGAAGGCCAAGTTTTTGATGATGGAATAGGTTTTAGAACCTTTTCCTTCCACTGCATAAGCAGCTAACGTCCACGGCGCACCGACAAAGCCTAATACTGTTGATTTGTCGCCCACTTCTTGGCGTAATGCCTGCAAGATGGGTTTAATAAACGGTAGAGCCGCCTCTGGTTCTAAGGTATGCAGGCTATCAATTTGTGCTTGAGTGCGAATGGGCGAATGAATGATTGGCCCTTTACCTTCCGCAATGTCCATATCAATGCCCAAACCAGGCAATGGAGTTACGATGTCGGAAAATAAAATCACTCCGTCCGGCTGGAAGGCTCTCCAAGGTTGCAGGGATACTTCAATCGCTACTTCAGGAATTTCGGAGCGATCGCGAAATGAAGGATACTTTTCCCTTAAGTCTCGGTACGCCTTCATATATCGTCCCGCTTGTCGCATCATCCATACGGGGGGACGATCTACTATTTCACCACGAGCAGCCCGCAGGAGATGAGGGGCCGTTGACGAAACACCCATTTAACACTTCATCCTAAGTCACTTTGTTATGTCACTGTTTAGCTTATCATTCTGGGATTACGCTTTTTCAGAAGGCTTGCTTGAAAAGCCCAAGTCTTAGCTTTACTTAACTTAATATGCAAACTAATTCTAATAATCCAAATCCTTCTAATGTTGCAGCTACTAATAGCAATTCTCCATCAGTAAAATTTTTCATTCCCCGCACCCAACGGCGTAAGTTTTTTTTATTGTTTACTTCTATGACAGTTTTGGGTTGGGTAGTAGGTGGTGTAGCTAGTTTGGCGCTCGAAAGAATTCTCACGCAAAGTCTAGCTGCGGCTGGGTCTGTACAATTGCAAACATGGAGTTATGGGATAAGATTACTCAGTAATATTGTGTTTGCCTTAGTTTTTGCTGGCGACCAAGCTTTAGTCATGCGACGCTATCTCTCTGGTTGGCGTTGGATGGTTGCTACTACCATAGGTTGGCTAACTGCTGACTGTGTTGCGACAGCTTGGATTAATTATATTTCCTCCATAGCCAGTTCGCTTAATGAAAATTTATCTTCTGAGTTAGTTATTATCTTTGGATTCTTATCAACAATTGCTTATATTTTTTCAGGAATTTGGTTGGGATTAATTCAATGGTTAGTCGTGTGGCGTTACGCAAGCAAAGCTTGGTGGTGGATTTTTGTCCCTTCAGTTGCTTTTTTGTTGATTAGTCTCTTGGTTTGGTTGCTATCATTTATGCAAAATTTTATTCCTGAAGCAATATTGTATGGCAGTCAACAAGGATTTACAGCAATTATCCTAGGAATAGTACCAGCAATTAGTTTTTGTAGTTTAAAAAGACGCTTACCAAGACAGACTCAAGCAAGTTAAGCAGAAACTTTTTAGTAGGAAATACACTTATGTTTCACTACAACCCATTAGAATGTTTACCTTCCTCAGCAGAATTACCCGACTCTGACGATACACCTGTGGATAATGAATTACAAATATTAATTCCCAGCTTATTATTATCAATTTTAACCAGTATTTGGCAGACACGCGAGGACTGGTTTTTTGGCATAAATATGGGAATTTATTATGCAGCTAGTACACCTGCGATCGTACCTGATGGATTTTTAAGCTTAGGTGTCGAACGTTTTATTGGCGAAAATGGACGTTCTAGTTATGTGATGTGGGAAGAAGATGGCATCCCGCCAATTTTTACGTTAGAAATTGTGTCCCAATCTTATAACTACGCGTATGAACAAAAGAAATTAGATAATGCTCAATTAGGAGTGTTGTATTATGTTATTTACGCCCCAACACGCTTGCGGCGGAAGCGCCAACGTCTCGAAGTTTATCACTTAGTTGATGGAGAATACATTTTACAATCTGGTGATAAAGTTTGGATGCCAGAAGTAGGTTTAGGTATTGGACATGAACGCGGAATATATCAAGGAATAACACGAGAATGGTTATATTGGTACGACGAAAATGGTAGGCGATATTCCACACCAGAAGAATTAGCAACTGCACGACAACAGCAATTAGAAGAAACTCAGAATCAGCTTCAAGAACTCCTAGCTAAATTACAACAAAAGGGAATCGATCCAAACAATCTTTAAAACTATGGGAAACATTAATTCAGTGGTGATTGCTACTGGCACACATGGCAATGAATTTACAGGCATATATTTGGGGAAAAAGTTTGGGCAGTTTCCTAACTTAATTCAGCGTTCCAGTTTTAATACGCGCGTTTTATTGAGTAATCCTAAAGCATTTGCAGTAGCTAGACGTTATATTGAAAAGGACTTAAATCGCTGCTTTGCAACAGCAGACTTACAAAATCCCCAACTTGCGAGTTATGAAGATATTCTGGCTAAAAATATTTATTATTTGTTAGCAGAAGAAAGTAAAAATCAGCAACAAGTTATTATTGATTTACATACTTCAACTGCCAATATGCAGCTAACTATCATTTTAGGAAGTAAACATCCATTTTTACTAAAATTAGCTGCCCAATTAAGCGCAATTAATCCTGAAGTGAGAATTTGTTATTCTCAACCTACCAGAGATTCTAACTTTCTTTGTTCAATATCTGAATTAGGTTTTGCTATTGAAGTAGGGCCTGTAGCACAGGGAGTTTTAAATGCTGAGTTATTTCAAAAAACTGAAGCATTAATTTATCAAGTTTTAGATTATATAGAAAGTTACAATCAAGGCTTAGAACAACCAGAAAATACTACCCTTACATATTATCAATATGCGGGAGTCATTGATTATCCACGTAACGAAGCTGGAGAAATTCAAGCGATGATTCATCCACAACTCCAGTTTCGAGATTATGAACCGCTTAACCCTGATGAACCGATATTTTTAACCTTTGAGGGGAGTGCGATCGCCTATCAAGGCACATCCACAGTTTATCCTATTTTTATCAACGAAGCTGCATATTATGAAAAAGGAATTGCCATGTGTTTAACCGAAAATAAAACCATAGAGATTTAACTTTTAACGTACATTCATTAGCAAAAAACAGCCACCATTCAATAAAGCCGTAATAGCTGCACCAATCACGACACCATTCCTCATAGCTATTTGTCGTTTCCGTTGTAGAAAAATACAAAGGGGTATTACATATAGAAGTTGCCAGAATAAAAAGCCAACACCACCAATAATCCAAACTTGTACGCCAACATAGCTACCAGAGCGGGAATTTAACTCCAAGACATAACCAAGCCCAAAGATTATGATAATGGCTATAATATGGCATCCTAAAAGTAATAGAATACCTAAAATTGTTTGAAAAATTTCATTACTGGGATTTCTTTGCGACATTAATTAAACCTGAATTTATATTAATCAAACTAAAGAGTATTTCTGATTTACCAAGTCATACCCAGCACTACCTTCGCGGTAAAAAATGTTGAAAGTATCGAAGGGGATAATTCTCCCATCTGGGTGAACAATATGAATACAGGAACGCTTGACTGAACGCACATCAAAATTGAAAGGGTCAAGAAACTGCACAATCATAACTCGAAATACATTACTGTAGTTAATCCCTTCAGGAACCGGTAACATAGGTAAACAACACAAAAGCTGCTTTAAAGACATCGCCGCAGAATTCGGTGAGTGACTGGTAGAAAACAATTGAAAAATATGCTTTTTGAGTTCTTCATTTTGCTCATAAAGTACACTATTAGGTACAATATCGACAAAAACATCAGGATTAATTAAGCTAGTTAACGGGATAACTTTACCGTTAAGTTTCAAAGCATAACCCATTGCTAAACAGTCAGGATGACAGGGAACTGGTAGAATATCTTCTGGTTTAAAATGAGGACTTTGTTCCAGAATTGACCGCCGCACTTCGGTTAAAGTATATCTGTCTCGTTTTGCATCAAATCCTTCTAATCTACCTGCTACTTGAATCGGTTGAAAAGTTACGCCACGAATACATTTTTGTTTTAAAGCATAATCGATAATTTTACCAATTTCGTGATCATTAAGTCCTTTTTTGACAGTCACAACCAAAGTTGTCGAAATATTATATTCGTTGAGGTTTTCAATGGCTTTCTCTCGAACTTCACGCAAATCCGCACCGCGTAATTCTTCTAAAGCTACCTTTTCAAAACTATCAAATTGCAGATATAATTCAATTCCCGGCATATATTGACTCAGGCGATCGCAAAATGATTTATCCTTGGCAATTCTCACACCATTGGTATTAATCATTAAATGCTTAATTGGCTTAGTTTTAGCAATATCTAAGATTTCAAAAAACTCTGGATGAATAGTCGGTTCACCGCCACTTAGTTGGACTATCTGCGGTTCACCTTCATTTGTCACCACCGCATCCATCATTTTTTCGATATGTGCCAAACTGCGATGGCGACGGGGTTGCTGAGATATTTCCGAAACCTCTTCCGCACCAGAATCAGCATAACAAATCGGGCAAGAAAGATTGCATCTATCTGTTACTTCCACTAAAGTTAAACAACTATGCTGTTCATGGTCAGGACACAACCCACAATCATAAGGACAGCCGTGTTTAATTGGCGTATTAAACTTTAAAGGCATATCCCCTGGTTTAATAAATTCTAATGATTTTTTGTAATATTCAATATCATCTGCGATCAAAACTTTTTCCTGTCCATGCGTCGGACAGTGTTTAATCATATAAACACAACCATCTTGAAAAATAATTTTAGCTTCGACTTTCACAAGGCATTTTGAGCAAATGCTATTTGTTAAAGCATAAAAAAGGTAGTTTCTTGTAGGATTCATAATATTTCTACTCTTACACTCTTCTCTGTGTCTCTACGTCTCTGCGTGAGATAAAAGAAAGCATAGTTTATTTACTGAAAAATAGCTTTAAATGTATACAGAAAAACTCAAATTAGCAAAATTGCTTATTGTTCTACTGCTGGCAAATCATGAGAAAAATCGCTCATAATCATCATGACTGCCTATCCAAAACCACGTCACCGTGTCACCTTCAAGAACTCCAAGCGCACGATAGCTGCGTGTTACGCGAACTGCCCAAATCGCTTCATCACTGTTGATACATTTGAAATGTAAAGACGTATGAAATGGATTCTCTGCCCAAAATGATGGCAGCGTTGCGGACTTCATAACTGTTCGTAATCCATCGGAACCGACTGACACTCTGCAATTTCTTGCTTGGCACACTGGGCTGCGGCAATTAGATTATTCTGCGTCTTTTTAAAGGAAGACTCCCATCGTGCTTCATCTTCCAAATCGGCAATGAACTCACGAAGATGCTCTGCAACACGCTCTTGTAATTCATCAGGCAGAGATTCAACCATTTTGATGATTGTGGAGATAGTCGGCGAAGACATAAATTATCTGGGAATAACTCAATTAAAATTACTTTTATTTTATCGGTTAATCCCTGCCAGCTAGAGCAATTGATCGGGTTCTGCAACTCGGAGTTCATATCAGGGAAAGTGGGACACATTTATCAAGTAGGATTCGCACAGGCTGTCAGCATTTCCTTTGCTAATTCAAGGGCTGCGATCGCTTGCTCACGCCTAACACTTGGAAAATGCTCTAAAAATTCATCTAGTGTATCGCCTGCTTCAAGATAATCAAGCAGCGTTTTCATTGGCACACGAGTTCCGACAAAAATAGGGGTTCCTCCCAGTATGTCAGGGTCACTATGAATAACACGTGCTGTGGCTGTCATATCAATTATTGATTAGCAGTGATATGTTGTAATATTTTAGCCTATACAATAAATGCCCATCTGGGTGACGAGCTTCAAGGCGATCGCAAGCAGCTATTTCACTTGTGTCAACTTCAAAATCTCCAGTTTCAATATCAATCACCACAATTTTGTCGTGATTACCTGCTTCGACTTTGCGACGAACCTGAGATTCGTATATTTCGTCACCACGCCTAGCAAATTCTTCTTTGCTGTAGCGGGGTTAGGCTGCGACTAAAACTCTAGATTCATAGTCCGAGATAACCCTGCTTTTGTTACAAGTTCTGGGAATAGTATCTGTACTTCCTCTAGTGATAAAGGTGGATCTGGATCAATGTCAAGATTTGCACCAATGAGTTTTGCACACCCATAATCTGCACGATGGATATAGTTATAGTAGACAACATATCTATCCTGATCAATTTGATATAGCTCATAGGAATGTGGGCTTAGGGAATCTTTGTAAATTACCAACTCAGCTATCAACTTTCCGCTAAAACGAACCACTTCAGTTGTGACAGGATAGTTTGCATAATTAGACCATAGGGTGCCAATCTCTTTCTTAATAAAACCTGCACCTACATATTCTTCTGAGATTTTTGCATATGACCAGTTTATCGGAGGTTCAAGACATTGACGTACATACTCAAGATGTTTCTGCTTGATTTCCTGTAATTTCTTAACTGTATACTCGTTTGGTTGGTCATCAACAATTTTGTGATGTTTCTTACAAAGCAATATTAAGTTTGAGTAAGAATCTAGCTGATGAAGCGGAAAACTTGAATCCCCACGCGGGCCACCTACTTCTCTTGCAACAATATGACACTCATCACCAACTATAGATTCGTCGTCATTTGTTGCAGCATCCATAATTAGCTCACATTTACAGATTGCACATTGAGTGCCAGAACGCCCCCACAAAATTTTTCTTGTTTTATCTGTGATACCCAAACAGCAAAACCTCAGCAACACAATATTCTTAATTTTAGCGACCTAACTCTAAAATCGAACAGATAACCCTGTGTTGCTTCTTCACAAGCAAATCCCTCGCACGTAGATTTAGGTTTAGCTTTGTGCAGATTGATTTTTTAGTTGCTGTTAAAGTTATTGGGCTTCCTCGACCGATAAGCCTGTGGAAGGGGCAATAATGTCTATTGCTACTCCTCTATGTAAGAGATTGATAGCGATTTCTTGTTGTTTTCTTTCTTCACCTTTTGATCAAAATTTGAGCCGCAAGCTGACAACTCGATTAGCAGATATTTTTCCTGATTCCAGTCATGTGCAGTTTCATGAACTCCAAGAAAGGACTGACACTGAAATCTGGGAGTTTGCTAAAAGTAATAATTTTTGCATTTTCACTCAAGATGCAGACTTTTTTGAGCGAAGCCGTTTGTACGGTTCACCACCTAAAGTGATATGGCTACGTTGCGGGAATGCGCCTAATAATTACATCGAGCTATCACAGGCTTTGTGTCATAAAGGTAAATACATTACGATCCCTTTCCATTCTTCTTGCTGACTGCAATCGATTAGTAATAACAACTCATCAATTGCTTGTCGAATGGGCATTCGATCATTGACAACAAACATCCCTACCATTGCCTCTCCTGCAACTAGGCGGTTGTAAGCAAAATCTGGCATCGTTGCCCGATCATGAGTGAGAAGGATACGCTTATTGATTGCTGCCCAGGCTAAAATTGCTGGATCATCTAATTCTCGCAAACCAACATCCTGAACCCGAATTAAATCAAGATTGGGTTGACGCAAAAATAAGCCTCGAATAATGTCACCGTTGAAATTCTCATCACTTAACAGACTCAGCATAACCTTGCTACTGATTCTGCTGAGATAGTAAACGGTTACGAATTAAGCTCAGATCAGGTTGGATACTAGACAAACGTTGCTTTACTGATTGAGCTAATTGTTCTCTCTGATTTAAGTATGTTTCTACCTCAGCTTGATGACGAAGGTAGTAGCCAATTGTGTTATAAACATCAGACAAAGACAGAGTTGAGTATCGATGCACAATAGACTCAGGAGATGCACCATCTTGAAAAGCCCGAATCACAGTCTCTAACAAAACCATTGAATTCCCAACTCGAATCGCTCCAGTTTCATCTTCTCGCAGAGGTGGTGTCTCACGTTCCAACACAAGACTCATGGCTTAACCTTTGTTCCCGTACAAAATAATCGTAACTTAAACTTACAGCACAATACCCGGATTTCTCAGCATAATTCCCAAAGCCTAATTCAAGTTTAGATTTCGGTTTTTCCCAAAACTTATTCTATAGCAGGATTATGAGAAGTGAAAAATCCGGGTGAAGTTTTTTGCTATTTAATTAACGATAATCTGGGGTTTGAATATTTCGTAGACGGGCAGCATCACGCATACCATAATCAGCACGAGTAAAGCGGTTTAATTGTTGTTCAAAAAACTCACGATTGGCTTGCAAATGTTTAGGATTAGGGTCATCTAAGGGATATAAAAGCGCAGTTCTCAATGCTTGAATAACCGCAGAAGTAACATTGTACATTGAGCGTTGGAAACTAACACCCAACTGAATCAAAGTATCATCTTCGCCACGGCAATGTTGTTTGTAATAATCAACAAGATATTGTGGTAAGAAGTGCAACATATCTTGCATTAATAATGTTGGTGGAATACCAGCAGTACCTACAGGAAAGACATCGGCGTAGAGAATGCCGTAGTGGAAATCTTTTTGGTCATCTGGGACTTGTCCTGCTTGGGCGTTGTATGATTTTGTGCCTCTAAAGGGGGCGGTGCGGTAGAACACAGCTTCCACGTAGGGTAAGGCTGCTTCGTATAGCCAGGTGAAGCCTTTTGATTTGGGGATGATTTCGTAGCATTCGCCACGGATATAAACATGATGGTAAATGGGACGGCCGGCGATCGCAAATATGCCATTCACCAAAAAGTTCATCGCGTCAGGTACGCCCTTAAACCCGCCTTCGTCGTAGATATCGGACATTTCAAAGAACACGGGTGCCATGACTTCCCAGAATAAGCCGAGGTTAGAGTAGTATGACATCTGGCGGCACTGTTCCAAAAACATATCAGGAAACAGTTTGTACAGTCCCAGCATTACGGGGTTGCCTTGGAAGTAGGCTTTAATTGCCCTGTCGGCGTTGGCTTTGTATTCTTCCGAGTCGAGATAAGCGTCAAATTGATTGACTGGCGCATACATCTGCCGATGCCAAAGCATTGCCCGCATACAAGCTTCAGCAAATTCCATATTTATGCGATCGTGGAATAAGTGATGCAAAAACTTGGGCATTTTGACGGTTTCACCCTTTTCCATAAATGCCAAAAGTTCAGGATGGGCTGTTGCTTCACCGCGCCAAATTCTTAAATCAGCAGTATCGCCAGCGTAATGATTATGAAGGTCTAAATACTCTTGCGGTAAGAAGTATTTAGAAAAGGCAAATGGCTCTAAAAATACCTGTTCAGCTATATATAATAGGTCACGCCAGTAAAAATCCATCGGGACAGCATAAGCTTTATAAATCCCGATAATTTGCATCAAGTTTTCTGGCGTGTCTGGCAACATTGAACCGCCTGCTTCTAAACGATGAATTACTTCGGCAAATTCATGGCGAGAAGGAGAAAGTTTAGTAGTAACAGGTTTTTCTGGAGTCTGTACCATATTTTTTCCTGGATGTTAAATGTATTTTTAGACAGTAGAAATATCGGTTGTTTGTAATTGCTGACGTATCTTTAAAGCATGAAAAATACTCAAAATATCATGTGTCCAAACTGGCAAGATTAACGTCATCGCAATTTCTTCAATGCTGTAAATAGTTCCAGCAATACAAGTTAGCCACAAAGCGATGCCAGCGTAGTTAAATCCAAACAATGCCACAATGGCAATAAATAATGTAATTCCCCAAAACTTGGCTGAATAAGTGTGATAGCTGGCGGGTTTACCATATTTAATTAAGTTAACTATCCACCACATTATTTGGGCAAAAATTACCATCAATAAAGGTAGTTGATAAGTTATCAAAATATCTCGATATACCAGCCAAGCACTCACGAATATACAACTAAAAAGGCAGGTATCAGCCCAGCTATCAGCTTGTCGCAATTGGGCATTGCTAACGCCAAGTCGCCGGGCAATAATGCCATCAAAAATATCGGAAAGAAAAGCAGCGGTAAAACCCACTAAAAACCACATACTAGTATTGCCATCCCAGGCATCCCACAGGAGGAGGGGTGCTATTAAAAAGCGGAACAATACAAGACCACTGGGAATTAATTTGAGATTCATTTTTCCTCCTGTATCGGTTACGTAATTCTCTTGTTACTACTTCAATGCAACTTGAGAAATTACGGTTTTTTCCGCAGGGGTAATTGCCGCTACCATTGCTGTGGTTGTGGTTTCACTCCAGCGCACTAACCAAGTAGGTTGGACTCCTAAAAAGATGATTAAGGCTGCCAAAATTAGGGCTGGCATTTTCTCAGACCACAATACTTTGGGATAGTAGGCTAAATTGTCGAGTCTACCAAAACAGGTGCGGTTGAGGAGGATGACGAAATATACAGCAGTTAAACCACTAGCGACGACACATAATATTGTCGAGAGGGGAAAGGCTGAGAAGCTACCTTGAAAGACGATAAATTCAGCGATAAATCCTGTTAAACCGGGAATACCAGCACTAGCCATGCCACTTAATACGAGTAAGGCACTAATTAAAGGTATGCCACGGATCGGACTCATTAAACCGTTGAGTTTATCTAATTCTCTTGTGCCAACTTTGGCTTCAACGACTCCTACCAAATGGAAGAGAATTGCGAGGATGATGCCGTGGCTAAACATTTGGGAAACTGCACCAACCAGCGCGAGGGAGGTACTAGCGGCACTGGCCAGCAATACGTAGCCCATGTGACCGATAGAACTGTATGCTACCATGCGCTTGATATCTTTTTGGGCGATCGCCACGACTGCCCCATAAATTGCGCTAATTGCTCCCCAAATGGCCAAGGTTGGTGCTACTGTACTCCAAGCATTGGGGAACATCCCCATCCCAAACCTTAATAAACCGTAGGTTCCTAGTTTAGCTAACACACCACCTAACAAAATGGCAATGGGTGCAGAAGCTTCAACATAAGCATCGGGTAGCCAAGTATGGAAGGGAACTAAAGGAATTTTGATGCCAAAACCAAGGATGATTCCTGATAGCAAAAGCAGTTGCAGTCCAGCCGAGAGGGTTTGAGTAGAGACAGCATCAATGGCGAAGCTAGTAGAACCTGTCAGCCACACCATACCCAAGAAGGTGGCTAAAATTAATGCGCCGGAAACAGCAGTGTAAATCAGAAACTTGATTCCTGCATAAGCCCGTTTTTCGCCGCCCCAAATCGAAATTAATAAATAGAAAGGGATTAATTCTAATTCGTAGAACAGGAAAAACAAAAGTAAGTTTTCGGCGAGAAAAGCCCCAGCAACACCACCACTTACTAACAAAATCATTGAGTAAAATAGGCGGGGGCGTTCAGTATTTTGACTACTGCTGTAAATAGCAATCCAAGTGAGGAGGCTATTTAAAACCAACATTAATATTGATAGCCCATCCACTCCTAGTTGATAGCTTAACCCTAGGGTTTCATTCCAAGGTAAATACTCTTGAAACTGCATCCCAGGAGTGTTGAGATCGAATTTAAAGAGGATGAACAAATTCCACAGCAGAATTAAACCGGATATAGTGAGGGCTACCAAGCGCACGCGATTGGGTGGGATGGAATTACTAGGCCAAAACCCGATAATTAACGCAGCGATGATTGGTACCCAAATTAAAACACTCAGCATGGTAGTTTAGGGATTTATAACCGCAGGAAAAGTACAAATGACGAATAATAAATGGCTAAAACATCAACTCTAAAAACTGCACGCCCCAGTATGGCCATGTCACCCATGCACCTAAAACACCTATGCCTAAAAGAACGGTAAAAGCATAAGTTTGAGTTTGACCAGAGGTGCTGTATTTCAAACCTTCTCCACCGAGGAGTGAGAATAAACCAACGAAATTAACGATGCCATCAACTACGAAGCGATCAACCATATCAGCGAATTTAGCAAGTTGGGCAACGCTAAAAATGATGGTCATCCGATAGATTGCGGGAGTGTAAAAGTCGTTAGCTAACAAGTCTTGCAAACCTTTCCAGGGCAGGCGAATTGGTTTAGGAATATTGCCGAGGTAAATTACACCACTGACACTAAAACCAAAAATACTTGACCAAATCAACAAGAGGGCGACATCTTTATTCATGGTTGCCCAGTTGGGTAAGAGTGATAAGCTTTGCAACACTAAAGGCAGATGGAGGACAAAGCCGAATAAGATTACCATCGGTAGTACCATCGGCCAGTGAACTTCAGGCGATCGCTCACTCATTTGCTTAGGCTTACCACCAAAAATTAAGCCGAATTCTCTGGTTAAACTGACTGCGGTTAAGGCGTTAACTCCTATAACTATCCCAACTAACCAAGGGTGAGTATCCCATAACCCATCAGCTAATTTCATCAACGCCCAAAAGCTACCTAGGGGCGGGAAGCCAATTAATCCTAATGTGCCAACAATAAAAGCTAAACCAGAGATGGGGCGACGTGACCATAGTCCACCTAGTTGGGTGACATCTTGGCTAATGCTGTTCCAAATAATCCCCCCCGTACTCATCACTAACAATGCAGCAGATAAGGCATGGGTAAGAACTAATAATAATGCAGCGTCATCTTGTTGTGTACCTACAGCGATGAACACCAAGCCCATGTAAGCACTAACAGAATAAGATTGGCAGCGTTTCACGTCTATTTGGGCGATCGCAATTAAAGATGCGCCAATGGCTGTTACCGCACCTATCGCTACCATTGCGGCAGAAACTACAGGCGACAGAGTTAACACAGGTTGCAATTTAATCAGCACCCATGCACCACTCGCAACTACTACCGAGTTCCGTAAAACTGTACTAGGAACAGGGCCTTCCATTGCCTCATCTAACCACAAATGCAAGGGGAACTGGGCGCATTTACCCATAGGCCCAGCAATTAAGGCTAAACCGACTAAGGTAATTACACTGGGGTCAACTTCAGCAGTTGTTGCCCATACAGCTAGTTCGTTGTAATCCCAGGTTCCCGCTAGAGGCCATAAACCTAAGACCCCTATCAACAAAAACAAGTCTCCTACCCGTTTGGTCAAGAAAGCGTCTCTCGCACCGCTAACTACCAACGGTTGACTAAACCATAAGCCAACTAACAGGTAAGTTCCTAAAGTGAGGACTTCCAGAATTACATAACTAAAGAACAAGTTATTACATAAAGCTAAAGCGCATAATCCCGCTTCAAATAATCCTAATAAAGAGTAAAAGCGTCCCCAACCCCAATCCATTTCCATATAGCCAATGGCATAAATCTGCGCCAGCAAATTTAAACCCGTAATTACGACCAATGCGCCAACACTAATTGAGGAAATTTCGACTGCAATGGTGAGGTCTAAACCGGCTGTTGATAGCCAATGAATAAATACTTCTTGGGGTGGATGATTCCAAGTTGCTTGTAAGGCGATCGCACTATGGAGAAACGCCAAAAATGTCATTACTAAATTTAGATAACCTGCTGGTCTTGGCCCGGTCTTCCGAATGATCCCTGGCGACCAAGGTACGGCTAATAATCCGCCAATTAAGGCATATAAAGGAACTAGCCAAACAGTCTCTAGTAGAAACTGAGCCATGAAAATACCCCTAGATTTAAACAAAGATTAGTGTTACGGCATCAAATTGCTTTGATCCCGCTGCCATCCACTATTCAAAAACGCAAGTTTATATTTGCTTAATTTTGTTAGATTAAGCTTACCTTTATCTGAGGCAAAATGGAATTGCTTGATTAGATAAATCAACGATAATTACTCTAATTAATTCTTATATATCTATGGATTGGATTAATGAATATCATCCATTGATTAATATCTATGGTTTTAGCATAGATATATTAATATAGTAATCATTATTAATTAGGACTTAGGCATAAAAACGAAAAATCAAGTGTTTTGGCGAGGGTATAGGGGTGTAGGGGTACATATATCTAAAACCCTTACACCCACAGCCAATCTTCACAGACAATCTTTGTGTGTAAGTCCTAAGATGTATCACCATCCGCCGGTCAATCAAAGTTTCAGACTTCAGACTTTTCCCCAATCCGCAAACCCATAATTACTAAATCTCGTTCCACCCCATCTAGTTCAGCGACTTGAGGTAAATGTCCCCAACTTTGAAAACCTGATGTTTCAAAAAGTTTCAAGCTGGGGTGATTGTGAGCAAAAATAAAGCCTAAAAGGGTTTTTAAGCCTAAATTTGGACTTTCAGAGATGGCTAAGGTTAAAAGTTGTCGTCCCAAACCGCAATGATGAAAAGCTGGGGCGATATAAATACTAATTTCGGCAGTTGAAATGTAGGCTGGACGACCGTAAAATGATTGAAAACTTAGCCACCCAGCAATTATACCCTCTTGTTCAATTACCCACAAAGGACGATAAGCAGGCGATCGCCCCTGAAACCAGGCGCGGCGACTTTCCACAGACACAGGTTCTAAATCAGCAGTAGCAAGACGGCTAGGAATTGCCGCATTGTAAATAGCTACGATCGCAGGTAAATCAGTTTCAGTCGCATGGCGGATAGTCATCACTGCCGTGTGGGAGAGAATATTGTAGAAAATATTCAAAAATCATACAGTGTTCATCGACAGAATTCTATGTCAACGATATAGCAGCAGGCGATGTTATCATCACAAGGCGGCTAAATTCGGCGCATAAATGCAGCAAAATGTACTAAAAGACTTAGTGCTGGTTGGTGGTGGTCACAGTCATGCGATCGCTTTAAGAATGTTTGGCAGAAAACCACTACCAGGAGTACGTTTAACTTTAATTACGCCAGCATCAGACACACCTTATTCGGGGATGTTACCCGGACACATTGCGGGGTTATATAGTTATGATGAGTGCCATATCGATTTACAGAAATTGGCTAACTTTGCTCATGCACAGTTATATATAGACAGCGTAGCTAATCTCGATTTAGACAATCACCAAGTAATTTGTGCTAACCGTCCGGCGGTAAATTTTGATCTGCTGTCTATTGATATTGGTAGCACTCCCGCCACTATCTCTGTACCTGGTGCCGCAGAATATAGCATACCAGCTAAACCAGTGGCAAAGCTGTTAAAAAGCTGGTATAAATTATTGCAAAATCTCCATGCTCATCCCCAGGAAAAACTGAAAATTGCCATTGTGGGTGGTGGTGCTGGTGGCGTAGAATTAGCACTCTCAATGCAAGCACATTTACAGCAAATTTTGATTGCGAACCAACAACCAATTCAAAATCTTGAAATTCACCTATTCAATCGCCATCAAGAGATTTTATCCCATTATCATTCCTCAGTGCAGCGTCAGGTAAAACAAGTTTTAACCAATCGAGATATTCAGCTACATCTAGGGGAATCTGTTTCTCAAATTACACAGATAAATGAAGAATTACTCATAGTCAAATGTGAATCGGGGTTAGTAGTCGAGTGTGATCAAGTTTTTTGGGTAACACAAGCATCAGCACCAGACTGGTTAAAAACTACCGGAATAGGAACTGATGAACAAGGCTTTATTTTAGTCAACGACACCTTGCAATCTCAAACGCACCCACAAGTATTTGCAGCTGGTGATATTGCCACAATGATAAATCATCCCCGGCCAAAAGCTGGCGTATTTGCGGTGCGTCAGGGGAAACCATTATTTGAGAACTTGCAACGAATGATTTTAGGCCAGCTACTCAAGCCCTACATACCACAGCAACAATATTTAAGTTTAATCGGTACAGGCGACAAAAGAGCGATCGCCACCAAAGGCTCATTCACTTTACCACCCCACTCTCTACTCTGGCGCTGGAAAGATTGGATTGACCGCCGTTTCATGGAACAGTTTAGTGAATAAGCAGCTATTATCAGCACTGCAAGAGAACTAGCGATCGGCAAAACTCGCACCACACAGTACGATATTATGGACTATGATCTTCTCTTTCATCTGAACAGGGGGTTTTATTTTCATTCCCTAAACAGTTAACGAAGTCATCTGCTGAATGAAAATTTTTGCCTCATTATGTCTGCATTCTTGCATAAATTGTATTGAGCAACACTTTGAAGACTTACCTTTGCATGGTCAAATAAAAATGATTTAATAACTTGTTTACACATAAGAAAATAGTATCAACTGAATTATATTTGATGCTTTTTACTATTAGCTTGTGTGAAATTTTTCATAACTACATAACTATTCGCTGATGAAGAACGCTTTGATTAAGACCGTAGCATTACTACCAATTTTTACTTTATTACTCACCGCCTGTAATGGTGCTAAAACTAGTACAAACTCTACAGCTAATAGCAATGCAAATACAGCAACATCCAACGTTATCCCGATTGGTATTGCTGTTGCCCAAACTAGTAATGTTGCATTACTCGGTCAGGAACAAGTTGCAGGCGCTAAAATTGCCGAAAAGTATTTTAATGATAAAGGTGGGATTAACGGTACCCCGATTAAATTAGTCTTTCAAGATACTGCTGGTGATGAAGCGGGAACAATTAACGCCTTTCAAACATTGATTAATAAAGATAAAGTAGTAGGAATTGTCGGCCCGACTTTATCACAACAAGCCTTTAGTGCTGACCCAATTGCCGAACGCTCGAAAATCCCAGTCCTTGGCCCATCAAATACAGCCAAAGGTATACCAGAAATTGGTGATTATATTGCGCGTGTTTCCGCACCTGTTTCTGTCGTTGCGCCTAATTCTATTAAAGCTGCAATTAAGCTAAATCCTAACATTAAAAAAGTTGCTGTTTTCTACGCCCAAAATGACGCATTCAGCAAGTCAGAAACCGAAATCTTTCAGCAAACTGTGAAAGAGCAAGGTTTAGAATTAATGACAGTCCAAAAATTCCAAACTAGCGATACAGACTTTCAAAGTCAAGCCACCAATGCAATTAATCTGAAACCAGACTTAGTGATTATTTCTGGTTTAGCAGCTGATGGTGGTAACTTAGTACGACAACTCAGAGAACTGGGTTATAAAGGCATAATTGTTGGTGGTAATGGTCTAAATACATCAAATATATTCCCAGTTTGTAAGGCACTTTGTGATGGTGTACTAATTGCTCAAGCATACAGCCCAGAACATCCAGGTGAGATTAATGCTGCATTTCGCCAAGCTTATGCAGACCAATTTAAAAAAGAACCACCGCAATTTAGCGCCCAAGCTTTTGCAGCAGTTCAGGTATATGTAGAAGCCCTGAAAACTTTAGATCAAAAAAGCAAAGTGAATAAGTTACAATTACCAGCCTTGCGAACAGAATTGAACCAACATATATTAACTGGCAAGTATAATACACCTTTAGGAGAAATTGGTTTTACACCGATAGGAGAAATTATCCAAAAAGATTTTTATGTAGCTCAAATAAAAATGGAGTCAGATGGTAGTAAGGGAAAATTTACATTTTTAAAATAGTTAAGTATTCAGGAGTCAGAATTCAGGAGTCAGAAGGTTCAAAGAATCAGGAGAAATATTTGATTAATTAATTTACTAATCCTATAGATACTTCTAAAATCTGACTTCTGACTTCTAGGTGCTGAATTCTTACTAAAATAGTAGCTACATGGATATTAGTTTGTTTTTCCAACAATTATTAAATGGGTTATCCATAGGTAGTGTCTACGCGATTTTTGCTTTAGGATATACCTTGGTTTATTCCATTTTAGGCATCATTAACTTAGCGCATGGGGCAATTTTTACCCTCGGTGCATATTTTACCTACGCACTCATGGGTGGAACTTTTGGATTTAATGGTTTGTTAGCTAATGCTACCCTACCGGTGCAATTACCATTTGCTATATCCTTGATTATTGGTAGCGCCTTAGCCGGACTTGTGGGAGTCGCAGTGGAACGTGTGGCTTTTTTACCTTTACGTCGTCAAGGATCTGACCCTTTATTAACAGTTGTTTCTAGCTTGGGTGTCGCAGTAGTAATTGTTAACTTAATTCAGTATTTAGTCGGCGCAGAAAGTTATACATATCCAGCCAATACTTTTGGCAATTTACCACCAGCAATTAACTTTGGTACTGTAGAAAAACCAATTCCCATTCGCAGTGTCCAGATATTAATTTTTGCTGTGTCAATGGTAATTGTGGCCATTCTGACATATTTTATTAATCGGACTAAATATGGTAAGGCAATGCAAGCGATCGCTGAAGATCCAATTACAGCTAGTTTACTCGGAATTAACAGCGATCGCTTTATTGTTTTGACATTTTTCATCAGCAGTTTCTTAGCCGGATTAGCCGGAACCTTGGTGGCTTCTAGTGTGAGTATTGCTGGCCCCTATTTTGGTATTGCCTTTGGGTTGCGAGGTTTAGCCGTGATAGTCTTGGGTGGGTTAGGTAGTATTCCTGGTGCTGTCCTTGGAGGATTACTAATTGGATTAGTGGAAGCCTTTGTCCCATCTGAATATTCTGGTTACAAAGATGCGGTAGCTTTCGGCATATTATTTATCATGCTATTAGTAAGACCTCAAGGTTTACTTGGTCGGCGATTCATTCAGAAAGTCTAATCAATATGGCTGAATTTTTTTCAACTTATGGTTCACTCATCGTCTCTATGGTATTAGGGGCATTGTTAGGACTTTCCTTATACTTACCTTTAATGACTGGGCAATTATCTTTAGCTAGTCCAGGATTTTATGCTTTAGGTGGATATATTGCCGCAATTTTATCTACAAAAGTTTTTACTTCCACTAGCAATTTATTTCCTATACATTTACTTTTATTAGAAATATTAATCGCTGGCTTTGTGTCGGGAATATTAGGTGCAGCAGTAGGAATTCCCGCACTCAGATTAAGGGGAATTTATTTAGCGATCGCCACAATTGCTTTTGTCGAAGTTTTGCGAGTTCTTGCTTTAAATTTAGACATCACAGGCGGTGCAGTTGGTATTTTTGGTATACCGCAACCCTTCCAAAGTCAAATTGAATATTTATGGATTGCCTTGCCATTACTATTAATTAGTATGGTGTTATTTTATCGGTTAGAACGCGTGCGAGTTGGTCGGGCATTTACCGCCATCCGCGAAGATGAATTAGCCGCTGGGGCAATGGGCATTAACCCCACCTATTATAAAGTTTTAGCCTTTACTCTGGGGGCAATTCTTGCCGGAATTGTTGGGGCAATTAGCGCCCATTTTCTCAACACTTGGAATGCCCGCCAAGGTACATTTGATGCGAGTATTATTTACTTAACATTTGTCTTAATTGGTGGTTCGAGAACTTTTTTAGGTTCAGTAGTAGGTGGTATGGTATTTACAGCCCTACCAGAAATTTTACGTGGTATAGCAGACTCAGGTATTTTTCCTAATTGGTTAGGTTGGTTAGCTCAATTTCTCCGAGATGGGAGATTAATTATTTTTGGCTTACTCATAGTGATAGGTACTATTTTCTTTCCTCAAGGTTTAGTCACACCTGAGATTTTTAAAATGGGTAAAGTAAGAAAGTAAAAAATGTCTGAAATTATTTCCCAGGATAAAAGCAAAGTAATATTAGCAGCCAATTCTATCACCCGTCGCTTTGGTGGTTTAGTGGCGGTAAATAATGTATCTTTCCAAGTTAATCAACATGAAATTTTTGGTTTAATTGGCCCGAACGGTGCTGGCAAAACAACGCTATTTAATTTAATTACTGCCCTGATTCCGCTGTCTGAGGGCAGATTAATTTATCAAGGTAAAGAAATTTCCCAACTGCGACCCCATCAAATTGCGGCTTTAGGGATTGCAAGAACTTTTCAAAATATTCGTTTATTTGGCGAATTGTCGGTGTTAGAAAACGTGATTATTGCCCGACATTTGCATACTAAAAGTAATATGATTACAGGAGTTTTAGGATTACCACCTGCTCCTAGGGAAGAATACAACACTAAACAAAAAGCTTTAGAATTATTAGAATTAGTAGGATTAAGCGATCGCACAGCAGAAAAAGCGAAAAATTTCGCTTACGGTGATCAACGTCGCTTAGAAATCGCCCGTGCTTTAGCCTTAGAACCGCAAATTTTACTTTTAGATGAACCAGCCGCCGGGATGAACCCCAGCGAAAAACACCAACTCAGTGAATTTATCCGCAATATTCGCGATCGCTTCAATTTAACCATTATTCTGATTGAGCATCACGTCCCATTGGTGATGGGTTTGTGCGATCGCATCGCTGTATTAGATTTTGGTCAATTAATTGCTTTGGGTGAACCATCGGTAGTCAGAAATAATCCGGCTGTAATTGCAGCTTATTTAGGAAATGAATAACATTCCGACAATGACATAATCAGGACTGATGCACAAAGATTGTCTGTTGAGACTATTACAGGTCGGCGTAAATCAACAGACCATCTGGAATTGCTACAAGGCTTGTGGTATAAATATTCTTTACTTTTGACTTTTGACTTGTTGTACTAGGTTTCCCACCTACACTCTGAACTCCTATCACTGTTTCTCCCAGCCCTGAGTATTATTTCCTTCATAAAAAGTCACAATTGGGTAGAATTGGTTAAAGTAATCTCTTGCTCTTGTGTCATAAAGGTCTCTACAAACCCATGCAACTGAAACTCAGTGCATCTCGACTACCCTTCGCACCTCTACTGTTAATTGCGCCCTTTTTCCTTTGGGGAACAGCAATGGTCGCCATGAAAGGAGTTATCCCCCACACCACACCACTGTTCCTCGCGGGTGTGCGGTTGCTACCAGCCGGAGTGTTAATTTTGGTTGTCGCCGCACTGATGGGTAGACCCCAGCCCCAGGGTTGGAAAGCATGGTTATGGATTACCTTATTTGCCTTGATAGATGGGACATTATTCCAAGGCTTTTTAGCCGAAGGGTTGGTGAGAACCAGCGCCGGATTAGGATCAGTAATGATTGACTCCCAACCCTTAGCAGTGGCTTTGCTATCACTGTGGTTATTTCAGGAACACATTGGTTTTTGGGGCTGGTTAGGGCTGGGTTTAGGCGTGACAGGTATTAGCTTAATTGGCTTACCAGATGAATTGATATTTCATTGGCTGGGTACACAAGGAAATATCACAATGGGTAACTGGCAAGATTTATTTGCTAGTGGTGAATGGTTAATGCTGTTAGCGGCGCTGTCAATGGCCATAGGCACAGTATTGATTAGATTTGTCACACGCTATGCTGACCCTGTAAGCGCTACCGGCTGGCACATGATTATCGGTGGTTTGCCCTTATGGGGAGTTTCTGCATTGAGAGAATCTCAGCAATGGCAAAATATTGTCCCATCTGATTGGGTGGCGTTGGGATATGCCACAGTATTTGGTAGTGCGATCGCTTACGGTTTATTTTTCTATTTTGCTTCTAGTGGAAGTCTGACTAGTCTCAGTTCTTTAACCTTCCTCACACCAGTATTTGCCCTACTTTTTGGCAATATCTTCCTCTCGGAAATTCTCAGTCCCTTGCAGTGGATGGGAGTTTGTCTGACATTAATCAGCATCTATCTCATCAATCAGCGTGATAACTTAGCTGGACAAAACCAAACACTCAATATTGCCGAAAAAAATACTATCCAGCAGCCACAAGTTTTAGAACCATCTACTAAAAAGCTCAATTCCCTATCTATACAGGTCAGAGAATCGGAAGTAGAAACTTTACCCTAAACAGTCTCCGAGAACAGAGTATATGGGAAGAATAAATAATCACAAATGACCATTAACCATAGTTAACATTTAGACATCATAGAAGCTATTGTGGTATGGATCATTTCAAAACCACGTTCAGGCTAAAGCTGGCAATATGAGGCTATGTCCTTCCTCTATCCTGATATTCATTTGTTTTAGTTGTCTGGGTTTTTACCCCAATCGCCCCAGTACAGCCGCATCTCAACCAACACACCCAAAAATTGCCCAAGTCAATTCCCCACAGCCCACCAAACAGGCTGTTCTGAAACTGGGTAGTCAAGGGCTGGATGTAGAGAAATTACAATCTCAATTGCGAGATTTAGGGTTGTATAAGGGGTTGGTAGATGGAAAGTATGGTTCCACTACCCAAATTGCGGTATCTCAATTTCAAAAAACCAAGGTTTTAAAAAGAACAGATGGTATTGCTGACCAGACAACTCAGATGAGTTTACAAGCTGCCATTCTCTCAAAAAATCAGTTGGCGACTTCGCCCATTGTGGCATCATCTAGCCTAGAAACTCCATCTGCAACTAAAGCCAAGCCCCAGCAAAAAGACTTCGTTTGGTGGTCATTATTAGGAGTAGGAATTTTGGGTAGCATTGGCGCACTGCTTTTTTTCTTCAGAAAGTTACGTCAAGCCAAGCAAGCACAAAATTCTCCAGATTCTCCCCTTCCCTCTTTGACTCCAGGGGCTGAAGACTTAGTTCAATCACCGTTACCAGAATTGGACAAACCAGAAACTACAACATCAGAAAGTACTACGCCAACACCAACATCTTCACTGCCAACAACGGTTTTACCCCTAGAAAAAACCTCTCGTTTAGCTAAACTCAATATTGTTGATGAATTAATTAAAGACTTACACAGCGGCGACCCGACAAAGCGGCGCAAAGCGATTTGGGATTTAGGACAGCAAGGTGATTCGCGGGCAATTCAACCTTTAGTAGACTTAATGATTGATGCAGATTCCCAACAACGCAGCTTAATTTTGGCAGCTTTGTCAGAAATCAGCACCCGCGCCCTCAAGCCAATCAACCGTGCTTTAGCCATTTCTTTGCAAGATGAAAGTCCCCAAGTCAGGCAAAATGCCATCCGTGACTTGACTCGTGTCTACGATATGATGGCGCAGATGAGTCAAATGTTAGGTCACGCACTCGAAGACCCGGATGCAGAAGTGCAGGCCACAGCAAATTATGCTTTAACTCAGATAAAAAGAATGCGGAACTTAGCGATTCAACCAAATCTACCAGAGGATATTCACAAAGATCGAGAATAATCAGCCTTATAAATATTTCAGCAGAATTTTGATGTCTGTGTTCGCACCTGCCACTAGAACTGCTGCTTCGTCAAATTTAGGTGCGCGGTCACGAATTTCTGGGTTTTGAGAAAATCCGAAGCCTTCAAGGGGAAAACCTAAGTCACTCCGATTAACGGTGAAGTCGTTATTTTCATCGTGCATCACAGCAACGGCATAGTTACCTGCTTTTAAGTTCGTAAAGGTAATTTTGACAGATTTGTCCGTAATTTTAGTACATTGTCTTTGTAACACGCGATCGCGATCGGCAGGAAATCCTTGACTACTGGCAAATATACTGGCGCAGACTTGTCCCTCTGTGTTTTTTAAACCATCAATTTCTACATTGAGATTACCATCGAAATTAGCCCTAGCAATCAATGGCGAGGCAAAACTTCCTACCGCTGCAAGCAGAATCATACTAACTCCCAATCTTTTGCTCATAAAATTTTCTGACGAACACAAATATTGTTGATACTTAAGTTGCACTTGGATTAAGAGGTGCAGAGTTATACTGCCATGATTTGATTAAAATTTGCAAGTGTAGTGAAAGTCTGATTATATGGCACACAATATTAGGAAAGTCTTATAGGAATTTGAATAATGAACTCAGTTCCTTTTCCTACAGTAGATAAGCACTGTAATTGCCCACCATGTTTTTCTACAATAATTTGATAGCTAATAGATAATCCTAATCCTGTACCTTTTCCAACTGGTTTAGTAGTAAAAAAAGGGTCAAATAAATACTTTTGAATTTCCTCTGAAATTCCTATACCATTATCAGCAATGCGAATATTTACTTGCCCATTATCAGTAAGTTCAGTCCGAATTTTAATTATTGGTTTAGTTAACAACCCAGAATTTTCAGGATTTAATTCTTGTTTGTTGAGAATGGAATCGTGCAACGCATCAATAGCATTTGCTAAAATATTCATAAAAACCTGATTCAGTAGCCCAGCGTAGCACTCTATTTTAGGAATATTGCCATACTCTTTTAGTACACTGATTCTTTGTCCATTAATTTCTTCTTTGAAGCGACTGCGTAAAATAAGTAAAGTACTCTCAATACCTTCATGGAGGTCAACTATTTTTTTCTCCGCTTCATCAAGACGAGAAAAATTACGTAAGGACAGCACAATTTCCTGAATGCGATCGCACCCTAATTTCATAGATGCAAGCAAATTGGGAAAATCTACTGTGACATAATCTAGATCAATGTCTGAAATCTTATTTTTAATCTTTTTAGCTGGATCTGGATACTTTTGTTGATATAAATCAATTAGCTCAAGTAAGTTTTGCGTATAATCAATAGCGTGAATAAGATTGCCTGCAATAAGTAGAACGAGGCGAAAAAACCAAACTATGTAAAGATAAGTAAATACGTACAATGCGTCTACAAAGGTAACAGCAATATGGGTAGCCGTTTAAGGGTATTTCTGACTAGAGAGCAAGATAAAACT
>NZ_JADEWI010000118.1 GCF_015207705.1 Nostoc sp. LEGE 06077
CCCTTACCCCCTTACACCCCCACACCCCTAATTCTATGCTGCCATCCAAATTTGTCGAAGCTGCTGGGTTTCCTCTGCCCTGGCAAGAAAAACATCTACAACAATATATTAGCGATCGCCTCAAAGAGCGCGGATTCATCACTCAACAAGAAGCCCCAGCCAACGGCGGTAGAGCCGATATTGTCACTAATTGGCAGGGTGGTGCGATTATCGAATGTAAAAAATATCTCGACCGTGACCACATTTACCAAGCTGTTGGTCAACTTAACCTTTACGGGCTGAACAATACACATAAGTTAGTTGTTATGGGTTTCCTGACACCTGATGCTCTTTTGCAGCCATCGGCTCTCAAGACTGCTTCAATGGTTGAGCAGGATCGCCGGATTCAAGTTGTGTTCGTCAATCTTCAAGAAGAATGGCTTCCTGGTAGCCAAGTACAAATTGGGTTTAGATTGTGGAACTTTCAACTTCCACAATTGCCCAATTTCAAAGATTGGCGTTGGTGGTTCAATGTAGCTAAGGCTAATCCTTTGATTTTGGTACTAGCTGGTTCTTTATTTCTAGGGGTGTTGCCAGAATTGAAAAAGCTAACTCCTACTACTGTTATGCAACAGATTCAGCGTCCTTAATTTGATTTTTTCTCACATAAATTTTGATTAAAATGATCCACTTGACTATAACCAGACTTACTCCTCTACTCAAGCAAACCGCTTATGTTGGGCTGGGATTTTTAGTTATGCTGTTGATAACTGGTGGTCGTCCTTCAGGTTCTATCGTAGGGTTGAGTGTGGTTTCAGGTATTGCTTTTGTTGTTTGGGATGAAAATAAGAGAAGTATGAAATAATTAGATAAGTCTCACGCTATGAATATAGCCACAGATTTGTTATTTCTAAATGAAGAAATCGCCTGATGTTAGAGGTCAAGAAGCTACATCATTAATTCAAGTATTTGACTCTTTATCTGGTGTAGAAGCACAAGAATATGCCCAAACTCAAGATTCAAGAATACCTTGCTAAATACCAGGAGGAGTTTCCTGATGGAAAGATTAATCGTGAACTCCCCGCACCCACCGATACAATTTCTGTGGTTTGTGATCCCCTTAACTGGCATTGTTATCCAGAAAACGTAGTCAGGATTTATTTGTCTAACTACGGGCAAGAGGTTTGGGTCGTGGGCGTAGGCGATTATCAGCACCCAACCATTTGTAATAGAGTGTTTGAAGAATTAGACGATGCTTGCAGCTTTATTACTAATCGTCCTGATGAGATTTCAAAGCAATGGCTTGTTGATAATGGATTTGATTTTTTAGAAACTCCCATATCAAAGGCTGAACGTATTGGTTAAGCTTGGTAATCAAGCTGTTAAATTCTAGAACGGCAAAACTAACTTGAGAGGTGAAACGAAAGGCTTAATTGCGTTTGCACGAAAGAAAATCAAAAACGATTTTTCTAGGTTTCCAAAATATCTCTAGCAAGTTTTACCACATTAGGTTAAATTTGAATAAAATTGCTCTTTTCAAACATCAAAATTAGAAACTATGAACCAAATAGACCCAACCGCAAATAATACTAGCGAACAGCCTCATGTAATTGTAGTAGACGAATTTGCTTTCATTAGCGATTCTCTTGAAGGGCATCCACAACGCGAAAGGATTCTGGAGAAAATTCAGGATTATCAATCTCAGGTTTTACGGGCAGAGCGCACTAAGAAACGTTAATTCTAATTATTGTGAATTCTGGTTGGCAATCAAGCTGATGGCTTGTTACCAATACCCAGTTGTTTTTTGCTGCATTTTAACTGTTTCCAAAGGGATTTCATCTTTTGGTAAGCATCTTCAGGCTTGAGCTTTCCATTGGTTTGTAGCGCAGTTATGTATTCTATTTTTTGGGCAATTTCTTGTAGATTAGCATTGAATACCAAGTTTTTTGGCTTAACTTGTCCGTGGTAGCGACTACGAGGATACAAGAACTCGTTCTTTTGGTTTTTATCCCAATTTTCCATCACTTTATCTTCCCCCATAAGCGGCTATTACTCAAAAATAGCCACAACGTTAAACGATAACCACTATCTCAATAAATATTTGTATTGCTTGGAAATAACAATTAATTCTTTTAATAAAGAGTTTTTCCCTAAATTAGTAGCAAGCGCATGATTATTGATTGTATTTAATTTCTCAAATTACAGTAAGCAATCCTCGCTGTTCTTGTACAACTCCATTTCATCTCAGAAAAGGAGCCAGCTTTTATTACAATCCATTTTGGCGCTTTACAAGAGCCTACTTAAGCTAAGTTAGCAAATTCGGGCAGCGGTTGCTCAACTTCTTCTGCTTGACTAGCTTTTTGGGTCGAAACAATAGAAGAGTTTGCTTCTAAAGAACGAATCAACTCCCGGATGACATCTGTTGCAGGCCTTCCTGTTTTTTGGCAATATTCTTCTAGCTTCTCCATTTCACTAGTCGCAAGATTGATTGTCAGCCGCTTGACTGCCCATTTTTTATTCATGACTGAGCTAATTTATCTTTTCAAATAGGATATATTCAATTGTAATGTGTTAATTTTTACTCTAACTCCCCTATTATTAAAATATCGCTAAGTTTAGATAAACTTTTTGAGAAAATTAAGTAATAAACATGAAGTATTTACTGGCAAGGTAGCTATTTAATCTCTACTATCATCTTGTAGCTTGTTCAGCCTCAAATATCGCTTACTTGCATTTGAGAAGCTAAAGACGCTTTGTCATTGTTAGTTCGTAAGCTAATCGGCACGCAAGTTGCATAATAATAATAAGAGGAAGTTGTCTAAAAGCAACTATGCCACCAGCAGCCAAAAACTTTTTAACGCCGGAGCAAGTCAGCAAGCTTCATGTTGCTCTAAAAGAAAGTGATCTACCACACGTCAGAGAAAGAATTCTCATTATTCTGCTA
>NZ_JADEWI010000119.1 GCF_015207705.1 Nostoc sp. LEGE 06077
CTCCAATATTGAATGACCATTAAAACTTGGTCTTCAATAACTAATTTAGGACTGCGACCAGGCTTCTTTTTGTTTTGAGCATCAGCTTTAACTACATCAACCATTAATTCAAAAGTTTTACGGCTTACTCCAGTCATTCGCTTAAATTTTTTTGCAGTAAGCTGTTTGGCTTTCTCTATTTTCACGGCTCCTCAAAGTCCTAATCGCAAATTGCCAAGCCTCTAATTTTACCACAAAACATTTTTGCAAGCGTTCTAGTTATTTATCCGTCATTGATACACTGAACTTTCCGAAGTGTCACACAGAATTCAACTCTAAATTCTGGTTCCTGACTCCTGAGACGGTGTTTGATAATTTATTTCGGGGAAATCCCTAATGCAAGTAAGTAAAAAACCGTAATTTTGACCCCAATTCCTACTGACTTCTGACTACTGAGGCTTATTTAGATCAGAAGTAAAGGTTAAATTTCTATTAAAATGTGTCAATTACTAGTAGATGTAACAAACTCTACTAAATCTTGGAGAGAAAACCGTTAACTTAATGAGAGCCGTAAATGTAATTCAGGCTACATTAATATGCGACTAGAGCAGTTGCAAGCTTTTTTAGCGATCGCCGATAGTGGTAGCTTTCAACAAGCAGCCAGACAATGTGGTGTCACCCAATCAACTATCAGTCGCCAGATTCAAGCTTTAGAGGCAGATTTGGGGGTGGAACTGTTTCACAGAAACACTCATGCTAAATTAACCTTGGGCGGGGAACGTTTATTGCCCCGTGTCCGCAAAATTTGTCAGGAGTGGCAAGTTGCTACCCAAGAATTAACAGATTTAATGGCGGGAAAACAGCCAGAATTGTGCATTGCCTCAATTCATTCCCTGTGCGCTTCTTACTTACCGCCAGTATTACAAAAATTCTGCCGTGATTATCCTGAAGTGCAATTGCGGGTCACATCTTTGGGCAGCGATCGCGCCTTAAAAGTTCTCAAAGATGGTTTAGTAGATTTAGCGATCATCATGAATAATCGCTTTTTAACCACCGGCAGAGAAATGGTGGTGGAAGTTTTATACGATGAATCCATAGAAGTCCTCACCGCAGTGAATCATCCTCTTGCCCAATATGAGCGCATCCCTTGGTCAGAATTGGTGCGTTATCCCCAAGTGGTATTTAAAGATGGTTACGGAATGCAGCGACTAGTCCAAGATAAATTTGAGCGTTTAGAAGTTACACTCCACGCAGCATTAGAAGTCAATACCCTCGATGCCTTCCGGGGTGTTGTACGTCAAGGCGAATTAATTGCCTTACTCCCCACTTCTGCCTTAGTCGAAGCGCGTCACGACCCAACCTTAGCAGTTCGCCCTTTAGCCAATAATCCCTTAGATAATTCTGGGTTAACTCGCCGCGTAGTCATGGTGACAACTCAAGACCGTCTGCATATTCCCCCAATTAAACACTTTTGGGAATTAGTCTTAGAAAATATTCCTCTGCAATCTCAAGAACAGCGATCGGCTTCCTGAAGTATGATTAGTCAACAGTCCATAGTCAATAGTCAATAAATAGTTTGTACCATTGACAAATGACCCGTGACCAAATATGAGTAACATCTTCAGGGAACTACTAAAAAAAGTAGGTAGCGGCAACCACACAGGCGAAAACTTAACGCGTGGCGAAGCTGCGATCGCTACTAAAATGATGTTGCAAGGAGAAGCAACACCAGCCCAAATTGGTGCATTTTTAATTGCCCACCGCATCAAACGACCAACGGGGGAAGAGTTGGCAGGGATGTTAGATGCCTTTGATGAACTAGGGCCAAAACTCCAACCAATTATTGCTGCACGTCCTGTAATAGTATTAGGTATACCTTACGATGGCAGAACCCGCACTGCCCCCATTAGCCACGTCACAGCTTTACTCCTCGCTGCTGCTGGACAACCTATAGTGATGCACGGCGGCGATCGCTTGCCTACAAAATATGGTTTACCTTTAATAGAAATTTGGCAGGGTTTAGGCGTTGATTGGACTGCTTTAGCATTGCCTCAAACCCAGCAAGTATTTGCACAAACGGGAATTGGTTTTATTCATACACCCAATCATTTTCCTTTGACTAGAAGTATTTGGGAATACCGCGACCAACTCGGTAAACGACCGCCCTTTGCCACAATGGAATTAATTTGGTGTCCTTATGCAGGGGAAGCTCATTTAATTGCTGGGTTTGTCCATCCCCCAACAGAAGGGATGTTTCAAGCAGCTTTAGAGCTAAGAGGTGTGAAAAACTATACCTTAATTAAAGGATTAGAAGGTAGTTGTGATTTACCACGCGATCGCACTGCAATTATCGCTTTATCAGCAACCCCCAATTTAGAAAGATTGCTGTTATCTCCCCATGATTACGGTATTACTAGCAAAAATGTCCCTCTAGGAACTACAGAAGAATTAATTACCCAGATTCAAGATGTTCTCGCCGGAAAACCAGGAGAATTAATGCAAACAGCCTTGTGGAATGGTGGATTTTATCTCTGGCGCAGTGGTATTTGTTCAGATATGCGATCGGGTATAGCCAAAACAGAAGAACTATTAACTAACGGTGCAGTCGCCGCCAAACTTCAAGAAATCAGCCAAATCGTTAAGTCAGCCTCAGAGAATACCTTGCAACATATTTAGTTACTCGCCAACTCTTATACTCCTCTTTGCGCCTTTGCGCCTACTCTGCGAGAACGGTTTCACCGAATGCGTGATACCAATTCACGAAAAATCTGATGCAAATAAAGCATCAAGAATAAAATCCCAACCTGTAATAGAAGCAACGATTGATGTGTTGAATTTCTCTAAACGCTTCCAGATAAAATGCCTCAATTCATCTA
>NZ_JADEWI010000088.1 GCF_015207705.1 Nostoc sp. LEGE 06077
GCGAAAGCGCGGGTGGGGTGTATTTCATGTGCTTGGGAATTGCTATATTCTCACTCTGCACCTCTACTCCCCTTATTTCCTTTCCTTTTCCGTCTAGCTGCTGTCTAGTTTAGATATCAGTTGCGATGCATGATGTGTTGACTCCAACCAAACAGCTAATTTCTCAAAAATTAATTAGTGGCGGCTGCTTCAGTGCTACCAGGGTTATGAGAACCAGTCAGGTTATTAAATAGTACTTGACCGATCGCTCTAATTAAACTACCTTCTAGTTCTTCAGCCATTTGCATATTCAAACTAAAGGCATGATTGGCTTCTGCTACAATTCTGTCGGCTGTGGCATCATCTACAGCTACGGCGTTTAAAGCATCCCGGTATTTGTCTTTAAAAGCTTTTTTGTCGGGAATTTGGTCAAAGTTATAAAAAGATGTGCCTTCGTAGCCAGACAGCTTCAGGGTTGACTGGGCAATTTTTTGTAACATCTGACCGCCAGAAAGGTCGCCCATGTAGCGGGTGTAAGCATGACCAATTAATAATGCAGGTGCAGATGCAGATAATTGTTGAATACGGGTGATGTATTTCTTGGCATTGTTGGAAGGTGTGATTAAACTTCGCCAGTCGTTGCCATAGTAAAATACCATGTCTGTTTCTAAGGCTGCCCGGCGATTCAGTTCAGGAAAGTACATCCCACCAATTACCGGATTGTTTTGGTGACTGGCTAAGGCTGTTTCTAGTTCGGTGTAAACAAAATACAAGTTGCCGAGAAACTTTGCAAAGCAGTCTTTATCGACAACACCTTTGAGAAAACATTTCATGAATCCGACATTTTCTGCTGCTGTGTGCGCTTTTTGCGTACCAGAACGCAGTTTGACAGCTAAATTACTACTCATTTTTGGTTCCTTTATCACCGACTTACATCAAATTGAGAGGCTAGAGGCTAGAGGTGACAGGTTAGAGGCGACAGGTTAGAGGCTGGTTTTAATTACTCAAGACTCAGCACTCAGCACTCAGCACTTTTACAAGAATTTACGTCAGAGATAGAGAATTGTTATCCTAGATGTAGAGGGGAAAAGCATCGGCATCACTTCAACCAGCAAATACCACTGCCGATACTGTTCGTAGGGATTTTTGTTCTCCCAAAATCATTTAACTATCAATACTTGTATAACTATACAGCTATTAATATTTCTTTATATTCCTATATTTTTGGCAAAAATATAGATGTAGCAATCCAACATCTCTAAAAAGCAGCGAAATTAACCGAAAAATAGGTGCTACAACCCTGAGAAACCTCAGCATTAAGGTTATCTTGTGGAATCTGCTTTTCAATAATTTAACTGATGTGGAAACATAATATTCTATGCTTATATAACTATTAAAAGATAAAACTATGTCAAGGAGTCTCATGGTCGATTCAGTGGCAACTCCAGAGCCTCAATTGCTGAAGCCGGGTGTTAAAGCACCTGTTGCAGAAACATTATTAACACCGAGGTTTTACACCACTGACTTTGATGCAGTGGCGAAATTAGATATATCGGCTAATGAGGCAGAAATCCGGGCAATTGTTGATGAACTACGTGCCGACTACAACCGCCATCACTTTGTGCGTGATGATGAATTTAAACAATCATGGGATCACATTACAGGTGAAAAACGCCGCGCCTTTATTGACTTTTTAGAACGCTCGTGTACTTCAGAGTTTTCTGGGTTTCTCTTATTTAAAGAATTATCGCGCCGCCTGAAAAAAAATAACCCGCTGTTATCACAAGCCTTTGAATATATGGCTAGAGATGAGGCTCGCCATGCAGGATTCCTCAACAAATCAATGGCGGATTTAAAACTATCTCTAGACTTAAACTTTTTAACTAAGTCCCGCACATATACTTTCTTCCCGCCAGAGTGGATTATTTACACAGTTTACCTATCGGAGAAGATTGGTTACTGGCGTTATATCTTAGTTAATCAGCACATGCAGGAGCATCCAGAATACCAATTTTATCCACTATTTCGCAAATTTGAGAGCTGGTGTCAAGACGAAAATCGCCACGGGGATTTCTTTAAAGCATTGTTGCGATCGCAAACCAAACTCTGGAAAAGTTGGCAAGCAAAATTGTGGGTGCGGTTTTTCTTGCTAACTGTGTTTGCTACCCATACAATGACAGTATTTGAAAGGGCATCATTTTACGAGGCAATTGGTATTCATCCCCGTAAATACAACAACAGAGTTATTCAAGAAACAAACAACACTTCCGCACGCGCATTTCCCCTCATCCTCAATACAAATCATCCCGAATTTTTCTGGCGCTTAGAACAGTGTTCGGAGAACAACTTGAAAATTGCGGCAATTAACAAGAGTAATCAGCCAAGTTTGGTTAAGTTATTTCAAAGAATACCGCCAATTATCGCCATTGCTTGGAATATGTTGCAGCTATATCTCATCAAGCCAATTGATACAGAAACGACCCGCGGCACAGTTTTATAATTAGCTTGTGTGAGCTATTAAATATTCATTAACCAAATAGATACCCGATTTTTAAATAAATTGGGTATCTTTAATTTTAGGAAAAAATATTATTTGAATCTACAGATTTATTAGCAAAAAATAGCCTCTTGCTCACCTTATATCCAGTTACGTATATCCGTTGATAGAGAAGAAAGTTACTCCGAGAGATTGAGGAAAAATCTATCAAAAAAAGATAAAAATACAAATATTGAACTCAATAAAATTGTAATCACAAGATTTTACTTAATAGGAGAACTTAAAATGGTTGTTGGTGTACGGAGAAGGTCTATAGGTGTATTTTCTAATCGTAGAGATGCCGAAGAAGCACTACATGAACTAAGAAATTCTGGCTTTCCGATGGATAGAGTTTCGGTGATTGCCAGAGATGCAGACAATCAAGATGATATTGCCGGAACCCAAGTAAGCGATCGCATTGGCGACAAATCTGATGAAGGTGCCAGAGTTGGTGCAGCTACAGGCGGTGCTTTAGGTGGTTTAACAGGCTTATTAGTTGGTCTTGGCACTTTAGCAATTCCGGGGATTGGGCCAATTATGTTGGCAGGCGCAACAGCAACAGCGATCGCCACTACTATTGCTGGGGCTGGTATTGGTGCCGTAGCAGGTAGTTTAATTGGTGCCTTGATTGGTTTAGGAATTCCTGAAGAACGCGCCAGAGTTTATAACGATCGCGTCCAAAGAGGCGGCTATTTAGTCATAGTAGACGGCTCAGACGATGAAATTGCTAGAGCAGAAGCCATTCTACATCGGCGAGGCATTGAAGAATATGGTATTTACAACCATCCCGATAGTCATGGCCTGCATCCAGAAATTGGTCATGCCAAACACGCTCTAGGCTACTTTAATCTGCGTCAAGATGCAGAAGCCGCAATTAATGATTTACGAGTTGCTAACTTTCCCGTTAGCCAAATTTCCTTAATTCATCGTGAGTCTATCAATCAAGATGCCTTAAGAGGTGTGAATTTTAGCGATCGCCTCGATGCCGTTCGCTATGGATTGCCAGATGACCGCACTCGCTTTTACAACGAGCGCATCAACCAGGGTGATTACATCGTTGCAGTCAGTGGTACAGATGACGAAATCCATCGTGCTGCGGCTATTCTCAATCGCCATAGAATTCAGCAGTGGCAAATTTTTGACCCCCGCAGCCACTCAACAACACCCATTCACCAGCACCAAAACCGCCGCGCCGTGGGTGTATTTTCCCATCGTCGTGATGCAGAAGCCGCACTGAATGAACTGCGTGATGCTGGCTTTCCCATGAATCATGTTTCACTCATTGCTAAAGACACAGACGGTCATGGTGTGGCTGGTGTCGGTAATAAAGCCGATGAAGGTGCTAAAGCTGGTGCCGCTACAGGTGGTGCATTAGGTGGTTTAGGCGGCTTATTAGTTGGTTTAGGTGCCTTAGCCATTCCGGGAATTGGCCCAGTAATTGCTGGTGGTGCATTAGCGACAGCCTTAGCAACAACAGTGGCTGGTGGTGCCATTGGTGCAGCCGCAGGTGGTTTAGTTGGCGCATTGGTTGGATTAGGCATTCCCGAAGACCGCGCCAGAGTTTATAGCGATCGCTTCCAACGCGGTGATTACTTAGTCATGGTTGACGGTACAGAAGCGGAAATTCAACACGCCCACACCATTCTGCAACGTCGGGGAATTGAAGACTTTGGCATCTTTGACGCAACTGATGTCAATCCAGAACACAATCGAGGTGCGGATTGGACAAGACATCAAGAAACCCCAGTTATCGAAACTGGTCGCACTAATCATCCAGTCATAGGCAATCATTCAGATCCTAGCGTCACAATTGTTGATCGTCGTGATGACATCCTCTAACCAAAGTTAGTTGTCAATCCTAACTTACTTGTTTGTAATTATGGGTGCGATCGCCAGTCAAAAATCTTTCGTGTCCAAATCTATCACTAACTAAAACAATGAAAAAACTAGCTCCCTTCTTCATTAGTAGCTTATTACTTGTTAGTGCTGCGGCTTGTCAGAATCCTTCTAGAACTAGTGAGTCAGCACCCGATACAGTGAGTCAAAATCCAGCATCGCCTGCTGCACAAACAACTCAAGAAGCAAAAGAAGACGCTCAAAGTGAATTACGCCGCCGACAGCTTAATCAAGATATTCGTGCGCGTGAAGAACGAAACAATGTTACTGGTGGCGATGCAAATAGAGCCACAGGCGACCTTGCCAGCGAAGTTCGTTCTAAATTAGAAGCCAATATCCCCGATGGTCAAATCACAGTTGCGGCCGACCAACAAGGTATAGTAACTGTCAACGGCACTGTCAAAAACCAAGATCAACTTAATAAGATTCAGCCTTTAGCCCAAGAAATTAAAGGTGTTAAGAGCGTAGTTAACAAAGTAGTTGTTGCCCAGCCAAAACAATAACAAAATTAACTGATATCTTGCACCATCTCAATCGCTATAAGGTGGGCAATATCTACAACCTAAAAATTAGATTTTGACCGAAGTTTCGGCATTGCCCACCTAACTTTAATTACCATCAAGCAGAAGCGTGCAAGTTATAACTCAAGTAACCTAGAAAACGTTATTATGATTAGTAGTCAGAGGTTAGTCTTAAGTAAACTAACCTCTGACTCAATCCGCTATTTTGTTTTTTGTGCCTTTCTTAGTAAAATTTTTGTGATTAGTAAAATTCTAAAAATATGGCGCTCGAACAAGAATTTAATTCTGTAGATGTGGCATCTTCAATAAGTACAGTTGCCCTTGAAGGTGCAGACACACAAAACTTACCAAAGCTGCCCCCAGCCAGGGAACCAGAAACTCAATGGCAGCAAATAAATCGTCAAATCTCTCAGCTTTTAGAGCAGCTACCATATTATTTAAATCAGTTTTGGGTAGCTTACAAGTTACCTATAATTACTCTAGGTTTAGTTTTAGCAGCTACTGTCACACTCAGAGTTGTCCTCACAGTACTGAATGCCATTAATGACCTGCCATTGCTAGAGCCGAGTTTAGAATTGATTGGAATTGTTTACTCTACTTGGTTTGTATTCCGTTATCTTCTACAAGCCTCAACTCGCCAAGAGTTATGGGCAGAAATTCGCACTTTCACATCCCAAACTTTAGAAGAAAAACAATCCTAATTTGATTAGTGAAAATTTTGCTTGCTCAGATACCCAATTTCTCCCAGAAGTTGGGTATTTATATAATTAATGAGGAATTAATATTTATAGCAGATTATAGCAGGAGGCAGGAGAATAAGTCTTACTATTCCTGGCATTCAAGCTTTCAAATTGTCCTAACATATATGACTACCGCTATACTAGTAAATGAGGTAAAATTTTAATACAAAATTCACCTGTTTTCTGCTGTATTTAGATTAATCTAATTTGATTTATAAATTTTACAAAAACATTAATTATTAATTAGTAAATTCATCAATCAAATAATAGTTTTATTGTTTTCTATAGGTACTATAAAAAACACTTTAACTATTTCTATAATATATTGCCAATACAGTTACAGTAGCACAGGCAATAAAACTAATTATATTACCATACATTAAAATCATGTCATGTTGATAATATCCATAAATAGCACTATTAAGCTGAATCAGATTAAAACCAATGAAAGTTATTAAGGAGATATTATTAGCACTTTTGGTTTGAAGAATTCTGATAACTTGGGGAATAAATAAACTAGCATTGAATACAAAGCCTAATCCAAATAAGAAAGTAACAATTTCTTTCATATAATTGAATACTCTACAGATGATTGCTCAGTAGTTAATTATTAGCTGGAGACGCAGTTGATTTTTTGACATAAGCAACCACTAACGGTGTTAATTTATCTTCCATCTGACTAATAAAAGCATGGTCAGAATCAGACCAAACTCGTGGCTGACCAAAGATACAAGGCTGTAAAATTCCCCATAATTGATTGTCTTGGCACAAGTGAGCATGAATTAGCGCCCGATGACCAAAATTCTCACGTTCATAATTTTTATTTAAAACTTCTGGGCTGGCAATTTCTACATCTTCAACATAAATTGAAGGTGCAGTTCGTAGTGCAGCAGCAAATAAAGGATCTTCTTGCGGTAAGCTTTCTAGTTCTAATTTCCATTCAGGTTCTCGCACATCTGGAATATTTTCATTTCGCCGCCAGCAATAGCCAACTTTCCCCATCTTAGTGTGAGGATTTCTTAAGTAGAGAAAACAGCGATCGCACTGTAATACTTCTCCTATGATTGGCAGTATGGCAGTAAAAATATGATCTGGTTCGCTGTATGTTACTAAAATATCTTGTACAGCTTTTGGCAGAACTAAATTAGTCATGTATATGTCAGGTAGTTTCCTGTGACATTCTCTCAATGACTAATAATTGCAAGCATCGTTCTACCGATACAGATCATGAAGTAATAAAATTACCTTCAATGTTTGTTGACAAAATTCACCGTTATCACAGAGAAATTATATGTATTGGTAAAGACGCTTGATATAGCGTCTCTACTGCTTAGTGTAAATATTACTTAGTTCACTGCAATAACTACACCCAAACTCTCATTCGCTAATCTATCAACAGCACAGACAGCATAAGTTCCTGGTTGGACAGTAGCGAAGGTTGTTCCAGCCGATAAAACACGTTGAAGAGTCCAACTATCACCAGCTTGCCGATAAAGTGTCCAAGAACGTACAGGCTGACTATCTCCAGGTTGCCAATTAAGTTTGCCATCTTTGAATTGCAGGGCTTTGGGTGGTGCGACTGGGGCTGCATTCCGCCAAGACATAGAAGGTACTAATGCGGGTCTAGAATAAAGAGAATTTTTAAACTGGTCAGCAATACCGCGCCGATTTTGATTAATGGCACTCATACTAAAGAAAATATTTCCTAAAGATAAGTTTCTGGCTAAGTTCCGAGAAATTTTCACTTGTTTATCAATTTCATCGTCTTTCCAAGCTTTACCATCTAGTTGACCGAGATTATTCCCGGTGTAAATGTGTCGCTGCTTAGAATTAACGTCTGTCCACCACTTCAGTAGCGCAGGGTAACTTTGTTTGGTTTGGTCAATTCGCCAATAGAGTTGCGGTGCTAAATAATCAATCCAGCCTTGTTCTAACCATTTTCGTGAATCAGCATACAGCACACTGTAGGCATCTAAACCACTAATTCCGGCTGGTTGTCCGGGGCGGTAAATCCCAAAAGGACTGATACCAAATTTGACATAGGGTTTTGTCGTCTTGATTCCTTCAGAGAGGCGCAACACCATTTGATTGACATTTTCTCGCCGCCAATCATCTAAATTCAACGAACCGCCAGCAGCTTTGTAGGCGGCGTAGGTTCTGCTATCGGGGAAAGATTGGCCTTGAATGGGATAGGGATAGAAATAATCGTCTAAATGAATCCCGTCTACGTCATAGCGCCGCACAACATCCAGAATGACATTGTAGGCTCTATCTTGGACAATTTTTGATCCTGGTTCCATCCACAGTTGATTGCCCCATTGATAAACTACCTCTGGATGAGTCAGGGCTATATGGGGGCGGACATTGGGAGAACCTTTGATGCTAGTTTTAGCGCGGTAGGGGTTGAACCAAGCATGAACTTCTATATTCCGTTTGTGACATTCAGCGATCGCAAACTCTAATGGATCATAAAATGGTTCTGGCGCTCTTCCTTGAGTTCCCGTAATCCAAGCACTCCAAGGTTCTAATTCCGAAGCATACAAAGCATCCCCTTCTGGGCGTACTTGCAAAATCAAGGCATTGAAATTTAATGCTTGCAATTGGTTGACAATTTCCAAGAATTCTGATTTTTGTTGGGCAGTTGGCAACCCAGCTTTGGAAGGCCAATCAATATTCGACACAGAAGCTACCCAAGCCCCCCGAAACTCGCGTGTATGGCTAAGTTTCAATGTACCTGGAACTGGGGGTGTGGGTATGGGAGTTGGAATTGGAGTGGGTGTGGGTGTTGGCGTGGGTGTTGGTGCTGGTGTTGTGTTTGGTGGTACTACAAGATACACAGAAGCAATCTTTGAGGCGCTACCTAAATACACCAAACCTTGATAAACCATCACCGCGACATCTGCGCGAGTAGCCGCAGTGGCATAGTTAAGTAACTTGATATTGGGGAAACTCGCCACAAAGCCGGCACTAGTCGCCAATGCTACTTGATTTCTGGCATAACCAGGAATGTTAGCTGCATCTTGATAAATTTGGGGTAGTTGGTTTACTAAGTCCGGGTTGATTTTCGCCGCAATTTCCAACCCGTTTACCAGAGAAACTAAAACATCACCCCTAGCAATGCGATTATTTGGACGGAAATATTTATCAGGATAGCCAGCTAAAAACCCGGTTTCGTAAGCTTTTTGAATGGCGCTTGCAGCCCAGTGATTTGCCGGGACATCAACAAAAGGAGTGTATTGGCGCTTGACTGGTACAGTAAACACTGCTGCAACTATCGCCGCAAACTCAGCACGCGTCACTGAGTTATCTGGGCGAAAAGTCCCGTTGGGATAACCATTTAAAATACGCCGCCCTGCTAAGGCTTCAATAAATGGACGCGCCCAATGGTTTTGAATATCTGAGAAACGTGCAGTAGTAGAGACCATTGTTGATTGTCACTAGTTTGCTTGGCTGGATTCTAGCAGCGCGATCGCAATTACTCCCGGACTTTCCTATAAATTTTCATATTTGGTAATCTTGTCAGGGCTGTGGCGACAGTTTGCGGTGATTGCTAATAACTAGAATTCAATTCCATTGACAACGAGCCATAATTTAAGTGAGTCGATGTGAACAAACAAAACCAAGTTAAGAAAGGTAAATAAGGCTACCATCCTTTTCCCTTTTGCTTTTCCATAAGGATAATTTTTCACACTGAGCCACTTATGTATATCACTGAAAAAGCACATGGAAAATAACAAAATTGAGGTAACTGGAATCAACGAACCTCTACTTAGGCTGATTGATGAGCGAGTGCGTCACTTTGGAGGTGACAGAGCAGCATATATCCGTGATTTGATTGAAAGGGATATATTCGGTACATCATCCGAACAGAAACAAAAGAGTACCGAATTTGATACAAAGCGTACTTTTGACCCACAACAATGGTCATCTGACATGAAATTATTAGCAATAGGTGCGGAAAAAATGCCAGTTTTACCACCAGAAGCATTTACCCGTGAAAGCATTTATGGGAATCATGATTGATGCTATTCATGGCAGATACAAACATCTTATTAAGGTTCGTTTCTCCTTCAGATCCAAATCATATTTTGGTTTGTGATGCCATCTCTTCTTTACTGCAAAAGGGAGAAGAAATCTGTTACACATCACAAATTATGGGAGAATTTTGGAACGTATGTACTCGACCTACAACGGCAAGGAGCGGTTTTGGCTTATCAATTGAGGATACAGACCAGAGAGCGCAAGTGATAGAGCGGTACTTCACTTTTTTACCTGATAGTGCAGCAGTTCATATACAATGGCGGCGTTTGGTTGTGGATTATAGGGTGTCAGGGGTCAAGGTACATGATACAAGGCTGGTTGCGGCAATATTGGTACATGGCTTAACGCATATCCTGACATTTAATGTTAGTGATTTTGCCCGTTATTCAGATATTACTGCTGTTCATCCCATAGACATAACACCATAATAGACCCAAACTATAGTCTGAGGTATGTGCGATCGCCACATTTCCCAAGTTGCTAAAATAAAACCAAAACAAGTAGTCTCACTATCTGACCAGTGCGAAGATATCAGGTATTTTACTTAATATTTTTTATCACCTTAGCTGCGATTCTAAGTTTTGCTTTACTTACAGACTTTTCACCAGTGGTTAGTTGCGATAAATGGAAATATACTGCAACATCATTCAAAGAAAAATATTATGCTAATCCTGTAGATTTAGTAGTTCAACCTTGGCGAGGACAGCATCATGTCTATGGAACATTTCTCATTCCCAATATTTATAAAAATGATGGCTTTTTTACTCTAACACTTCCAGGAAATAAAACTTACTGTGGACAACTTTTAAATGTTAGCGGTTTTGTAATTCCCGGTGTTTATCCAAAGCCAGAAAATCGGATTGTTCGAGGATATTTAAACACTCGTGTTGCACTTTTATTAATTCTGCAAGGACATATCAACGATTTAAATCAACCAGAAAACTGGAAACTAGGTTATTTCGAGAGTAGAAAAAAATATCATCCAAAATCCAAGTGAATTTCTGTACTTTTTCAAACTAATATTCCCGCAATACAAGCAGTAATAAAACTTGCCAATAATCCCCCAATCATTGTTCTTACACCCAAGCGAGCTAAATCATGTTGGCGTTGCGGAGCCAGACCTGTAAGTCCGCCGATGGTAATACCAATTGAGCCGATATTAGCAAAATTGCATAATGCGTAAGTAGAAATAATAATGGATCGTTGCGAAATTTTTCCGTCTTGAATTAGCTGTTTTAAATCTAAGAAAGCAATAAACTCATTTAAAATTGTTTTTGTTCCCAATAGCGCCCCTACTTGTTGACAATCATTCCACGGTACACCCATCAACCATGCTACGGGAGCCATGACAACAGATAATATTAATTGCAAAGATAACTGTGGTAAATTCACCAGGGAACCAAACCATCCTAACAAAGCATTTAAAGCAGCGAGTAATCCTAAAAAGGCAATAATCATTACCCCTACATTAACGGCTAATTTTACGCCATCAATTGCGCCTGTTGTAGCCGCATCAATAACGTTAACATAATTCGTTTCTACATCAATTTTGGCTTGAACTGCTGTTTGAGAAACTTCTGTTTCTGGGTACATTAGTTTGGAGACAACTAATGATGTCGGCGCAGTCATAAAAAAAGCTGCAATTAAATGTTCTGCGGGAATACCAAAAGATAGATAAGCGCCTAAAACTCCACCAGCAATTGTGGCAAAACCTCCTGTCATCACTGCATGAAGTTCTGATAAAGTCATATTGGCGATGTATGGTTTGACCATCAGTGCAGATTCTGTCGGCCCTAAAAAGATGTTACCTGCACAAGATAATGATTCTGAACCTGATGTTTTCAATGTTTTAATCATCACCCAAGCCAGAATATTCACAACTCGCTGCAAAATTCCGTAGTAATATAAAACACTAATAAAGGCAGAAAAAAAGATAATAGTCGGTAATACTTGAAAGGCAAATAAATGGTCTTTAAAATTTTCGCCAAAGACAAATTTTGCACCAACATCTGAAAAAGCTAAAAAATTACTGACAATATCTCCTAAAGATTTAAAGACATTTAAACCCCAAGGTGTTTTTAAAATTAGCAAGGCAAAAATAAACTCTAATCCTAAACCCCAAGCAACTGTTCGCCAACGAATAGCTTGACGTTCAACCGACAAAGCATAAGATATCCCAATAAACACTAATATTCCCAGGAAGGAAATAGCACGTTCCATATTGACTTCCGCAAATGTACAGCTATGATACTTGGCTATCAAGCATACATAAAAATGTAACTTTTTTAACTTTTTCTAGTTAAATTGCCTCGGTATGATGAGAGAAAGCGATCGCCACTTGAGAATTAAACTCTATACAAGGCAAAGGTTTAGAATTTGTAATAAAACTTCCGGCTTAAAACGATGCTAAAACTGATACCCTAAAATTTACTTTGTTGAAAAACTGTTTATGAATCGAATGTTTCGGCGCTACCACCGCCAGATAGCCATTATTCTATGTTTGCCTTTATTTTTAACTGTATTAACTGGTATGGGATATACCATAGCCCATGAATGGTTACGCCAAGATGAGTTAGGTGAATTTCTCTTAGGACTACATACATTAGAAATCATTCATTTAGAGAAAATTTACCCAATTTTGAACGGCTTAGGCTTAGTTGGCTTGTTGATTACTGGCGTAAGTATGACAGGTTTATTCCGTCAACGAGCCTAATAAGAATAATTTCGCCTTTTTGTCTGGGATATTGTTAGCATCACTTACCAACTTACTGTTTGCAAATTCTCAACTTGCTGAAAATGGGCATCGCGTGTTACCAGTGTTAACTGATACTGCAATGCGACAGATGCAATCCAAATATCATTTTCCGGTAATGGATGCCCTTTGAGCCTGAGTTTGTTTTTGATTTCACCATATTGACGAGCGGTTTCAACATCACACCCAGCACGGTATTGTTGGCAACAAATTCATCAACTCTTGCTAAATTCTGTGGAGATCGCCCCGATTTTCTTGCCCCGTAACACAACTCCCCAATTACAATACTGGGAATAAAAACTTCATCAGCTTGAGCAAGATTGTTTTTGATAACTGCTTCATCTGCAAACAAAGCAATAATAATGTTTGTGTCTAGCAAATATCTACCATTCATTGATATCAACCTGCTCACAGTCTTGCTCAATTGCCTCACGCATTAACTGGAGATCATCGGGTGGTATCGAGCCTGCAAAACGTAGCAATTCTTGACCTGGAGTGCCGCGAACTTGAGATTTTGCCAGTATTCGAGCGAATTCAAGTACCTGCCATTGCAAATCCTGTGGCATAGCTCTTAATTGTTCAATTACTTCATCAATAATGGATATATTCATTTTATCCTCCTTCCTATTCGTCATCCTACACTGCTTGAAGATGTGCCGCACAGATGATGTTGAGAAAAGTTAAAAGTGCGTTCTTGGTGGTTTGTTTTTTCAGGATTTTGTGTAATTTAAAAAAACAGATAAATCCCCATAATTAAAATTAGGGTAGGGGATTATCTATAAATCGGTTTTTTACAAACCCATCACAGTACGATAATGGGCTTCAATTTCTGCTACAGTTTGCGACTTGCGCTGTGTATCCCATTGACTAAGCTGAAATAATTTTTGCCGCAATTCATCGACATTAATTGTAGTAACTTTACCATCAGTTACTATTTGTTTGCCATTTACCCACGCACTATCAACAACATTGGTCGGTCGTCCTAAAACTAATAAACCGATAGGATCTGTCCGGGGAAGTAATGATAAACTTGTCAAGTCATAAAGCACTAAATCGGCTTGTTTACCAACAGTAAGAGAACCAATTGTCTTTGCCATATTTAAGCCTTTTGCACCGCCTAAAGCTGCCATTTCTACAGATTGTCGGGGTGTAATCCAATATTGATAATCTCGTTCTGTGGTGTTGTGGAGAATAGACCCAATTTTAATAGCTTCTAATAAATCTTGAGAATCATTACTCGAAGCACCATCACAACCAAAAGTGACATTTACTCCAGCTTGGCGATATTTTAAAATTGGGGCAATACCGCTACCTAAACGCAAATTACTTAAAGGATTGTGAACAACTGTCGATTGAGTTTCAGCCAGAATTTCTATATCAAACTCATTTAACCAAACACAATGGGCAAGAGAAGTGCGATCGCCTAAATACCCAAGGCGTTTAAGATGTTCAACAGCACTACAACCGTATTTTTCTTGGGCGAGTTTTTCTTGGGCTTTGGTTTCCAGCAAATGGGAGTGACGACATAAATTATAGCGATCGCTCAACTCAATACAACCAGTAAATAAAGCATCACTACACAACTGAATCCCTGTCGGTGCAACTAAAATATTCACACCCTCTTCTGGGCGATGAAATTGTCTCACCGCCTCCTCAATCATGTCTAGGGTGTCCGCAGTTGAACGAAAATAAGGTTCGTGATTGCGTTCTGTCTCCCCAGAGGGAATACCTGCTGTGAGAGATTCATCTTGAATTAAAGGTGCAATAAATGCCCGAATCCCAATTTCTCGGTAAGCGCGAACTGCGGTAGCGATGGTTTCTAACTCTTGTCCGGGAATTAACACCAGATGATCTACTACACTCGTACCGCCGGAAAGTAAAGTTTCTACAGCAGTTCCTAAAGCACTGAGGTAAACTTTTTCGGTGTCTAGGGGGGCAAAATCATATAGTTCCGCCAGCCATAATTCTAAAGGCAAAACTGACATAATACCCCGTTGCCACATTTCCGAAGAATGGGTGTGGGCGTTGACGAAACCGGGTAATAGCAGTTTGTGTTCACCGTTAACTACTGTCCCCACAACATCAAGATTGGGTGCAATAGCAGAGATTTTTCCCTCTACAACCTGTACATCTGTGGTTGTGTAAGCATCATCTGTGGCAATTAAAACATTTTGAATAGTAAAGTTCACGAGTTAAACCTTGATTAAGTAATTGAACGCTCTACTACATTTCAAGTTACAAAATAGAAAAAGGTGTTGGGTGTTGCAATTTATGAATCAGCCTCTGCGGACTTTGGGCGTTGCGCCAAATGCTTGGATGGTAGATCATGCGATCGCAGATATTACGCGTCCTCCTAAAACCCCACAACCCGTTATTTTATCAACTGAAACCAAAACCCTGCGCCTGGACTTAGCAAAAGCTGCCATCCTCGTAATTGATATGCAAAACGACTTTTGCCATCCTGATGGCTGGTTGGCGCATATTGGCGTGGATGTCACTCCCGCACGTCAACCCATTGAACCGTTAAATAATTTACTTCCTAAACTGCGTCATGTTAACGTGCCTGTAATTTGGATAAATTGGGGTAATCGTCCCGACTTACTCAATATCAGTGCGGCTTCGCATCACGTTTATAACCCCACTGGCGATGGTGTTGGGTTAGGCGACCCTTTACCCAAAAACGGTGCTAAAGTTTTGATGGCAGGTAGTTGGGCTGCTGCTGTCGTTGATGAATTACCACAGTTACCCGAAGATATCAGTGTGGACAAATACCGCATGAGTGGTTTTTGGGACACGCCCTTAGATAGTATCCTGCGAAATTTGGGGATTAATACAATATTTTTTGCTGGTGTGAATGCTGATCAATGTGTGTTAACTACACTATGTGATGCCAATTTTTTAGGATACGACTGCATTTTAATTAAAGATTGTACGGCAACAACTTCACCTGATTATTGTTGGTTGGCAACTTTATATAACGTCAAACAATGCTTTGGTTTTGTCACCGACTCACAAGCAATTTTCACCGCTTTAAATCACCCAGAATTAACAGGAGGAACTTAATCAATGCACTCTACTCGTTGCGTAATTCCTGTTATTAAATCTCCTAAAGATTATAAAGCGTACCGCATTAGTCCCCATGATACTAATCGGTTAGCAATCATTTTTGATTCAACCAATGCCAACACTTCTTTAACTTGTTGTATAGAAATCTTTGATGTCGGTGGAAAAACCCCGCCAAATCGCCATCAATGGGCATTAGAAATGTTTTTTGTCCTCAAAGGTGAAGGAGTTGCTATTTGTGATGGGAAAAAAGTCGCTATTAAAGCTGGAGATAGTTTATTAGTGCCGCCCACAGGTACACATTTAATTAAAAATACAGGTTCGAGTCGCTTGTATACCTTAACAATTATGGTTCCCAATGAAGATTTTGCGGAATTAATTCGCAGCGGTACACCAGTAGAATTAGATGCAGAAGATATGGCAGTATTTGGCAGATTAGATACCTTTATGCCTTATTGAAGCAGAATTCAGGATTTCATTATCAAGATGTTCGTGGATTTTCTAGCTCCATTCATACAGAAGACTCAACTGAATTATGATGCCATTTTAATGGATGATACACATACAACAAATTCTTGTATGTGTATCAAGATTTTTGCAAATTAGTATTACTCCTGAATTCTGTTTAATAACTAATTTGGTGCAACTAAAGTAAACACAGTAATCTCAGGACGAGCAAAAAAACGCAGATGTAAACCTGTCATTCCTAAGCCTCGGTTAGTATACAAAAACATCTTGACTACTTGATATTTCCCTAAAAAATACTGTCTTGCAAAAGGCGGGAGTATAGGCGGTGTGATAAATGGTAAGCGGATTTGTCCACCGTGAGAATGTCCTGAAAGTTGCAAATCAAAGCGCCCTGTTGCAGAACTGGTAATAGCAAAGTCTGGTTCATGGGCTAATAATATTGCTGCGCCTGCGTTGGGTAATTTCTGCATCACTAAATCTAGGCGGCTTTTCCCCATCTGTACATCATCTACACCAGCAATGTGTAGCATAGCGCCACCTCTTTTGAGAGTGTAAATATCATTACCTAAGTAAACAATATTACTTTGTTTGATGGCTTTGATAATTGCTGGCGTATCGTTCTCGTAGTCGTGATTACCTAATACTGCTACAGTTTGATCTTTGGGTGTGAATTTAGCTAAAGAATCAGTCAGTGAAGGGATTAATTTTGATAAATTACGTGTAACTAAATCACCTGTAATTGCAACTAAATCTGGTTTTTGTTGGTTAACAAGTCGGACTATCCGCTGTAAACGTTGCGGACTCATCCATCTATCGCGGTGAATATCGCTGATTTGAACGATGCGATAACCGTTAAATTCTGCTGCGAGATTGGGTAATGTCATTCGTAAAGAATTGATTTCAATCCAATCTGGTTCAATCAACTGGGCGTATAGTAAAATGCAAAAGCCTAGCAATATGCACCATCGGATACATCGAAAGGCTGATCGGCCGGCTTTTCTCAACCACTTACGAGTTCTCAAGGCACAATCTCCTTCGACTTGATTGGCAGTTTTCTTACTGATCTGCTTTTTTAAAATTCGTAGCCAATTTTCTTCGTTCAGAAAAAATAAATATAGTCTTAAGGTAGATAGAATAGATAGATGTGATATACTATCTGTCTCTCTACTCCTGGTTTTATGGGACTGCCAATTGTTGCAATTATCGGCCGACCGAATGTCGGCAAATCCACCCTGGTTAATCGTCTCGCTGGGGAACAAACGGCGATTGTCCACGACGAGCCAGGGATGACACGCGATCGCACTTATATGCCTGCTTATTGGAATGATCGCGAGTATTTAGTGGTAGATACAGGTGGTTTAGTCTTTAACGATGAAACCGAATTTCTGCCCTTAATTCGTCAACAAGCACTAGCAGCGCTACGAGAAGCGAGTGCGGCAATTTTCGTGGTTAATGGTCAAACAGGCCCCATACCAGCTGATGAAGAAATCGCTGAATGGTTACGTCAACAACCAGTACCAGTACTGCTGGCTGTGAATAAATGCGAATCCCCAGATCTAGGCATAATTCAAGCTGCGGAATTTTGGGAATTGGGGTTAGGAGAACCATACCCGATCTCTGCGATTCATGGCAACGGTACAGGAGAATTGCTCGACGAGTTAATTAAACACATTCCAACTGTTACAGAAGTACCAGAAACTAACGAAATTAAAGTGGCGATAGTTGGTCGGCCAAATGTGGGTAAATCAAGCTTATTAAATGCTTTTGTCGGGGAACAAAGAGCCATTGTTAGCCCGATTTCTGGCACAACGCGAGATGCCATAGACACTTTTATCGAACGCGATGGGCAAAATTATCGCATCATCGACACCGCCGGAATTCGCAAAAAGAAAAACGTCGAATACGGCCCAGAGTTTTTTAGCATTAACCGCGCTTTTAAAGCAATTCGCCGCGCCGACGTAGTTTTATTAGTCTTAGATGCACTTGACGGAGTTACCGAACAAGACCAAAAATTAGCAGGGCGGATCATCGAAGATGGTCGAGCTTGCATTGTGGTGGTGAATAAATGGGATGCAATCGAGAAAGACTCCCACACTATCTATGATTACGAAAAAAGTATGCAAGAACGGCTACACTTTACCGACTGGGCATCGACAATCTTTGTCAGCGCCTTAACCGGACAAAGGGTAGAAAAGATTTTAGAGTTGGTAAATCAAGCCGCAGTCGAACATAAACGCCGTGTAAGTACATCGGTGATTAATGATGTTTTAGAAGAAGCTCTCAGATGGCACTCACCACCAACTTCACGGGGTGGCCGTCAAGGCAAAATTTATTATGGTACACAAGTAACCAGCCAACCACCAACAATTGCCTTATTTGTGAACGAAGCCAAACGCTTTAACGACAACTACCGTCGTTATATCGAAAGGCAATTCCGCCAACAGCTAGGTTTTAAAGGTACACCCATTCGTCTACTCTGGCGGAGTAAAAAAGTCCGCGATATGGAAAGTGGGAACGTTAACCGCGCAACTCGCGTTTAATGAAGTAAAAAGTAAAAAGTGAACCACTGCGTTGGGCGGCTCTGCCGACTTGGAGCAAGTGGTGAACCCCGAAGGGGTGAAAAGGTAAAAGAGAAAATTTTGCCTTTCAACTTTTACCTTTGACCTTTTAACTTTTGCCTTATTTTATGGATTTACTGCGATCGCTCCCACTAGGCCTCTACTTAGAACAACCGCAAACTTGGCTGCATAAACTCGATCCCCGCGTCAAGATTGCCTGGTTAATGAGTTTTTTAACCAGCTACAGTTTTGCAACTAATCAATGGCGCGTTCTGTTAGTAGCACTGTTAATTATTTTTACCTTAGTTGCCAAAATTCCCCGCCGCGTTTGGCAACAACAAATGGGTTGGCTATTAACACTGACAGTTTTAGTATTGTTTATTGCCGCAGTTAGTCCCGATGGCTTAGGGGTAAGTTATCAACCCCGTCTCCCAGCTAATGAACAAGTCTTAACTCAGCCAGTAAATACTAAAAAAGCACCCAATACTCAGCATTCTCCACTCAGCACTAAAAAATACTCATACATCCTATTTCACCAAGGGCCAGTTAAAATCACCCGACATTCTTTAGATTTAGCTGTGCGTCTAAGTACAATTTTATTTACGGTGATTTATAGTACTAACTTATATCTTTTAACGACTGCACCAGAGGAAATTACAGCGGCGATTGAAAGTATCATGCAGCCCTTACGCAGACTCAAGATACCTATAACAGAAATTACCTTAACATTAACCTTATCTTTGCGATTTATTCCCCTCGTTTTAGAAGAAGTACAGAACTTGATTCGCTCAGTAATGACAAGGGCGATTAATTGGAAAAAACTAGGGTTGAAAGGTGCAGTTAAAGTGTGGATGACAGTAGCCGAAAGACTGCTAGAAAATTTGCTGTTAAGGGCAGACCAAATGGCTAATGCCATGATGGTGCGTGGTTTTACCAGTCCTAACGAACACAAAGTCCAGTGGCACGAATTACGGCTCAAAACAAGAGATTGGTTGGCGATCGCCACTTTAACTTTATTCTGGGGAGTGCGGGTAATTTCTGGTAATCAATTTTAAGCTGTTCACTTATTATGACCAAGCCTTGGCATTGGCGATCGCTCCCTTTAGAAAATCGTACTGGCGCGGAAATTTTCGCAGCCTTATTTCTCCCTACTACACCATCAGGCATCGCCACCCTTCTAGAAAGTCCCTATCCCACAAACCAACCTCAACTTAGTCGCTATTCTATCTGTGCAGGCGCTCCTAGGATAGTTGATGGCGTACCGCAGATGTGGACACCGGAATTAGGGAATGTTTTCCCCTTTTTAGAAGAGTTGCTACACAGTAAGGGTGTAGGGGAAGAAATATTTAACTTATCCTCTTCCCCCC
>NZ_JADEWI010000089.1 GCF_015207705.1 Nostoc sp. LEGE 06077
AGTTTACTTATAGTAAAAGGGGAAAAACTGGGGTCAATCATTAGAAATGGATAATGGCTGAACCTCTTACTGGTCAACGATTTCAATGACTGGTTGCCCCTGGTTGCACGAACCTTCTATTTACGCCTACTCGTAAGTTTCGGCTTGATTAGACGTGGATTTAGTGTGCTGAATGTAGAGACAGAAATTTTTTGTCTCTACATTCTTTATGGAATCAGAATTCAGAACTTAAGAAGGTTTTTTCCCGATAATAGTGCGGTGACGGGGGTCGCTGGCGACTTCAAGTGTGGGTGAAAAGCCTGCTTCCTCCAAGGCTGCTTGAATGTCGAAACTATAATAATCATCGCTCCAAGGTTCTGTACTTTTCATTAAAGTAAACAGGGCAGGCGGGAGATTTTGAATCACAGGCGATCGCGGGTTATTATCTACCAAGGCAATGTAACCACCAGGCCGCAGTAGTCGTTTAGCTTCCGCGAAAATTTCCTTGCTGGCGTAGCTAGGTAATTCGTGACAGACAAACTGGAGTGTCACCAAATCAAAGGAATTATCTGGTAGTCCTGTATTTTCGGCTCTACCATGCACCCACTGTGAAATTTCATTATTCACATCCCTTGCTTTAGCCACAGCCAGCATATATGGCGACAAATCTAAACCAACGGTGCGAATTGGCTGGTCTTGTTTCTCCTGATAGTAACGGTGCAGTGCCATAGTCGATAGACCTATGGAACAGCCAATATCCAGAATTTCCCTCACCTGTAAAGGGCCATAGGCTGCCAATACATCATGAAAAGTCCCTCTCAGTCTGCCATGAGCCGCTTCCCAAGTTAGGTTTTCTTGCGGCCAAACACGCAAAGACATGGCGTAAGTAGCCGACTCTGCTTCAAAAGCCGCTTCCCAGCAAAGATTACCATCAGCATAAGCATGAAATGGCACTTTGTAATATTCTGGATACACAACTTCGGGGTTAGTAACTGCCCCTAGCAATTGTTTGGTCATCAGCCCTTGCAGTGCTTCAGCGTTTTTGCGCCAGGGAATCCCATTTTTTTCGGCTGTAGTGATTAATACTTGCCTAGCTTGGTATTTCATCACATTGTAAACAGGTTTGGTTTGGATCAGCAGATTAACGAACTTGGAGAGTATGCTTTCACCAGCCCAATCAGGTTTGATTTTATTTTTCATCAGTTTGAGGAAATGAAGCGATAATTGCCTATACCTATTTTAAGTTTGATCGCTGTTTTCAAGAGCATCGTTTTTTCTATTCTTACTTCTGACTTACTCTTTAGTTTCGCAATGCAAGGCTCTTGTGCGATTTTACCTCAGTAGACTGACAATGTACTTAATAACTATTTCTATCTAAGAGAGTTTCAAATTCGGCTTGCAAAGAAGTAATATCTGCAAGTCTTGCTACAACTAAATTATTCTGTCCAGCGTCACTTAAGCGTGCTTTCCAATATTGAATACTCTCTGAATGATTCACCCAAAACTGAATTACTGTGTCTACTACTTGATCTACATTCCATCCCCATTTTGCTGGTACAGGTTCGACAGTTTCTATAAACGCATCTAGTGTACATATATGTGTGCCAAGATATTCCACACCTAGATACTGTGGTTTTTGCATACTCTGCTGTTGATGGTTAAAAAACTGTAAAACTGGAGATACTCCAACAATATCAAAAGTGTATTTCATTTAGTTCCTCCAAACAGTTTACTAGTTACAAAGAGATTTGCTTTGTGATGATTATGGCTTCTTGATGTCTAATTTTATCTCTGGAAAACGGTATATTTTTGGTTTATTTCTGAGGGAATAAACTCCCTTATTAATTAGCACTCATCGGCTTAGAGTGCTAATTTTAATCATGTTTAACTGCTGTATTATTAAAGAGTTTCGGGCATCTTTTTTAAAAAGTGAATTGGTTTTAATATTTTTTTAATGTTCTGATTTTAAATCTTGTATTTTCTACCTAATTTGCTGGCAAACTGCTGTATCTCTTAAGTCAGGCGTAATTAAATGCAATACAAAACAGCGCCCGAATAATTTATCAGTCACGGTATAATAATTAACCTATGAGCAATATGTCTAAAGTTTTGGTCAAATCACAGCTTGTTTAACTGAACATTTATTGAAGAAACTGGGCATAAAAGCTGATTCTGATTCGTACAGAATATCTAAAGAGAAGTAAATCTGTCTTGAAATTCCTCAACTAGATACTTTGGCGATTTCTTTGAGTAATAAATCCAGTGAATATCGATCACACCCTGGTATTGAAATGATAATCATTATTATAAATATAGTCATGAGTATTGAAGTTCATGAATCGAAACACAGGTGAGATTTTTGCTCAAAAGCCAAATTTTGCTGACCAAATCAGCCTGATTTCAATTCTTGATGGCTTTTTGGTAAACATCTGCCCCCAAATTCTCTGTGTAATGTCTATCCTGGAATAGTAGGGGAACCACCTTAGCGTAAACTGCCAACAGGTGTTAGATGCTGCAAATAGAACAGATATTACACCACCGTTATCAAATCCAACGGCAACTCGGTAATAATGGCATTCGCCAAACTTGGCTGGCCAAAGATTTACAAGCGGCTGATGGGGAAGAATCATTAGTTGTGGTCAAACTTTTGGCTTTTGGCGGAACTGTCCAGTGGGATGATTTGAAGTTATTTGAGAGAGAAGCGCAAGTTCTCAAACAACTACAACATCCGCGCATTCCGCAATACATTGATTATTTTTGTGTTGATGACCGCACATTGTGGTTTGGCTTAGTCCAAGAATATATTCCTGGTGAATCGCTCAAAGAAAAACTGGCGGTTGGTAAACACTGTACAGAAAAGCAAGCTAGGAAAATCGCTACTGAAGTTTTAAAAATTCTCATATATCTGCATGAATTGAATCCTGGTGTTTTGCATCGGGATATCAAGCCGAGTAATTTAATTTGGGGTGAAGATAATCAGATTTATTTGGTAGATTTTGGTGCAGTTCAAGATAAAGCTGCTAAAGAAGGCGTAACTTTTACTGTAGTGGGAACCTATGGTTATGCGCCAATGGAACAATTTGGTGGTCGGGCTGTTCCTGCATCTGATCTTTATGCGTTGGGAGCATCGTTAATACATTTATTAACTGGTATTCCCCCTGGTGATTTACCTCAACAAGATTTGCGACTACAATTCGCCGATCGCGTGAACGCGAGTTCTAGTTTTGTGCGCTGGTTGCAAAAGATGACTGAACCTGCACCGGAACAGCGGTTTAGTCATGCCCGCCAAGCACTTGATACTTTAAAATCTAATTTGGCTGTCAAACCTGCAAGCAATAAGATTATTAATAATTCTGGATGTGGAATTAATTCTACAGAACCTGTACCAGAAGAAATTTTGGGTTGGAATTGGGGGGCTTTTTTATTGCCTTGGTTTTGGTTGTGGACTAATCAGGTATGGTGTGGTTTGTTTTGTTTTGTACCACAAATTGGTTGGTTTATGGCGATCGCTATGGGTGCGAAAGGCAATGAATGGGCTTGGAAAAGCAGACAATGGCGCAGTATTCAACATTTTAAAGAACATCAACGCGGTTGGGCGATCGCCGGAGTTCTCATTGGCGCACCCATGAGTTTGATTTTGTGGGTTAGTGCATTTCTAGTGCTGAAGTCAATATTTTAAGGGAGTGGAGAGTAGTGCAAAACAATAGATATCTCCAAAAAAGTCAGCAATTACGTGCTAGAAGTGTACCAAATCAGCATTGTCAGGTGTACACAACATAACGTGTAGTTTAGGCAATAACCAAATCCCAATGGTGGGATAAATCAATTGTAGGTAGCCAATCCATAGATATTTTTTTGATGGCGATTACTTCTCTATTTAATCATGTGCGATCGCACTTCCTACTCCAACTATCACTAAAAGCGATCGCACTTTCTTATGTCTGCTGTCACCCAAAGCGAGAACAAATAAATCTAGGTTGGGTAGAACGCAGTCAACGCGAACAAAATCAAGGTTTTTGGACGTTGGGTTTATATCGCAAAACATTATGTTATTCCAAGTCAGCAGATAAGCTTAAATACTCAATTCGTTTATTACTCCATTATTTCCAGTATAGACAAATACCTGTATTTAACTGATTCATCCCGCATTTATGTAACGCCGTATTTTTTCTGGTTTTAATGGTACAATTATACTACTCATGCAGAATTAAATGCTCGTTCCAGTCAGGCGAAGGCGGCCAGTAGTGTTATGACTACTGTGCAACGCCATCGCTTGGCTTTTATGCTAGAAATAACGCACAATAAACAGTTTATAAATGAATTCATCATTACGTTAGCGTAGCGCTAACGTTATTACAAATTACGAATGACGAATTATTAGGAGGATTCAATGAACAGTTGCGTTTTAATGGCAGATATTATTCAAGAGCCGCAATTACGCTACACAGCAGATAACTTAGCAGTCACAGAAATGCTGGTACAGTTTTCTCATTCCCAGCGACCAGAAGATCCACCAGCAACCTTGAAAGTGGTGAGTTGGGGTAATTTAGCTACAGATGTGCAGCAAAACTATCATCAAGGCGATCGCGTAATTATTGAAGGGCGTTTAGGTATGGTAACATTCGAGCGCCGGAACGAAGGTTTTAAAGAAAAACGTGCCGAACTGACAATACAACGCATTCATCCTGTAGGCACAGGTTTTTACACTTCATCAGTTCCAGATACCTACTCGCAACCAGCACCTTCAGCGACAACACCTCCCCCAGCTTATCCCCAAGCGGATGTTTCTAGTTATGAACCGTCACGCCCAAGCGCCGCACCCGCTACTAGTAATGTTGGGGTTGCGCCGCCAGTTAAAAACCCTGAACCAGCATATCAACCCAGCAATTTTGAGCGTACCTACACGCCAGCCACAGAAGAACCAGATCCTGATGATATTCCGTTTTAAACGGGAGTTCGATGAGTGTCGAAAATTTCATCTTGAAACCATATCCCGCCGAGAACTAAAGTTCCAGGCTAATAGCGAAAGTCCACTCAAGTGGACTGGAACAAATTTCTTGTTGAGTCCTCTACAAGAGGACTCGATAGTCTGAGACTCAGGATTGATTCTAAGGCGGGACTGTCGAATTCACGTTCCATAAATCAATGAGAATTAATATTCGTCTACAAACTGAGGATGAACCCAAAGAAATTCGCGGCGTTTGTTCTGCACCTTTTCCAAACCGCCGAAACTAGGGTCTTTTCCTTTTAAAAGGGCGTGTAATTCTCTTAAAATAGAACCTTGGGCGCGGATGGCATCGCCTTCTAAGAAAGAAGATTCGCTCTTAGATTGTCCAGTAAAAATCGGCTCGCTTCCTTTCAAGAAAGACTCGGTAGTTTTTTGTCCCAGATCAAGTTGTTCTTCAATGCCTTTGTATGCGGTGTCATCAAGCATCAACTTAGTTGCGGAAGCGGCGACAGGTAAGACTAAGCCGAGAGTTGTTGTCAAAAGTTTGAGAAAGGGGGCTGCTTTGGTGAACCACTCACGGGGTAACTCTAATTCATAAACACCTTTTGTTGGGTTGTCGGGATTTAAGATGGGGAGTGGTAAACGGGCGTGTTCGCACCAGAGAGTGATTTCAAACTTAGTACTAATCCATTTTGGGCGATCGAAAAACTTTGGATCTACAGGCTTAAAGCTGAACAAGCGTGGGCCATCTTTTGCTTCGTCGGTGAGCATCTGCATGAGTGTTGCAAACTGCTGATCGATTTGGCTGAGAATAGTACGTTGCTCTTGAGATAATTTCTGAAAGCGTTCTTCATCTCGACGATCTAAGATAACTAAATCTCTGCGGATGACTTTTAGCTCTTCTTGCACAATACCTCGAAACTGATCAAGGCCAATTTCTTGAGATGGCGGTGGAGTAGTCGGTGCGTTATTTAAAAGTTGATCAATGTTTTGCCATTCACCACACCCGGAAATCGGACAGGGGAAATCAGGGCGATTTTTCTTTTTGCTCTCAATGAGTTTTTGTACCTCAAATAGTCCGTGTCCAGGTGCATTCATACTGCAAGGTGCAATGCAAGGAACCATCACATTACAACGCAAACCTTCCCAGAAGTTTTCCACTAGCCATTTAATATCTTCTGTGAGATAGGACAGGAACCTTTCAGGATAAGCTGCCCGGACTGTAATTTTGACATCACTGCCAACATACTCCAGCAAAGCCCGACCATTATAGTCATTATCTAGCATTAAGCCCCGTTGCCAGTGAATGCTGTTTTCGTAATTCGTTCGCCCCAGAGAGTATTTGTGCAAGCGGACAATTAACTGATAAAACAAACCTTCTGCCACTTCAAACTGTCCGCGACTGTCCACAATGCGGCAGATTTGCACCTGTTGTCTGTCTCCGGGTTCTGGTTGCGCTCCCCAATTGGGTAAACGGTTTGGGGGTGTATCGGGAACGAGTTGAGCAATCAGGCTGGTATTGCTGGGTTCTGCCGGATTGAAAACCACTTTGTAAGATAAATCAAAGCGTTCCATCAGTCGCAGAAAGATGGGATGGAGTTCTTTCGGGTAGCCTTCCTCGCCTGCAAATGGCGGATTACTCCACAATTCGCTGAGATGGTCAAATTCGACTAAGCCGTTGCGTTTGCGTGTTTTTTCATCATCCAGTACGAAACTGATTGCTTTTGCCAGCCAGTCGGGTTTGAGAATAACGATATCGCGCAGTGTTGAGTCGTAATGGTAATGGATAAAATGCCCCAAAGTATGGGAAATACGAAGAAACAGTTCTGCCTGTTCCTGATCAATGCCGTGTTCAGCACAGATGGCTATGACATCATCATAAGGCAGATAGGGTTTATCGCTTTTTTGCAACGCTTCTCTCGCCTGCTGCCATTTTGCGGGAACAGAACGCCCCATTTCCGGGAGAGATGCGGCAATACGAGCAATAGTATCTTTTAATTCTGCAAGTCCAGAGCAAGACTGAGTTTCCTTGCTAGGTTTGCTGTCTACATGGAAGAAACCAAGCACCGTATCGCTACCGAATTGATTTAAAATTTCCTGTCTGTCAATATCTGGTTGTCGCTGTCCGGGGCCGCCGTGAGTAGCGACTACTAACACCTTTGCTTCTGGTTCTCGATTCTTTATTAGCGTAATCCATTCTTTAACAAAGCCCTGCTGGGGGCCTTCTCGTGGTTTCCACACTACCAGATACACTGCTGGCGCACTGAAAAACAACTGGTGTGTCGGTCGATAAACTCGTTGACCGCCAAAATCCCAACCATTCAACGTGATGTCTAAGTCACTGTCGGGTTCGGTAACGATTACAGGCTTAATCTCAATTCCGTGAGTTGTGGGGCGACCGTCTACCCATTCATCACCTCGCAACGCTCCCAACAGGCAACTCTTACCAACTTCACCCTCACCAATTAGGATCAGCTTGGCTTCGTTTAAAGTTACCTGATCTGCTGCCTTTGCCCGTAGGTATTGCAAGACAGCTTGTGTACCTTGCTCGTAAACAGCAGCAAGATCAAGGTCAAGAGGATTGTTGTTGAGTTGAAGTTTTTCAAGATGTTCAAGTTTTGCCAACCCTACAGGTAAATCTACGATGCTGTTAGATTCAAGACTGAGTGTTTTTAGTTGCGTAAGCCGACATATCGAATCTGGTAGCAAACTCAATTTGTTGGAACTGCTCCCCCCCCAACTAAATCTCCATCTACCGGTCTTTTCCTCTGAGCCTAAATACAGGTGACGAAGTTCTAGCAAATTACCAATCGATTCTGGCAAATGAACTAAATTATTATTAGCTAGACCAAGCGTATGTAATCGCGTGAGTTTGCCAAGCCAGCTTGGTAGTGATTTTAGTGAATTACCAGAAAGGCCAAGCGTTTGCAAATGAGTAAGAGAAACTAGTAATTCCGGTAACGATGTTAGTTGATTCCCCGCAAGACCAAGCGTTTGTAATTGAGTGAGATGAACTAGCCATTTTGGCAATGATGTCAATCTATTATTGGAAACGTAAAGTTCCTGTATCTGGGTAAGTGAGTTTAAACACTCCGGTAATGAAGTTATTTTGTTATCTGTAAGATCCAGCAATCGCAATTTGGTAAGGGATGCGATCGCCTTTGGTAGTTCTGTCAGTTGGTTCCAAGAGAGGTTAAGTTTTTGCAACTGTCTCAGAGATGCGATCGCCTCTGGCAATTCCGTCAGTTTGTTTTTGGAAAGGTTAAGTTCTTGCAACTGGGTAAGATTTGCGATCGCCTCTGGTAGTTCCGTTAGTTGATTGTGTGAGAGATCAAGTGTTTGCAACTGAGTAAGATTTGCGATCGCCTCTGGTAGTTCCGTTAGTTGATTGTGTGAGAGATCAAGTGTTTGCAACTGAGTAAGATTTGCGATCGCCTCTGGTAGTTGAGTCAGTTGGTTTCCAAAGAGGTTAAGTGTTTGTAACTGAGTTAGAGATGCGATCGCCTCTGGTAGTTGAGTCAGTTGGTTTCCAAAGAGGTTAAGTGTTTGTAACTGAGTTAGAGATGAGATCGCCTCTGGTAGTTGAGTCAGTTGGTTTCTGGAGAGGTTAAGCGTTTGTAACTGAGTTACGGATGCGATCTCCTCTGGTAATTCAGTAAGTCCCATACCACTGAGATCGAGTTCTACAGCACCTTTTCGCCGTGCTTGTTCAATACGCTGCTCTGCTTCCCTGTAAGCCTCATCTCTCTCCATGACCAAATCCTTTGCCTAACTACCAAACTCGGAGTCATAGCCAGAATAATTCTCTGTAAAAGAATATACAGGCACTTTTATCAGAAAACCTCAGCCTAACATTCCCAAAAATGGCAAGCAACGCCAAGAGCAAAAAATACTGCCAAAACCATCTCTGGAATGCGTTCCTTGCTGTGAGAAAGCGTATTTATGTTAAGCCTTCAGGCTTATTTGTGACCTCAAGCTAAAATTAGCAAAAACGAAGATTGCCAGCATAGTATCTAAACAACTGCTAAAATCCAAATAATTTTCTGTGAAATCCATAAAAAACTCCTATGAGAGAAACAGTCCTAGAGGTTCGCAATCTCCAAGTTGAATTTTCCGGTGATGACAACAGTCTCAAAGCTGTAGATGGAATTTCGTTTGAACTACATCGGGGAGAAACTCTAGGAATTGTAGGAGAATCGGGAAGCGGAAAATCTGTAACCTCACTTGCAATCATGGGTTTGTTACAAACTCCTGGTAGGGTGAGTGGTGGGGAAATCTGGTTTCGTCAGCAGCCAGAAGCCAAGCCAATTAATTTAGTCGAGTTACCGCCGGAACAAATGCAGCTACACCGTGGCGGCGACTTGGCGATGATTTTTCAAGAACCAATGAGTTCGCTGAATCCAGTTTATACTATTGGTTTTCAGCTAACTGAAGCGATTATGCGCCATCAAAATGTTTCGATAACTGAAGCAAAACAAATTGCGATCGCTGGTTTACAAGAAGTTAAACTTCTGCCTAATGATGAACAAATTAAACAACAATATATTGAAACTTGGCCGCAGACTAACCCCAATTCACCCACACCAGATGATTACAAACTGGCACAGTTAATCAAACAGCATAAAGAAGCCATCTTAGAACGTTACCCCCACCAACTTTCTGGCGGACAGTTGCAACGGGTGATGATTGCAATGGCAATTTCTTGTAATCCCTTGCTGTTAATTGCGGATGAACCAACTACAGCCTTAGATGTGACGGTACAAGCCACAATTATTGATCTGTTGCGAGAATTGCAGCAAAGCCGTGAGATGGCGTTGATTTTTATCACCCATGATTTGGGATTAATCTCAGAAATTGCCGATAAAGTTGCAGTGATGTACAAAGGTAAAATTGTTGAGTATGGTGCCGCAATAGATATTTTTAGTAACCCGCAACATCCATATACTAAGGGATTAGTAGCTTGTCGCCCCACACTAAATCATCGTCCCCACAAATTGCTAACTGTTGCAGATTATATGAGTGTGGAGGAAACAGCCAACGGAGATTTATTAATTCAGGCGAAAGAACCGCTACAGCCAATAGAAATCTCTCCAGAAGAAATTAGTAGCCGATTGGCAAATCTGCAAGAAAAGCCAGCTTTATTGCAAATTCGTAATTTGAAAGTTGGGTTCCCAGTGCGGGGCGTGTTTGGTGGGACAAAACGGTACAGTATAGCAGTAAATGACGTTTCTTTTGATGTCAAACCAGGGGAAACTTTAGGGTTAGTAGGTGAATCTGGTTGTGGTAAAACTACTCTCGGTCGGACTTTACTGCGGTTAATTGAACCAATAAGTGGTGATATTATTTTCGATGGGCAGAATATCACCAAGTTAAAAGGTGAAGCTTTGCAGAAACTCCGGCGCGAAATGCAAATTGTCTTTCAAAACCCCTTTAGCGCCCTTGACCCCCGAATGAAAGTTGGCGATGCAATTATGGAACCGTTGTTAATTCACTCTGTGGGTAAAACGGTTAAACAACGGCGAGACAGAGTTGCAGAACTTTTAGAACGGGTGGGTTTGAGTGCAGATGCGATTAACCGTTATCCGCATCAGTTTTCCGGTGGTCAGCGTCAAAGGATTTGTATAGCCCGTTCTTTGGCTTTAAATCCCAGATTTATTATTTGTGATGAATCGGTATCAGCCTTAGATGTATCGGTACAGGCGCAAGTATTGAATTTGTTGAAAGAATTGCAAGATGAATTTCAACTCACTTATATCTTTATTTCTCACGATTTGAGTGTAGTGAAATTTATGAGCGATCGCATTTTAGTCATGAATCGTGGTCAAATTGTCGAACAAGGTACAGCTGAAAGCATTTACCGTGAACCGAAACAAGCATACACGCAAAAATTAATTGCTTCGATTCCTACCGGTAGCCCAGAACGGATACGTAGTCGGCAAGTGCGAACTATGTAATAGACATCTGGTGACAATTAATTCTACGTTGCCCGAAATCCTTAGTAGGAGGAATTTCCATGTAATTTTTTACATTCTGCATGAGGAATGTACGTGGCGTGCATTGTCACATGAATTACCACCTTGGCAAACCGTTTATAACTATTTTCGTCACTGGCAACGTCTGGGAGTGTGGCAAAGAATTCACACACAATTGCGACACCAAGTTCGTGAAAGCATGAATAAAAAAGAAGAGCCAACTGCTGCCATCATTGATAGTCAATCAGTGAAGACGGCGGAAAAAAAGGAGCCAGTATGTTGGGCAACTCTGCCGACTTGAAGCAACTGGCGTGGGAAGTATATGGCTATGATGGTGAAAAACAAGTCAAGGGACGTAAACGCTTTATCCTCGTTGATACTTTGGGACTAGTATTGGCAGTTATTGTTACAGAAGCAAACTTTCCAGAACGTTTAGGTGGTGCAGCAGTTGTGATGAAAGCCGCAGAGGTTACTGTTGATTTAGTTGTAATTTGGGTAGATCAAGGCTTGAGCGGTGAGAACTTTGAGCGCATGATTCAGCAATTATGTAACGCCAAAGTTGATGTGATTTGTCGTACTCAACCGGGATTTCAAGTATTGCCTAAGCGATGGATTGTCGAACGTACATTTGCCTGGTGGAACCAATACCGTCGTCTTAGCAAGGATTATGAACTTTTACCAGAAATGAGCGAATCTATGATTTACACAGTCATGATTCGTTTAATGTTGAAACGACTAGTGAAGTCTTCTTCTATTACTTCATAATCATTTACAAACAGACTCTAAGAGAAATAGAATCAAGGTTTATTAGTAGCTAAAATATAAACAGGGACTCTTTTATATGCAGGTGTGCCGCTTTGAGGATCAATCTTTGCTTTGAACAGAACGTTAGCTTCCGGATAAAACATAAAAGCTACACCTTCAAGAATTGCCCCGCAAATAATTTCAATATTATCTAATTGTCCTTGATTTCCTTTAACTGTTACTCGCTGATGTTCTTGAAATTCTGCTTTTTTTACATCCAGAGGGTTCATTAAAATACAGTGACGATGGGGCATTCCTCGATATTTATCTTCACTACGATAAACTACAGTATTATGTTGCCCATAACTTCTTCCTGTCCCTAAAATTAGGAGAATTCCTGGCTGACTTTCTCTAATACCAAACTCTGATTTAGGTGGTATTGATAGTTGCGGTAAAGGTGTAACGAACATCTGTGCTTTACCATCAGATGTAGGAAATTTTGGCTCATCTAAAATCCGCCCTTCAATGATAAACTCCTGTTTTGTTTGGTCTATTGTGCCAATTTTTTGATAGCCAGGGATGGTTTTAGCAATTAATTCTCTTACATAAACTGGATTTTGCAGCTTCCGCCAATTTATAGGGATTTCACCATGTAATCTCTGGGCAATTTCTGTAATTAGCTCTATTTCAGGAATTAAATCAGTAGTATTAAGGGATTGTAAATGACTTTTACCTTCATCATTTAACCGCACAAAATTATTACCTGATTCAGTTGTTGTTTTATAAGGATTTTCAAAGCGATTCAATACAGGTAATATTAAAGTTTGCTGTTTCGCTAATCCGTGAAAATGTCCTAAGTTCGGTTTAGTAGCCACATAAAAAATGGTTTCTATTTGTGATAATGCCTGTTTGGCTTGTTGCAAGTCTGGGTTGGCTGCATACAAATTTCCCCCTAAACAAAATAGTGTATCTATCTTTCCTACTTCTGCTGCTGTTATTAAATTACGAGTATGATACCCAGGCGTTTCATCTAGGGGTTTTCCTAATAGTTGAGATAGTGCTTGTTTGATTTCTGAGCGCAGGTTTACTGTGACACCCATTGAACCAAATCCTTGCACATTAGAATGCCCCCGAATGGGCATTGTCCCTGAACCAACTTTACCTGCGTTGCCTGTAATTAAGGCTGTATTTGCAATACTCAAAACATTATCTACACCGTTATCATGTTGAGTTATTCCCATTGCCCAGGCAAAAACTACACGCTCTGATGTCCCAATTTGATAAGCTGTTGCTGTAATTTCTTCTTGAGATACACCACATATATTAGTTATCTTATTCCAAGATATATTTTTAGCATAATCTACAATTTTTTCCCAATCTTTTGTATAACATTTAAGATATTCTAGTTTCAGCAATTTCTGTTCAATTAGAGATTTTTGTAATCCTACAAATAATGCAACATCACTCCCAGGAATCGGTTGTAAATATAAGGAAGATATATCTGAACCACCTGTAAGTAAAGATTTGATGGGAAATGCTGGAGACGCAAATTTAACTAACCCTACTTCAATTTGAGGATTAATAATGATTACTTTCCCACCTCTTTCACGCAACTTGATCAATTCGTTCATCAGTCGCGGATGATTGGCAGGTGCGTTAGACCCAATTAACACAACACAATCGCTATGTTTGAGGTTTTCTAAGCTGACCATTGATGTGCCTGAGCCAAAAACTTTTTTTAATCCTACTGTTGATGGTGCGTGACACAAATCTGAACAGTCTGCTAGATTGTTACTACCTAGTGAGCGCATTAATAGCTGTAGTAAATATGCGGCTTCATTAGAGGAACGTCCAGAACTATAACTAGCAATTCTTGCTGGTGGTACTTTAAAGGCTTGTGTAGCAATCTGGTAAACTTCTTCCCAGCTAATACGTTGATAATAGTTTGAACCTGCTTTGAGAATCACAGGATAACTTAATCTACCTAAGCGATCGCATTCTTGCGAACTCAGTTGTTGTAATTCATTAATATGATTTTCTTGAAAAAAATCTGGTTTAATTCCTGGTTGTAATTCCGCAGCGATCGCCTCTACACTTTTAGCACAGCGTTGTAAGTACTCTCCCGCTTCATTCACAAATCCGCCTTTTTGACCACCCGTACCCCAAGCACAAGATAAACAGGCACTTTTATGATTGAGAGTTTGCCATAATTTTAAACCTTGTGCTGAGAGAGTTTCTTCTATCCAATACTGAATTACAGGTAAACCACCCCCAGCCGAGGAACTAGACTTGCCTTGAGGTAAATTATCCATACTTAGCTAAATTTCAACTCACTTAACTAAATATTATTGCTAAAAACTAAATTGGGTATCTTTGGCTGACTACAGAACTCGCTACTCCATATTTTGGAAGACTTTGCCCCTACCGAGTCAAAGGTTCCGTCGCCCATCATACCAGAGGTTGATAGGTGGAGAATTGAGGCAAACATTTTATGACTGAACAAAGTGAATCCTTATTTTTGGTGTGATTGTTGTTGTTGCACATATTGTTTTAACTGTGATCCCACCACAACTAGCGACGAAGTAAGAACCTGTCCACAACACATGATATACACTTAAACTTAATGCAGCATTCCAAATAAAAGAATGTCACAAATTGGCGATCGCCAGAAAATATTGCTCATTGGAGTTACAGGTGGCACAGGTGGCAACGTTATTAAGGGATTTCTCGAACAAGAAGTTACCAACCTCCGCGCCATTACTAGGAAAATAGACCTCAACCGACCATCTCTAGCCAAGATGAATGATGCTGGAATAGAACTGGTAGAGGCCAATCTTGATGATGAAAATTCTCTCATACCAGCCTTTGCTGGAATTTCTGCTGTTTACTGCCACGCCACCTCCCAAGATTCAGCCAAACCTAGCCCGTTAGAAGTTGAAAGGGCAAAAAGAGTTGCACAAGCAGCCAAACAAGCTAACGTTCAGCATTTTGTCTATAACTCCGCAGGTGGGGCTGACAGAAATTCGGGAATTATTCATATTGAGCAAAAATATCAAGTAGAGCAAATTCTCAAACAAGCAGGTTTACCAACTACCATGTTGCGTGCTTGCTTATTCATGGAAGAATTTTGGAAAAAGTATACGCGCCCTTCCATCCTTAAAGGCAGCTTCCTGTTTGCAATTCAGCCTGACAGACCTTTACATCTCATTACTACCAAAGATATGGGTCGTATTGCTGCCTATGTCATCAAACATCCAGCCCAGTACATCGGTAAAGAAATTGAGTTAGCAGGAGATGTACTTACACCCAAACAAATGGCTGAGGCGTTCTCAAAAGCGCAGGGGAAAAAAGTTGTTTATAAACAAACATCGCCTTGGATTTTCTTGCTGTTATTTCAAAGAGAATTATTTGCTTTGATTCAGTGGTATCGCAAAAAAGGATATCAGGCAGATGTAGCGCACTTACGTCAAGAATTTTCGGGACTTTTGACGACATTTAGTGAATTTCTGGAGGAAACTAACTGGGCAAATCCAGGATTGACTTACGAAAACCTTTAATGGCATTTGAACGACAATATGAGTAACCCTCTTTCCCATCCCGAAGATCCAGGCTTCCATTCATCTATTCAGGAGAACCTAAAACAGCTTTCTACTCAGTTGGGATCTCCTTTGGACGAATTATCAGTCATGGAAATATACCAGAATGCGTCCGATTTACTGAGCCACGTTTCTCCATCACCTCTTACTCTTGCCCGCGTTGCAGGAACATTACTAGTTTACCGAGTCAATGACACAGAACTGGAAGAATCTCAGTGGTTCAGCACCCAAGTGAAACAGTGTCTAGACGAAGAAGAAGTTGAGGAGTTGATTGAATCCATACATCGCACGGATGCTTTATAAGCCACTCCGCGCAATGGAATTGCACGGTTTTAGGCAACACTTATAGCTTTTCGCCCGTGATGGCTATCTGGGTGAACTACCTACACTGATTTTTCGAGTACAGTGTAAACTTCCTGTCCAACAGAAAGCGTAGTAGCAGATTTCTTGCGTCCTCTATTACCCTCTAAAATTATTCACAAAAAACTCGGCACTTTGTAATGAATGTCAAGTGCATAGTCATAGAGTTCTATGCTGAATGATTGGCAAACAAACAGTAAACTGAGTTTTACTTGGTTTAGATGCCAGCATGATTGTTCCTTGATGGCGAATTTCGACAATTCGTCGCACCACTTCTAAGCCTAATCCTGAGCCTTTGCCAACGGGCTTTGTCGTAAAAAATGGTTCAAAAATTCGTGATTGGATTTCTGGTGGGATACCTGATCCTGAATCTATAATTTGCACTTCAATGCGATCGCTGTGGAGGAGCGTAATAATTTCAAGCACGCCTTTATTTTCCATTGCATCAATCGCATTATCAATTAAATTTGTCCATACCTGATTTAATTCACTTCCATAAGCCCAGATTTTCGGAATTAACGGAGCATAGGAACGGTGGATTTCTACGCCGTGCTTCAGTTTGTAGGAGAATAATCGTAGTGTATCCTCTAGCCCTTGATGTATATCAACTAGTTGTCGAGCGCCCTGATCTAAATGGGAATAAGACTTCATCGACTGCACTAATTCAGCAATGCGTTCTGCACCATGCAAACCACTGGCTATCATTGACATGACTTCAAACGAAAGTGCCAACCAACGCAGCCCAATGTCACGCATTTGAGTTAATTCATCCCGCCATTGAGTTGTTAATTCTTCGAGAGTTTCAATTTTGATACCGCTTTCAGCCAGCGGTTGAGCCAATTTCCAGGCATCCTTCACGCCATAATCTTCCAACCAATTCAGTATTTGGTCTTCGCGCTCATTTAAACTCATCAGATCAATCCGTTTGTGGAGAATTGCCTCATACCCTTTATCTCGTGCTTTAAGCCATTCTTGAGTATGTGCTTCATCAATTTGGTGTTGTCCAACGACTAAATTCATGTGTTGCAATTCTATTATTGCTGGGGTGATATCTTGTAAAGCACGAACCAATGCGGCGGCGGGATTATTTAGTTCGTGTGCCAGTCCTGCTGCTAGGGTACCCAAAGCTGCCATTTTTTCCCGGTTGCGGATAAAAGACTCTAATCCACGCGATCGCTTTGCCACACTTTGAAAAATCATCTGCTCAAAGGTGCGACACTCATGGAGCAATGTCAGGAAATCGTCACCTGATAGTTCATAAAAATGACAGTCTGTGATGGCTCTGGCAGTCACAGGGGCAGGTTCGCCAGTTAAGACTGGAATTTCACCAAAAAAGCTAGGAGCTTCATGCTGTCCAATCGGTATTTCCAGTCCCTCACTTCGTCGGGTTAACCCCATACGACCACACAATAGAATAAAAAATCCCTGCGGGGGGTCGCCTTCCTTTACCAATACCTCATCAATATTTAAGTCAATCGTTTTGGCGCGCTCACAGATCCAGTCGAGGCGGTTTCTTGGCAAGGCTTTAAACAATTCCAGAGTCAGCAGTTCTTCAAGACAAAGCATAATTTCCTCGTCTGCTGGGATATTATAATAACGCTTTTCCTTATCAAAGCCGACTGACGTACATCTGAAACTCAGTCTTTAGATAGAATCGCTTTTTTAATATCTAGCTTTAGGCTGAGAGCGCAGCTGGTTAAATTTTGGAGAGCAAGCGCGTGGTAAAACCAGTCATTCTCACTGTTGATGACGATCTCGATGTGCTGCAAGCGATCGCGCGAGACCTACGAAAAGAATATGGCGATCGCTTTCGGATTATGCGAGCCGACTCCGGTGCGACTGCATTAGATATCTTAAAACAACTGAAGATTCGCAATGAAACTGTTGCCACATTTGTTGTCGATCAACGAATGCCACTTATGAGTGGGGTGGAATTTTTGGAACAGGCGATAGTTCTGTTTCCTAATGCCAAACGGGTGTTGCTGACTGCTTACGCAGATACTGATGCGGCTATTCGTGCCATTAATAACGCTAAACTCGATTATTATCTGCTTAAACCTTGGAACCCGCCAGAAGAACGTCTGTATCCGGTGCTGGATGATTTGATTGATGATTGGTTAGCAGATTATAGTCCACCGTTTGAAGGTATTCGGGTAGTGGGAAACCGTTGGTCGCCACATTCGCACCAAGTAAAAGATTTTTTGGCACGCAATCAAATTCCTTATCAATGGATGGATGTAGAGTTGGAAAAAGAAGCAAATCAACTATTGACTTATACTAAACCCGATGGTGTGCAAAGCTTACCATTAGTATTATTTCCAGACGGCTATACGCTTATACAACCAACAAATCTGCAAATTGCTGAACATATTGGATTGCGAACTCAAGCAGAACGTCCATTTTATGATTTGGCAATTGTTGGGGGCGGCCCGGCTGGACTGGCGGCGGCTGTTTATGGTGCATCCGAAGGACTCAGCACCGTGATGATTGAAAAAGAAGCACCAGGTGGACAAGCAGGCTCAAGTTCTCGCATCGAAAATTATCTGGGCTTTCCTATAGGATTAAGTGGTGCAGATTTAGCGCGTCGGGCAGTAACGCAGGCAAAACGCTTTGGGGTCGAAATTTTGACCCCGCAAACAGTCATCGGGGTTCGGATTCAAGACCCCTATCGGGTGATTTTACTGGCAGATGGTAGTGAGATCAGTTGTCATGCACTGTTGATTGCGACAGGGGTATCGTACCGCAAGCTGAATATTCCAGGTGAGGAGCATCTGTGTGGTGCTGGTGTTTATTATGGTGCGGCAATGACCGAAGCAATTGCCTGTCAAGGTGAAGAAGTATTTGTGATTGGCGGTGCGAACTCGGCTGGACAGGCGGCGATGCACTTCGCCAAGTATGCCCACTCGGTGACAATGTTAGTACGTGCTGATTCGCTTGCCAAAAGTATGTCGCAATACCTGATTGACCAAATAAAAGCCACACAGAACATTACTGTCCGCACTCAAACTAAAGTCGTAGAAATAAAGGGGGAACAAAATTTAGAAGCTGTCGTACTAATAAATGACCAAACAGGAGCAATTGAAACTGTACCAGCAAAGTCACTGTTTATTTTCATTGGCGCTCGTCCCCAAACTGACTGGCTAGATGGCATCGTCGAACGCGATGAGAATGGCTTTATTCTGGCAGGTGCTGATTTGATGCAAGACAAGCGTCGTCCCAAAGGGTGGACATTGGAGCGCGATCCTTTTCTATTAGAAACTAGTGTGCCTGGTATTTTTGTCGCAGGTGATGTGCGCTATGCCTCAGTAAAACGAGTGGCATCTGGTGTTGGAGAAGGCAGCGTGTGCGTGCAGTTTATACATCGCTACCTGAGTAAAGTATGACGCTTAAATTAATCGCATCATGCAAAACCCCAGGCGAAACAGTTACAACTACAGGGTAGTCTTCGCTTACAGTAATATACGCCAAATTTTCTGCATCTGTCTTGCCACCATGCTTCTGAGCAATAATGTAATCGATTTCATGCGGGAATAACGCTACTTTGGTTGGCAGCAAGCAATACTCACATTTGTGATTAGCCCATTCTTCTACTAAGCGAGGCAGCGCAAAAATTCTCTCTTGACTTGGCTAAATGAAATTGTACTTAGTCGCTTTGAACACAGAATTTCAAGTGTAGATGTCTTAACAATAATGTTATGGGGAAACTTAGTTATACAGCTACAATGTCGTTGCTAATGACCCGGAAAATGATGAGCTTACGTTTAGCTTGGGTCGCCATCCAGCCGGAATGACAATCGATATAACGGCACGATTCACTGGACTGCTCAAGCAGACCAAATTATCTCTCAAACCGTTGAAGTGCTAGTTACAGATAGCCAGGGCGATACTGCAACCCAGACATTCACCATTGAGGTGAGCGAAACTGCTATTAACTACGCTCCCAACATTGTCTCTACACTAGACCTCTTGCAAAAGTCCCATGAGCGTGGGAAAAGTAGCTGAGAGCTTTCTTGACATCTATGAGCTACGAAAAGGTAAAGAACCTCAAACCAGAAGAATTCAAACGGCTGTGTGGTGTGCATCCGG
>NZ_JADEWI010000014.1 GCF_015207705.1 Nostoc sp. LEGE 06077
GATGGAAGAATACTTTAAATAATCTTCGTTTAATTGTTCAACCTCTTTTATTATTTTGGTTGATTTATCCCTGGCTAAATGTTTTTCCCAATTCCGATTTATTGCTTGGATTTAATCACCTAATTTTTACAATGAACCAATTTAAACCTTTTTTCTCTTCTGGATAATTTCATTTATTTACTACTTGCTTATTTCGGAAAGTGACAGAAGAGGGGTATTCGCAGCAAATTAATCTCAGATGAATCATCTTGTGAGTACATACTGGTTAAGCTATCGAGAAAAGATTAAAAATAGGTTTCCTGAATATTACAAGTATCTCAACCCACCTGCAACTGAAGATGAAATTTTACATTTGCAAACGGTACTTGGTTATGAAATTCCAGCAGAGATGAAAACTTTATATCGACTCAATAATGGAGAATCCATAGAAGGACGAGGCATTTTTTATGGCTTACAATTTCTCTCGCTGTCTGAAGTGGAGCGAAATTGGTTATGTTGGAAGGAAATTATTGACAATGGCTTAGAAGATTTCAATGATTTCTGTACATCTTATCCAGAAGGAGTTATCCAAAGCGTATATGCACATGAAAAATGGATACCTCTTATGCACGATGGGGGAGGAAATCACATCGGTATTGATTTAGCGCCTGATGTTAATGGATGTATTGGGCAAATTATTAACTTTGGCAGAGATGAAGATGAAAAATGTGTGTTAGCTCCCAAATTGGGAGAATTGTTGAAATTGCTAGATACAAAATTGGAGGAGAATGTTCACGTAACCTATGAAGTGAATGATAATGGGATAGAGATGTTTGCCCTTGATAACACACATTTATCAGATGCTTTAAAAGTGATTGTCAAAAGTAAGTATCTGTAGAAAATATTGTTATGGCAATTACCATATTCATTGGGTAAAGTAAGGAAGAATTAACCGCAAATAAATAGTAGGGTGGATATAGTCATACCCACCCTACTATTTATTTATCAGTTTATTTCTGCAAAAGAGAAATATTTTTAGTAGGTTTTGGAGTTTCGCCACCTAGACTGCGGAAATATAACCCGCCAACAGTGAGCAAGAATATAACATATCCTACTGCTTGCACAAAATAGAGATTTTCTCTATAGCCAAATAAAGATTTAAAAATAATCCCAGGGAATTGGTCATCAGGCAAAATACTAGAAGTATTCCAAACTATCGGCCCTAAAATACAAGAGTGAACTTTGGTAAAGTGTTCATAGTAAAAACAAAGGCTTTCTGTGGCGCGACTACTGAGGGCTAAGTTAGCAACAGCATCGTCAAAGTGTTTTAATGCAGAAACGACTAACCCGGCCACAATCAACACTAATAAAACGCCCATGACTTGAAAAAACTGGCGAATGTTGATTTTAACACCTAATTTAAATAACAATACACCAATTGTGGCTGCGACTAATAAACCACCAAGAGCGCCAATTGTCGGAATTAGACCTTGCTGAAAGTTAGCCGCAATGAAGAGGACAGTTTCAAAACCTTCTCGGACTACAGCAATTAAAATTAGAGTAAAAACGCCCCAACCAGCATTGCCATTTTGAGTCAGTGCTTCTGTAACAGCGCCTTCTACCTGGGCTTTCATAAATCTGGCTTGTTTCGTCATCCAGATTAGCATCCAACTGAGCATTGCGATCGCCAACACACTAAACGCACCTTCTAGTCCTGGTTCAACTACAGATGTGTATTGCGGATTAATTTTTCCTAGTGCTTGAATCACAATACTAAACAGCACACCTATCAATGCACTGACAACAATACCAACACCAACACCAGCGTACACCCAAGAATTCAGTCGGGATTGTTTGGCTTTTTTTAATAAAGCCAAAACAATCCCTACAACTAAGGCGGCTTCCACTCCTTCCCGGAGTGTAATTACAAAAGTAGGTAAGGCAGTACTAAAATTCATTGTTCTTAGTCCAAAGTCAATAGTCTAAAGTCAATAGTCTAAAGTCAATAGTCTAAAAGTCAAGAGTTGAAAGTCTATATTTTTGACCATTGACAGTTAACTATTGACTATTAACTATTAGCTAAAATCCCGCAGCATTTTTTTCAATTCGAGATTATGCAGTTCTTCCTGTCCAATCATGCCACGGGCAAATTCTTCTAAATAGACACTAGCATTGCTCACCGTATCTAAGAGATTTTTGTACAATTCCAAGGCTTTCTTTTCATGAGATAAGCTTTCTGCCAAAATATCTTTGACGGAATGCTTAAAAGTTTCTTCCATTGGTGTAATTCTGAGGGTGGGATGCCCATCTAACCCAGTGAGAATTTCTCCAACTTGTTGGGCATGAAGTAAAGATTCACTTGCTTGTGCCTTAAAAAAACCCACAATAGGAATCCGATTTGGGCCAGTCACCATCAAGGAATAATGGGTATAACGTACTACTCCTGCTAACTCAAATTCCATGATGGTATTGAGGAGTTCGATAGTCTTTTTTTGGTCAAGTTCTTGCATCAGTTGTTAAGTTCAGCAATATACAAATGGAGCCTGATGAGCCATTAATTAGGAATGAAGCACAGAAGAGTTTCAAGTTTCATCTCTAATTATTTGCTCACGGCTCACTTATTTTAAACTTTTGCTTCTCTACTTTTCTGTTAGTTTAGAGTCTATCGTTGCGCTTGTGTACTTGATTTATCAATAACTTTTTGAGAATTTTGCTCAATGGTTTTGATTAGTTGGGTGACTTCTACAGGTGTTTTAACTGGTTTAGCGGGAGGAATGGCGCTGGGCCAAACTTTAATTAGTTCACTGAGACTGGTTTCAATTGCTTTGTTTGCGTCGGGATTATCTTGTGCTACTTGGCTAGAAATACCTTTGTATAAGTCGTTGGCATAAAGGACAAAGCCACGAGAGTCTTGGTATTCAATAGCTGCGGTTATTTTCCCATCGGCGATCGCTGCCCCATACTCAGAATTAGCTGAATCTAACAATTCATTAATTACCTGAAGCACAAATCCCGGTTTTGTGCGTTGTGCTTCAGGTAAAACTGCGATCGCGCCATCTACAGATTCCACAGAAGCAGTAAAATCTGTTTTAACTTTGGCGTTTTTGGGATTCGATTTAACTAAATCTTGTAAACCTACCAAAGTTGTCTTGAATTCTTTAACTTTGCGTTCATTCAACTGATCTTCTACATCCACGTAGATTTCTTCTACTGGGTGTCCAATATGCGGTTCTGCTTGTTTCGGTAAATTCTTATCTAACAGTTCTTGTGCTACTAAAAGATGTCCTTTCATCAAGCCTAACTTTGTCATGTAATCAACATCTTTGGCTTCACCTGTGAGGACAACTTCTTGAACTGTTACTTGGTCTTTAATTTGGTCGAACTGTTCTTGGGTAATTACTTTTTTGTTAACTAAATCTTCGGGACTAGCATAGGGACGGCTGGCCTGAATTTTGTTCGATAAGGCTGGTACACCTAATTTAGCTTCAAATTTATCTAACTCTGACAATATAGCCGTATTTATATTAATTTGTGCTTTGCTACCGTGACCGCTGTGGCTTGTCGTTTCTGTGACTTGGGCTGTGGATGTTGAGTTAGCACTGGGTGCGGATGGCTTTTCTGCGGTTGGTGTTTTGTTACAGGCGCTGAGGCTAACAATGGCAGCAGTAGCAATAGTTAAACAAAAGTATTTAAATTTTTTCATGTTTTTAACAGTTGGTATGACTCAGTGTCGTAGAGTTCGCTATGCTCATTTTGCAGGTAATGCAATACTTTTGCAACTACTTGGAAAATTTTTGAGGATATTTTAATATTTTTTTCAAGACAATTGCGACTCAAAGCTATTAAAATAGCTACTTATTAGTATCTTTGAGATAAATTAGCTAGATTAATTCGGCTAAGAATTTTTCAGAGAACTTTGAGAAGAATTATCAGCAATTACTTCAAATTGACCCATACAACCGTTTTCTGCGATCGCATCTTGATGCGGATGAAACATATATTTACCTGGATAGCGGAAAGCAAATTCTAAAATGTGCCGTTCTGCTACACCCATTGTGATGACATCGGTTTTCTCGCTGGGAGTCATAGTCATTCCACTGCGATAAACATCAAAAAAGTTGGCGTGTAAGTGAAAAGTCACCGCCGTATCGTATTCAATGATGTTAAGAACATACAAGCGAATCAATTGATTTTGATAAATCGGGATGGGATTATCCATGAAGTGGTGGGGCAATCCATTAAAGGCATAATATTCATTGTGGCTGTCGTCATTTACGTCATACCCAGCCATCACTAAGACAATTTCATCAGCCGAGGGACGCGGCGTAGGAGGATCGATGATAAACATCCCATACAAACCCTTAGCAATATGGCGGGTAACTGGTTCGATATGGCAATGGTACAAATGAACCCCATAAGGTTCTGCATCAAATTCATAGATTGTGGCGCTACCATTGCTGACAGGACGAATCCCATCCATTTCTGCGGGATGAACACCATGAAAATGTAGAGAGTGAGAATGTCCTGCCTTATTGAGAAATAATATCCGCACGCGATCGCCTTGTTTCGCCCGTAGGGTTGGCCCTGGTATCCGACCGTTTAAATCCCAAACGTTGTAGGAAACAGCACTGTTGAGTTGAATTACAGAAGTACCCGCAGTCAACTGAAATTCTCTGACAGTCCGTCCGTTTTCCTGCTTGACTACTCCATAATCAAAGTTTCGCAACATCTGCATAGGATTAGCAACTTGGTTTGTTGCTGTTATCTCTAGCGGTGGTACTTTAACTATCGACTTACTTTGTGAATTCAGGGTATGCCAAAGCGCCGCAGTACCAGCAAACCCCGCACTACATATTCCTAGTTTCAGCAGTTGACGACGACTGAATAGTTGCTCTTTACCCAGAACGAAGTTGTTGGGCATTACCTTAAAAATCAAAAATATGGCACAAAAAAAGTTGCAAATATTTTGCAACTATTATTTGAGATAATATAATAAGTAAGAATTATTGTCAATAATTTAGAAAAAACCCATCGCATCTATCGTTGGGAGGAAATCTATTTTTTATCGCACCACAGCGATGTAGAGGAAAAAAGAGCGATCGCCGTAATTGTCCGTAATTGTATTATCGTGCTGATGATAGTATTATGTGCGAACAAAAAATGAATAGAAATTTGGAGATATTTAGGAGAGCCATTTAACTTAGCTTACGAGATTATTGAGGGCGATCGCTCCATTTAGAATAATTCATTAGTCAATAATCTATCTTCAATTGATTTATGCTCATCTTTTAATAATTATGACTGAGCAGTTTCATAATTATTACTAAAAATTGGCTTTATGTAAATTTGACAGGATATATTTGTTGAGTATAATGAGACTTTAGTTACTTGAAGTTTAAAACAACTTACAAGTATTTCTGAATCATTGAATTTCGATGATTCACAAGACAAATTACTTATATCACTTGCGGGAATAAGTATTGATTTCCGTTGTTGATCCTGCGACGGTGTATTTCACGGTCAGCTTTACGAGGATTCTGTTCTCCTGAATTGACTCCTTTTCCTTTCCCGAATAGGCGAGAATACATCCGCAAGTGATATTTTTTTAATTATTTACAAATATTCAATATCAACAATATAACTATTCTCTAACAGATAGCTAGTTAAGATAATTTCGTTGACAAAGTGAAAGATAGTTCTAAATTAATTCTCACAGACCAACCCGAATCTTTGCGAGAACAATTTTATTCTCTCAAGCAGCCATCGGATCTAGCTGACCTTTTAAACGTTTCCTATTCTCGCCTTGTTTATCATATATATGTTGTTGACCCTAACCAGCGTTATAAAACCTTTGAAATATCAAAGAAGTCTGGTGGTGTTCGTCAAATATCAACTCCTGTGACTGCGCTCAAAATTATCCAAAGAAAACTTAATCAAGTGTTACAAGCAGTATATGAGATAAAGCCATCTGTACATGGGTTTGTTAAGGGAAAAAACATTGTAACTAATGCTCAATCTCATGCGAAGAAACGTTATGTTTTCAATATTGATTTAAAAGATTTTTTTCCTTCTATTAATTTTGGTAGGGTGCGGGGTATGTTCATGACTACCCCGTATGGTTTACATCCAGAAGTTGCTACTGTTTTAGCTCAAATTTGCTGTCATAATAACCAGTTACCTCAAGGCGCACCAACTTCACCAATAATTACTAACATGATTTGTGCCAAGATGGATAGTCAATTGCAGAGATTAGCTAAAGATTGTAAAGCTACTTATACAAGATATGCGGATGATATTACTTTCTCGACAACTTTGCCTAAATTTCCTAGAGATTTAGCATATATAGTCAATGATGAAGATAGAGAAGAATTAATTGTTGGTAATACTTTACTGAACATCATCAGCGACAATGGATTTGAGCTAAATGAGGAGAAAGTTAGATTACAAGTTAAAGGAAATCATCAAGAGGTCACGGGATTAACAACAAATATCTTTCCTAACGTTGACCGTAATTATGTACGTCAGGTTCGTGCTATGCTTCACGCTTGGGCTAAATTTGGGCTTGAAGCTGCGGAGAATGAGTATCAAGAAAAATATGAATGCCAAAGTAAGTTTACAATGAAAGGTAAAACAATATTTAAGCAAGTTTTACTAGGTAAAATAGAGTTTATCGGTATGGTTAAAGGAAAAGAAAATGTTCTGTACAAAAAATGTATAGAGCAGTATAAAATACTTTCTAAATTTAGTAGCTGATAATTATTAATTATTTTTTTTAAAGAGTGTAACAGTAATGGATAAAGCCACTCAAGACTTATTTGAAAATATTAATAGTAATCTCAAAAACCTTTCTTCATTTTTCGACAAGTTATCTAAGCAAGAAATTAAGATTGATTCAACAAGAATATATATAATTGATTATTCACAGTATCTCTGGCTCAATCTACCAAAACATAATGGAATCAAAAAACAACTAGAAGAATATAATCAACAATCAATAAATGCTCTGATTAATGATGATTTTCCTGAATTTTGTAGAAAAGTATATATGCAAATAGAAATTTTGCTAAATCAATTTACATTAAAGCAATCTGGTGCAGTAAAAACGCAAGAACCAGATTATTATAAAAAATCCAAACTTTATGACTTTTTTAAGATCATTAATAATAATCCAGATGATTTTAACCCTTATGATTATCCTGAATACAAGATAATTGCTTTTATTATGGATATTAGAGATTTTGCTAGTCACGGAGATGCTAGTGGTAAATCATTATCAGACAGAGTTGAGGCTAAAGGTAAAACTATAAGAATCGAATTTAAAAAGCTAAAAAATAATACTATTGAAAATAATATACAAAAATTGTTTACTCAATACGTAGCTAATGAAAACCCTAATTTTGTCAAAATTAAAATAGATAATCAAACAGGATGGGCAAGTATTCAATTAACTAATTTGAAAGATAACTTTCTGACTAGTGATAAAATTGTATCTGATATTAAACCTACTTTAAAAGCATTACGACATCAATTCGGAAATAATGTGGAAGTTGTTAAAGCTAAAAAGCAGTTTCCTAATGAACTCAAGGATTTTTTTGATCAAAAAAACTATCAAACTATAAATCAGACAATGAATTGGTTTGTTAAGATAGTAGGTGATTTTTTGAATTAAAATTGATTAGAAAATAAAAAAATATAACTTTCCCCATAATTTTGTTTATGAACAAGCAATAAAAAAATTTATGGAGAAGACAATATAGGATGTATACATACTTATACAAATTCCTAGTTATTCTTTATTTGACATAGTAAGAGGATAATGTGATATTGGTGGACTTATTGGTTATTATTACAATTCGTCAAGCCAATTCTGATAACCACAACTCAGTAAAAGGGTTTTTAAATTATTAATAGCTTCAGCTTTAGGAATATCAATTGACTGTACTCTGTATACGTCATTGAGTATAACACTATAATCTTTACCAACGTAATAGGCGATAACTTCTGCTACGTTTCTGTCTGACATTTCCTCACTTAGTATTGCTAAAAGTGGTTCATAATTTTCTGCTTCAATCCCATCAGGAAAAGCACATTTGATTAATTGATAGGTGCTTTGTAGATGAGGTGGAATAGTTATTTGCATAATTAATTACCAGTTAACGGAAAAGGTGGATGAATATATACAAGAAAATCTACACCTTGAGCAGAAGCTGCTCGAACAGCTTTTGCATCTGCTGTTGTGGTGACAATACCTAATTGATCACCTGTACCTAAAATAATAATATCGCTTATTCCTAACCTTCTTGTTGGTTGTAAGTTTAATGCTCTATGTGATGGGTTATCTGGAATAATAGTGACTCTTTGTAAAAATCTCCTAGCCCTAGTCTGTTCTGATAGTCCACCAATAGTTTTCACTATATTAGTGAACTCACCAAAAGCAGTTTGAGTCATTACCATTTCCTGATCATTTATATATTGTCGCAATAAATAACGAACAGAAGAACCTTCAGCGATAAAAGCTACAGCCGTTACAGTGTCTAAATTCATAATTTCTGGCTCTATCAACATAGTAACAGCCTAGCCATAACCAACAATAAAACAAAAGCGGTAGAGAAATTGCTCCTCTACCGCTTACTAATATTTATTTGAGACTTAATCCCAAACTTTAACTAAGACTCAATTCCTTGAGGTAACAATTCCCGGCGCTGTTGAGAACTAACTTGGACAGTGCCGTTTTCATCGACATCAACCACGGCGGTATCGCCATCTTTGATGCGACCAGACAGAATTTCTTCTGCGAGGCTATCTTCTAACAAGCGCATAATTGCCCGGCGTAACGGTCTTGCACCGTAGCTTGGGCTATAACCTTCTTGAATGAGACGGTCTTTGAAGCGTTCGGTGACTTCTAAGGTGATACCTTTTTCTGTCAGGCGACCAAACACTTCTTTGAGCATAATGTCGGCGATTTGGGTGACTTCTTCCCGGTTGAGTTGACGGAAGACGATAATTTCATCCAAACGGTTGAGGAATTCTGGACGGAAGTACTGTTTGAGTTCTTCGTTGACCAGAGTTTTAATCCGGTTATACTGCGATTCGCCTGCATCTTCGGTGAACTCGAAGCCGATGGTGGAAGCGCCTTTTTCAATTACCTTGGAACCGATGTTGGATGTCAAAATCAGCAAGGTATTCTTGAAGTCAACGGTGCGACCTTTAGCATCAGTTAACCGACCGTCTTCTAAAATTTGCAGCAGCATATTAAAGACATCGGGGTGGGCTTTTTCGATTTCGTCGAATAGCACCACGGTATATGGACGACGGCGCACAGCTTCGGTTAATTGACCGCCTTCGTTATAACCAACATAACCTGGAGGCGAACCGATCAATTTGCTGACGGTGTGGCGTTCCATATATTCCGACATATCCAGGCGGATCATTGCTTCTTCGGAACCGAAGAAGTAGGAAGCCAAGGATTTTGCCAACTCAGTTTTACCTACCCCAGTCGGCCCGGAGAAGATAAAGCTGGCGATGGGTCGGTTAGGGTTTTTCAAACCGACACGCGCCCGACGGATTGCCCGTGAAACTGCTTTCACAGCGTCTTCTTGACCGATTAAGCGCTGATGCAAGGTGTCTTCCATGTGCAGCAGCTTCTCGGATTCGGACTCCGTGAGCTTGTTCACTGGTACGCCTGTCCAGGAAGCAACGATGTGAGCAATATCTTCTTCGGTAACAACGGGTTCTACACCGTCGCCACCAGCACCGTTGGTCTTGCTTTGAGCGATCGCCCGGATTTCGGCTTTGATTTCCATTTCTCGATCGCGCAGTTCCCCGGCTCTGTCAAAGTCTTGAGAACGCACTGCATCATCTTTTTCTTTTAAGATTTGGCGCAGTTCTTTATCTAACTCTTTGGCTGCGGGGGGCAGTTGGGAGTTGATTAACCGCACGCGCGAACCTGCTTCATCAATCAAGTCGATGGCTTTATCTGGCAAGTAGCGATCGCTGATATAACGGTCAGACAATTTCGCTGCTGCAATCAAAGCTTCATCAGAAATTTTCAACTTGTGATGTTGCTCGTAGCGATCGCGTAGTCCATGCAATATTTCTATAGTTTCATCAACTGATGGCTCACCTACCATTACTGGCTGGAAGCGGCGTTCTAAGGCTGCATCGCGCTCGATGTGTTTGCGGTATTCGTCGAGGGTGGTGGCACCGATACACTGCAATTCACCTCTGGCCAAGGCTGGCTTGAGGATATTTGCTGCGTCGATCGCACCTTCGGCTGCACCTGCACCAATTAGGGTGTGTACCTCGTCAATCACGAGAATGACGTTACCCGCAGAACGGATTTCGTCCATGATTTTTTTCAGGCGTTCTTCAAATTCACCCCGGTATTTGGTTCCTGCTACCAGCAAACCAATATCTAGTGTGACTACGCGCTTGTCTTCCAGGATGTCGGGGACATCTTTGTTGGCAATGCGGCTCGCCAGACCTTCGGCGATCGCTGTTTTACCAACCCCTGGTTCACCAATCAGCACTGGGTTATTTTTTGTCCGGCGACCCAAGATTTGAATCACGCGTTCAATTTCTTTCGCGCGTCCTACAACGGGATCAAGTTTATTGTCCGTCGCCATCTGGGTTAGGTTCGAGCCAAATTCATCCAAGGTAGGAGTTTTAGTGCGTCCCGATTGCCCGGTCGCCGAAACCTCTGCTGTTTCTCCCAGCATTCGGATGACTTGGGTTCTTACCTTAGATAGATCCACCCCAAGGTTTTCTAGCACCCTGGCTGCTACACCTTCCCCTTCCCGGATCAGGCCCAACAGCAGATGCTCGGTGCCAATGTAGTTATGCCCTAATTGGCGCGCTTCTTCTAGGGATAGTTCCAGAACCCGCTTTGCCCGTGGCGTAAACGGAATTTCCACGGCCACAAAGCCTGAACCCCGGCCTATGATTTTTTCTACTTCAATACGGGCATCTTTGAGATTGACACCCATTGATTTCAGCACCTTGGCCGCAACTCCTGTGCCTTCCCCGATTAGACCCAGGAGGATCTGCTCGGTTCCCACAAAGTTGTGACCTAAACGGCGGGCCTCTTCTTGGGCCAGCATGATTACCTTAATGGCTTTTTCTGTGAAGCGTTCAAACATGGCATTTTTCCCATCACCTGCGTCGTGCCGGTACGCTGATTTTAGCACAGGCTAAGGTTTTGGGTGTCTGTATCACAGATAATCGACATCCAAGGGAGACTACTCAATTTAATTAGTGATTTTGTCAACTATTTATAGTTTTGCTGTGGCTAGTTTATTGAGGAGCTTTAATTTACTAGCTTTTGAGCTTAGATTGTAAATAGTTAGTTGCTGGTATTGTAAATATAATTTTACCAGTCACAAATATTAATTATTAGCACACTTTAGCTTTAAAAGTCAAAATTTTAATCAATATATTTTTTATTTAAATCAAAAACAATATATTGATTAAATATTCTAATAATTTAAAGATAGTAAAAGTTGATAGTTTCTCGGTTGTCAAACAATTGAGGATTTTTTAGATTGACTCCAAGGATAAATCTAGGGGCTTGTATCATCAAAGAATTCTTGACCGTTTGTCTTTTTTCATTAGTTTTTTTACTTCCCGTGCTTTCCCTGATCCCGGTGACTTCACGGCGGTACTAGCCTCTATCCCCTCTTTTTGACTAATTAATCAACTAACTGCCAAGAAAATTGACTCAACTGTTTGCAAATGGTGGTGTGCCAACTATCTAAAGTTTTTTGAAACTGGGGATATTGCAACTCAGATAGCCAAAGAATCAAGGCATCCTCACCATTATCTTGGTAATAACGCCGTCGCAGGCCAGCGGTTTTAAAGCCAAATTTCTGATATAAGGATATGGCCGCCAGGTTGGAAGCTCTAACTTCAAGGGTGGCTCTCTCTAAACCGCGATCGCCAGATGTTTTCAGGAGGGCGTACAATAAAGCCTGTCCTAAACCTTGACGGTGATATTGGGGATGAATCGCCAAAATGGTAATGTGAGCTTCGTCGACAATTGACCAAAAGCAACCCATACCCAAAAGTTTAATGCTAGATAATGGCGAAAATAACCCAAGTAATTCGCTGTTAGGACTATCTAACTCGCGTTGGTATCCTTCCATTGTCCAAAGACCACCAAAACAAGCTTGATCGAGTTCGAGGATGGCACTGAGGTCATCGATTGTGAGCGATCGCAATATTAAATCTGATGAAATCACATTGATTAAAAGTGCTGAGTTGAAAGTGCTGTAAGCGGTAGCGAGAGTTGAGCAGCGTGCTGAGTTTAAACTACCTTCACTTAATGGCTGATTTCCGGCTGCGCGAAAGTTATCTCGTACTTTTTACTCAGCACTCAGCGAGAAGTTGCAAGAAGTCTCTCCCTCTGGGCAAACTTCGGTGACTCAGCACTGTGTTGGTAAACTGAAAATCGGGATACTTCCTCACGCCTGTAATTTGCACAAGGACAACTTATATAGTTATGGTATCGACTCACGCCACTGAGGTTAAAAATACTGGTAGTCAGTATTTACCTCAAAAACACAACCTAAACAAAACTATTTCGCCCAACCAGGAACTTTTACCCTTAACGGCCAAAGTTAACAGTGATGACTGCCTGGAAATTGGTGGGTGTGATGTCACCACCCTGGTTCAGCAGTTTGGTTCGCCTTTATATATTTTAGATGAAGACACTCTCCGTTCAGCTTGTCGCCAATACCGAGATGCGTTTAAGCAATACTATCAAGGTGAATCTCAAGTATTATATGCTTCTAAAGCGTGGAATTGTTTAGCCGTTTGTGCGATCGCTGCCTCAGAAGGCTTAGGAATTGATGTCGTCTCTGGCGGTGAACTTTACACAGCCTTGAATGCTGGCGTTAGTCCTGAGAAAATTTACCTCCACGGGAATAATAAATCTCAGCCAGAGCTAGTTTTAGCAATTGAATCTGGTGTGACAATTGTTGTAGATAACTGGTATGAGTTACACACGTTGGTGAAATTAACCGAAAATACCCAACCGATTCGCATCATGCTGCGGTTAACCCCAGGTATTGAATGCCACACCCACGAATATATTCGCACAGGACACTTAGATAGTAAGTTTGGCTTCGATCCCAACGACTTAGAGGAAGTATTTACCTTTGTTAGCAAGCAACCTTCTTTGAATTGCGTAGGATTGCACGCTCACATTGGTTCCCAAATTTTTGAACTGCAACCCCATCGAGATTTAGCGGCGGTGATGGTGCAGTGGTTCCGTGATACTGCTAAGTATGGTTTAAATTTAACCGAGTTAAATATTGGTGGTGGATTAGGTATTCGCTATACAGAATCCGATGATCCCCCTAGTATTGAAGATTGGGTAAAGGTAATTTGTCAAGTTCTTCAAGAAACTTGTGCAGCGGAAAATTTGCCTTTACCAAAGCTATTATGTGAACCAGGGCGATCGCTGATTGCTACAGCTTGTGTTACTGCCTACACCATTGGCGCAACCAAAGTAGTACCAGAAATTCGTACCTACGTATCTGTTGATGGGGGAATGTCCGATAATCCCCGACCAATTACTTATCAGTCAGTTTATCGGGCAGTAGTTGCCAATAAAATGTCTGCTAATCTGACAGAAACAGTCACAGTAGCTGGTAAACATTGCGAATCAGGAGATATCCTAATTAAGAATGCCCAACTACCAAAAACTGAACCAGACGATATTCTCGTGGTTATGGCAACTGGTGCTTACAATTACAGTATGGCCTCTAACTACAACCGCTTACCCCGGCCAGCAGCAGTAGTAGTGGCGAATGGTGAAGCAAATTTGATTTTGCAACGCGAAACTTATCAAGACTTAATCCGGCAAGATTGCCTACCAGAAAGACTAAAAAGTAGTCATTAGTCTTTAGTCATTAGTCATTTATCAAAACTAATGGCTAATGACAAATGACAAATGACTAACCGTATTAGAGACAGAAAGATAATCCAGATGTCATGAAAGATTGGTCAAAGCATTGGCTGACAAACCTAGGATGGTCACAGTCCTTGCTACTTGGGACTCTGGATATTGTATTAGTGCTGGCGCTGACGTACATGATACTGGTTATTATTAGCGAGCGCCGGACACTATGGATGGTGCGGGGATTTATTATTTTAATGCTGGCATCGGCAATCAGCGGTAGATTGGGCTTACCACTGCTAAATTTTGTCCTAGAAAAATTAGTAATTGGTTGTGCTGTGGCGATGGCGGTAGCCTTACAATCAGAGTTTCGGAGATTTTTGGAACAACTAGGCCGTGGAGAATTACGCCAGTTGTTTCAAACATCCAGTTTGTCCATCCCCAAATCTGATAGTGTGATTGATGAAATTGTGGATGCGGTTAAAGAACTTTCAAAAAACCGAATCGGAGCTTTGCTAATTTTGGAAACCACTGGCCCAATTGACGAGCGAGATTTTTCTGTGCCTGGAGTTAAGCTAAATGCTGAGGTCTCTAAGGAGCTTATACAAACAATTTTTCAGCCGAAAACTTTGTTACATGACGGAGCAACGTTGATTCGCGGCTCAAGAATTGTATCATCAGGTATAATTTTACCACTTTCGGGACGCACAGCCTCGCGCCAGTTGGGTACACGCCATCGGGCTGCAATGGGAATTACTGAGCGAGTCGAAAATTGTATTTGTGTAGTTGTATCAGAAGAAACGGGTTCTATTTCCTTAGCGGAACGGGGAACCCTAAATAGACCACTGACCATTAGAAAACTCAAAGAGTCATTAGAGGCTCGATTATCTCCAACTGTAGATCGGGAAGCTGTAGCTCCCGGTCTGTTAAGCTGGGTGCGTCAGATTGGTAGTAAAGCACTGGTACTGGTTTCACGTTTACTTGGATTACCATCGACCGCTTCTCGAGATAAAAAATGACTTTACAACAAACGGAACTGCAATATTTGCCCCCCGACTTGAAACGGGAACTACTGCCCAAACACGTTGCGGTGATTATGGATGGCAATGGTCGATGGGCTAAACGTCAAGGTTTACCGCGCATTATGGGTCATAAGCGTGGTGTAGATGCTTTGAAGGATTTGCTGCGTTGTTGCAAAGACTGGGGAATCCAGGCACTGACAGCTTATGCTTTTTCCACAGAAAATTGGAAAAGACCCCAGGAAGAAGTAGATTTTTTGATGACTTTATTCCAAGTAGTTTTACGCCAAGAACTGCGGGAAATGGTCGAGGAAAATGTGCAAATTCAGTTTGTGGGAAATTTGCAGGCTTTACCGCGATCGCTACAAGAAGAAATTACCCGTTCAATGGAAGCAACTAAGAATAATCGCAGTATTCGGTTTTCTGTGGCAACTAATTATGGTGGGCGGCAAGAAATTTTACAAGCTTGTCGCGCGATCGCCCAAAAAGTCCAGCAAGGTATCCTCAAACCAGATGAAATTGATGAAGCGGTCTTTGAAAGCCATCTTTATACAGCAGGAATTGATGACCCCGATTTGTTAATTCGGACTAGCGGGGAAATGCGTCTTTCTAATTTCCTCCTCTGGCAAATGGCTTATGGGGAAATGTATATTACGGATACTCTTTGGCCTGATTTTGACCGTACTGAGTTCCACCGGGCTTTGTGTACTTACCAACAACGAGAGCGAAGATTTGGGAAAGTCTGATGAAGTATGAAGTGTCAAGCCTGAAGTCTGAAATGTAAATTTCGTTCTTGGGTTTTTAACTTAGCCTGTGACAAGCCCCTTTGGGTCTAAGGGTTTGAGATTTCTTTCAGACTTCAGACTTCATATTTCAGACTTTTTAAGGGCCAGAAAACACAGCTTGTTCTATATCTTCTCGGCTAAGGGAATATTTGAATGAGCGTTGGATTTCTTGTTGGTTGTCTCCAACTTCGAGATATCTGACTACAACTTGCTCAATATCCAGCCAAAGTTCAGCTTGCCAATCTGATCTTTCCACACGCCAACAATGACGTTGTGTTGCATCTTGTTGACAACCTTGGTCTTTTAACCATTGCTCAATTTGTGGCAGAGAATGATTATATAAAGGGGTATCTGCTGGCAGAAGAGACATAAGATTTTGAGATTTTGAGGTAGGAAACTGTTTATTTGAATATGGAAAAGTTATAGTTTGGAAATTCCCCAGGACTAGTTAATTGGGATACGGAAGAAATCTGCTGTTCGACTTTGGGGGTTAGTAGCGGTGATTGGGTTTGAAAAGCAGCCTCACCACGGGCTAACCCGATCGCAAGTGCTAGTAATAAACAACCCACAAAAGTCATTACCAAGATAAATAAAGCGAAGATTTCGCCAGAAGAAAGAGGGCGATCGCTGGCATCCAGGTATGCTGATTTAGAGTAATCGTAAGCATAACGCACAGGATGATGCAAGTCAGCAGGTGCTTGAATTACACCAAAGCGGGAATAACCAATTTTTAAGTCATAGTTGAGTCGCCGTTCGGGATGGCTTAAAGTGGCATAAGCTTCATTAATTTGCTGAAATTTAGCAGTCGCAAGGACAGCAGGTAATTCTGTGGTGTCAGGATGATAGCGCTTGCTGAGTTCCCGATAAGCACGACGAATGTCAATCACCGATGCTGAGGGATGCAGTCCTAGCAGCGAGTAGTAGGAGGTTTCACTACTTTGTGGCATTGCCCCATTTTGATTCACGGCTGTTTGAGGTTTTTTCTAATATTGTAAACCTCTCACTCCCACTCCATGTAAATCTTTTATCGTGATGGCATCTACAAAGTACGATAAATTTCATTGCCTAAGTACTTCTTCACCTCAATGACGAAACGCGCAGATGTGAGTACTAAAAGATTAATCAGCCTTGCACCCGATAACTGGGTAAGATGGGTAACAAAAATACCTGATGTTGTTGCAGGGGAAATTCTCAGTTCTGAATTTCAATGGATCAGCCGCGAAAGTGATGTTTTAGTCCGTGCTACCAGTCCTGAATACGGAGAATTTCTTGTTCTCAACGAATTACAATTACGCTATCAACCGCAAATGCCACGCCGGATGCGTGCATATTCAGCCCTGGCCGAAGAAAAATATAATCTACCAACATATCCTGTTTTAATTAATATTCTAAAGACTACTAATGAACCAATACCTACTAGCTTTGAATCAAACATTGCTGGATTGCGGGCATTACAAGATTATCGCGTGATTAACTTGTGGGAAGTCGATGTGAATATTGTCTTGGAACAACCCCTCCCATCTCTACTTCCCTTTGTACCGATTCTCAGAGGCGGTGAGAATGAGTCGATAATTCGAGAAGCATTACAAATTCTCCGGGCTGATGAAAAATTAAACCAATTAGAAACAGTCTTAGCTTTTTTTGCTACGTTTGTTTTAGAAAGTGCGTTAGTTCAAGAAATAATGAGGTGGGATATGGCTGTGCTACGTGAGTCACCTTGGTATCAAGAAATTTTACGCGAAGGCGAGGCGCGAGGCGAAGCGCGGGGTGAGGCGCGGGGTGAAGAACGTGGTCGACGGGAAGAATTATATTCAAGTATCGAACTCGTATTGAAGATGAAATTCGGCAATTCAGGTTTAGAATTGATGCCGATTATCTCTCAGATTAGTGATGTAACAAGATTAAAAGCTATTCAACAAGCTATTACAATTTCAAATACAATCGAGGATCTAAGGCAATTGTTATAAGTTCTGGAAGCTAGAAGATGATGTGCATTAGTTGAGGAAATTACGAGATAGGATATGGTTGTCATACGTGAGTCACCCTGGTATCAAGAAATTTTACGCGAAGGCGAAGCGCGGGGTGAAGCACGTGGTAAAGAACGTGGACGAAGAGAGGAATTATATTCAAGTATAGAACTCGTATTGGAAATTAAATTTGGCAATACTGGTTTAGAATTGATGCCGAATATTTCCCAAATCAGTGATTTACAGGGATTAAAAGCTGTTCAACAAGCCATTAAAACTGTTAACACCGTTGAGGAACTGCAACAACTTTTATCGGGTTGTGCGTGGAAAACCTTAACCTAGTAAATCAGCACGGGGTTTAAAGGTTTCAATTTGCCGAATTTTTTCATAAAGTTCTTTTTCTTCAGGGCTAATATTTTTTGGCGTAACTATCTGAATCTCCACCAATTGATCGCCGCGTTTGCCGTTGTCGATCGGGTAGCCTTTATTTGCCAAGCGGAACCTTTGACCAGATCTAACACCTGGGGGGATACTCATTTTTACAGGGCCATCAAGGGTAGGTGCTTCTACAGATCCGCCGAGAACTGCTTCACTGGGAGTCACAGGTACTTGACAGGCTATGTTTGCGCCTTCTAGTTTAAATAAGGGGTGGGGTTCTACGGTAATTTTGAGGTATAAGTCGCCGCCGCCGATACCTTGGTTTTTTAGGCGAATACTTTGACCTGTAACCATTGCTGGCGGCATTGTTACTTCTAGCGATCGCCCATCTTCTAATCGAATGCGCTCGTTACCACCTTGATAAGCCTTTTCTAGTGGTAAGGTTAATCTGGCTTCAATATCCCGACGGGCTGCTTTTGGCGGATTTTTTGGGACTGTATATTGAACTTTGGTGTTTGGCGAACGAAATGGATCGGTTTTAGTGGTATTGCCATTTCTGGTGTCTTGGCGACTACCTACACCAACTACTTGATTGATAAAGTCTTCAAAATTGGCAAATTGACTGGGGTCTACAGTTTGATTGCCGTTGCTGCGATCGCTTGGACGTTCTGCCCAACCTTTGGGTTTTGGCGTTTTTTTTCCTGCAAAGCCTTGTTGCTTCCAATAGCGGCTAAATTGGTCATATTGCGCTCTTTTGGCTGTGTCGGAAAGAATTTCGTAAGCTTCGCCAATATCTTTAAATTTTTCTTCGGCGGCTTTATTTCCTGGATTCAAGTCAGGGTGATATTGTCTAGCTAACCGCCGATAATTCTTTTTAATTTCTTCATTAGAGGCATCTTTCGCTACTCCTAAAATCTCGTAGTAATCGCGGAAATTCTGCAAATTTTGCATAGTCAGTTATTTAAATTTAGATTTTAGATTTTAGATGTTGGTAATACTTATTAAGTAATCAGCACGTAGAAGGCAGGAGACAGCAGGCAGGAGGTAAAAGCTAGTATGTGATAGGGTTTCACAGGTTCGCATTTTATATTTAATTATGTCTACCTACTTAATACTATTGACTCATTACTTATTACTTATCACCAATGACTAAATCCGTATTTTGAATTAACTTTCTCACCTCAGTAAAGGTGGTTGTTGCCATCTATGGGGAGTATTACAACCAATCATCATCATTTTCATCCCAATTATCTTGATAACTAGGACGGGATGTGCGGCGAGAAGGACGACTGTCGTAGGCAGAAGAACGGCTGTCTCTACCGTAATCTTTGCCATTGTCTCTACCGTAGTCTCTGCTGCTATAAGAATCGCGTTCACGGTAGCTATCTCGGTAGTAATCAGGTTCCCGTTCTCGTTCTCGTTCTTTGTCGCCGCCTCCGGTGAAGATTTCTTTGATGGTGCCGAACAAGTCGTCGTCTTCGTCTTCAGCATAATACTGACGGACTTCTCTGTTTAGTTCATAAAGGGCATCTTGCAGATCAGCGTAGGTTTGATCAATGCCGCGATCGTCGTTAGCTTGTAAACTCTCTTTGAGTTCACGGCTAATATTATCAATGCGTTGGCGACGACTGCGGGCAAATTGCATACCAAATTCTAGGGCTACTTCCCGCAGTTGTCGTTCTGCTTGTAAAATCAATGCCTCTGAACGGGTGCGTTTTTCGACGCGTTCTTTGCGTTCGCGATCGACATCGGCGTATTTTTGCGCGTCCTGAATCATCCGATTAATTTCTGATTCACTTAATGTGGAAGCACCTTGAATGGTGATACTTTGTTCCCTGCCTGTTGTTCTATCTAAGGCTGTTACTTGTAAAATCCCGTTAGCATCAATATCAAATGATACCTGGACTTGGGGAATGCCGCGCGGGGCTGGGGGAATGCCATATAGCTTGAAACGCCCCAGAGATTTATTATCTCCGGCCATTTCCCTCTCACCTTGAACTACGTGAATTTCCACGGTGTTTTGGTTATTTTCCGAGGTGGAGAAGATATCCGAACGGCGAACGGGGATGGTTGTATTACGGGGAATGAGTTTTTTCATCACGCCACCAATGGTTTCTAATCCCAAAGATAAAGGTGTGACATCCAACAACAGCAAATCTTTCAGTTCCCCAGCCAAGATACCTGCTTGAATGGCTGCACCAACTGCGACGACTTCATCAGGGTTAACATTTTCGTTGGGTTCAATACCAATTAAGTCGCGGACTAGTTGCTTCACCATTGGCATTCTTGTCGAACCACCAACTAACACAACTTCTTCGATATCTTCTGGCCTGAGTCCAGCATCTTTTAATGCCCGTTTGACTGGTGTGCGGACACGTCCGACTAAATCACTACATAAACCTTCAAATTGGGAACGCGTCAGGCGAGTTTCGATATGTTTTGGCCCGTCTTCTGTGGCGGTGATGAAGGGCAAATTGATATCGGTGATGCTCACAGCAGATAATTCAATTTTAGCTTTTTCTGCTGCTTCCATTAAACGTTGCAAGGCTTGGCGATCGCGTCTTAAGTCTACACCTTCTGTTTCTAAAAATTGCTCTGCTAACCAATCAACTATCTTTTTATCAAAGTCATTCCCACCCAGTTGGGTATCACCACTGGTGGCTTTAACTTCAAATACCCCATCGCCAACATCTAAAATCGATACGTCAAAAGTCCCACCACCCAAATCAAAGACTAAGATGGTTTCGGTGTCACCACGATCTAAACCATAGGCTAAAGATGCGGCGGTGGGTTCGTTGAGAATTCGCAATACTTCTAAGCCGGCAATTCTCCCCGCATCACGGGTTGCCTGTCTTTGAGAATCGTTAAAATAAGCAGGAACTGTCAGAACTGCACCTGTAACTGGTTCCCCTAAATAACGGCTGGCATCATCGGCTAATTTCTTCAGTACCATTGCCGAAACTTCTTCGGGGGCAAAATCTTTACTCAGGCGGGGACAGGCAATTTTGATATTCCCAATTTCGTCTTTGCGGATGGTGTATGGTACACGCTTAGAATCTGGACTTATTTCACCATACTTCCGCCCAATGAAGCGTTTGACTGCAAAAAAAGTATTTTGCGGGTTGAGAACGGTTTGCCGCCGTGCCATTTGCCCAACCACTCTCTCGCCATCTTTACTGAAACCAACTACGGAGGGGGTTGTCCGCATTCCTTCTGCATTGGCAATCACCACCGGCTTGCCACCCTCCATCACGGCGACTACTGAGTTGGTTGTACCCAAGTCGATGCCGACTACCTTGCCCATGCGTTACTCTTCTCCTAGTGTGTCTTATATCTATTAATTTATTATGATTGGCCAGGACTACCAATAGCACGAAGCTATTAGTGAAAAACACCTCAATGGTATAATAGTCAATTAAGGCAAAAGGTGAATAAATTTAAGGTTAAGGAGCTAGTTGCAAAACTAGGATAGCATTCACAATGCTGAGTATGTCTAAGTAACTCTAAATATCCATAGTCGAAAAACTCTACTTGATCAGCGCTTTAAGTTGGGTAATCCACCCTTTTTTAATTGGTTTTTGACTTACTCTTGACACTCACAAGTTTATTTGCAGAATACTTACAAGCTTTGAATTTACAAGAGCAATTACGAATTCATTTGCATGAAATCGCCAGAGAACGCGATCCTTTCTTAGCAACAGCCGGACATTTCTTTGTCCAACAATATATTCGGCAACAATTTTCCCAATGGGGAAGTGTGGAAATCCACACCTTTGTCGTGAGGGGGAAAAGTTGCAACAATCTGGTTTTAAATTTATCAGGTCAAGCAGGTGGAAAGTATGAAGATTTACCCCCAATTTTGATTGGGGCGCACTACGATGCTGTGCCGGGAACACCAGGGGCAGATGATAATGCTACAGGTGTAGCAGTGTTATTAGAATTAGCCCGAAAATTTGCGGCGGAACCAGCTAAATATCCTCTGCGGCTAGTAGCTTTTGATATGGAAGAATATGGCTTACTAGGTAGTGCTGAATATGCAGGTTTATTGCATCAACAACAGCAACAACTCCGCTTAATGATCTCGCTGGAAATGCTGGGTTATTGCAACTCTACCCCAGGTTCTCAGGCTTATCCCCGTCCGTTGGAGAAATTTTATCCCAATCAAGGTGATTTTATTGCTTTCATTGGTAATTTGCGGACAATTCGGGATTTAATCAGTCTCAGCCGGAATATTCGCAAAGCAGGTTTACCCAGTCAATGGCTACCAGTACCCAACCGAGGCTTAATTGTACCTCAAACCAGACTTAGTGATCATGCACCTTTTTGGGATTTGGGCTATCCAGCAATTATGGTGACAGATACGGCATTTTTACGGAATCCCAACTACCACAAGCCTAGTGATAATATTGCCAGTCTAGATTTAGATTTTCTCACAAGTGTTTGCCAAGGTTTGGAACAGGGAATTAGACGGTTAAATTAATTTGTGATGTTGTCTGGATGCGATCGCACATTAGGCGGCAAACTAATTAAATCATCAATGTTGCGTTTCATGGTGTTACAAATCGCATCTAGTGGTAAGTCATTAGCATCATAACCAAAAGGATTTTCGATTTCCAAGCCGATAGCTTCAATCCCAAACAAGGTAAAACTAATTAAAGAGACAATTAAGCCTGTCCACCATCCTAAAGTTTCTACCATTTGAAAGGGTAATAAGCAGCAATACAATAACAATAATTGCTTGAGATGGATGGCATAAGCTAAAGGCATAGGAGTTCTTAAAATCCGTTCGCAAGACCCTAAATTATCCACTAAATTATTTAATAGTTCTTGCAGACTAGTTAACTGGTAGCTATTTAAGCATTTGCGGTCATACTGTTGTTGCAAATAGTCACCAATCCAAAAAGCAACCTCTAAAGGTGGATGGTTCATCGTCTGCAATTTTATATACTTAGATGTGGGAATTAATTCTTCTAGTTCACTGGTAATTTTTTCTTCTCTTAAATGCAATTTAGTTGTAACTGCAAAGGCTACTAATAAACGTAAGGCAGCAACTTTATGTTCTCTATCTTCTGGAGAAAATTCATCAATAGATACCCAAATTTGTCGGGCTAAATTACGTACAGTGTTGACTATAGATCCCCAAGCTTTTCTCCCTTCCCAAAATCGATCATAAGCAGTATTTGTCCGAAAAACCAATAATAAACCTAAGACAATACTGGGAATAACATTGCCTAAAATAGGTTGAGATACAGGTAATTTAAAATAATAAAGAAGAGAAATTACAACACCAAAAAAGCCACACCAAAAAACTCGTGGATAAATTGAAGATATCACCGAGCCTTTCATCTGAAAAGCCATTTTAGACCAACTGATTTTTTCAACTGCCATGCAATTACCCTAAAAATCTTCAGCGAACCAAGCAAGTAACTATCTGATAACTTAAAAATCATAACCTTGGCAGTAGCAAAATCGGCATAAAGGAATTTACTATGACTGGGGCATCACCATCTTCGGCGCGTTGGGAATTCTGGATTGATAGAGGCGGGACGTTCACGGATATTGTGGCGAAGCGTCCTGATGGGGAGTTGGTAATTCACAAGCTGCTGTCAGAAAATCCCGATCGCTACACCGATGCAGCAGTGCAAGGAATTCGGGAACTGTTGGGAATTGCGGCTGATGCGCCAATTCCAGGCGATCGCATTGCGGCGGTGAAAATGGGAACAACTGTGGCGACAAATGCCTTATTGGAGAGAAAAGGCGATCGCACTGTTCTTGTAATTACTCAAGGATTTCGGGACGCTTTACGCATCGGTTATCAAAACCGCCCCGACATTTTTGCCCGTCAGATAATTTTGCCGGAAATGCTGTACGAACGGGTGATTGAAGTAGCCGAACGTTACAGCGCCCAAGGTGAGGAATTAATTCCGTTGAATCTTGATGCTGTGCGTCCGCAATTACAAGCGGCATACAATGATGGGATTCGTTGTTGTGCGATCGTTTTCATGCACGGCTACCGCTACACCGCCCATGAAAAGCAAGTTGCCACTTTAGCAAAAAGTATTGGATTTACGCAAGTTTCTGTATCTCATACAGTCAGCCCTTTAATGAAATTAGTTAGTCGGGGTGATACGACGGTTGTTGATGCTTATTTATCACCGATTTTGCGGCGATATGTTGATCAAGTCTCCCATCAACTCAATAACGAACAAACCACAAAACTAATGTTCATGCAATCCAACGGCGGACTAGCGGATGCAGAGAACTTTCAAGGTAAAGACAGTATTTTATCTGGACCGGCGGGTGGGATAGTTGGGGCGGTGCAAACAAGCCGGATGGCTGGATTTGGCAAGATTATCAGCTTTGATATGGGCGGTACATCTACCGATGTGGCTCATTACAATGGCGAGTATGAACGCACCTTTGAAACGGAAGTCGCCGGAGTGCGTTTACGAACTCCGATGATGGCAATTCATACCGTTGCAGCTGGTGGCGGTTCAATTGTCCAGTTTGATGGTTCGCGGTATCGAGTGGGGCCGGAATCTGCGGGGGCGAATCCTGGCCCGGCTGCTTATTCTAAAGGTGGGCCGTTGACGGTGACTGATTGCAATGTGATGGTGGGTAAGTTGCAACCAGAGTTTTTCCCCAAGGTGTTTGGGGTGAATGGGGATTTAGCCTTAGATGTAGAGGTAGTGCAGCAGAAGTTTGGGCAATTAACTGCGGAAATTGGAGATGGGAGAACAGCGGAAGAAGTCGCTACGGGTTTTTTGGCGATCGCAGTTGATAAGATGGCGAATGCTATCAAAAAAATCTCTCTTCAGCGTGGTTATGATGTGTCGGAGTATACTTTATGCTGTTTTGGTGGCGCTGGTGGGCAACACGCTTGTTTAATTGCTGATGCTTTGGGGATGAAGCAGGTGTTTATTCATCCATTCGCGGGGGTGTTGTCTGCTTATGGTATGGGTTTGGCAGATGTCAGAGGGATTCGGGAAAAGTCGATAGAAGCGGTTTTGAGTGAGGGTTTGCTGGCTGAGTTGGCATCTGAGTTGGGGGCGTTGGTGGCGGAGGCTATCAGGGAAACGAACCGCAGAGACACAGAGGACGCAGAGAGAGGAGAGACTGATACACCCTTTTTAGATGTTTATCGCCAGGTGCATCTCAGATATGAGGGGACTGATGCGCCGTTGATTGTGAATTTTGGCGATCTGGCAATGATGCAGTGTCAGTTTGAGGAGTTGCATCGTCAACGATATGGGTTTATTGCGGCTGAAAAGCGGTTGATTGTGGAAGCGGTGGCGGTTGAGGTGGTGGCGAAACATGATGCGCCGGAAGAGAAGATAATTACACGTAGAGATGAGCAAAACCCTGTAGCGGTAGCGACCGTACAAATGTATACTGCTGGTGTATGGCAAACGACACCTGTTTATCAACGCCAAGATTTACAACCAGGAGATTGTATTGCAGGGCCAGCAATTATTGTAGAGGCGACAGGTACAAACGTTATAGAACCAAATTGGCAAGCGGAATTAAATACACGCAATCACTTGGTTTTAAGCAGACACTCAAAACTCAAAACTCAAAACTCAAAACTCAGCACTCAGCAGGGGCTAAACGCCCCGCTACCGCTAACAGCACTCAGCACTCAAAAAGATCCGGTAATGCTGGAGATTTTCAATAATTTGTTTCGGGCGATCGCGGAACAAATGGGTATAACCTTACAAAATACGAGTTCCTCTGTCAACATCAAAGAACGGCTGGATTTCTCCTGTGCAATTTTTGATGGTGCTGGAGAATTGGTAGCGAATGCGCCTCACATTCCCGTGCATTTGGGTTCGATGAGTGAAAGTGTGCAAGCTTTAATTACCAACTATGGCGACACTATCAAACCCGGTGATGTCTTTGTCTCAAATAACCCCTATAACGGTGGGACTCATCTACCAGATATTACCGTTATCACCCCAGTCTTCCCCCACTCTCGGTTGGTGAGCGAAGCCGAACCACGCCCACTATTCTACGTTGCCTCACGGGGACACCATGCAGATATTGGCGGTATTACCCCCGGTTCAATGCCACCCAATAGTACAAATGTGGTAGAGGAAGGCATATTAATCGATAACTTCCAGTTAGTTAAGGCAGGTCAATTCCGTGAACCAGAATTAGTAAGCTTACTTACCTGTGAACCTTATCCTGCAAGAAATGTTACCCAAAATTTAGCAGATTTGCAAGCACAAATTGCTGCAAATAAACGTGGCGTACAAGAACTATTAAAGATGGTAGAACACTACAGTTTAGAAACTGTACAAGCTTACATGGCTTTTGTGCAAGATAATGCGGAAGAATCAGTACGCCGTGTAATTGAAGTTTTAAAAGATGGCAATTTTAGTTATACTTTGGACAATGGTAGTATTATTCAAGTTGCAATTACTATTAACCGAGATAAACGCAGTGCAAAAATTGATTTTGCTGGCACCTCAAATCAGCAAATAAATAATAACTTTAATGCTCCATCAGCAGTTTGTAAAGCAGCAGTTTTATATGTTTTCCGCACATTAGTTAATGATGATATTCCTTTAAATGCCGGATGTTTGAAACCTTTAGAAATTAACATACCTGAAGGTTGTATGTTAAATCCTCGTTACCCGGCGGCTGTGGTGGCGGGAAATGTAGAAACTTCCCAAGCAATTACCGATGCTTTATATGGCGCGTTGTGTGTTTTAGCTGCTTCCCAAGGAACAATGAATAATTTTACTTTTGGGAATGAATGCTATCAATATTATGAAACCATCTGCGGTGGTTCTGGTGCTGGGGCAGATTTTGCTGGTACAGATGCAGTTCAAACACACATGACAAATTCGCGTCTCACAGATCCAGAAGTATTAGAATGGCGTTTTCCTATACTTTTAGAAAATTTTGCTATTCGTAAAGATAGTGGGGGTAAAGGACATCATCATGGTGGAAATGGTGTCATTCGCCGCTTGCGTTTTCTAGAACCAATGACAGCCGCAATTTTGTCAAATCATCGCATAGTTGCACCTTTTGGTTTATGTGGTGGTGAAGACGGGAAATTAGGGCGAAATTATGTGAAAAGGTGTGATGGAACTGTTGAAGATTTAGGGAGTAAAGCTGTGGTGGCGATGAATATTGGTGATGTGTTTGTGATTGAAACACCCGGCGGTGGTGGTTATGGTTTTGCTGATAATATTAATTATTAATGAATGAGAGGACGATTCAAGCGATCGCCTCTCCTTTACCTTAAATTACCGCTGTCTGACGTGGACAATCAAACACCACGACAAAGTTAGCATCGGGTATGAGTTGGCGTAAACTTTGCACATAACCATCTGCATCAGAACGACTGCGAAATCTCGCAACTGTTACTCGTTGCATATCTGGAAATAAACGCGCAACAATCCAAGAATTTAAACGTTCTTTGTAGGCGATCGCCTGAGTCTGAGTTTCTAAGGCGAAATGTTTGTAATTGCTGTTTTGTGACATGATTAATTTATCCATACGCAGTCTCATGAAGGGCGTTAGCAAGTCTCTTGGCGGGGATGCTAACGCCTCTTTTATAAGAGGTGAACCTAACACTACATCAGTTTTCAATTGTCAAACTTTAGCGCCAACTAGTTATAATTCCCAATCAAATACAACAACGTACACGATTACGAATTACATTGTGCTTTATCTTCAATTTGCAACTGGGAGAAAGGTAGAACAACACCAAAAATAGAGATACGGTAACTATTTTGCTGGCGGGATTATATCAATGCACTGAATAAGAATTTATCCAAAGACTCCAAGCATCTATGTCGGTTCAAGATACTTAGCCTTGTTTGAATATTATCTGAATAAAAAAGTTGCTGTTTTATGAGCAAGCGATCGCATCCTCTCACACCAGACATAAATCAGTCCTCTCCCCTGCGAGAGAAGACAAAAAATTTTATGCCCTGCTTAACTTTCGAGAGAGATTAATCTGGGCGATCGCTGAATATGCAAAAAATAACCAATACAATTTGATAACTATCAGTAGGCTGGGCGTTTCTAGTAAAATTCTCCATCATCCTCGGATATCTCGCTTAATGCCCACATTACAGATACATCAGTTTTTTCCAAAAATAAATCTGAGTCTCGTATATATACAAAAGGGAGAAAGAAAAAGAAAGCTGCAATTACAAGTTTCCTTTTCTTTCTCTGCCTTAGTTTGTCTTCAAACCTTTGCTTTGATTTTAGAATGTAAATTTACATTCTACTGAACTCCTTATGCTATTACCTTAAACCGGAAACTTGCTTGGATGTATCTATAACATGGCAGAGATGCTAAGTCTACTTTTGTGGGGATGCGATCGCTAAAATAATCAATATGATTAAGGATGAGTTTGCTTTATAGCAAAAATTGTTAATTAAAGTTTCAATTTTAAATTTCACAAATCCGATTAATTTTGAAAAACTGCAAAACTCCTGTTGCTAAAAGACTTATATATCATGCCGCAATACTTTGGAAAACTCCCCACCACAAACCAACCTTGGAAAACAGTTGGCGCAGTGGAATTGGTAAACAAAAATGAACGTACGATTAATTTTGCTGCTGGTGATTCCCGCCTCAGTCTTAGCATACTAGCAGCAAATTTAATCAGAGTGCGCTTTACCCCCGCGGGCGAATTTTTACCCCGTCGTTCTTGGGCGGTAACAGTGGATGATAAAGACTGGGAACAAGTACCATTTGAGATCAAGGAAACTGGGGAAAATTTAGAAATTACAACAGAAAAAATTCGCATCTCTATCCAAAAGCAAAATTGTCATCTTACCTGTTTTGATTTAGCTGATCGTCCTTTTGCCGAAGATGCAGATATGGGTATTGGTTGGCGTTTAGGTGGAGTTGCTAGTTGGAAAAAAATTGCCGCCGATGAACATTTCTATGGTTTTGGTGAACGCACAGGCTTTTTAGATAAACTCAGTCAAGTTAAAACAAACTGGACAGTTGATGCGTTAGATTACGATGCAATCACCGACGAAATGTACCAAGCAATTCCATTTTTTCTGGCGTTGCGTCCCTATGTCGGCTACGGCATTTTTTTCAACACAACTTTCTGGAGTCAATTTGATCTCGGTGCAGCCCAACCGAGTGTGTGGAAAATGGAAACTCGCGGCGGTGAGTTGGATTATTACATTATCTACGGCCCTGAACCTGGGGAAATTCTCCGCACCTATACTCAGTTAACAGGGCGAATGCCTTTACCGCCAAAATGGGCATTAGGATATCACCAATGTCGTTGGAGTTATGAATCAGAAATTGTGGTGCGGGAATTAGCACAGGAATTTCGTCAGCGGCGCATTCCCTGTGATGTGATTCACCTAGATATCGACTATATGCGCGGTTATCGCGTCTTTACTTGGAGTCCTAACCGCTTTCCCAACCCAGCACAATTAATTGCTGACTTAGCAAAAGATGGCTTTAAAACAGTCACAATTATTGATCCTGGCGTAAAGTATGAACCAGAAGCTAATTATCACGTTTTTGACCAAGGATTAGCCAACGATTATTTTGTCCGAAAAGTTGATGGAAGGCTGTTTCACGGTTATGTTTGGCCGGAAAAAGCCGTCTTTCCTGACTTTATGCGGGCTGATGTGCGTCATTGGTGGGGAAATCTGCACAAAAACCTCACAGATATTGGTGTTGCGGGTATTTGGAATGATATGAATGAACCGGCGATTGATACTCGTCCCTTTGGGGATGGTGGGGAGAAAATTTGGTTTCCTTTAGATGCACCACAGGGGGAAGTGGAGAATTTGGCAACTCATCAAGAGGTGCATAATTTGTATGGGTTGATGATGGCCAAAGCTTGTTCGCAAGGGTTACAACAACATCGTCAACAAGAACGCTCCTTTGTGTTAACTCGTTCTGGTTATGCTGGTATACAGCGTTGGTCTTCTGTGTGGATGGGGGACAACCATTCTTTGTGGGAACATTTGGAAATGTCCTTACCCATGCTTTGCAATATGGGACTTTCGGGTGTGGGGTTTGTGGGTTGCGATATTGGCGGATTTGCGGGAAATGCGACGGCGGAATTATTTGCCCGGTGGATGCAATTAGGAATGCTTTACCCCTTGATCCGCGGTCATTCTGCTATGTCTACAGCGCGTCATGAGCCTTGGGTATTTGGCGATCGCACCGAAAATATCTGTAGAGAATATATTAATCTGCGTTATCAGCTTTTGCCTTATATTTACAGTTTATTTTGGGAAGCTGCCACTACTGGCGCACCAATTCTCCGACCATTACTCTACCATTTTCCCAATGATCCGCAAACCTACACCCTTTATGATCAAGTTCTTTTAGGCTCTGCACTCATGGCTGCACCCGTTTACCGTCCTGGTGTGGAACATCGAGCCGTCTATTTACCCGCAGGTACTTGGTATGACTGGTGGAGTGGCGAATGTTATCAAGGCCCAACTCATATTTTGGCTGATGCACCCTTAGAAAAAATGCCCCTTTATGTGCGTAGTGGTGCGGTAATTCCGATGCAACCAGTGATGCAATATGTGGATGAATTACCACCTGATGAAATTCGCTTGCGGGTTTGGCCTGGTAATGGTGAATATAATTTCTATGAAGATGATGGACAAACATTCGAGTACATCAATCAAAATTTTTCCCTCAGAACCATTAACGTCTTGACAGATACAAATCAAACAATAGTCAACATTAGTAGTACCAGGGAGGGAAAATGGCTACCGCCACAGCGACAAATAATTGTGGAACTTGTAGGTGTAGGTCAACAGCAATTTTTAGATGATGGTCAATCCAAAAATTTATCATTTTCAGGAAATTATTTAGGCGGGAAGGAAATAAAGAACAGGAAATAGGAAAGAAGCGATTCAGGTAGATCTAGCTTCGCAAAAATAAAATAAGAGTTCTATTATAGATAGGTGAAAAAATCGCTAATTTATCTTTATCTCAGAGAGGAACAATAAAAGATGTAAACCTACAAAACATCAAAATATTCGCACGCTAGTCTAGTTAAAGATGCGGTTACAAAAATATCAATGTTAAAGATCAACCGCTTGCAACTGCAAGATATACGAAATTCAATATTGGTCAAGGTTGCAGCCGCGATCGCCATCCTCGCCGGTAGTTTTGTACTATTTGGGTGGATGTTCGACATTGAATTTTTTAAAATGGGTAACAACCCCAGGCTGTTCAGAATGAAGGCCAACACAGCGCTGGCTTTTATCTTATTAGGTCTGTCGCTGTGGCTGTCACAAATCACCAAAAACAAGCAGGCTGATGTTGATTTTAGACAGAAACTCAAGGGCAGACGACAAGTTATTTATTTGTGCTTGGCTAGAGGATTGAGTTTAATTCCCATAATTATTGGCTTACTCACAATTATTCAATATTTATTTGGCGGGAATTTAGGAATTGACCAGCTACTATTTCGAGATACACAAAATTCTTTGTTGACATCTTATCCAGGTAGGATGGGATTTAACACAGCGTGTAACTTTTTCTTTTTGGGCTGTGCTTTAGAACTTTTGGCTGATCCAAAAAGCGATCGCCGCTTTTGGTATAGCCAAATTCTCACTCTCATGGCTGGCGTGATTTCTTTAGAAGCGCTGATCGGCTACACCTACGATATCAAAATTCTCTACAGTTTCTTCCCAAACGGGACTCCGATGGCATTACACACAGTATTAATCTTCAGTGTGCTGTGTGTGGGAATTCTCTGGTCAGAAACAAACCAAGGATTCATGCGCGTCATTACCAGCGAAAGTTATGGGGGTTTACTAGCGCGTCGTTTATTAATAGCAGCGATCGCTGTACCTTTATTATTAGGCTGGTTAATTATTCAAGGTCAGCGAGCCGCATATTATGACCCAGCTTTTGCCATAGCGGTGTTTGCACTAATCCTGATTATTATCTTTGCCCTGTTGATTTGGCAATGTGCCGCAGTTGTGGAACGCCTCTGGTGCAACAACGAACGCACGCAAACAGCCTTGAGAACCTATGAAGAAAAACTCAAAAGTCTCGTAGATGCTAACGTTATTGGGATCTTATTTGGTGATGTGTACGGTAATATCCACCAAGCCAATGATGAATTTCTGCGGATGGTTGGTTATACACGAGAAGATTTACTCGCAGGTCAATTACAGCGGGACAAACTCACACTACCAGAGTATCAGCATTTAGATGAACAAGCGATCGCCCAAGCCCAGGCGAGTACTAATGGCGCTTGTACACCATATAAAAAAGAATATCTCCGCAAAGATGGTAGTCGCATCCTCGTGTTAGTCGGCTACGTATTAGTGGGAGACCAACATCAAGAATCGGTAGCCTTTATTCTCGACTTAAGCGAACGCCAACAAGCACAAGAACAAATTCTGCAACTCAATCGAGATTTACAACGGCGAGTTGTGGAGTTGCAAACCTTATTGGATGTGATTCCCATTGGCATTGGCATTGCAGAAGATCGTGAATGTAGAAGAATTCGTGTTAACCCTTGTTTAGCCAAGCAACTGGGTATCTCCACCGATGTCAATGCGTCTCTCACTGCACCTACCGAAGAACGACCCACAACATTTAAAGTTTACTACGAAGGTCGAGAACTGTTACCAGAAGAACTACCCATGCAGTATGCAGCTGCACATGGTGTAGAAGTTCTCGATTTTGAATTGGATGTGGTGCATAACAATGGCCAAGTCACCAAGTTGTTAGAATATGTTGCCCCTTTATTTGATGAAGAAGGTAACAGTAGAGGCTGTATTGGAGCATTCTTAGATATTACCAGTCGCAAACAAGCCGAGGAATTACAGCAGCAGCAACAAAAATGGCTGGAAGATGTGTTAAACCTTATGCCCAGACCATTGCTACTGATCGAACCAGAAACAGCAAGGGTAAAATTTGCTAATCGCACCGCCAACGAATTAGCTGGAGGCGAATTTCCCCAAGATATCCCAGCCGAAGATTATCACACAGCCTACTATTGCACAGATGCCGCAGGCAACCGCATCCCCAACGAGCAAATGCCAGGGGTACGAGTTGCCCGTGGAGAGCGTTTGCATGGTGTAGAAATGGACTGGCATACTAGCCAAAGGGTTTATTCCTTATTGATATTTGCAGATACACTGCCGGCTATGCACGGTTATCCAGCAACCTGTGTGTTGGTATTCCAAGATATTACTCAACTCAAGCAAGTAGAAAAAGCATTATCCCTAGGAAATAAAAGACTGCAACTACTATTTAGTACAGCCAGCGCCCTTTTATCTAGCCAGCAACCTGTGGCGTTGATTAACAGTGTTTTCTCTCATCTTCAAGAACAAATTAGTTTAGATGTTTACTTCAACTATTTAGTTGAGGATAACTCTCAGGTCATGCGTTTAGCTTCTTATCGAGGCTTTGGTGCAGAACTAGCCAAAAAAATTGAGTTTTTAGAATTTGGGCAAGCAGTCTGCGGGACTACAGCCCAATGTCGGCAACCAACATATCTCGAAAATGTTCAGCAGTCAACTGACCCCAAAACAGAATTAATTCGTTCTTTAGGGGTGAATGCTTATTATAGTTATCCATTAATTGCACAAGGTCAGTTGTTTGGTACCCTTTCCTTTGGTAGTTGTCGGCGGCATTTCTTCACCGAAAATCAAAGAGGGATGATGCAGGCGATTTGCGACCAAATTGCGATCGCAATGGAAAGGGCAAGTTTAATTACTTCTTTGCAGCAGCAAACTGAGCAGTTGCAACAAGCCAACCGGATGAAAGATGAGTTTTTAGCCATACTTTCTCACGAATTGCGATCGCCCCTCAATGCAATTCTCGGTTGGGCGCAACTACTCCGCAGCCGAAAACTGAGTGATCACCAAATTGCCAAAGCCCTAGAAACCATTGAACGCAATGCGAGAATGCAAACTCAGATGATTGAAGACTTACTCGATATCTCCCGGATGATTAGGGGTAAGTTAAATCTCAAAGTTTTTACGTGCAATCTGATCAACATTATTGAATCAACTATTGAAACGGTGACTTTAGCCGCCCAAGCTAAAGAAATTGAGTTGCAATTTTCGCAGATTCATCATGGGGAAGCACCGCACAACGACAGCCAATTTTTAATTTCTGGTGATAGCGATCGCCTACAGCAAATTATGTGGAATTTGCTCTCCAATGCCATTAAGTTTACACCCCAAGGCGGGAGAGTAGAAATTCAAATTTCCCAGATTATGGGGCAGATTTCGGAAGTCGCACAAATTCAAATCATTGATACAGGTGTAGGCATTCAGCGCGAGTTTCTGCCTTATGTCTTTGATCGCTTCCGTCAAGCCGACAGTTCCAGCACCAGGGCGCACGGTGGTTTAGGATTAGGTTTAGCAATCGTCCGGCACTTAGTAGAATTGCACGGTGGGACTGTAGATGTCGATAGTCCAGGAGAAGGGCAAGGTACGACTTTTACCGCCAAATTACCCTTACTTGTGTCGAATAAAGAAGTTGTTTCTGCGCCAATGAGCCTACCGGAAGCAGACAGTGAGATTGTACCTGGGTCTCCCTCCCTAGCTGGTGTGCGAGTACTAGTTGTAGACGACGAAGCCGACACCCGCGAATATATGACCACAGTATTGCAACAATGCCAAGCCCAAGTACAAGCCGTTGGTTCAGTTAAAGAAGCATTACAAGTAATTGCTCAGTGGAAACCCGATGTATTAGTCAGTGATATCGGTATGCCTGGTGAAGATGGCTATTCATTAATTCGCCAATTGCGATCGCAATCTCCCGAACAAGGTGGTAAAATTCCCGCCGCCGCTTTAACCGCTTACGCTAGAGCCGAAGACCGAATGCGTGCGATTCAAGAAGGTTTTCAACTCCATTTACCTAAACCGATTGAACCTGTGGAATTAGCTACAGTAGTTGCCAGCCTTGTCGGTAGAACTTGAAAGTGATTTATCCGCAATAACGTTGCAAGAAAAATTAATAATACTGAAATTTTTGTAACCAAAAGTGATGCAAATTGATGAGAAAAATTCGGTAAACCAGGGATAATACTACAAAAGTCAAAGAAAAAAGCATCATTAATATTGGCAAAGTATTGATGACAAAAGCTGCTTCGTCTTCAGGGGAGAATTCACAAATGAGGACTCCGGCGCAATCAACCTGAAGGGAATGACATGGCAGCAGATGATCAGTGAAATCGCAAAAGTGAAGAGAGAATTTAAGACTTGTATGGCTAACAGCAGTGTAATGACCGCATCGATACGTTTAAGCGAAAAGATGCCTTTTCCCCTCAAGCGTTTAGCAGATTTAGCTTATAACTATTGGTGGAGTTGGAGTAGCGATCGCATATCCTTATTTCAAACCATCGATCCCCAAGAATGGGAACGTTGTGGACATAACCCAGTGGCAATTTTAGAGTCAGCCAGTTACGAACGCCTGACGCAACTAGCGGAAGATCCACTTTACCTTAAACAGATTTCCGCCTTAGTCCGAGAATTTGACCAATACATGGCACAGCAAGATACTTGGGTGAGTCGAGTCGCACCGCAAGTTTCTGCTGAACACCCTATTGCTTATTTTTGTGCTGAATTTGGCATCCATGAATCTCTACCCGTTTACTCTGGTGGGTTGGGTATTTTAGCCGGGGATCACCTGAAATCCTCTTCAGATTTGGGTGTACCGTTGATTGGCGTTGGCTTGTTATATCGCCAAGGTTACTTTCGCCAACGTTTGAACCGTCAAGGTTGGCAAGAAGATTATTATCTGGATAATCCCTTCCAGAGAATGCCCCTAGAGTTAATTAAAAACGAGCAAGGGGAACCAATCACCATCCAGATAGAAATTCGTCAACGACAAGTAAAAGTTCAAATTTGGCAAGTACAAGTCGGGCGAGTAACTTTATATTTACTAGATAGCGATCGCCAAGACAATGATCCCATCGACCGTTGGCTCACAGGCCATTTATATGGCGGTAATTTAGAAACTCGCATCGCCCAAGAAGTTGTTTTAGGAATTGGTGGCGTTAGGGCGTTAACCGCCTTGGGAATTAAACCCTCTGTACATCACCTCAACGAAGGACACGCCGCCTTTTGTACCCTAGAAATTGCCCGCCAAGAAATCGAACGTACAGGTAAATCCTTCTACGATATTGAAGCCAGCGTTAAGAAAAGTTGCGTATTCACCACCCACACACCGGTTCCCGCAGGTCACGATGTTTTCTCCCCTGATTTAATCGACTCATACTTTGCCCAATACTGGCCGCAACTGCGACTATCCCGCGAACAATTTTTAGCCTTGGGTGCTAGACGACTAGGCGACCCTTGGGAACCCTTTGGGATGACCGTTTTAGCCTTGCGGATGTGTCGTGCTTGCAACGGTGTAAGTGAACTACACGGCAAAGTCTCCCGCAAAATGTGGACAGTCCTCTACCCACAACATACAGAAGACACAGTACCCATTGGGTACATTACCAATGGTGTTCATGCACCCACTTGGACTGCACCTTTACTGGCAGACTTATATGATGAGTATTTAGGTAAAGACTGGAAAAATAATGCCCTTGATCCCCAGATGTGGGCGAAAGTTGACGACATTCCCGACACAGAACTTTGGACAAGACATCAAATACTCAAAGAAAGACTCATTGCCTACACTCGTTATAAAGTCAAAAAATCACGAGAACAACGGGGTGAAGATTATCAAAGTATTCAAGCCGTTGATAACTTACTTGACCCGAATATTCTCACCATTGGCTTCGCCCGACGCTTTAGCCCTTATAAACGGGGTGATTTAATTTTACGGGATGCCGAACGGGCTGTGAAGATTTTTGGCAATGCCCAACGTCCAGTGCAAATTATCTTTGCAGGAAAGGCGCACCCAGCGGATGAAGAAGGTAAACGCATTATCCAACGCTTGATGGAATGGTGCCATAATTCGGGGATTATCAACCGAGTTGCCTTTATTGAAGATTACGACATTTACACCGGTCAAAAACTCGTCCAAGGTGTTGATGTTTGGTTAAATAACCCCCGTCGTCCCCTCGAAGCATCCGGTACAAGTGGGCAAAAAGTTTGCTTTAACGGCGGACTGAATTGCAGCGTTTTAGATGGTTGGTGGTGCGAAGGTTATCAAACGGGTGCAGATGGCAAAGGCATTAACGGTTGGGCTATTGGTGAAGATGCTCACACCAGTGATCAAGAATTGCAAGACCGCATCGATTCGCAATCACTGTACCAGCTGTTAGAGTCAGAAATTGTTCCCCTCTACTATGACCAAGATGCTCAAGGTATTCCCCATCGCTGGATACAGATGATGAAAACCTCGATTAAGACCAATGCACCACTGTTCAATACAGATAGAATGATTGCTGACTACGTATCACAGGTGTATGTCCCAGAAATTTCTGCCCGTGTTGAACCAATTTTGGCTAAGGTTTTGCTATAGAGTCTTAAAAGAATCGTAATTTTCCTGGTTCAATAAAGAGGTGGTTAACCCACCTCTTTTTTTGTCAGTTCATAATAGAAATTTTCCGAGTAGATTGCCTTTTTAGAAAAATTTTTCAGCAATTGAGGTTTGTTACGGGTTGTCAAGAAAATTAATGTCCAGCCTATGCAATTCTTAAAAGCGACAAATCCCAGTACCGGGGAAGTGCGTGTTTCTCAAGTACCTATGCGTATTACCTCTGCTATTGAGGCTGTACAGTGGGTAAATAGACACCGCAAATTAAAATAAAGAGTTAGTTATGAAAATTTGGCAAGCTGATTTTTATCGGAGTTCGCAACAGGATGAATCGGGAAAAGTATTGTGGGAGTTGTTGATTTGTGATAAAAATCGCAGCTTTGAATATACAGCTACCTGTCCCCAGTCAGAGGCAAATTCAAGTTGGGTGACAACTCAAATTCAGCAAGCAACAGGTGAAAAATTTCCAGATGTGATTCAAGTGTTTCGGCCACAGTCGTTGAGTTTAATCGAGACAGCAGGACGTAATTTAGGCATTTTGGTGGAACCTACCCGCCGGACTTTTGCCCTCAAACAGTGGTTAGAGGAAAGAAATTCTGCTTTTAGTTTAGAAAAACCTGCACCCTTACCATTACCAGAAAACCTTTGGGGGGAACAGTGGCGCTTGGCAACTTTAGCCGCGGGCGATTTAGAAACAGAATTTAGCGATCGCCCCATTCCGATTTTATCTATGCCAGAATTCCTTAAACCCATAAATCTGGGTTTAGCCTCAACCATACCCGTTCCTGGTGTCGTAATTTATGGTGGCAGACAATCTATGCGTTTGGTACGTTGGTTAGTCGCAGCGCATCCCGTCGCTTTGAATTACATTGCAGGTGCGCCCGATGGTTTAATTTTAGAAGCTGGCTTAGTTGATAGATGGGTATTAGCCACCTTTGAAGATGCTGAAGTTACCGCCGCTGCCAAAGTTTATGAACAGCGTAAACAACAAAGTCGAGGATTGCACTTTTTATTAGTCCAACCCGATGATTCTGGCATGACTTACAGTGGCTTTTGGTTATTACAAACCGAAAGTGATTGAGAAACTAATTTTAGACAGCAATTCTTCCTACTGACCTTGTACCCGCGCCTGTTTGACCATCGCAATCAAAGTTTGATGGGCATCTTCAGCATCAGCTAAAACATGATCAAATTGGATACGTACTGGTGTCGCTTCTCCATTTACTTGTGCGGTTAAATCCATACCCTGGGCATCAATTGACAGCATTTTGGCTGCTGTGGCCTGTGTCACACTAGCAAAAGCTTTTGCATAGAGTAGTATCGCTTCAGCATGATCTTCGTTCATGTGAGTGCAGATGCGTGAGGTAATTTCTGGAGAAAATTGTTCAGACATTGGGCAAACTAAATAAACATAACAGCCTAAATTTTAAGCTAATGTAAAGCCAATTTTTAGTGTTAATGTGTTGTTTGCAGATTTAGCGTGTTTGGTACAGATAAGACTTCAAATAAAATTTAAATTTACTCAAGTAATATTTATCTTTATTTACGGAATAACCAGCGCTTATACTGTAGCAAAAATATTAAACTGATTTTATTCCAGTTAAAAGCAGATGAGCGAAACTAGGCAACGGCGAATAGTTATTGGGGATGTGCATGGCCATTATGAAGGCTTGATGACTCTGTTAGAGGCGATCGCCCCAACATCAGATGATCAAGTTTATTTTCTCGGAGACTTAATTGATCGAGGCCCTCACAGCTACCATGTAGTGAATTTTGTCCGACAGAATAATTATCCCTGTCTGCTAGGTAATCATGAGCAGATGTTGTTAAGTATTCTCACTCAAAAAAATATTCCTCCACAAGCTATGCAAGCTTGGCTATACAGTGGTGGACAAGCTACTCTCAGTAGCTACCAAACGTCTACCATTCCCGAAGACCATTTGGACTGGTTTCAGGCTCTGCCGACCTATCTAGATTTGGGCGACATTTGGTTAACTCACGCCGGATTAGACCCGAATATGCCTCTATCAGAACAAACTGCCGAGCAATTCTGCTGGATTAGAGACGAATTTCACAGTATTGAAAAGCCTTACTTTCCTGATAAGTTAATTATTGTTGGGCATACCATAACTTTTACTTTACCAAACGTTACTCCTGGTAAACTAGCCGAAGGTAGAGGATGGCTAGATATAGATACCGGAGCCTATCATCCCCGCAGTGGTTGGTTAACTGGATTAGATATTACCAATCAGCTAATTTATCAAGTGAATGTTTTTCAAAATAGTCTACGTACCTTGCCCTTAGACGATGGGGTGGTGACAGTTGAGCCTTCCCAAATTAAAGCTCGCCGCCATCCACAGCGAGCGTAGTTTTTGCTTGTCGATTGCACAATAAATAAAATTAAACTAACGGTCGGATATTAGCTCGATAAGCAGCGTTATCCAAGCCATCACGCCTATTACTAGGTTGAGCGTTAATTGCACGTTTAAGATTAGTAATGCGATCGCTTGTCGCCGGGTGTGTACTTAAGAACGTTGGGCCAGAACCACTTTTTAGCAGCTTTTGCATAAAGGAAACCATCCCTGATTGGGCATACCCTGCTCTTGTTAAAGTTCTTAAACCTCTTTTATCAGCATCAAACTCATCTTGACGACTGCGGGGACGGTTGAGCGCTAAGTCTACGCCAATAGCCACCGCTTGATTCCGGTCTAAACCTGCGGCTGTAGCTACACCACTAGCGAGCGCTCTTTGTCGCATTTGTTTAACTAAGTGTTTACCGCCTATGTGACCAATTTCATGAGCTATCACACTGGCTAATTCCGCTTCATTTTCGGCTGTTTTTAATAAACCTGTATTGACATAAACAAAACCCCCTGTAGTAGCAAAAGCATTTACAGCGTTGTCTTCTACCACTTGGAAGGTAAAGGGAAGATTGGGGCGATCGCTATTGGCGGCTAATTTTTGACCAATTTCTTGCACATAACGATTCACCGCTTCATTTCGATACAAACGAATTTCACTACGTAGTTCATCGTTCATCTGTTTGCCAAGTTCTACCTCCTGGCGATCAGATATATTAGACAGCTGAAGTATTTGCGCTCCTTGGAACAACAACGGTAATAAATCTATAGCCCGTCCAGGCGCGGGAGTACTCAGACACAAACTCAGAGCAACTACCACCGACATTATCGGATATAACCAACTACGTCGCCACTGACGATAATTTGCCGAAAAACTTTTCCAAGTCATCATAAGCACTTCTGATAATAGTTTTAGGACAAGCGAAAATAATTAAGACAAAATATGAGACGAAATTATAGCTTGTGAAGTTGCATTTTCATCTTATGACTACGGATGCGATCGCCCATATTCTCCCCAGAGGTATTTATTTGAATGAGGTGATAGCGCGTGTGTAAAGGATTGGCAACTTTACGCCGATTTTTTCAACTCGTGATACACTGTCGCAAGACTGCAACGTCCAGCCATTTTCAGCCTTATTTTCAGTCGGAAAATCTACCGTGTCCCAGATCAATTTTGTTGCTACAATCAAATACTTTGTTTGTCTATAGGAAAAGTTTTTATGGCTATTTTTGATTCTAAAGGTCGCCTGTTCGGGAAAATCAATATTCTTGATTTAGGCGCTGCACTCGTAATTCTCCTAGTCATAGTTGGAATCTTCATTTTTCCCGGAACCTCTGGTTCTGTTGCCCAAGTGGGTGCGAAAACAGTACCCATTGAGGTAGATTTAGCAGTACGAGGCTTGAATGTGCGCGACCCTGAACGCTTGTTTGATAATGGATTTAAAAAAGGCGGAAAAACCAACGTTATTATCCGTAATCAACCTTACGGTCAAATTGGCATTAAATCGGTGCAACTGCTACCAAGAACGATAACCGCGACTCAACCAGATGGTTCTGTGAAAGAATTGCCAGATCCTAGAACTAACAATTTCAGTACAGATATGCTGTTAACCTTGGAAGGTAAAGCTCAAGTCACCGAAAGTGGCCCAGTTTTAGGTAACAGCAAAGTTAAAATCGGTATGCCTTTTGAGTTAGAAGGCTATAACTACAACTTTAATGCCACTGTGATTGATGTGCGTGTGCAAAATAAATAGTGCTGAGTGCTGAGTCAAGTAAAAAGTACTCAGCACTGATTAACTATTAACCATTGACTAAAGGTAAAAACTGGCGAATTAATCCAATGGTGACGGCTGGTAGTTCCAACTGGGGTGTTAATCCTACATCTTCTAATTCTTGAAATACGCGAATTGCTTGGGGGTTCTTTTCTGCCAAACGGCGACCAATTTCGGGGCCAGTAAATTGGGATTTTTGCCCCCAAATCATCGCCGTGGGAGTGGTCAGCTTTTCAATGTCAACGGATAAATCAAAGCATAAGTCACCGCGCACAAAAGATAGTGCCGCATATTCAGCATTCGGCTGCTGGGCAGATTGGAGATAAGCCTCGACAATTTCTTGATAGACTCGACTAGCTTGAGCAAATTGTCTTTGCTCTAAAAAATTGCGAATTCCTGCTTCTGTAGCAATACCCGTACTGTAGAGTAAACGGTCAATAATCGGTACGCTGACCAACTGAGCAAAAAAACTCTGGGAGTAGTCTGTGCCAAAATCAGATAGTCCAGCAGGTGTGGTGAGAATTAAAGACTTGAATAATTCAGGATGAGCGATCGCTACTCGAATTGTCAAGGCAGCGGTCAGAGAAGAAGCGATCACCGTTACTGGTTCGATACAAGTTTGCTGCAAAAATTCCCGAATCGTCGTTAAATAATCATCAATCTGGTAATTCCGCACTGGATGTTCTGATTTACCCCACCCAATTAAGTCTGGGGCGAGAATGCGATATTCACTAGCAAAAGCTGGGTAAACCTTCGACCACTCATAAGCAGAAGAACCACCACCAAAGCCATGTAGAAATACGAGTGTTTCTGGTTTGGCGATCGCTTCGTCCTGCCAAAGTGTGCCAGTAGCAGTGTAATATACCATTCGTCCTAGAGATGTCATGATCGAGCGTTGCTCAAATCCTTGTGCCTGAAGCATATATATAGTTTCTTGTTTGAGTGAGGTATATTTCGTTGAGGTTAGGGGTTAGAGGCTAGTTAGGTTGTACCTTATACAATTGGGAACGGCTACATTTGCCGTTCATTTATCAATACAGCAATAACCGGGAACCAGGTTGAAGATCTTTTCTGGGATGGATTTTGCCGTCAATCCTGTATCTGATGCAAGTGCATCCCGCTAACACTCGCTTCACCCCAAACACACAGTACTTTCATAGGATTTCCGTAAAATAGCCCATTGCTATTATTAGCAAATCCTGAATTTCTTCACCTCTAGCCTTCGCCAGATTAAGCAGATGTAAAATTACTGGCTTACGTGTAAAGATTTAGTGATTTTTTTGTCTCTGATTTGCCGTGTATTTGCTCGGAAATACCCACACAAAAGGCTTTGCTCAAGTAGCCTGTATTACTTTAGTTATATAAGGGTTATCAGTTTTTTATGGTAATCTATCAGAAAACTCACGTAAGTTTTGAGCGTCCAGAATAGTTGAAATACCTAAGATTAACAACGATTCTGCGTTCAACAAAAACAGCTTTAGATATAATTACTTATCTAAATCGTTCTCTAGGTAATGGTAAGGCGGGGCGTTGTGGTAAAGCAGGCTACTCTTCAATCGGATAAAGCACCAACGTTGGCAGATTTCAAAGATGTACTGGACAACTGCGATGTGCATATAGCTTCAGCGTGGCGGGGACAGTTGGCAGAAACTCTCGAAACAGCCAAAGTAGGTATCCCTATTTGTGTGTGTTTAAACTTAGAAGATTTAAAATGTTTTGAATCTGTAGAGACTCAGTATGAGCGTTGGGGTGTAATTTTCCGAAATTCCATCGCCATCCAACCTTCTAATCCAGCATTTCCCACCCATTCTGGTCAAATAGTATTGATGGGTTCACCGAAAAGCGGATTTCTCGAAGCGAGTTTTGTACATCCAGTCAACTATGTTAGTGCTTATGTTACTAGTTCGCAACGGCTAGTAATGTCTGCTTATGATAGCGATCGTCAACTCCTCAGCCAAACAGTACTTCCTGGCGGCAATCTCGCCAATTCTGACTCATCTGTACCTCCAAACACATTATTATCTGTTACAGCGGGTAGCATTCACTTTGTTACCTTTTGTGCGTTTGATGGTCAATTCACCATTGACGACTTTCGTTTTTGTCTCTAATTGGTTCCCTGTTCCTACTTGATGTATGAGTTACAGGTACGCCATTTAACTAAAGACTGACAATAATCAGTAATTTTGTCTTCATCATGCGCCTAATCCCTGGTAAAAGATATATTAGAAAATCTCGTAAACAAATTAGGTAAATACTGTGGCAAAGGCTTCGTTTTCTTTGCAGCAACTCATCAACCAGATACCCAACTGGTCGCTTCCAGCGTTGCAGCCAGGAAGTCCAAAGCAGCAAAATTTCAAGCCTTTTTCCAGTCCAGGAAGTGTTCTTAGCTCCCTGACAATAGTCGTTGCGATGCTTTTATGGAACTGGAAATTGCTATTAGCTCTGATTGTTGGTGTTGGAGTGATGTTAATCACCTACTCAAACCAGCAATGGAACTGGCAACTGCATTGGGGAGAAATTCAGAAATTTCTCAAAGGGCCAAATCGCCGGTTAGTCTTAGCTGTCGGTAGTGGAGGCCTGGCGACTATTAGCACTTATATGGCAGCTACTATCTGGGTTGACTCTCACAGCCCTTGGATGGCTACTGGGGCGATTTTGCAAGGCTTGGGAACTTTATTAACTTTAGTTCTGCTGCTTTGGCAAATTCTCAGTCGTTATACCAATCAAGAACAAGATATCTTTGAGCAGTTGTTACTCAACTTAACAGAACAAGACCCCTTAAAACGGTTGATAGCTGTACGTCGATTGACTAAATTTATTGCTCGTCAGCCAGTTAATGCGGCGCTACAGCAAGAAGTTGCCCAATGTTTACAACTTCTTTTGACTAAAGAGGGAGAAACCATCATTCGAGAGGCAGCCTTTGAAAGTTTACAAACCTTGGAGTGCTTAAATAATCTTTCCTCCAGCACAGCTATGCCTCTAAAACCAGTCAAGTTAAAAGTCCAAACCCAAAAGTCTCAAGTTTTGAACTATTAGCCAACTTCTGCGATAATTTTCCGACTTCATTTCCGAGACAATCTGCCATTACGAACTTGCACCACAGGATGATTACACCGGCGCACCAGTTGTTCATCGTGGGTGGTCACAATAACTGTAGCCCCAAAAGAATTTAACTTTTGCAGAATTTGGATCACTTGCCAAGAATTATCTGGATCTAGGTTTCCTGTGGGTTCATCAGCTAATAGTAATGGTGGTGTCCCGACGATCGCCCGTGCTACACTCACTCTTTGTTGCTCTCCCCCCGAAAGCTGATCAGGAAAACAGTTGGCTTTAGAAAGTAAACCTACCAGCTTTAATGTTGGTTCTAAACGCCGTTGAATTTCCTTGCGAGTGTAACCTTGTGCTTGCAGTACAAATGTTACATTCTCTGCCACAGTCCTTTGGGGAATGAGTTTGTAATCTTGAAAGACAATGCCAATCCGTCGTCGTAACAGTGATAAGCGATCGCCCCGCAAATCTGTGAGATTGCAGTCATTGACAATTACTTCTCCTTGAGTAGGTAATTCTTCACCATATAACAGCTTCAACAGTGTTGACTTACCAGAACCACTTGGCCCGGTAATAAACAAAAATTCTTTCTGTTTCACCTCTAAACTCACATCCAATAATCCATGACAGCCATTGTTATAAGTTTTTGACACAGAGCGTAACTGCACAATGGGAGCATCACTACTGCTTGGCGGTGGAGAAGTACTATCTTTTGCGGGAAGATTTTGATCAGTTTTGACTGGAGTTTTTGTAACGGTTCTCATTTGCAGAATGTATGCACCTAGTTAGAACGAAACATCTAAAAAATGTAAATTTTAAGATTCTCTTAAAAATAAGGATTCCCAGGACACATCTAGGAATCTCAAGTTCAAGAGCAAAAATTAAATTTCTTTGAAGTTTTCCGTACTAACCACAAGAGCCGTAAGTAGGTTGGCGTTAAAAATTATCGTTATGATAAGGCAAAAGGCATAAGGGAAGAGGATTATAGCTTTGCTTACTTTTTTTAACTTAGTTTTGCTTTTTCCCACCGACTTACTTAATCAGAGAGTAGGTATCAATCAAATCCAAAGTCAAAAAAGTTGCCTTATAAGCTTTTTGACTTCACAGCGGTGCTAGTTTTATTTTGATTTTTTCCTTCCTACTCTCGACTCTCTAGGAAATTGCACTTTTGGTAGTCAAGCGGTAAACAAACGCTTTGAGTGCAAACTCTGGTAAAGCTAACATCCGTCGCCAACGCCAAGGTTCTTGATATAACCGATATAGCCATTCCAAATTATTATTGCCCAACCAAGCAGGAGCGCGGGTTTTGCTTCCTGACCAAATGTCAAGACTACCGCCAACACCAATCCAAATTGCTTGGGGACATAAATGACGGTTTTGGGCAATCCATAATTCTTGACGCGGTACTCCCAAACCTACCAAAATGACTTGCGGCTGTAATTGGGTAAGAGTTTGGTGTAGTTGGGCTTCTTCTTCTGGAGAATGATAGCCAGAATGAGTACCAACTATATTTAAATCTGGGGCTTGCTGCTCCCAGAAATCTGCGGCTTTTGTGGCTACCCCAGGTGCGCCGCCATAAAAAAATACTTTTGTCCCTTTTTGTTTTTGTCCAATTTCTCGCAGTAATGTCTCTGCTAGTTCAATTCCTGGACAACGTTGAACTTTTTGCCAAAAAAGCCACTGCAAATACAAAACAACACCAGCGCCATCGGGTATGACTAACTCAGCATCGTGAATTACCTTAGCTAGTGCGTTGTTTCGCTCTGCTTGCATAGTCATTTCTGCATTCAGCGTTACTACATGAGTACCTCTGCTGTGTTGCAGGCATTCTAGCAACCAGCCTGGATAGTTACTCATGACATGAACTGGTATTCCTAGTACCGAAAATACTTTAGGCGGTTTTGACATAGCCTATTCTTGATTAGCCTCACATCACACCAGATTGTCTCGAACGATAGTTTATCAAATATTTTAATAAGTCGCCTAGGCAATTTCGGGCAAATATGAGTGAGAAAATTACACAGATAAAAGTCTTTCAGCCCTTTTGCTGAGAGGATAGTACATGAGAAAGTTGTGATATATACCCAGATTTTTTGGGGATAAAAATTTCTAATGTTTAGACCTTCTGGTATCCTATTGATTTGCGATGTTTCATAATTAACCTTGATTAGAATGGGATTTTTACTAACGATCGCATTCTGCTCATCAATAATGAGTGGTAGACAAGTATGAATCTATCGTAAGTCAACCAGTATACTCATAAAAAAGGAGGTTAGCTTTTACATAACCTAAGTAAGTTTGCTTACCAGTCAAAATATTTAACAAAATATAACTCATTGGGGACAGTACTTGTATCTCTGGTATAACCAGAGCAATTTTAATATTCTAGGGAAATGCTCTTGGGGAATTAATTACTCACTCAGTTAGTAAAACTACTAAATACTAGGCTTACCTAGGCGAAACTTCTATATTTATTTTTTACGAATGTTTTTCAATGACAATCTACTAAGATTTTTGCATTAACTCGGTTTGACAGTTCAGTTAGTTTAACGGGCGGAAGTTGACAATGAGTAAAATTCGGATTGTTTTGATCGAAGATCATGACCTCACCCGTGTTGGTATTCGGACAGCACTACAGCAAAAAGAAGAGATTGAAGTGCTAGGCGAAGCAGGCAATGCTGCGGAAGGCTTAAAATTGTTAAAAATCTTACAACCAGATATTGCGATCGTCGATATTGGCTTACCCGATAAAGATGGTATCGCACTTACCAAAGAAATTAAAGCTCTTGCCACAGGAGAAGATGCCACAAAAGTGTTAATTTTAACACTTCGAGATAATAAAGAAGCCGTGCTGGCAGCTTTTGCCGCTGGGGCAGACTCTTACTGTATGAAAGATATCAAGTTTGATAATTTGCTAGAAGCAGTTCGAGTTACGTACAATGGCAACGCTTGGATTGATCCAGCGATCGCCAGAATTGTGTTACAACAGGCACAACAAAATTCCTCTAAACAGGAACCGGCTCTAACAGACAACAAAAATATCCCCCAAAATCAAGGCACTGGGGAAAGTGAGGAAATAATTGACCCTTATACCCTGACAGAACGAGAGTTGGAAGTGTTACAGTTAATTGTCGAAGGTTGTAGCAACGCAGTTATAGCTGAACGACTTTATATTACCGTTGGGACTGTAAAAACACATGTCCGTAATATTTTAAATAAGCTATGCGCTGATGACCGTACCCAAGCAGCAGTTAGAGCTTTGCGTTCTGGGTTGGTTGGATGAGGTTATTTTAGGGTGTAGCAACCCTGAAATAAATTGAGGAAGCAGTCAACTTTGAGTAAATTTCTCATTTCAAAGTGGGCAATTTCTATAGATTAAGCCTAGCTTTTTATTTGTTTGTAGGTTGTCATCGGGTGGGATAAAAATTGTATTATCTCGCCACACAAGTATCGGAAATTAAAGTCAAATATGACTGAGACAGAGGTAGAAAAACTCAAGCTCATGATTGTCGATGATGAGCTAGATAATTTGGATTTACTCTACCGCACTTTTAGGCGAGATTTTCAAGTATTTAAAGCCAATCATGCCCTAAGTGCGCTGGACATATTGGAAAAAGAAGGTGAGATGGCCGTGATCATCTCCGATCAACGAATGCCAGAAATGAATGGCACAGAATTTCTCAGTCGCACGGTAGAACGGTTTCCCGATACGATTAGGATTCTCCTGACTGGTTTTACAGATGTTGAAGATTTGGTGGATGCAATTAACTCCGGTCAAGTATTCAAATACATCACAAAACCTTGGAATCCTGAACGGCTAAAGTTACTAGTTGAACAAGCTACTGAGACATATCGCTTAGTCAAACAACGTACTCAAGAGTTGCGTCGTTCTCTGCGACGAGAATCTTTATTTAATGAGGTGACGACGGCAATTCGAGAGTCTCTCGATTATGGCAATATGTTACAAAAAATTGTAGCCACTATTGGGCAAACATTTGATGCAACTTGTTGTCTGCTGATTCCGGTAGAAGGCGATCGCTTGACTAATGATAAATTCTCTTATCAAGATGCAAATTCTTCTATATTAAACTTTGCTTTTGAGCATAGTCTGTTTGAGAAAGTTGTCGAAACTCGTCATTACCAACTGAATCAAGAAACCTTTGAAGGCAACCCTTGTAATTATCTGGTAGTACCTCTTACCTATCAACAGCAACTATTGGCGGTACTTGCTCTTTATCAGGTGGGACGGGATGCACTTTGGCCAGATGAAGACATTAAATTAATTACAGGTGTAGCTGACCAAGCAGCTTTAGCCCTTTTTCAAGCAAAACTCTACCAACGCCTGCAAGAAAAGCAAGAGCAAATTAGAGCAGAGTTGGAGGTAGCACGCCAAATTCAAAATAATCTCCTCCGGCAAAGTTTACCTGAGATCAAAGACGCAAAGTTACAAGCCTGCTGCTATCCAGCGCGAGAAGTGGGAGGCGATTTTTTTGAAGTCTTTGTCCATCCTAAAGGGGATTTATGGTTGGCTGTGGGCGATGTTTCTGGAAAAGGTGTACCAGCGGCTTTATTCATGGCCAGCGCCATTTCTGTATTGCGCCGCGAATTATCTCAAGAAACACCAGCCGAACCCCATACAATTGTCCAGAATCTCAATCATGCTCTGTGTAATGACTTAATTAGCAACAATTGTTTTATTACTCTTGTGTTAGCTTGTTATACCCCTACTACAGGCGAATTAGTCTACGCTAATGCTGGGCATATTTATCCTTTGCTGTGGTCACACCAAGCTACCTCCAGTCAACAACCCAATTATCTCAAAGTACGCGGTATTCCTCTGGGTATTTTACCTACTTGGCAAGCACCATCAGGACGGGCGCTCCTCTCTTCGGGAGATACTTTATTATTAGCTAGTGATGGGATTACTGAAGCAACCGTATCAAATGAATTACTAAAATGCGAAAACATAGATGATAATTCTTTGACGGGTACTCACTCTATGCTAAATCAAGAAGGCCTTTGGCAACTCCTCCAAACAGAGCCACAACCACTTTCTCTAAACCATTTACTAGCTCGCATCCAAGCAAATAACCAAGTTCAAGAAGACGATCAAACTATACTTTCACTAGAGGTTTTATAAGTAATGAAAAGTGAGCTTCATGTACCAAGTGATTTGAATTATTTAAATATTGTCGAAGGCTGGTTGCTGGGATGCTTGAAAGTCAAGCTAGGAGAATCTGTTGATTGGTCTCGGCAATCTAGTCGTTTACGACTGGCTTTGGTAGAAGCCTACTCTAATGTGGTACGTCATGCCCACAAAGAGCAGCCGAATTTACCAGTATTACTGCGCTTGGAACTCAAAGACCGAGATATTTCTCTAGAAATCTGGGACTATGGTGAAGGCTACGATATGTCTACCTATTTAGCACCCAACCCAGTAGACAAACAAGAAGGGGGTTATGGATGGCTAATTATGAATCGTTTAATGGATAAGGTAGAGTACCAATTACAAGTGAATGGTGCTAATTGTTTAAAGTTAGAAGCTACTATTCCTGAACTGGTGAAATAACCCGAAGTTACTCTAGAAATTCGGTTTGATAAAGGGTAACGGGGAACGGCAAAGAAGGCAAATGTAGTGCATTTATTCAACGGTCTTTGGTGTTTATCTGGGACTTGGGATTGTAGACGGCTAATTCAGAGCAACTAGTGATATTACGAAAAGTTAAGTAAAATACTAACTTTTAATAAAATTATTTGATTTATAGGGGCTAGTTATCAAATCCGGTAAAGGAAGAGTTACCAAAACAACCATTAGTAACAATTAGTCTTGATTACCCCTAAATTACAAACAAAGTCATGATTCCGCCGATGGAAGCTTTATTTTGTTTGTCTCCGCGTTACGGTCTTGATGATGAGTTGCCTTGGCTAGAGGGGATTGACCCTAGTCGCCATTACTGGATTGCAGTAAACGGAGACAAGAATTTAACTATAGCTATTTCGGGGTTAGCGGTTGATTCAATCAGTGAATTGAAGCAGGTTATCCGCCCATTTCGCTCTTTACAACCAGGAGAAGAAATGACTTTGGCAAGAATGGCTAACTCTTGTAAAATTCACTGTGTTAGCCTCAATTGCTATGCAATAGAAACTGCAATCCATCAAGCTCCTGTCTCGCATTTGTTTGATCAAGAAACTTTAGATAGCCTACTTATGACAGCACACCCTGAGTGAGTATGCGCTCCAGCAGATGTTGAGTTGGGTAGAAGATTATTAATGCGCTCTTTGCCGTGAGCAGTAGCTAACAAGAGTTAGGTGAATTCTAGCCATAAATTTATCATTACAGTTGGTTGAGCAAAGTCAATACCAACTGCATAATTGGGAGCAGAGCAAACTCGTTAACATCGATATTTTTGAGCAGATATTTAGATTGATTTGCGGTTAGTTACTTTTCTGTCCGCAAGGCTAATAACTCTTGGGGAGAAGCCAAGAGTTTGATTTTGGTGTATGTAATTTTTCGATGTTGGTTCAAGATAAATAGCCACATAACATTTACACCACACCAAGATGTTTGGGCTTTGCCTGTGACCTGAACTTGAATTTGGTTATTTTCTAAATGCTCAATTATTCCTTGCTGGGGATAGGCTGTCAGGCCTTGGGCTTCTTGTTGTAAATAATTTGCGATCGCATCTGTACCCACAATACCAGATTCAAAAGGCGCATACATCACACCATCTTCGGCAAACAGTGATGCTGTTTGTTGAAATTGACCTGCATTTAAAGTTGCAAAATAATCTAAGATGCAAGGTTCGGAAATTCCTGCAATCTTAATTTCACCTATAGATTCAGCAGTTTTCATAAAATTACCATTATTAAGCTTACTGAAAATTAATTTGAATATAAAAGTCAATATAAAAAAAGTAGCTGTTGAGGGAAATTATTAATTTAGACTATTTCTTAAGAAGGAATTTGTTCCCAGATTTTTGTCTGGGAACAAATTTTGACAATTCATTGAGGTTGGGAGGATATCGTAATACTGATTTAGTCAGGTAAAGGGTTAACACCCATGTCAGTGGCTACTTTACGAAAAATGATGGCACTACAGTTGATTAGTTAAGTATGCTGATGATTCAGTGAGAGGTTTGCATTACTTTTTATTGCTTTGCCTCTTACTCTTCAATGTTGCATTATTTGTTTACAAAGCGCAAATAAAATTTACAAATATGTTGATAAGTAAATTTTTTATGGCAGACTTTACTTTTTAATGTATAATTAAAATTCCCAAATGTGGGCAGAATTTAGCTCAAAAAAATGAATCAAAGTTCTGGAACCAGTAGCAGGGTAGTAAAAGAAAAAGCTTTAGAGTTAGGCTTTCACAAAGTGGGAATTGCTGCTGTAGAAGAGGTAGATAATACCGAAGTTCAGAGAATGCAAGCATGGATAGCGCTGGGTTATCACGCTGATATGGAATGGATGAATAACCCCAAGCGGCAAGATATTCGTTTAGTGATGCCAGAGGCGCGATCGCTTGTGTGTGTGGCTCTGAATTATTACACCCCACATCAGCGTCCAGAAGGGGAAGAATACGCCAAAATCTCCCGCTATGGTTGGGGGAGAGATTACCACAAGGTAATGCACAAAAAACTCAAGCAGCTGACTATCTGGTTAGAATCACTGGGTGAAGGCGTGAAAGCTAAGTACTACGCAGACACTGGCCCCGTACAAGATAAAGTCTGGGCGCAAAAAGCGGGAATTGGTTGGATTGCCAAAAATGGGAATGTGATTACTAGAGAGTATGGCTCTTGGGTATTTTTAGGCGAAGTTGTGACAAATTTAGAATTAGAATGCGATCGCCCCCATACACAACATTGCGGTAGCTGTACTCGTTGTTTAACAGCTTGTCCAACTGGAGCTATTACCCAACCGTTTGTAGTGGATGCTAATCGCTGCATTGCTTATCATACAATTGAAAATCGCGGCGAAAAATTACCAGAGGCGATCGCACCACACTTGCAAGGGTGGGTTGCAGGCTGCGATATTTGCCAAGATGTCTGTCCTTGGAATCAGCGATTTGCTCACACAACTGACGTGGCAGATTTTCAACCTTATCCTGGGAATATTGCGCCCAAGCTGATAGAATTAGCGAAAATCTCAGATGAGGAGTGGGACAGACAATTTCCGGCATCAGCGTTGCGGCGGATTAAGCCAGAAATGTTAAGACGGAATGCCCGTGCTAATCTTGACGCATCCCAGCAAAATAATGACTCAGAAAGTAATTGTTTTTGATTTTGATGGCACAATTGCAGATACAGTAGATGCTCTTATCGTTATTGCCAATCGTTTAGCTACAGAGTTTGGCTATAAACAAATCACTCCTGAACAACTCGCTTACTTAAGGAATTTAACTTCTAGAGAAATTATTAAATACTCAGGTGTTTCTCTGTTAAAAATTCCTTTTCTACTCAAGAAAGTCAAATCAGAACTAAAAAATAAAATTCACGAATTTCAACCAATTCCTGGAATTCAAGAAGCACTCACAGAACTGAAAAATCAAGGTTATAAGTTAGGAATTATCACATCTAACTCTAAGGAAAATGTTACAGCTTTCCTAGAAAATCACGATTTAGATAACCTCTTTGATTTTATTTATTCAGGAGTAACTATTTTTGGGAAAACAACCATCATAAATAACGTATTAAAGCAAAAACAACTTTCAACTCAAGCAGTTATTTATGTTGGTGATGAAACCAGAGATATAGAAGCTTCCAGGAAGGCTAATATTAAAGTAGTTGCCGTGACTTGGGGATTTAATTCCCCAGAAGTATTATCAAAGCAAAATCCTGACTTTTTAATTAACCATCCCAGCGAACTACTAGATGTTGTGCAAAATTGTTGAGCATCAGCTAATAGTTCAAATAAAAGGAAGCATGAAGTATGAATTGTCATAATTCATACTTCAATTGACTATTTTTTGGGTTGACCCTTTTCTATAGCTTGTTTGACTAAATCATCACTAACATTTGAAACACCTTCGTTCTGAGAACCACCAACTTCTTTTGCTAACTCTAAATAATCACTCGGATTACCTGTAGATTGTGCTTCAGATGTTTTATCTTCTGCTTCTGGAACTTCAAATTTAGGTGCGGTTGCTGTTTCAGCAGCAGATGCGCCTTCGGGAGTGCGGTCTATTTCACTGACGCTAAATTGCTGGGCGGCTGCGTAATCTGCATCAAAATCTACTTTTTGTACTTTTTCTTCACCACTAGCCATGTTTTCTGCGGCTAATTGTGCATCATGGGTAGTAGCTTCATTAGGATTGGGTTTTATTGTATCAGCCATAATTTAACACTTGTGTAATTTTATTAAATGCTAGGGCGATTGTAGCAAAACAAATTGTTAAATTACTGCCACCTAGGGAGAGATCATGACCTCTATTAAAAGATAGATATAAGTTTTAATTACAAATTAAAATAAGTCTTTCTCTAGGAGGGAGATAATATTTATCGAAAATTGTTAACTCTTAGTTTGCTATGTTAATTTCCCGGTGATAAATTATGACTGCAAGTTACGAAAAAAACGCTCCTCAAGCCTTAAGTAATCAAACCCAAAATGTTGTTCAAGCCTTTAATAAGTTAGATACTGATGCTAAATTAGCATGGTTTTATCTTGTTTATGAAAACATGGGTGATTCTATTACTCCTGCGGCTCCGGCTGCTGCGGAACCTGAATTAGCACCACTTTTATTAAATGATTATTTGCAACTTTCTGAAGAAGAACAACTAAATGCGATGCGGGATATAGTTAACCGCAAAGACACAGAATATTCTCGCGCCTATGGTGCAATAAAAGAAAATAACCAATTGTTAGTTTGGTATGTTTGGGCTGTAGCTATGGGTAAATCTGTAGTTGATTTTCCTGACGATTATGAACCCAGTAAGGGAATTAATGATTTGATTTCTCAAATTGAAGGCTTAGATTTTGAAGCGCAAATGTCAGTTTTTAGAACGATCGCCGGTGAAATGGGCTACAGTGATGTCCAACCGATAGAAACACAAGCCGAAACTGGTAAAACTTCCAGCCTTTAATCATTAAAGAGGTTAGGGACTAGTGATAAAAAGCTAGTAGGGTGCGTTGTTGGAGAACGCACCACTCATTTTATGATGTAGCTACTTGAGTTAAATCTGCTGGTGTGAGGTTAGAGTGAATAACTTCACCATCACGGAACCAAACGATGCGCTGCGTTTGACGGGCTACTTCTGGTTCGTGAGTTACCATGACTACGGTGATACCACTGGCGTTTAATTCGGTGAAAATGTCTAATACTTCTTGGGTGGTGCGCGAGTCAAGTGCGCCTGTGGGTTCATCAGCTAGGAGGACGACAGGACGGTTGACAATTGCACGAGCGATCGCTACTCTTTGTTGTTGACCGCCTGAGAGTTGATTTGGCTTGTTGTTGAGGCGTTTTTCTAAACCAACTCGTATTAAAGCTTCGATGGCGCGATCGCGTCTTTCTGTCGGGTTAACATTAGCATAAGCCATTGGTAACATCACATTTTCTAAGGCTGTGAGTTGAGCTAAGAGGTGAAATTGTTGGAAGACAAACCCCAGCTTTTTGTTGCGGATATGTGCTAAGGCTTGATCATTCATTTGGGCAACATCAAGGTTATCTAAATAATAATGTCCATCTGTGGGACGATCTAAACAGCCGATAATATTCATGGCTGTAGATTTACCTGAACCTGAAGGCCCCATAATTGAACAATATTCGCCTTCGTTGATAGTCAAGTTGACATTATTCAGTGCTTTGACTTCGGTTTCGCCACTACCGTAGACTTTAAAGATATCTTCTAAACGAATGATTGCCGATTTTGCTCCAGGATTAGGAACTAGAGAATCGGTCATTGAAATAGTTGTCATAAATATTTAGTTATTATTTTTTACCTGCTATTTCTAGGATAGTCTTTGCGTTTAGGAGTTGTTTGGGAAGTCGATAATTATACTAAAAACCCCTCTCAAAACCTCTCCCCGAAACGGCTACGGTGTACACACAAATGTTCGTTGAGTGCATCTGTCCCGCCTCGGAATGAATTCCGAGTCTCATAGCGCAAGTCATCTGAAGATGGCTGAACTAAAAATGTCTTCCAGTCCGCGCTTTGTGGACTTTGGCTATGAGCCTGGAACTTTAGTTCTAGGCGGGATGTGGTTGAACATGAAAATTTTTGACTTGTGTGTACACCTTAGCCCTGAAACGGAGAGAGGCTTTGAAACCCATTATCTCAAGGGGATAAACAGAATGTAAGGAATTAGTAAGGCATCTTTATTTTCGTTTAGTTATCCACCAACCCAAGGCCATACAAAATAAGGTAGTAAAAAAACTTAAAAGCAAAGATGCGTAAAAGGGATTTGGTGGGTTATTGGGAGAAATGAAGGGTATAGGTCGATTTATTTTATCGATGTGTTGGGTAATGATACCAGATACAATTGCACCACTACCGAAGCCAATACCTAAAATTTGAATTTTGTTTTCTAGAGAGCGATCGCGTTCTGCTTGTTGTGTTTCTACTATACCTCGGATAGTATCAACAAATTGCCCAAATAATTCTTGTCCAGGGGTTAGATAGTTAATATCTGTTTCGATTTGTTTTTGCCATTTCTGACATTCTTTGTTTAAAAAATCTTGCCAAGATTGGGGGCTATTTCCCCCACCAATAGTTTGAATTTTATTTAAGCAAATTTCGTAATTAGTAATATTAGTAGTAACTGCTGTGTAGTGCGTTTGTAAATCTTGTAAGCATCTGATGTAGTCAAAGCTTTTTTGGGGTATTTCTGCCATTAAGCTTTTTAAATCAGATAATTGTGTTTGAGTTGCAGATACTAGACTGTTAAAATCTTGGATTTTATTTTCTAAATCGCTGTAAACTTCTCTCGCTTCTTGATAACGTTGACGAGCTAGTTGATAAATATAACGTATTTTATGATAGCTCCAAAATAACCTTAATAGCCAGTCATAAGCTTGTCCTGCAAGGTTTACTGTTGATGACTGATTATTATTGATGACTATTAAAATCTGACATTCTTTAGCAGGGTTATCTGGTGTATTAGGGTCAAGTGCTTGATATTCAAATAACAGACTATCTAAGAGTTCTCCTTTATTTATCAGCACAGGATCTAAGCTTGTTCCTGCTACTAAAGCTGTGGCAAATTCTTGCGCTAGTTTATCACAATCTTGATTTGGATCTACTTCTCCGTAAATCCATAATGTTTGTCCTAATGATGCTTCAATATTAGATGGGAGTAAACTAATTGGTTGGAAATCTTGCAGTTTTGCTATGTCTATAGAGGTGTTTTGTGATTCTGGAACTAAAGTTAAATCAATTGCATAGGTATCGTTAAGTAAAAATGGCTGAAGATTAGCATTAATCTTAAAGCCTCCTCGTGTGGCGAGACTCCCTAAATCTAATTCTTTGCCAGAAACACTTAACCATTCGGTTTTTCTGTTTGCTTCTTTCTGAGGTTTGTATACATTATTTTCATAGCAAACTAAATTTAAGCGCAAATCTTTCAACCCAATAAAGAAAAGGGAATTCTCTCCCACTTTTACCAGGTTTTCCCATAAGAGATGAGCATTTGTCACAACTTCGCCGGGAAGTTGAGTTAGGGTATGACGCAGATGAAAAGCGTAGAGACTGAGGCTGAAATTCTTCACGGTGTTGGTTGAGATTTTTGCTTGTCAGATAAAGGAGAGTTTTCTTTAATAGCGTTATCTAATAACTCCTTTGATGATGGACTAGGTTGATTGGCAGGAGTTTGTGATTTACTGTTACCTATACCTATGTTTACCCCTAAATCAATTGCAGATGTAGCACTAATTGATTTGAGATTTTGCTTATAAATTTCTAGTAGCTGACTGCGCGATTCTGGTTGTAACCAATTTTCTAATCTTTCTGAAATTTCTTCATCATCATCTTTTGGTAATGTGTTAAACATTTGGTGTAATTCTTCCCAGTCTGGCAAAGAAATTACCTTGGAATGTGAGTAAAGTATTTGAATAAAAGCTTGGATACTATTGTAATAAACTGACATTTGTTAATCTCCTTTACCTATGGTAGAAAAAGCAGCCCAATAAAAAGGCGATGCAAAAGGTTGGATTGAGGTACTTTGATAGTTATCAGTAAAATATTGATTTAGTTGTGTCTGCCAAACTAGACTGAGTGCAGAGTTACCCAGCCAATCTTGAAAGCCTTGGACTGTAGTATCTCTTAACCAGCGTTGGGCTGTATTTAAAGCTAATATAATACTACTCTGCTGATGTAATTCTTCGTAAAATTTAATCATTAATAAAGCTGTAGCTGTAGCATCAACAGTCCAAAGGCTGCTGACTACATTGGTGCTACCAGCTAATAAGAAACCACTGGGTAAACCAATATATTCATCACTGGTGTTTGTGGAATCTATCACACCAGTTTCGCAAACAGAAAGATTGACTAGGCGACAATTATCTAGTTTGAAATGAGTAATGATATCTGTCAAAGTCAAGTTGTCATCAGCTAACTGTAAACCAGAATCTAGGGGAGAATTAAGGTTAAAGTACCCGTGACAGAAGAAAAACACACAGTTAGCTTTGATTAATTCTTTATTTAGGGTGGTATGGGGAGGATTTTCATTAATATGGAGAAGTTTTGATTTTTGAGCTTTGGCTTGCTTTAACACATAAGCATTAGCAAATTGTTTTTTAATGGCTGTAACTGCACCTAAATCTTTTTCATATAAGTCTTCTGTTGGAGTTTGGATAGCAACTAGAGATTCAAAATTAGGGCGTTGGCGTAGTTGTAGTTGTTTCAAGATTTGACAACTAGGCGCATAACCCACACCCTTGGGAAATAAATCAAATAAGTATGACTCACCTACAGGTAAAGCATGAAGGGGAAATAGATGTAAGAAGCGATGGGGAATAAGAATTAATTTGTAGTGTTGGGGAATTTTGGCTATATCTAGTATTTCTTCAATATGCAGAATATCAGCTAACTTTTGTAAGCGTTGTGCTAACTGATTTCGCCATTGATTTTTATGGTTGTCTTCTGGGTTATAGTAGCTAAGTAAATATTCTTTTGTCCAATCCAAAAGCGCATCTAAATCTTGTTCCTCAGATTGCCAGATTGTTAATTTGTCGTGGGTGATGATGAAGGCGCGAAAACAATCACTGAAGATGTACCACTGGATGATTGCAGTTTGGTTGTCTAACAAATTTTGAATTTCTGCAAATTTGATGCTGTTATTAACTAAAGGTAGATTTTCTGTAGTTGCGGAATCGGCTTTGGTTAACAGTTCGACTAAGTTACGGGTTTTGCTGCGTTCGATATATTCTATGGCTTCGGTGTCTTTGTTTAATGCTAGGCAAACTTCTATCATGCGGTGATAAAGTTGATTCCATTCTTCTGCTTGTTTGCGCTTGGCTTCTTCACCAGACTTTATTTCACCCCGGATAGATTCGACTGTGGCTATTGCTTGGGTAAACGTATTGTAAGCTGAGTCAAATTGTTGTTCTTCTTGGTATAAGATGCCGAGATTTAACAACGTTTCGGCATGGTTTTGGGGAAAAGCAGTGCGGGTTCTGACTTCGAGTGCAGCGGTAAAAGATGTGATCGCTTGTTCGATATTCTCGGCTTTCTCTCCCAATATTCTGTCAGAGTAAGCATTCCCCAAATTATTTTGTGTCATTGCCCAATCTTGGGGAAAGGCGCTGCGGGTGTATACTTCCAGTGCAGCGGTAAAAGATGCGATCGCTTGTTCAATATTCTCGGCTTTTTCTCCCAATATTCTGTTACGGTAAGCATTCCCCAAATTATTTTGCGTTGTTGCCCAATCTTGGGGAAAGGCGCTGCGGGTGTATACTTCCAGTGCAGCGGTATAAGATGTGATCGCTTTTTCGAGATTCTCGGCTTTCTCTCCTAATATTCTGTCAGAGTAAGCAGTCGCTAAATTATTTTGCGTCATTGCCCATTGTTGGGGAAAGGCGGTGCGGGTATATACTTCGAGTGCGGCGGTAAAAGATGCGATCGCTTTTTCGAGATTCTCGGCTTTCTCTCCTAATATTCTGTCAGAGTAAGCATTCCCCAAATTATTTTGCGTTGTTGCCCATTGTTGGGGAAAGGCGCTGCGGGTTCTGACTTCGAGTGCAGCGGTAAAAGATGCGATCGCTTGTTCGATATTCTCGGCTTTCTCTCCCAATATTCTGTCAGAGTAAGCATTCCCCAAATTATTTTGTGTCATTGCCCAATCTTGGGGAAAGGCGCTGCGGGTGTATACTTCCAGTGCAGCGGTAAAAGATGCGATCGCTTTTTCGAGATTCTCGGCTTTCTCTCCCAATATTCTGTCAGAGTAAGCAGTCGCTAAATTATTTTGCAAAGTTGCCCATAATTCAGGAAAGGCGCTGCGGGTGTAAACAGTTTGGATGATTTCGTAACCAGTTATGGCAATTTCTATATTGTTGGCTTTGCTACCCAAGGGAAACTGGTTAATCAAATTACTAAATTCACCAATCACTGCGGCGATGAATGTTGCTTTATCTGGTTCCGCTTCCGCTAGGGTATGGGTTGCCCAACGCCGCAATAATTCTGCAAAAATCGGGTTGAGTTTATCGGTGTTAGCCTCCAGCAACGGGTAAATTACTTGAGGATCGCCGTTGCTTTCTCCTGTTGCTTGCAATACTTCTAAGATAAATTGCCCGTAAGTCTCTATATCTGCTTCAGTGATGGCGGGTGTTTCTGGGGTGGTGAGATAGGTGGCTAAGTTCCTCAACCAGTTAGCGGTGTTTTCTTGTCCCTGCTGGGCAGAATGTTCGGCTGCTGCTGCTACTACCTGCACAAAATCAGCGTCTAGTAATTCTGTATTCGCTGCTAATATCTCTGGTTCTTCTCCGCTAGGGCAACTTAGCAGGCTTTCAATTAGCTGATAATAAGCTTGTAGGCGTTGTTCATCCATAATCAGTTATCAGTTAACAGTTATCAGTTAACAGGAAGTAGGGTTGATAACTGAGGACTGGTAGTTGTTTACAACAGTATTATCCTCAATTTTTGAAGAATTAGGGGATAGATTTACTTCACGAGGAGGCGCGGAGGCGCGGAGAGTAATATTTATAGGTTTTGCGATCGCATTTGTTATTTTTGCGATCGCATTTGTTATTTTTGCGATCGCATTTGCTATTTTTGCGATCGCAATTGTTATTTCAGCGAACGCATTTGTTATTTCGGTGAACGAATTTGTTATTTCGGTGAACGCATTTGTTATTTCGGTGAACGCATTTGTTATTTCGGCGATCGCATTTGTTATTTCGGTGAACGCATTTGTTATTTCGGCGATCGCATTTGCTGATTATACTTAACGCGATGTGCAACTTATTCTTGAAACCCCTCTCCAAACCTCTCCCCGAAACGGAGAGAGGCTTTGAATATTGCTCCCCTTCCCTACAAGGGAAGGGGTTGGGGGTTAGGTTTGAGAGAAAGTAGCACATGGCGATGGCGTTACTTATTCTCAAATAACAAATCAATATTAAACATGAGTAAAAACACAGACAATATTATAATTCTTTGACTACGGATGCGATCGCGCGTGTGTAAAGAATATTTATACTAAGCACTTCGTAGGGCGACAATTGGGTCAAGTTTAGCAGCACGGCGGGCGGGAACGACACCGAAGAATAAACCGATCGCACCAGAAATCCCCACGGCGGTAGCAATAGTTATAGGAGAAATGCTTGCTTCTAGTGGTGTTAAAGTTGCGACTATCATAATTCCGCTGACACCAACAGCAGTCCCAACTAAACCACCAATGGCGGAAACAATTACCGCTTCAATCATGAACTGTAACAATATATCTTGTTCGGTTGCGCCGATCGCTTTTCTGAGTCCGATTTCTTGGGTGCGTTCGGTGACGGAAACCAACATGATATTCATGATACCGATACCGCCAACAAATAAGGAGATACCCGCGATCGCCGCCAGCATAATTGTTAATGCACCTGTGATTTGGCCGACAGTTTGCAAAGCATCTTTTTGGGTACGGATGGTAAAGTCATCTTCGCCGATGATTTTGTGGCGTTGGCGCAGTAAATTAGTGATTTGAAAAACTGCTGCATCTACGCTATCGGCGTTTTTTGCCGAAGCAACTATATAAGTTAACTCTAATCCATAAGGTGAAGTCCGCCCAACAATGCGGTTGGCCATTGTAATTACCGGAATCAAGGCCGCATCATCATAATCAACACCTAAGTTGGAACCTTTACTAACTAACACCCCAATGACACGAAAGCTGGTATTGTTGATGCGTAACTGCTGCCCTACAGGGTTACTATTACTAAACAGTCGTTCAGCTAATTTTGCACCCAGTACGACAACTTGGTTACTGCGTTTCATGTCTATGTCGGAAAAAAACCGCCCTTTGTCAGTGGTAAAGTCTCTTACTGTCAAAAAGCTGGGTGTTGTACCGATAATGTTGACATCGGTGTTTTTGTTAGCGTAAGTCACTACCTGACGGCTATTTAACTCTGCCGTCACCTCTGCTACAGTTGGTACTTGAGTAGCGATCGCCTTGGCATCTTCCAATACTAAAGTTTTCGGCACATCTCTGGAAACACGTTCAGTTTCTTGATTACCAGGAATGACAAACAATACATTCGGCCCTAGAGATTCTAACTGATTAGAAACGAATTTCTGTCCCCCTTCACCAATGCCAATCATGGCAATTACCGAGGCGTTACCAATCACGATACCCAACATCGTCAGGGCGCTACGCAACTTATTAGATAGCAGAGTTTTACCTGCCATTTGTACGCTTTCTAAGAAGTTCATTGGTTTTGTGCTTCCTGCGCCTTCTTAATTTTATAGTCCTTGGGTAAATCAACAAACACGCGATCGCCTGGTTGCACGCCAGACAAAACTTGAGTTTGGTCTTGAATTTGCGCCCCTGTTGTCACTTCCCGAAACTGGGGCTGATTTTTGGCATCGGGAACCAGGACACCGGTTTTACCTTTTTCGGTGACAATGGCCACAGTTGGTAATACTAAGGTATTGGTGACGCGATCGCCTAAAAAAGTCAAGTCAACATTTAAGCCAGAACGCAGTTTATCTGTACCCGTCTCTAACGCCACCCGCACTTGAAATGATGTTACACCTTGTTCTACTACTGCTTCTGGGGCAATCAAGCGGACACGACCTTTAAATATTTGATCAGGATAAGCATCAGCGACAATTTCCACTTCCTGTCCTGGTTTAACTCTACCAATATCGGCTTCGGGAATTTGGGCTAATACTTCTAAACCTTTAGCAACAGCCACAATGGAACTAGAAGTTGCCGAAGCACTGCTAGAAGCCGAGGTAGTTGGTGTAACAAATGCGCCGATGTTGGCATATTTCTGGGTGACAATTCCCGCAAAGGGGGCGCGAATCACCGTTTCTTCTATTTTGACGTTTGCGGCGACTAACTGGGCTTGTGCGGCTTTGACTGCGGCTTGGCGTTGGGCAATTTCTTCTTTACGTGTACCATCTTGTAATAAAACTAAAGCGGCTTGGGCTTCGGTGACAGCAGCTTCCTTCAAATCAATTTCTTCGCTGCGGGAGCCACTTTGCATCAATGATAAACGGCGACGCGCTTCTTCTAGGTTAGCTTTAGCCGATTTATCTTCACTGACTGCTTGGTCTAATAATTGCTTTTTCTCGGCACCTTGTTGGTAAAGATATTGATAACGTTTAACTTGTTCAGCGGTGTAGTTTACCCTTGCTTGGGCTGCATCTACTTGAGCTTGCGCTTGAGCAATTTCTTGGGGACGATTACCTGCACGGGCTTGGGCTAACTGGGCTTGGGCTTGGGACAATCGGGCTTTTGCTTGGGTAATTTCTTGGGGACGAGTCCCCGCTAAGGCTTGATCTAATTGGGCTTGGGACTGGGCTAAGTTGGCGCGGTATTGCAGAATTTGCGCTTGCAAATCGCCTACATCCATTCTGGCGATAACTTGATTTTGTTCTACGCGATCGCCTTGTTCCACATATAATTCTGCCAGTACCCCAGGATTCTTTGGACTAATATTCACACTCTGCACAGGGACAACTTTACCACTGGCAGTAATTTTCAAAGTCACATTTTTCGCTTCTACAGGCACAGTTAGTTGTGTAATATCCTGTTCGCTGGCTGTTTGCTTAACTATGTTGGCGGTAGTAGCAACACCAACCACAACCGCACCCGTGGCTATCAACCCCATCAGCCAGCGGAGTGGGTGATAAACTTTGCCAATAACGGGAACTTCTATGTAGGTGTTCATAAATCACGGTCTAACGAGTACTTTTGGGCTTTTGAGTTGTCTATACAGGCTATATAGAAGGTGATAGGTAACAGAGTTAAAAGTCTTTTATTGTCTCAGTTCTATCGCTTACCGATGTCCTAACTACCTTGCCTATAGCTATAAGACTAGAAATTAGGGGAATTTTTTATTTATGAAAAATTCTGGCAAATATAAATTAACTTTCCTTAATATTAGTCTTTAGTAATTTTACTCGCCTTCACCTAAATGGATGAACTGAGATATTTAGTCAATAGTACTTGCTGATTCTGCCTCTGCCCACTTCCTTGCTTAAACTAGTTAATACAGCGTTATGACAAAGCGGATTGAGTTTTGGCGATCGCCTAACTTACAGTAAATTGATTTGTAAGCATATTTATCGTTAGGGAATTAAGAAAATATTGGTCAAATAATTTGAGATTTTAGATTAACTGCACCCACAAGAAGACGCAGTTTGGGGATTTTAGATTTGCTCAAGTAGGGGAACCCTCCCAATGCACTGGCTCAAATTTTCGCACAATCCAAAATTTAAAATCTCAAATTGGCACGGTCAAATTTTTCAACGATGGACTTGGAAAAAGATTAATCATTTATTCGTATTTAGCTAAATTCTCTTTTGACGAAGAATTTAAAATATACACTGCAAAGTTATTAATTTTATTACACTTGCGATGATAAAACACTTGCTCATTAATGCTTAAAAACGCTAAATACAGGAGTTTGCAATTAAGTAAATTAGAAAATACCAGACTCTAACTTAGAGAAATAGCGTCTCTACGTCTTGACTTCGGGCTTAGATAACCGTCCTATTTGATATCTGAATAAAAGAGGCAAGGTGAACAAGGAAGACAAAGGGGAAATATGTTTGTAAATTATTTAGGATTGCTATAACTCAATTAATTACGTCAAATATGAGCTAAAAGTCTTACCCAGCAAAGGATAAATATGTCAGGAATACTGTCAGGTTACTGAACAGCAAAATTTAGCAATTGCACAGATAAGCAGATTAATTAAAAAACGACAGTCTTTTATGATACTATTAATAAATATCAAAATGATTTAACATCAAATTTAGAGTTCTGTAGGTACAGCATGGTCTTTTGGCGCTGCTTGGCTGCCTCTGGCTTGATTATTTGCTTCACATCTGGGTGCAATAGCAAAGCACAATCATCAATAAAAAATACCCAGCAAGTGGTACAAGAAATTAATATTTCTCAGTTGCTGACAGAAGCAAAGACGAGTCAAAAGGCAGAAGATTTATTTAATCAGGGCAATAAACTATTAGATGCACAACACTACCAAGATGCTATAACAGCTTATGATAAAGCGATCGCCTTCAAACCAGACAGTGCTGATGCTTGGATAAACCGAGGCATCGCTTTGACAAAACTGCAAAAACACACAGAAGCATTAGCATCTTATGATCAAGCGCTTACGATTAAAGCGGATAAAGATGAAGCGTGGTACAACCGAGGTAATTCTTTAGCATCCTTGCAAAGTTATGCAGCTGCAATTACAGCTTATGATAAAGCGATCTCCATTAAACCAGATAAACAAGAAGCCTGGATTAACCGCGGGATAGCGTTGACAAAACTGCAACGTTATCAGGAGGCATTAGCATCTTACGATAAAGCGATCGCTATCAAGCCAGACAAGCCAGAAGCTTACTACAATCGAGCTTGTACTTATGCCTTGCAAAACAAAGTAGACTTAGCAATTACGAACTTAAAAACAGCTATACGCCTAGTTCCAGAAAAATACCAGCAGTTAGCAAAAACCGATCCAGACTTTAAAAAAGTACGTGGTGATCAAAGATTTCAACAATTAATTCAATAGCTGCTTCCAACAGCCAAAAACTTTAGTATTTGCCGAATAGACTCGGAAAAAAATTCATCATCAAATAAAGACTATAAATAGTTTCTCAGACTGTTTTCTGTTCCCAGCAATACAAGTAATAATATGCACTCTGTTACAAGTTACAGGGTATGATTTGGATTAACTAAATCTAATATCTGCATTGATTTACTCGCTGCGATCAAAATAATATTATGAAAAAACTATTGATTACCGGAGCCAGTGGTTTTTTAGGATGGCATCTTTGCCAACTAGCAAAACCAGACTGGGAAGTTTATAGTACTTATAACTCACATTTTATCGAAATTCCGGGAATCAAAATACTTAAAGTCAATTTAACAGACTTTCAAGAATTACAACAACTATTTAACGATATTCATCCAGACGCAGTTATTCATACAGCCGCACACTCCCAACCAAATTTTTGTCAAATTTATCCTCAAGAATCACACCTCATTAATGTCACTGCATCTTGCAATATAGCTGGACTATGTGCAGATTTTTCGATTCCTTGCGTGTTTACATCAACAGATCAAGTCTTTAATGGCTTAACGCCTCCCTATCATGAAAATGCACCAGTATGTCCTATCAATATATATGGTGAGCAAAAAGTCATGGCTGAAATGGGTATGTTAGAGCGATATCCCATGACCGCAGTCTGTCGGATACCCTTACTCTTTGGCTGCGCGACACCCACAGCACAGAACTTTATTCAACCTTTTATTCAAACTTTAAAAGAAGAAAAAGAATTAAATTTATTTATTGATGAATACCGCACACCAGCGAGCGGGACAACTGCCGCGAAAGGATTATTGTTAGCTGTAGAAAAAGTGAATGGCATTATTCACCTAGGCGGGAAAGAACGGATTTCACGCTATGACTTTGGACAGTTATTGGTAGAAGTATTCAAACTACCATCCACAGGCATAAAAAGCTGTCGTCAAAAAGATGTAAAAATGTCAGCACCCAGACCAGCAGATGTTTCTTTAGATAGTTCTCAAGCTTTTAGGTTAGGATATCAGCCTTTATCTCTCAAAGAAGAATTACAAATAATAGCTAAGTATGAATAGCTTTTATTGTATGCATTTTAATGAATTAGTAAAGTTGAGCAAGAGATCGAAATTTTAAATCCTCCATTTTGCTGTTATTTCCCTAGCTTCAACTTATATCTCAAGAAAGAGGTGAGGCTCTTCATACTCTGCAACAATTTAATTGTTGAAAAGCATTGTGTACTTGAAGGTAAACAACAAAATGCTACATCAATTATTCAGGCTTTCAAAAAATAATAAAACAAGGACTTGTGAAAGATTTTTTGAAAGATAAGGCTGAATAAAGTAATAAATTAAATAGATATTTTTGCAATTCTTAATTCCTTGTGCTGAAAGTAGCTTATCTCTAATGGGTATTAGCTTAATATTTCTATACTTAGCATCAGGATAGAGACAGAAGATAATCACTACCAAGCATTTTTCCAAATCAAACAACCAGAGCATTTAGTACATACAAGGAAATCAAAACATGAAATCTCTTAATGTATCCAAGTCTGTTTTAGTGAGTTTATTTGCCATCAGTTGTGCGGTTGCACTATCTACGCCTATTTATGCTCAATCTGGAGGAACTGGTACAGGTAGTGGAGGAACTAGCGGATCTGGAACTAGCACAGGTACTACTGGCAGTTACGGGACAGGCGCTGGAACCACTGGAACTGGTACGGGTACAGGGACTTACGGTACAGGCTCTGGTACAGGAACTGGCACAGGTACCACTGGCAATTATGGGACTGGCACAGGAACTACTGGAACTGGTACAGGAACTGACGGTACAGGCTCTGGTACAGGAACTGGCACAGGTACCACTGGCAATTATGGGACAGGTACTGGAACCACTGGAACTGGCACAGGTACAGGCAATGGGACTAATGGTACAGGTACTTATGGTACAGGCTCCGGCACTACTGGCACAAGCACTGGAACCACAGATAATTATGGTACAGGCTCTGGTACTACTGGAACTACCGGAAGTGGAACTGGCACGACTGGAACTGGAACAGACACCGGAACGACAAACACGACAGGCACTACATCTTACCAAGGAACTAGCGATGTAAGAGGCGATCGCAATTCCAATTGGGGTTGGTTAGGTTTACTGGGTTTAGCTGGTTTAGCCGGACTAGCTCGTAAGCGCCAAGAACCCACAACTTACCGCGATCCGAATGAAGTACGTACTGGGTCTAGATATTAATTTGCCTGATCGCTACGCTAACTCACATCGCTAAATTTTCCCAACAGAATAGAACTCCCCAACTCTTGGCAAAAAGTTGGGGAGTTCTATTTTTAGTAGATTTCCAGTCTTAAATTTAGGTATAGAGCCTATTCTTATTTTGAATTCTGAATCCTCTCTGCTATATATTGATTTCTTAATCTGCCATCCCCGCAAAATCAAAATATTGATAAGCTGATGTCTAATGTCTACAGCCCTAGGATTGAAAGCAGTACTTCAACAGATCCAGCAACAAGACAGATATTAATCAATCCAGTCAACAAGAAGGATTTATTGAATGTCGGTGGGAATACGCTACGATTGGCAGGAAGCAGAGATTCAGAAGATTTATGATATGCCGTTGCTAGAGCTTATTTATCAAGCTGCTAGTGTACATCGCCAATATCATGACCCTAAAAAAATACAAGTCTGTAAACTCATCTCCATTAAAACCGGAGGTTGTCCTGAAGATTGTGGCTATTGCGCTCAATCTTCTCGTTACAAAACAGAAGTGAAACCACAAGCACTTCTGGATAAAGATACCGTGGTGAATATTGCCCAAATAGCTAAACAAAAAGGTGTCAGTCGTGTCTGTATGGGTGCGGCTTGGCGGGAAGTGAAAGATAATTCTCAGTTTGAAGCAGTGCTGGGAATGGTCAAAGAAGTTACCAATATGGGTTTAGAAGTCTGCTGTACCCTGGGAATGTTGACAGCCGACCAAGCCAAGCGATTAGAAACAGCCGGGTTGTATGCTTATAACCACAATTTGGATACCTCAGAGGACTATTACAGCACAATTATTACAACTAGAACTTATAGCGATCGCCTAAATACAATTGAGAATGTTCGCCAAACTAATGTGACTGTTTGCTCTGGCGGTATTCTAGGCTTAGGTGAAACTGCTAAAGACCGAGTATCGATGTTATCTACCCTAGCTAACCTCAATCCTCACCCAGAGTCAGTTCCAATTAATATTCTGTCTCAAGTTGAAGGTACACCGCTGGAAAATCAACCAGATGTCCCTATTTGGGATATTGTACGAATGATTGCCACTGCACGTATTGTCATGCCCACTTCTGATGTGCGGCTGAGTGCTGGCCGCGCCAGACTTTCTCAAGTTGAACAAGCTTTTTGCTTTATGGCTGGAGCAAATTCTATCTTTTCTAGTGACGATAACAAAATGCTCACTGTCACCACTCCTTGTCCAGATTATGATGCTGACCAGGAAATGTTGAACTTGCTGGGTTTAGAAATGCGTCCACCCGTGCAAAGAGCAAATCAGGTGGCTAGTCCTGCGGCGGTGGGATAAATAAGGGTGTAAGGGTGTAAGGGTGTAAAATTCTGCCTCACTTACGCCCCTATACCTCATACCCTTAATTAATTTAGAGAATCTTAGCAGCACGTAACCCGAACAGCAGACCAGCCGCTATTGCGGTGAATAAAGCTAAAAAACCGACGTAAGCAACTATTGCAAACATTTTGATGCTTCTCCACAATACTTCACTAAATCTATTGAACCATTAGTCACGGGTCAATGGTCAATGGTCAAAATGCTAAAGAATGCAATTTCCGACTTCATATTTCAGACCCAGATTGCGTTAAAATACAAGCCCACGGGCGCTTTTTAGGGTTGGGCAATGACTTCTACCATTAACGTTAATTTACCGCAGCAGTCTTACGAGATTGCGATCGCACCTGCCAGTTTAGATCAGCTTGGTCAAAGTCTGGCTAATCTCCAGCTAGGGCAGAAAGTAGTGTTAGTTTCTAATCCATCTATTTTCAAGCATTATGGCGAAAGAGCGATCGCCTCACTCACATCAGCAGGGTTTAACGTAGCGAGTTATTGCTTACCAGCCGGGGAACGCTACAAAACCCTCAATTCCATCCAAAAACTCTATGATGTTGCCTTAGAAAACCGCCTGGAACGTTCCTCGACAATGGTAGCGTTGGGGGGAGGCGTAATTGGTGATATGACAGGTTTTGCCGCTGCAACTTGGCTGCGGGGAATTAACGTTGTCCAAGTACCTACCACCCTTTTAGCAATGGTAGATTCTGCTATCGGCGGCAAAACAGGCGTAAATCATCCCAATGGCAAAAACTTGATTGGCGCATTTCATCAGCCGCGTTTAGTCTTAATTGACCCAGAAGTATTAAAAACTCTACCTATGCGCGAGTTTCGTGCAGGTATGGCAGAAGTTATCAAGTATGGTGTGATTTGGGATGGGGAATTGTTTACCCACTTGGAAGCCAGCAAACATCTCAACCAACTCCGTTACATGAAGCCGGAACTGTTGAATGAAATCTTAATTCGTTCTTGCCAAGCCAAAGCTGATGTTGTCGGCAAAGATGAGAAAGAAGGTGGACTACGGGCAATTCTCAATTATGGACATACTATTGGTCATGCGATCGAAAGTTTAACAGGTTATCGAGTAGTGAATCATGGCGAAGCTGTTGCGATCGGTATGGTAGCGGCTGGACAAATTGCTGTCAATTTAGGTATGTGGCAACAAGCAGAAACTTACCGACAAAACGCTATCATTCAAAAAGCAGGTTTACCCACAAAATTACCTGCGGGTGTAGATATTGCCGCAATTATTGACGCACTGCAACTAGATAAAAAAGTCAAAGCAGGTAAAGTGCGGTTTGTGTTACCAACCCAAATTGGTGTAGTCACAGTTACCGACCAAGTACCAGCAGATGTCATCCAGCAAGTACTACAAGGAATGCAATAGATTAGCTAACTTCCCGCTTCATCCGCCGCTAGTAGCCTCTCGTACTTAACAAATAACTCATCAATGGTAGGTGTGCAAGCGGATTGTTAGAAATTATCTTTGATATGCAACTAGCAGAATGTTGATGGACGGAATATATAACTGAGACAAATCACCGTTAATGCTACCTCCTATTTGCGACTTTAAAAACACATGAGCATCCACATTACGACGAATATCTGATAATACTGTGATAGCATCTTTAAGAAAAATGCGCTCTGCACTACTAATCTTCGACTTCTCCTCTAGCTTCTCAAGACTATTTTTGTATTTTCCAAGGTTTCCAGTATTGATTTCATAAGGATGATTGATATTGAGTCGAGTCAATTCTTCTTGAAGCCATGCGTTATTTGATGCTGAGGTTCTCGTTGACTCAATGAATTGGTATACTTGCGCTGCTATAGGGGTTAATAATTTGTCAGAGCCTCTGACTCCCTTTTTTAAATGATCATTTTTACGGATAAGTGAAATTTTATTACTCAGGAAAACAGCTTTTATTAGCGCTTCAAATCCTGTTGAAAAATGCAACCACCATATCCAGTATCCATAAGGATCGTTTTCAAGAAGTAATCGTCTCTGTTGTTCTATATCTGATGCTTCTCTAATTACGTATGCTGATTCGTCAAACTCAAGAATTTTAAACCAAATTATCTGTTTAATCGCAAAGTCGTATAGCGCCTGGGGAAAGTCGCTGAAATCATGAGTAATGGTCATTTTGTTTATACTTCTTCTGATTGCTAACTATTTTCTGTATAACACCTCATGGAACAACACCCAAAAAAATTACTCGAACAAGTGCAGTATGTTATCTGAACTTAAGCATTATTCTTACCAATAACGATAAAATTAAGGTCTAAGCTGATCCCGAACTCAGGTTAATTACAATTAAAACTAGCTGTCAGCTAGTTTTTGCCATGATTCTCCAAGCCAAAAATCAATTAACTTTACAAGAGTTTTTACATCTTCCTTCTGGTGAGGGAGATACTACCTACGAACTTGTGGATGGTCAAGCTATTCCTAAAATGTCACCAAAGTTTTTTCACGCCAAGCTAACTTACGTCTTTTTAGAGTTAATAGAACAATGGAACAAAGAACAGGGCATTGTCTGTCCAGAATGGTCTGTGGTTTTACAACGTCGAGGACGTGACTGGGTACCAACACCAGACGTTTTATATATTTCTTATCAGCGTTTACCAGCTAACTGGAATGAAGATGAAGCTTGTCCAGTTCCCCCAGATTTGGTTATTGAGATTATTTCACCAGGGCAAACCTTTGGTCAGATGATGGCTAAAGCCAAAGATTATTTAGATGCAAAAGTACTTCGAGTGTGGGTAGTTGATAGCAAAGCCAGAAGTATTACTGTGTTTTTCCCAGATGCAGCACCACAAACATATATGGGAGATGAAATACTCAAGGATGCGCTGTTTTCTGGCTTAGAATTTACAGTTGAGCAAGTATTTATACAGGCAAAAATCCCTTTAAAGTAATTATTTTGCGGTTATGAATTATTAGTAAAGTTCCATATCCCTGAATTATCAAATAATTCGGGCATCTCATAAATATAACCTCAGTATAATTACGAATACCAATAAGAAGAAATGATTAATCACCTCATATTTGAGGTTATGGCTGTTACCCTAGTGTATATATGACGCGAAGTGAAAGAAAGCATAACACTCAGGGATTGCTCCATGAAAAGGTTCATTTACTTACCGATAATATCTTCTTTATTGATGAGTGTGGGATGCCAAGTAGCTCTTTCTCAAAGTTCCAACTATGATGTTAAACCGAGGTTAATTACTGCACAAACATTATCTGAGTTAAAGCCAGCTAATATTGTGAAAGTTGCTGAAGTCAGCCAACAAATTAATGAAGATACCGCTTTGAATTTAGTGTGGAAGTTACCACAGGTACAACGCAAAGCTAAGGAAATTGAACGGCTGTCTAAAGGCACTATTAAACTAGGTGCAATAGTTGATGGTTCTCCTACTCCCAATGAGCCTTACTATACAATTCGTATATTTGAAAATCAATCAGACTACGATTCAACAATTTATTGGTTTCGGGTGTTTAATAATAGCGGTCTGATTGAAGTTCTTGATTTGATTGAGAATAAATACATCAGTTTAGATGAATGGCGAGAGCAATTAAAGCGATAAATATAGCAATCCAATTAGGTGCTTCGATTTTCGTCGGCACATAGCCTTGCGCTAAGGCGCACGCTATGCGAACAGACTAAAGTCTGGGGCTATACAAGCAAAACCCGCGCAGGCGGGTTTTGAGATAGTCTGCGTGGCGCACCATGCAGGCTCAAAATTTTTAATTATGGTTAGTCCGTGCCAGCACGGTTACATTCGTATAGCCGAAATTACATATTAATTAATATTAAATTAGCTATTACTTTTTCTTAGCAATTACACTTTGGGCTTTATCTTCCATTTCTAAAAGCTCTGGAATCGTCACAAAGCGGTATCCTTGCTGACGAAATCTATTAATAATCTCTGGTAAAGCTTGCACAGTGCGGGAACGATTTCCGCCACCATCATGCATGAGTACAATACCACCTGGTTTAGCTAGTCGAAAGACATTATCAATCAATTTGGGTACAGCAGGCTGAGAATAGTCTACAGAATCAGTTGACCACATCACAACAGCATACTTGGCATTTTTAGCGTATGCGGCTACGCCATTGTGCATGATTCCTCCAGGTGGGCGAAACAAATTTGTTTTCACACCTGTAATCTGATAAATCATGTCTGTTGTATGCTCAATTTCATAGGCTGCTGCCTGTTGATTCATGAAATGATACCAGTGATGCCAAGTGTGGTTAGCAATTACATGGCCTTCAGCACTTACCCGCTTGAGTAAGTCTGGATAATTTTTGACGTTCTGACCAACAACGAAAAATGTAGCTTTGATATTATTCTGTTTGAGAATCTCCAGTACTTGCGCGGTACTTTCAGGCCAAGGGCCATCGTCAAAGGTTAGAGCAATTACTTTTTGAGATGGACTAAGTTTAGCCTCTTTAATGACTGCCCCTTGAAAGCGTTTAGCTAATGCATAACCAAGGCCTTTGGCTTGTGCTTCTTGTTGCCAACTTGTCAGCATTGTCGCTTTTAAGCCTTCAATACGCTTTTGAGTACCTACTTTAGCAACTAAATTATTATTGATATTTATACGCTGATTGCTTTGTGCCTCAGAAGCATTTGGTCTTAGAAGCATCATAACAGCAACGCTTAATGTCGCACCCAAGGCAAGCAAGGCAATCAATATACCTTGCGGCCAAAGTAAAGATTTATTGTGTTCCACTTCATAACTCCTTCAAGGGTCGAACCATTATGTATGGTTCTGACGGTAATTTATAGCACACTTTTATCTAAAATTTAGATACTCAAATACTTTCCCTTAATCCTGAAAATTTAGTTCAGTTTTACAGAAGTTTATCTTTGAGTTCTTCTGATAAGGGAGCAGTTGAGATATAAGTGATATCACTTATAGTGAATGCTCACTCTAGTGATAGCTGGTACATAATCACTGGTGTTTATTGCTAAATTGTTAGTTCCCATACGGATAAGCAAGAAAATTCTGCTTTTATTGGGATACTAAATCAATCTACCTTTGAGAAGCCTCCTAGAGTATTTCTAGAAATGAATAAAAATCCGTATTCTACGAAATTTTTATCTATAGTTGATGATTTTAGGGGAGTGGATTATTCACCCAAGCTATCCCTTAAGAATTACCCAGTTTTCATTTAATATTGTATATTTTACTGCTAAAAAATATTCTTTGATTTTAAAGAAAAAATTAACTTCTTTCTTGATCAATAGATTGCTTATGCTTTTCATCGATTTATCTGCTGATAATCAACAAAAGCTAGTTTCTCATTATTAAGGAATCATAAGTAGTTAATTTATATACTCTTTAATCATTTATTTTTGATGATATGAATGATTCTTGATTTTAACTATATTTTAGTAGGAGTATGATACTGTTTGAGTATATTTTTTATTAAAAATTTAAACATAATTTAATATTTATTCAGCCTGTTATATGGGTTATTAATAGTTAGATTGCCACAATTTCGTCTCTGGCTATACAACAAGCTAATAAAGTAGAGATTTTATTTTTGCCAAACTACTAATATTACTCCTACTACAATAAAGCTCAAACCAAACAAACGCATCAGAGAGATAGGTTCTTTCAATATCCAATATCCTAGCAACACAGAGAAAATATACCCTATAGATATAGATGGGCCAGCTACACTGAGATTAACTCGTGTGAGCAGCAGAATATAAAACATAGCACCGATGCCATAGCAAGTTAATCCGATTAAAAGCTCTGGGATTGTGATAATACTTAGAATGTGATTAATTGCGTTACCTATGTGAACTCTGCCTAATTTGTTTGCACCTATTTTCAAACAAAACTGTCCTGCTGAACTGATCAGAATTGATAAAATTAATAAACTGAATTCTTGCGGTGTCATATCATTGTAGTTTATGGCAATTTCTTAACTCGGTTCCCCAGTCACTATTTAGACTGCATTTCTGAGACTTTTATCAAACCACCAGTTTCTTTGATGGTGTATATAGGCCGGGCTTTAACTTCTTCATAAATTCGCCCAATATACTCGCCTAAAATTCCGATACAAATTAACTGCACAGACCCAAGGAAAAATATAGCAATTGTAATCAAAGTGTAACCAATTAAGGGACTAGCATGGTCAAATAAACGCCAATATAGTACTAATATGATCATTAACAAGGCGATCGCAGCTGCTACCATCCCTATATAAGTAGCTAACTTTAATGGCACTGTGGAAAAAGAAATAATTCCATCAATAGCCAAAGCCCAAGACTTACCAAAGGTATACTTCACTTTGCCTGCAAAACGCGGTTCCCGTTCAAAAAGTACAGCAGTTTGGCGAAAACCCACCCAAGCGCGTAAGCCGCGAATGTAACGGTTCCGTTCAGGCATAGCATTGAGAATATCTACAACCTGTCTGTCTAGTAAACAAAAATCTCCTGTATCTGTCGGGATATCGACATGAGATAAACGCCGGAGAATACGGTAAAAAGCATAAGCAGTAAAGCGTTTTAGCCAACTTTCTTGTTTACGTGATAGACGTTGAGCATACACTACTTCATAGCCTTGTTGCCACTTTTCCAGCATCTGGAAGATTAGCTCTGGAGGATCTTGTAGATCCGCATCCATAATAATTGCACATTTGCCTTGGACAAAATTTAGCCCAGCTGTAACAGCGATTTGATGACCAAAATTTCGCGCAAAACTGAGGTAACGTACTCGACTATCGAGATGGCGGAGTTCCCGAATCATACTCAAAGAGCGATCGCGGCTACCATCATCTATTAAAATTAACTCAACTTCACCGTCTAACTGCTCTGCCACATGATGTAGACGACGATACATTTCCGTAATATTTTCTTCTTCGTTATAAATAGGAATTACTAAAGAGTATATTGGTTGAATCACTGTTTTTATCAGATTATGAAATCAAGGCTGCAAGATAAGGCAAGATTCAGACAGATATATACTATAAAATTATTGATGTAGTTTTTTATATAAAAATCTTTCTAAAGTAATTGAGATTATATCGAGTCATTGTAATCAATAAACACGCGATTAAATAATTAAACTAAATTTATATATGCGCCCATTCCGAGAAAAAGAATGGCTATTTAGCTTGCTACTGGTTTCTTTACTTCTGTGGCTGATATGTTTGGGAAACTCCCCTTTACGAGACTGGGATGAAGGTACAGTGGCGCAAGTCGCCCGTGAAATTTGGCGTGCATCCTTTGGTTCTCTGCATTGGCTGTATCCAACTTTATCAGGTGAACCTTATCATAATAAGCCGCCCCTGATGCATTTGTTAATTGCTTGGTCTTACTCCCTAGGCGGCGTGAATGAATTGACAACCCGCTTACCTGCTGCTGTGTTAACAGCGTTGGGAGTGCCTTTACTTTATTTAGTGGGGGGTTTGCTGTTTAACGATAGTTTATCAGCTTTGTTTGCGGCTTTAGTTTACTTAACAACTTTGCCTGTAGTGCGTCATGGACGCTTGGCAATGTTAGATGGTACAAGCATTACTTTTTTCTTACTATTATTATTTTGCTTATTAAAGTCACGTCAGCAGAAACCTTGGGCTTTAGGTGTGGGATTTTGCCTAGGACTAATTACTTTGACCAAAGGAATGCTAGTTTTGTTGCTGGGGGGTATCGCTGGATTATTCATTTTGGTATCGTCGCAATTAGCTGTGTTCCGTAACCCCTATTTATGGACAGGAATTTTGTTGGGAATTGCGCCAGCGATCGCTTGGTATGTTGCCCAATGGCAATATTATGGTAGTAATTTCTTACAGATAAATCTACAAGCGCAAACCTTTGACCGTATTGCCCAACCAGTTGAAGGTAATACAGGCGCTCCTTGGTATTATTTACTTGAGTTATTGAAATATGCTTTTCCCTGGTTATTATTTTGGCCAGAAGGATTTCATCTAGCTTGGAAAAAACGGGATTATAGCTGGGGTAGCTTAGTTTTAGTTGGTACGATTGTTTATTTTGTAGCTATTTCTTTAATAACTACAAAACTGCCGTGGTATGTTATGCCTTTGTACCCATTTTTATCGCTGGCAATTGGGGCAAAACTCAGTCAAGTTTGGCAGCAAAAAGCCTTTAATTCAAGAGTTTGGGCAATATTGATAGTTATTATAGCGATCGCAGGTTTAGGCGGCATTGTTTACTTTACTCTTGCACAGGAAGAGCCTGTACTCATAGTCATGAGTATTGTTTTAACAATCAGTATGGCTGTGGTGGCATGGTTAATTTACAAATGCGATCGCAGATTTATTCCTGTATTATTTTCTGGGATGTATTTAGTCTTATTGTTATTGATGAATTCCCAATCTTGGATTTGGGAATTAAATGAAAATTTTGCCGTTAAACCAGTTGCAGCATTGATTCGCAACCATGTTTTACCAGGGACAACAATTTACACATCATTTGCTTATAGTCGTCCTAGTTTAAATTTTTATTGCGATTGCAAAGTTATACCTCAAAATCCTGGGGAATTAGAAAAAAGTTTGTCTAAGTCATCTTATTTACTTATAGACGGCACCACCTTAAAAAACATTACTTTAGCTAATAATCAAAATCTGGGTACTGCTGAAGGATTTAATTTAATTGCACCAGCTAATAAGCTATAAATTCGACTTGTGAAATAATAAAACATCATCACGCTGATATTGCAGATGAAAATCTTGGCTATTGTTGAGTAATTTAACTAAATCTTGATTAAACTCTGGTTTACTCGATAAACCAGGATGACGGAGATTCAGTAATACATAATCAAATATATTTAAATTAATTTGTGTCGCTGGAGTGGCTATCAACTTAATTAATTTTCTATGAGTTAAATGAGGCGCGATTTCATCTGTAGTTAGGACACTTTTATTTGGCTGAATTTGGGCGATCGCTTCTGTTGTAGCTTGCCAGGTATCGAGCGATTGCAGATATTTGCCACCAAAATAAGTAAACTTTGCCAGACTCAAAAATGCGACAATTGACCATAGAATAATTATACGTTTATTTTGGAATAATCCTTTACTTAAAGATAAACTCGCAATCACAGATAATATTATAAATGGCAAAGCCGGAACAGAATATTGATGAATTAAATCTTTTTGTGGTTGATAGTCAGCTAGTAAGTTCAGCATCACACAAGGTAATGCTCCAATTAAAGGTGCTATTCCTTGCCAAGAAACACCCCAAATAATTGGGATAAATAATAATATTAAATAGGCTAAATTATCCCAAGATAAAAGTTTTGGTAAAACTAATCCTGGTTGAAAAAACAAATTATTCATTAATTCCGTAAAGGAATTACCCAAGTATTGATAGCGAAAAAGATAACGGTCTATTGAAGCTGCATCGCCACCAATTAGAGGAATAATAATTTTGTTAGCGATCGCATACCAAACCACACCACTAATAATTGCGATCGCTCCATATAAACGCCGTTCAAACAATATTAACCAAATACCCATTCCCACAACTGTTAATGCTAAGACTGCCTTACATCCTAAAACTAATAAAATACTCAGACAAAACCACCCAAGTTGTTGATTTCTCATTGCTAAAGTTGCCCCCAAAAGTGCTGGTACAGCTATAACTTCTGGATGAAAATCAAATAAATTAACATTAAATACTAAAGGATACAGTAGGTAAGTAGCAGCGATAGTTAGGGCTTGACTTTTATTTAATTTAGCTTGACGGGCTAATTGGTATGTAGGTAATGCACCCAAGGCTAAGACAATTCCTTGTACAGCAAATAACCAATAAACACTGGGATTAATTTTGTAAAGTAAAGCCAACGGATACCAAATCCAAGCAGCATGATCACCAAGAATGTGATAATTAGTAAAAGAAGAAATAGGTGGTATACCTTGACTAATTAAATAAGTGCCTTGGTCAAACATTCCTAAATCTAAGGCAGTAGATTGAAATAACAAATGTCGTAAGCTGCTACATATAAATAAAATTACGGCACTTGTACCAATCATCAACCATAGAGGATCAAATTTATAGTGTTTTTTTATCAACATTAATTTTTTAGAAAAATTATTTTTTAATAAATAAGTAAACATCGTCACATTTATACTTTAAATCAAATATTGAAGATTTTTTTAGTTGATTTATTATACTATTATTCGCATCTGTAAAATTTATCCAGCCAGGATGACGGAGATTTAGCAATACATAATTAAAAGTATTTAAATTATCAATATTTACCTCATTAGCTGAGGTAGTTTGAATTAATTCTCGATGACTTAAATGTGAAGCAATTTTTTCTGTAGTTATCACACTACCTTGAGTTGTCACTAAAGCGATCGCTTCTCGTGTAGCTTGCCAAGTATCAAGGTGCTGAAAATATTTACCAAAAAAATGCGTATATTTTGCTAAACTCAAAAATGCTATCAATGACCAGATAATAATTGCTCGTTTATGTTGGATTAATCCTTTTCTAGCGGCCAAGCTAGAAATTAAAACTAACAAAATAAATGGTAAAGCTGGTAAAGAATACTGGTGAACTAAATCTTTTTGTGGTTGATAATCGGCAATTAAGTTAAGTGCCAAGCAAGGAATAGCAGCTACTAAAGGTTTCATCCCTACAAATGAAAAACCCCAAATCACAGGTGCTAATAGCAGTAACAAATATTCTAAATTGCTTAATACAAATACTTTTCCTAAAATCAATCCTGGTTGAGAAATTATATTTTTACCAATTTCTAAAACTGAGTTACCTAAATAGCTATAACGTCCGACTGCTGCTGCTTCTGCACCGCTAAAATTAGGAATAATTAATTGAGTTGCAATTAACAACCAAGCCACTCCCAAAAAAATAGCGATCGCACCATGTAAACGCCGCTTTTCAAAAAACAGTAACCAACAACCCATTGCCGTAACTGTGAATGAAAGTACTGCTTTACACCCTAATACCAGTAATATCTCTAAGCAAAACCACCCTATTTGCTTGAGACGTGCTGCCAAAACTGCTGCTAATATTAGCGGTAAAGCAATTACTTCTGGGTGGAAATCAAACAAATTGATATTAAATACTAAAGGGTATAGCAAATATACAGTAGCCATTGCGATCGCTTGACTGTCTTTTAAACCAGCTTGATGGGCTAACATCCATGTAGGTAAAGCACCTAAAGCTAATGCAATTGCTTGTACGGCAAATAGCCAGTAAACACTAGGATAAATTTTATAAAGTAACGCCAAGGGATACCAAATCCAAGCTGCATGATCGCCAAGAATGTGATAACCCATGATTGTCGAAATCGGTGGTTTTCCTTGACTGATTAAATATGCTGCTTGGTCGAAAATTCCTAAATCAAAAGAGTTTGATTGAAATAATTCGTGCCGTAAACTGCTGCATATAAATAAAATCAAGGCACTTATGCCCGTCATCCAAATGACAGTCTTATTTGCAGACGATCGCATAATATTTTTACTTAAAATCTTGATAATTTAGATTAGTTTTTCTGGGCAAGTAGCACAACAGATACCCCAAAAGGTAAACTAACTCGATTAATTAAATAACGTTCACTGGCAAATAAAAAAGTCAAAAATTTATTGATGGGTTTCGCCGGTAAATTTAAATCACTACTAGCATCAGCCTTTTTATCAAGTTTGAGGAGATTTTTTAATAAACGTACTCCAGCAACCAGGGGAAATAACCAAGTATTAAAATAGCTACCATAGCAGACACTATAGCCAGCTTGTTTCACCACTCGTTGTAATTTTTTCAATGTATAACGGCGTTTATGATAATTAATTTCATCATGGTAACTCCATAAAAATTGATAAGCTGGCACTGTAATTAATAACCAACTATTTGGTTTTAATCTGGTAGATAATGCCTCTAAAGCAGATAAATCATCATCAATATGTTCTAAAACATCTAAGATCACAATTAAGTCATATTGGCTGGTAAAGGGAATTTTATCAGGTAGACTGCCTTGTTGTACTGTAGTGACTCGCCGTTCGTTAGCCAACTGACAAGCTGTTTCATCTAACTCCATCGCTGCAACTTCACCGTAACGAGCTAACATGGTCAAATTGCCACCAGTGCCACAGCCAGCCTCAAGAATTTTGGCATTTTTCGGAAGATTGAGTGGATGAATCAATTCCTCGACAATTCGGCGGCGACCGACAAACCACCAATGTTGATCCTCAACGGCAGAATACTGTAGATAAAAGTTTTTATCCATTCAGAAATTTGGTGTCTGAGCAATAATGCCAATATTTTCACACTTTTTCGCATCACTCAGAACTTTTGATGAATGATTGTGGCGATCGCTGTTATATCTGAGTCCCAAGCAATTTATAGTGGGAGTTATCTGTAAATCCTTAAGCAATTGTGAAAGCTATTACTCTTCTTGGTTCCACTGGCTCAATTGGTACTCAGACTTTAGATATTGTCGCTCAGTACCCAGATAAGTTTCGGATTGTGGGATTGGCAGCAGGGAATAATGTGGAGATGCTGGCGAATCAAATTCGGCAGTTTCGTCCGAGTATAGCCGCGATCGCCGCTGAAGATAAATTACCCGCACTCCAAGCAGCTATCCAAGACCTCAATCCCCAGCCGATTTTACTGGCTGGTAAAGCTGGAGTGATTGAAGTTGCCCGCTATGGCGATGCCGAGACGGTTGTCACAGGTATTGTTGGCTGTGCTGGTTTATTACCAACTATCGCCGCCATTGAAGCGGGTAAAGATATTGCCCTCGCCAACAAAGAAACCTTAATTGCTGGCGGCCCTGTAGTTCTCCCCTTAGTGGAAAAACATGGGGTAAAACTCTTACCTGCTGATTCTGAACACTCAGCTATATTTCAATGCCTGCAAGGCGTTCCTCAAGGCGGCTTGCGGAAGATTTTACTGACAGCCTCTGGTGGTGCTTTCCGTGATTGGCCTGTAGAAAAGTTGCCAGAAGTCACAGTGGCTGATGCCCTCAAGCACCCAAATTGGTCGATGGGCAAAAAAATTACGGTAGACTCGGCTACTTTGATGAATAAAGGATTGGAGGTAATTGAAGCTCACTTTTTGTTTGGCTTAGATTACGACAATATCGAAATTGTCATCCATCCTCAAAGCATCATTCACTCATTAATTGAGTTACAAGACACATCTGTGTTAGCCCAACTAGGCTGGCCGGATATGCGTTTACCCCTGTTATATGCTTTATCTTGGCCTGATCGCATTTACACTGATTGGGAACGTCTCGATTTAGTCAAAGCTGGCAGTTTCACCTTCAGTGAACCAGATCATCAAAAGTATCCTTGTATGCAGTTAGCATATAGCGCAGGTAAAGCAGGTGGTTCTATGCCGGCTGTTTTAAATGCTGCCAATGAGCAAGCTGTAGCTTTATTTCTAGCAGAGAAAATTAGCTTTTTAGATATTCCTCGGTGCATTGAATGGGTATGCGAACGCCATCAAAATGATAACCGTAAAAATCCTTCTTTAGATGACATTTTGGCAGCCGATCAATGGGCAAGACAAGAAGTTTTAACCGCAACTAAAAATTTAGAAACTTCCCCACAGATGATTTCTCTGCACTAAAAACTCAGATATAGCAATCCCATTTGATTTGTAAAAATTCAGATACTCAGATCCCTTGCTTCTCAAAGAAGTCGGGGATTTTGTTTTTGGCAATTTATTTTATAAATTTTTTCTAAAGAATAACACTAGTAATAAATTTCTGTTTAAATTTCAGGTATTATTACCAAACAATAGTTTTATTATTTTTCCTAATTACAAATTTAAAATTACCATGATTCCTACTTTAATTGTGGCTTGGATTGTATTTACAATATTGTGGAAAATCGTCAAAACAACTGTGAGTAATGCCTTAACTATTGCGGCAATTATTGTTTTGCTACAAGTAGGTTTTGGCATTACACCACAAGATATTTGGCATCAGATCATTCAGTTTACGCAAACTCTGTCGCAGATTCGCATTAATAAGTAATCAGAATTCAGAAGCAACTATCCCAGGATTTACGCATCAAGATTGTCCAAACAGGTTGGGTGCATAGGTATAGGGGTGTACTTATTCAAAACCCTCTCAACCTATACCTTTTCACCCCTACACCCAGTCTCCACAGATTATATTTGTGCGTAAGTCCTGATTAATTACCAATGTAATGCAGCAATTTTCGCCAGCGCATCCTTGACGCTTACAGGTAGCTGACGCATAATCTTACCTCTTTCCCTGTCTAATGCTACTAAGGTGACTTTAGCGGTGACATACAATTGCTGTCCATCCAGGGAGACAATTGCATAATCCCAGTTAATCCGAACACCAGTCACTTCTGTCATCCGAGTTTTAACTATGGCCTGCATACCCAATTGAATTGAACGGTGATAGCGGACTGAAAGTTCTACCACTGGTAAATCACAGCCTAGTACTACTAAATCAGCAAATTCAATTCCGATAGAACGTAAACACTCTATTCGTGCTTCTTCCATCCAAGTCAGATAAGTGCCATGCCAGACAATACCTGCATAGTCAGTATGATGGGGCTGCACTCTGATAGGATATTCAAACCAACTCTCAAAAGCACGACTATCTGTAATTTCGATCGCATCGGTTGGTGGTAGGGCTGGGTTTGGTTGTGATTCAGACATTTTCCCGTTTGTGAAGGATTATGGTTTTCCACATCTGGAATATCACAAAAAGGAGACATATATGGCATAAGACCGCCAAAATCATCTTGCGATCGCATGGCATAATTCTCATCACCATCCTCCAAAACATATCTCAGTTGCCTGACTTTCACATCACAGATGCAGCAACCAAAAATTCAATTATTTTAAATGTCACACAGAACAATGATGCATCCCTAATATTTCTTGCTAGGTCAATCCCCAATCTTTTTCAGCATGAAGAACACCTGAAAAATTATTTCTATAATTCCAGTCTTAGTTTACAGGCACATTCGGCGTAAATAAAAGACCCATTATATTTGGGGGTTTATTTCCGACTTCAGCCTTTTTTTCGCCATTAACCAATCTATCGAAGGTAATGGTGAATAGGTAATGGGGGATGAAAAACCCTGCCACAATTACCAATTACCAATTACCAGTGAGCCATTTTTAATGAGCAATTTATTTTCGGAGTTTGTGAGAAAATAACCCATCAGATTCCAGGAATCCTTAACTCTTTTTGGCTAAGGCTTTACCACCCGCATAAGCTGGTGCAGATTGCTTCACTAGATTTGCCAGTTCCTGTAACTGGTTAATTGCTTCTGCGCCTTCTAACTTCATGAGTTCGCGGTCATCCCGCATTTCTGTCCAAGTAATCCCATAATCGGATACCAAAAATCGAATCAGATGGTTATTTCCTAGGCTCACCATAAATGAAGCACTATTCATCTGGTCGCCACAGGTATAACAAGACGCAGGATAACCACGTCGTTCTAGTACAATTGCCAAGGCTTGTAGGTTCATTACCAAGTCTTGAACGAATTGTCGGTGTTGATGCGCTAGTCTCAGAAACACTTTTGTCCTCCAGACACCACAGTCATTTTAGGCACTTTTATATTTTTTTTAGATTTTCTTACCCACTGGTATTGTAAACTATTCATTACAATTCCCGGATATATTTGCAGTAGTTAATTAACTACCTAGCTTAGGGTATGAGATAACTGTTAAGTTTGCCGTATCAAACTATTCAGTTTGCAAGTTTAATCTTTCAGACAGAACTGCAAAAATTATTGTTTCTTCATGTATTTCTATCATTAAAGATGTTAACTTGCCGCGTTCCGCTTCAAGAGTAACCCAGATTTGGTACTAGTCAACCACAGAAAAGCTACGGATATCGTGTTTACCAGCTATGTGTAGCCTAACCCATGATGGGCAAAAGCTTTAAGACCCTTTAATGTTCTTTACGCCTTTATTTGGCTAGTCAATTGAGAGTATAGTTAAGCCTCAGTTTAGTACTACCTAAATGTTTAGTAATAAATATTTATGCCTCCTAAATAAATATATGCAGTTCGGTAGAAAAACTTGCCGAAAAGAGATGCTAATTTCCAGCAATATTAATAGAGTTGCAGAAAATTTTGATACAGAAAGTGTTCTGAGACACTAAGATAATTTTTTACCCAACTATCTCTAGACTAAGCCCAGAGAATAAAGAAATGCGGAATAGGTATGTTGCCATTTCGCCAGGTTTTTATAAAGTTTGGAAATTTTCCAGAAGAAACTATTTACAATCGGGTAACATTTTTCAGATAACGGGTGAGAATGTTGATTTAAGCTGGAAGTAGCTAGGCACTTTTTATGGTTGCTGAATTTAGCAGCAAAAAAGCAATAAATCATTAATTTTACTTATATTCCTTATTCAAGGAGATCTGATTTTTCCAGAAATTATGTTAACCCATAATATTTGAGACTTAAGATTTGTCACTCTAACAATAGTTAGAGATTAATGCAACAAACCTATGTATAACTTCAGTAAATCTTTTTAAGATAAGATAAATTCTATTTTGAGAATGCGATCGCCCATAATTTTCTCTTAAAGGGTGTTTAGACATTCTCCCAGGCGATCGCCAAAATTCACGAGGTATACGAAACACACTCCCTCATACTAACCAGGAAGTTGCTTTTTCAATGCTTCCAATCCAGCCCAGCGGTTATCAACAGGCTTTTCTTGACTATCTAGACTCTCATCAACACTGCTCAAAATACCTGGACAATTCAGATCACACAACTGACGCTGAGGCATTTCTAAGCACATTTGCTCATAAAGCCATTCACTAGGAGAAAAATATCCATTGGGTGACAGGGTTTCTAGCAAGTCTTCCAGAGCTATTTCCCGCTCTAGGGGCAAGTCTTGTGGTTGATTGGCTGCCTCATCCAACCAAATAATTTCTTTGGTGTTCAGCGCTAACCGACGATTATACTGTTGCAAACAGCGGTTACACGTACAAGTAATAATAGTTTCTGCCTGACCGGAAACTTCCAGGTAATTACCTTGGTGCTGCACACGAACACGACCTCGAATTGGTGTTAGCGTTTCTAGTCCAGGCAGAAACTCTTGAACCTGAATTTCCTCTGTCCGCTCCGGGGCTTTGGTGAGCTGCGGAATAAAAATTGCGTCCATAGGATTTGTGAGACATCCTCACTAAACAGTTATGTTTCTCATCAGCAATTGTGCTGATATTACATCTTTATTTTAGCTCTTAGAGGAACAGTCAAAATTGTTGACTGGGTGAGCTTTCATATTCCCCAGCCGGACGCACAACCAGATGACGATGTGGTTCTTTGCCACGGCTGAAGGTTTCTAAATCAGAAAATTCCTTGAGGAAGGTGTGGATTTGCCGTCGTTCCGCTGAACTGAGGGATTTAATTTCCACTTCTCTAGCAAAAGTTCGCACTTCGTCTGCTGCTGCTTCAGCTAAAGCGCGAATTTCTGCTTGTCTTTTTACCCGATAACCATTCAACTCAATGGTGTAGGATGCTTGTTCTTCCTGTGGTTGGTTCAGGTTAAGGACAGAATTAGCTAGATACTGAATTGCATCCAGTACAGAACCATCAGCACCGATGAGAACTTGGATTTGTGTTGGTGCTAAGTTGGTTTCGTTAATTGTCAACCAGTAATTATCTGGTTCTGGGGTATCGTCATCTTGAGGTTGGGCTACTTCTATGTCACCCTGAATCTCAGCAGAGACCCCAGTGAGTTCTAGCAGTGATTTTAACCACTGCTGACCTCGCTGCATGGAACTGTTACTCATCTATCAACCTGTAGCCTTTTTCTTAGAACTTTTTGGTTCAAAAGGTAATGACTTTTGTTCTGTTACTGTTTCTTTCTCTTGGATGGCTACAATTTTTTGTAGTTCCTCTGATAAGGGTTCACGAGAAAGAATATAAGTTTGCAGAGTTTGGAAAATATTACCAATCACCATATACATCAAAACCCCAGCTGGTAAGGGGAAGAACAAAAACATTCCCGAAAAAATAACTGGGGTGATTTTGTTGACTGTATCCTGTTGTGGGTTGCCACCGCTGGAGTTCTGCCCCGAAAGGATTTGACTAACGTAGAGACTGATACCAAAGAAGATCACCATAGCGACAATATCCCAGTGGATTTTACCATCGGGATCAACTGCGCCAACTCTACCCAAGGCATCGATGAACAAAAATCCTTTGTCTGCTGCCAGTCCGGGAATTGTGCCTTGAAGTGTCACATCTCCAGGTTGTAAGGCTTCAAGATTACCTTGAGCATCGACTTTGATTCTTTCTTCGCCTTTGATGATTTTCCATTCTGGCGTTAGCTTTGTTTCTGGGTGTTCTGTCAATAAGACATCAAAAGGTTTGCCTTCTAAAGTTTGATATTGTATTTTTGTTTTTTCTCCCACGGCTAGTTTGGTACCGCTAGGGAGGATAGCAGTTACTTTATGGTGTTCCCCATCAGCAACATAAATGTTTTGTGGGGCAGTAGCAAAGGCTTGTGGTTGAACTCTTTCAATTTGTTCAGATGGCAAGATTTGGAGGTTAACGGAGTAATTCACACCCGCAAAAGGTGATCCCCGTAAAGTAGCAAACAGCGCTAACAACACTGGCATTTGTAACAGCAATGGCAAACATCCTGCTAAGGGGTTGCCGAACTCCTTTTGGACGTTCATCATTTCTTCTTGCTGTTTTTGCGGGTCGTCTTTATAGCGCTCTTTGATTTCTGCCATCCGCTTTTGCATTAGAGGCTGCACAATTCGCATCCGCCGCATATTGCGGATTGAGCCAGCACTCAGGGGATAAAGCGCAAAGCGGACTATCAATGTCAAGGCAACGATCGCCAACCCATAGCTCGGCAAAATGCCGTAGAAAAAGTCTATGATTGGCAACATGACGTTGTTTGAGAGGAAGCCGATACCAAAATCCATTATTCTGAATTCAACCTGAGGTACTGTAAATTTAACTGAATCTAATTTATCTAAATCGTGATTCGGCTGCGACTATCTCTCGCTACGGATAGCCGCACATGAAGAAATTTGGGGAGTGGGAAGTGGGGAGTGGTGAGTAGGTAGTTTTTGACAAATGGGAAGTTTTGAATTTTTTATTTTATACAAAGCAATTATTGCTTTCCCTGTTCCCGACTCCCGACTCCCGACTCCCTATTTTTTATTTAGCACCAGTGTATGTGGGGTTTTTAGCAGCAATTCTTTCATTGATGTAGTCATATACTTCGCGGAAGTTGGGAACTGCCCGCATTTCTAAACGACTGCCATTTCTGAGGGTAACTACCATATCTCCCCAAATACCAACGCCACGGGGAATTTTGACGATTTTAACAATTTCTGAGTAAATAATGTCAGTGCGATCGCGCCCCATCCAACCGCCATTCAAAGAAATTCGGCGATCTGTAATTCGGTAACGCAGCCACAATGCTCTGACAATTGCGCCCACTGTTAAGGGGATACCCACAACAGTCAGTCCAATCAATAAGTTGAGAATTAAGTCCCCAATGTGAGGGCCGCCTTCATAATAAACTTCTTCACGAATGCCCATTTAATACCTCAGCTTGTGCCAACAACTGCTCTAATTCTTGCAGAAATTGTTGGCTTCCGCACTTAGATTCTGCTGCTGTTGGTTTCACCACAAATACCAACCGCCATCCTGGAGATAATTTTGGCAATAACTGATGTAAAGCTGCTGCCATTTGACGTTTAATTCGGTTACGCACGACAGCCTTTTTACTGACTTTCGTGCTGACCGAAATGCCAATTTGTGTACTCACAACTTTTGTAGTTGCAGTGGCAGTATCCCCAGAAGGTTCTGGAGAACATCTCGGTCTTAAAGCTCTCAAGGTGAAATGAGAGCTTTGTCGCCGAATTCCTTCTCGGAAAACTGCCTGAAAATCTTTGCGAGATTTTAATCGATTCGCCTTGGGCAAAGCCACAGCCCCTCTAGTTGCTGAAAATGCTCTAAACGCTCAGACGATAACGTCCTCTTTTTCTTCTAGCTTTGATCACGTTTCTTCCGTCTGGTGTCCGCATTCTGGCACGAAAACCGGAGGTTCTTTTTCTCTTACGGCAAGTGCCGCCCAGGGTTCTTTTCATACTGTTGTCCTCTCAGGCGATTCTTATAAAAAGTCACAATCTATAATCATACCATTGCGTATAGTCAATAGTCCAGGATGAAGAGTCCATAGTTAAAAAGCAGAAAGTTGGGAAACTCACAATACAACAGCTAACAACTGACTATTGACCATTGACTTAGCTGATACTTAAAATCCAAGACCCTACATAACGCAGTAGTGGTGTATCTCCAGGTGAGAGAACCTGACAGTTGAAATAGTAAACTCCACCGAAGGAAGGGTTCTGTACATTAGATAAAACTAATTCAACATTGCGACCTGCGGGTACTGGTTCTTGGGGAAATATTTCGATGACTCGGCCTTCTTTATCCCATTTCACTTCTGCAAGAGGCACTTTCTTGCCTTTGACTCTCACTTCTATTTTTTTGGCATCAAAACTTCCTTTGTAGTAATTGGGATAGGTAATGGCAAATTGAGCCACTGCCAATTTCATTTTTTGTTGAGGAATCCTCAAGATGTATCTATCGGTACTGTTAGTTTGTCCACCAAAATCTAACCGGAAAGGCAGCTGATTTTCAGCTTTCACGCCGCTAAATAGGGTTAATCCAGGTAAACTTTGTGCTGAAACTTGAGTTGTCAATCCCGTCACTACGCAGCTAGTTACAGCTAAAGCCGAAAGAATTGCTACTTGCGGCTTGCGTCGAATCCAATTGCCAAAATGTAAACGTTGCATAGTTAGGCTCCTCTAGCAGATATAGCTGGTTGATGTAAATACTTTAGTTGAGTATTCGTAACTAAACTTTACTACTGAATTCTTGACAATGGACGACTAGCGAAAATAAAAAGTGCCAGAGAAGGCAGGAGGTAGTCCTGATGATGAAAGAGGGAGTAGAGGCTAGAGGTTAGAGATTTAGTCTTGTTACTCACCACTCTCAAAAATGTGTGTATGTTGCTAAATATGTACGAGTGTATCTAAATTTTGAGTGCTTTGTTATAAAAATTGAGCTATACAATCAGCGATCGCTAGGAATATTGGGCTAGATTAATAAAAATAAGTCGACATCAATAAAATAGTAATCTTTAAAAATCCTCAAATTATTAAGCTTTAAAACTTTTACGAAGATTTCACTATGTAAGTAAGGCAAAATTCTTCAATCTGGAAAATAACCTAAAGACAAAGATGTAAACTTGGGAATCAACATAGCATTAGCAATATGTAAATCTATCGGTCACGATCAGCAAGTGTGACTTATAAGCTGTTAAACACTGAATTTGCTCATTGAGACCGCACTTGAGCAGGGGAGTATGGTAGAGGGTTTGAAGCTTTTACCAACAATTTAAATACTGCAACTTGTATGCACAACAGCTTACCAAAGGTAAAATCTGGTTTTAGCTTCAGAACTCAAAGTAGGAAAGATAAAGTTCAAGGTTCAATCTACAAATTCAAGCGATCGCGAGCAAGAATTGCAGCTTCATTAGGAGTAGGAGACATCCCTTAATAGGGATAATTGCAGATTTTGCAGAGATGTAAGTATTTATCTCTAGGAGATTTCATGAGAATAGCAGTTGCTAAAGAAATAGAAGTTTGTGAACGTCGTGTAGGATTAAATCCTGACACTGTTGCCCGATTAGTTAAACAAGGTTTAGAAGTCTGGGTAGAAAAAGGTGCAGGAGAACGTTCCTTTTTTAGTGATTCTGCCTATGAAGCAGCAGGCGCTCAAATTATCACTGATACTGCTCAATTATGGAACGAAGCAGATATTTTATTAAAAGTTAGTCCACCGCAAGAAAGAGAAGATGGACGCTCAGAAATTGATTTATTACGAGAAGGATCTGTTTTAATTAGCTTTCTCAATCCTTTAGGAAATCCGGTGGTGGCGCAGCAGTTAGCCAACCGCAAAGTGACAGCTTTGAGCATGGAATTGATCCCCCGTAGCACCAGAGCGCAAAGTATGGATGCTTTGTCTTCACAAGCTTCACTTGCAGGTTACAAGGCAGTATTAATCGCCGCCGCCGCATTACCAAAATATTTCCCGATGCTGACAACCGCTGCTGGTACCATCGCCCCAGCGAAAATATTTATTATGGGTGCAGGTGTGGCAGGATTGCAAGCGATCGCCACCGCCAGACGTTTAGGTGCAGTTGTCGAAGCCTTTGATATTCGTCCCGCCGTCAAAGAAGAAGTCCAAAGTTTAGGGGCAAAATTCGTCGAAGTCAAACTCGAAGAAGAAACCACAGCTGCTGGTGGTTACGCCAAAGAAATTTCCGAAGCCAGCAAACAACGTACTCAAGAAGTGGTTGCTGAACACGTTAAAAATGCTGATGTAGTAATTACTACCGCCCAAGTCCCTGGGAGAAAAGCCCCACTGCTAGTTACAGAAGAAATGGTGGCACAAATGAAACCAGGTTCGGTGATTGTCGATTTAGCCGCAGAACAAGGCGGTAACTGTGCTTGCACCGATCCCGGTAAAGATATTGTTTGGAATGGCATCACCATTATTGGCCCAATTAATCTCCCTTCATCTATGCCAGTTCACGCCAGCCAATTGTATGCCAAGAACGTGACATCGTTGATGCAACTGTTAATTAAAGATAAAGCTTTGCAGATTAACTTTGCAGACGACATTGTTGATGCAGCTTGCGTTACCCACGCAGGCGAAATCCGCAATCAACGTGTTAAAGACGCACTGCAAGCTATCAACACTCAACAAACCGCAGTTAATTAGGCAGAATATTAACCGCCGATAAACGCAGATGCAGAGTACGGAGTTCATCGGCGGTTCCTTTCACCAAGGAGTTTTTATTTCATGACAGAAGCATTACTTGCTGCTTTGTTTGTATTTGTTTTGGCATCTTTTATCGGCTTTGAAGTTATTAACAAAGTCCCACCAACCCTACATACACCCTTAATGTCCGGTTCCAATGCGATTTCTGGCATTGCTGTACTGGGGGCAATAGTGGCGGCTGGTGCGAGAGAGACAAGTGTTTCGGTGATTCTCGGTTTGATTGCGGTGATCCTCGCCACAGTCAACGTTGTGGGTGGTTTCCTCGTCACCGACAGAATGCTGCAAATGTTCAAGAAAAAGGAGATTAAGGCGTGAGCGACTTTTTACCAACTGGAATTCAGCTGACGTACTTAGTCGCTGCATCCTTATTCATTTTTGGTTTGAAAAAGCTGGGTTCCCCCGCCACCGCCCGGAATGGCAATGTGATTGCGGCTGTGGGGATGCTGTTGGCAATTGTGGCCACAATGCTGGATCAGCACGTACTGAATTATGAAATGATTTTGTTAGGCTTGGCCATTGGTTCAGGCATTGGTGCGATCGCAGCTTACAAAGTCCAAATGACCGAAATGCCCCAAATGGTGGGTTTACTCAACGGTTTGGGCGGTGCAGCTTCGGCGTTAGTGGCTGTGGCAGAATTCTGGCGGTTACTAGAACACTCTCAGCCCATCCCTTTAGATGTCAACATTTCCATGTTGTTGGATGTGTTAATTGGGGGTGTTACCTTCACAGGTAGTTTTCTCGCCTTCGCCAAATTACAAGGTTTAATCAGCGGTTCTCCCATTACATTTCCCTTCCAACAACCATTTAACTTGTTGCTGCTAGGTGCTTATCTTGCTGGTAGTGCTTACTTAATTGTCACACCAGATAGCCTACCCATATTTTTAGCAGTAGTTGGGGTTTCTTTAGTATTGGGTGTAATGTTCGTCATCCCCATTGGTGGTGGCGATATGCCCGTAGTAATTTCGCTGTTAAACTCCTTATCGGGTGTCGCTGCATCTGCTGCGGGGTTTGTGGTGATGAACAATATGTTAATCATCGCTGGCGCATTGGTGGGAGCCTCTGGCCTCATCCTGACGGAAATCATGTGTAAAGCGATGAACCGTTCTCTGTTCAGCGTGCTGTTCAGTGCTTTTGGTTCAGGTAGTGCGTCTGGTGGCGCGGCTGCGGCTGGTGCAACAGATCAAACCGTCCGCAGTATTGATCCCGAAGAAGGCGCAATGATGTTGGGCTATGCCCGGAACGTCGTGATTGTACCTGGTTACGGTATGGCAGTTGCCCAAGCACAACACAGTGTGCGAGAGTTGGCAGATCAACTAGAACGTATGGGTGTTGATGTGAAGTATGCCATTCACCCTGTAGCGGGGAGAATGCCAGGACACATGAACGTGTTATTAGCAGAGGCGAATGTGCCTTACACCCAGTTGTACGATATGGATGATATCAATCCCCAATTTGAGCAAGCGGATGTCGCTTTAGTAATTGGCGCGAATGATGTGGTAAATCCGGCCGCGCGTAGCGATACCAATAGCCCAATTTACGGAATGCCAATTTTGGAAGTAGACCGGGCAAAGCAAACAATTGTCATCAAGCGCGGGATGAGTGCAGGTTTTGCTGGTGTAGATAATGAATTGTTCTACAGAGATAAAACCACAATGTTGTTTGGTAGCGCGAAAGATATGGTGGCGAAGTTAGTTTCGGAAGTGAAGCAACTTTAACGAACCGCAAAGGGCGCAAAGAGCGCGAAGAAAGAATTAGAAAGTTGGCTTGTCTTGGAGGTGTGATGCTTCTGAGGCAAGCTTTTTAGTAAAAGAAAGAAAGTTTTGCAAATTTAAACTTTGGTGTCTCTCCTGTCTCAACTATTTATAACATTCAGCATGACAGTTTCTTTGGCTTGACTACAGCGTACATTTTTAACCTACCCCATATTTCTATGGCATAAAAACCAGCATTTAGATTGCCACTTGTCATAGCACGGACTACTTTAATACCTGGAAGCTCATATGTTACCAAATTTTTTTTCATATCTTCCAATATTGGTCGAGCAGCTTTATCATCTACAGTAAAAAAATGAATATTGGAATTTTCTTCTATAAAGACTTTATCAGTAATATAGGTTATACCGCGAACTATCTTATGACACAAGCGTTCTAACTTTTCGGCTGATATTAGAATAGTTAGATATTCTGGATAGTAAATGTTATTTTGTACTCCAAAATTTGGATGTAACCCTATAGTTGGCATCGTTTTCCATTGAAATAATTCTTTTTTGATCTTTTCTCTTTTTCTTTCCCTGAAGCGCTTATCTGTCCTATTTTTTGCTGATTCTGGATCTATTGAACGCAGTACTTTATCTGAAATTCCGCTTGAATTTGCATCTTCAGGACAAATACATATACCTAGTCTCAAGAGTAAATCCTCTTCCAATCTGCCATATTCTTCGTTGCATTTTTTACAGGATGGAACTGTCCATCTTTGTAAATTTTCTAAAGTATTATCTGGATACCAAGCAGAAGGGAAAACATGATCTCGTGTCAAATTATCAACATTTTGTAGACAATGTACACATCTACCAGACTTAGGTCTTTTAACCATTATTTGCTCTAATACAGTGAATAATTAGTTTATAAATTATAGTATATTTGTACTGTAAATATAAAAAAGCGATCGCTCTCTTTTTTCCTTCGCGCCCTTTGCGAACTTTGCGGTTCGTTAAAAAAGCGATCGCTAATTAGTTAAGTGAGACAAATTTAAAACTACAGCTAATGCGTGAGATACAAGCTGCATTTCTGATTCAGAGAGTTGACCTAGTTTTCTTGCTAATCTTGTTTCTGAAACTGAGCGAATTTGAAAAGTATCTACACCAGAAACTTTAGCTAAACCATTAGTTATACTTGATTCTAAGCGTACCATCCAAGGTCTGACTGCATATCTTTCTTTCCAATCTGTAATTGGGACAATAACCTTCAAAGGCAAAATTCCAATAGCATCATCATTGACTATAATACAAGGACGCTTTTTGCTAATTTCTGTCCCTACCGTTGGATCTAAATTTACCAGCCAGACTTCACCTCTATACATAAGAATCTGAATGATTTAAGTCTTCATCGGGATAATTGTAAAAATCTTCTCCTTCTAAATCAGCAAAGACATTTAATTCGCCATCAGGTGCATAGTCTGAAATAGCGGTGATTGCGGCTAGTGCTAATTGCTGTTTTTGCTCATCTTGAGTAAGTGATTTTTTTTCCTCGATCACAAGTTTTAAAGCTGACTCAGCTATCTTTAAGCGATCGCTTACACTCAAGTTTGGCAATGCTTGAATAATATCCTGAATTTTCATGACTTTGCCTGACTCATACCGCATAAAAATACTATTGATTCTTATTGTATATGAGTGCGAATAAAATTCTCGTTTTGCGAAAGTTTTTAGTTAATAAACTCATTTACACGCTGCCAAACTTTCTTGAACAAATCAACATCATCTGCATTAAACCACTCAATTTGCGGATATCCTCTAAACCAAGTACGTTGTCGCTTGGCAAATTGCCGTGTATGTAAAACTGTTAATTCTTTTGCTTCATTTAAAGTAATCTCACCAGTCAAATATTGCTTGATTTCTTGATATCCCAAAGTGTTTAATAACGATAAATCAGCACCATATTTCTGGCTCAGATATTCCACTTCAGCCACTAAACCATCAGCAATCATTTGTTCAGTCCGCTGGTGAATGCGTTTATCCAATCTTTCCACATCACAATCTAAGCCAATCTGCAAAATTGGATAATCTGGTGGGTTTTCACCTTGTTGTTCAGATATGGGAATTCCAGTTATATAAAATACTTCTAATGCGCGTAAAGTCCGCACGGGATCATTGGGATGAATTTTTTGTGCGGCGGTAGGATCAACTTGTTGCAACATACTATAAAGTTGATTTTGACCGAGAGATTCTAATTGCGATCGCAATTCATAATCAGGCGGAACTCTAGGTATTTTCATTCCTTGCACTATGGAACGGATATATAACCCAGTTCCACCGACTAATAATATTGGCTCAACAGCAACCGACGCAATCAAAGTTTGTGCTTGCTCTTGATAATCTGCTACTGTCATCGTGTCTGTTGGCTCGCAGATATCTATTAAATAATGTGGCACTAACTTTTGTTCCGCTAAAGTTGGTTTAGCTGTGCCAATGTTAAACTCACGGTAAACTTGACGGGAATCTGCACTGAGAATTACAGAACCTAACCTTGTCGCTAAAGTTAACCCTAAACCCGATTTACCTGTCGCAGTCGCCCCACAAATAACAATTAATTTGGTCATTAGTCAACAATCAATTTTCATTGCTCAATAGTCAATAGTTCATCTCCCCAATCCCTTGGCGTTAACATGGAGCTTTAGTATTTTTGTACTATATTTTCAATAGATGAGAACCATGTTAACCTCTCAAAGAAGTATTTTGATTGAGGCTTAACAAAGTACTCCTGAAAAATACTCTGCGTCCATTGGTACTGAAAAAAGTGATTTCGGAAAAAATTAGCTGATCTATCGGGAAAACTTATGGGGATACATCCCCTAGATAAACTTCTCATAAAATTGCCCTACAGTCGTCACTAAGGCTTTTGTGTTAGAATTTTGGTGTGTTTTTGCTTTTTCAGCCTTTGGGCGATTTCAACCCCACGCATCAGGAGAATTTTCATGACGAGCAGTTACAGTGCCGATCAGATTCAAGTTCTGGAAGGTCTGGAAGCCGTCCGCAAACGACCGGGGATGTACATCGGTTCTACCGGGCCGCGAGGACTCCACCATTTAGTTTATGAGGTGGTAGATAACTCTGTTGATGAAGCATTAGCAGGATACTGCACCCATATAGAAATAGAGATTAATGCAGATGGTTCCGTGAGTGTAACAGATGACGGTCGGGGCATTCCTATCGATACTCACTCACGGACTGGAAAATCTGCTTTGGAAACCGTAATGACAGTACTACACGCTGGCGGTAAGTTTGGCGGTGGTGGCTACAAAGTTTCTGGAGGATTACACGGGGTTGGGATTTCTGTAGTTAATGCTTTGTCAGAAGTTGTTGAAGTTACAGTTTGGCGGGATAAAAAGGTTCATACCCAACGCTATGAACGAGGTGTTCCCGTTACTGAACTGGTAGCTAAACCATATAAAGAAGCTAGAACAGGTACTTCTGTAACTTTCAAACCAGATACACAAATCTTTACTACGGGAATTGAGTTTGATTACATCACCCTAGCAGGCCGTTTGCGAGAATTGGCTTATCTCAATGCTGGAGTGAAAATTACTTTCACAGACAACCGTTTAGAACTCCTCAAAAGCGATACACCCAAGATCGAAACCTACGAATATCGGGGTGGTATCAAAGAATATATCGCCTACATGAACCGCGATAAGCAGCCACTACATGAAGAAATTATTTATGTGCAGGGGGAACGCAGCAACGTCCAGATAGAAGTGGCGTTGCAGTGGTGTACTGATGCTTACACAGACAACGTGTTAGGTTTTGCGAATAACATCCGTACCGTTGATGGCGGTACGCACTTAGAAGGTTTAAAGGCGGTACTGACTCGGACATTAAATGCGATCGCCCGCAAGCGCAATAAAATCAAGGAAAATGAACCCAACCTCAGCGGTGAACACGTCCGGGAAGGTTTAACCGCAGTCATTTCCGTCAAAGTCCCCGATCCTGAATTTGAAGGACAAACCAAAACTAAACTCGGTAACACTGAGGTACGGGGAATTGTTGATTCTTTAGTCGGGGAAGTATTAACTGAGTACCTGGAATTTCATCCGGGGATAGCAGACTCTATTTTAGATAAAGCTATCCAAGCTTTTAAAGCCGCAGAAGCCGCACGCCACGCCAGGGAGTTAGTACGGCGTAAATCTGTACTGGAATCCTCGCCATTACCAGGGAAATTGGCAGATTGTAGTTCTCGTGATCCTAGCGAGTCGGAAATTTATATTGTGGAAGGTGACTCAGCGGGTGGTAGCGCCAAACAAGGACGTGATCGCCGCACCCAAGCTATCCTGCCTCTACGTGGTAAAATCCTCAACATCGAAAAAACCGACGATTCCAAAATCTATAAAAATAACGAAATTCAGGCGTTAATTACAGCTTTGGGTTTAGGCGTAAAAGGCGAAGAATTCGACTCTACCCAACTGCGTTATCACCGCATTATCATCATGACTGACGCGGACGTAGATGGGGCGCATATCCGGACATTACTGTTAACATTCTTTTACAGATATCAGCGATCGCTGATAGAACAAGGATTCATTTATATCGCTTGTCCTCCTTTATATAAAGTAGAACGCGGTAAGAATCATGAGTATTGTTATAGCGATAGAGAACTGCAAGAAGCCCTTGCTAAGTTCCCGGCTAACGCTAACTACACTATCCAACGCTTCAAAGGTTTGGGTGAAATGATGCCAGCACAACTCTGGACAACTACAATGAATCCAGAAACCCGCACTCTCAAACAAGTCGAAATTGAAGATGCTGCCGAAGCTGATCGCATTTTCACCATTTTAATGGGCGATCGCGTTGCGCCCCGACGTGAATTTATCGAAACCTATGGTTCAAGACTCAATTTTGCCGAGCTAGATATTTAATATCAAGCTAATATCAATTATCCTGATGTGCATTAATGGTGGGTAATGAGCGATCGCTCATTACCTTTTTTCTTGCCAGGCGATCGACAACAAAGCACGACTACCTCGATAATTTTTTGTAAGTATTATTTCCTTCATCTGGAAGTTGTTTGATAGAATACATAATTATTAATTACTAAGGTTATTAGTTTTCTTTTTCTGGAGTAGTGCATAAAAACTTTTTATTGTCAAGTATTTGACTAATCCGGGTTTAATCCGTGAATGTCACTTGGTTTGGCATTTTCCAAAAGTTAACCAGCCCCAATCAAAAATTTGTGTATTCAAATTGCATCCAAGCTAGAAGAGCATTTGTTATCCTTGAGGTGCAAAGCTCGATCTTGTCCAACTCGAAAATTGGTCAAGTAGTTCTGGATGTTGAAGATCATACGCAGTCATCATTTTCGGCAAAAGCAAGTAGTATATTTAACATATTCGTACGTACTCAGAATTAACTAATACATTCTCCACCAACGCTCTCACTTCTTTATGTTCAACTTACTAATTACTAACGGCAGAAATTTGTGCAAGACAAACATCCAATCAACTTCATGTCGTCTTAGCCAAAATTGCCAATTTGTCTGTATCCAATAAACTTTTGCCCTAAGCAGATAAATATCTAAATTATCAACTGACAAATTCTTTATAAATTGATTAAAATATCTTTGTATACAATAGGAGCAGTTTGTCAAGATTCATAGGGTGGAAATCTCATCTGTGCGCTAATGTGTGAATAAGACCAACTCAGTTAAAACCCTATTGAAGACCATCTGGCAGATTCTGCCAAAGCTTTAACTCCTCAGTTAAGGTGGCTGGCAGACAATAAAGTTAGGTGTCTTCAAACAAGCAGTATCACTCTTACTGTTCTACCCTGTGGGACTTCCTGCATAACTGTTTGGGATGAGTCATTTATAAAGGAAATGTAAACAGATGCATCTCAATACTTCTCGCCTCAGTTAATATCAAACACACTGTTTCTAAGTAATTAATGTTGTAGTTAATACCTAAAATTGTGTAAAGGTGAGAGTAATTTCCTTTGAATGTAAAGATAAGTTCACTGTAATTGCAAAAAGGTTTAGAAAAAATTTAAGGGAATACCTACCCTTTTTAATATCTTTTTGATAATGGTGGCTTGAACTTACTTAATGACTTCATGATTAATACACAAAAAGAGTGCAATTTCTGTGAAACAGGCTACAATCGGAACAGTCTTTGTCAGAAAATATGCCAACAATCATAATTGTTTGTATGGAGTTATTAAATTTTGCTCAAGACAAAGACAAACCCTGTTTTAAACAAACAAGTTAAAGGTTGTGTGCGACAGCAACACGCGACTATAACTAAAGTGAGTAAGTCAGCAGTAAATGCTACTTTTCACACTTCAATAAAAAACTCCTCCAAAATGGAGTAAAACTACCGAAAAACTTTCAGGGAAAACAGCCTAAAACCCGATTTTCGGTTGTTAACTAGCCCTCATAAAAAGAGCGCTAAATACATCTTGAGTAATTGAAGTAATTGATTCTGCAAGGAGCATGAGGAACGCGGCATGAACCAGGCTAACAACGTACTCGAAAGCAATTATCAGCCTGACCTAGAAATAATAAATCAGCCTGATTTCGAGGAGTTAGAAGACCTCTTAATTGAAGAAGAGGATGACTTACTTCTTGTTGATGATGGCGAAATGGATGAATTTTTAGAGCCTCAGTCTGATGAGGACGACGCAAAGTCTGGAAAAGCCGCTAAATCGCGTCGTCGCACACAAAGCAAGAAAAAGCACTACACCGAAGATTCAATTCGTCTTTACTTGCAAGAAATTGGGCGGATTCGCTTGTTGCGGGCAGACGAAGAAATCGAATTAGCGCGGAAAATCGCAGATTTACTAGAATTAGAAAGAGTCCGAGAAAGACTCTCAGAACAGTTAGATCGTGATCCCCGTGATAGCGAATGGGCAGAAGCAGTGCAATTACCGTTGCCCGCTTTTCGCTATCGCCTGCACGTTGGTCGCAGGGCAAAAGATAAAATGGTGCAATCGAACCTCCGGCTTGTGGTTTCTATTGCTAAGAAATATATGAATCGTGGGTTATCATTCCAAGACTTAATTCAAGAAGGTAGCCTTGGTTTGATTCGTGCGGCGGAGAAGTTTGACCATGAAAAAGGCTATAAATTCTCCACCTACGCTACATGGTGGATTCGTCAGGCCATCACCAGAGCGATCGCCGATCAGTCTCGGACTATCCGCCTCCCAGTTCACCTTTACGAAACTATCTCCCGCATCAAGAAAACCACCAAGCTACTTTCTCAAGAAATGGGTCGCAAACCTACTGAGGAAGAAATCGCTACTCGGATGGAAATGACCATCGAGAAACTGCGATTTATTGCTAAATCTGCACAGCTACCAATTTCCTTAGAAACCCCCATTGGTAAAGAAGAAGATTCTCGATTGGGTGATTTTATTGAATCTGATGGTGAAACCCCAGAAGATCAGGTTTCTAAGAATCTGTTGCGTGAAGATTTAGAAAAAGTCCTCGACAGTCTCAGCCCCCGCGAACGCGATGTTCTCAGACTCCGCTATGGCTTGGATGATGGTCGGATGAAAACCCTTGAGGAAATTGGCCAAATTTTCAACGTTACTCGTGAACGTATTCGTCAAATTGAAGCCAAAGCTCTCCGCAAATTACGCCACCCCAACCGTAATAGCGTCCTCAAAGAATATATTCGGTAGTTACTAGTTAGTAATTAGTCATAAATTTTTGACAAATGACAATAAATAACCTGGTAGTTATTCAAGGCTACCAGGTTTTTATTTTTCATATCTTTAGATAATTGAAGTTACTTAAAGAATGCCCCAGAAATGCAGGAAGCCTTGGCCAGATAACAGTTCAATCAATGCAGCAGATAAAAAGCCAATCATTGCCAAACGACCGTTCCAAATTTCTGCTTGAGGAGTAAAACCCCAACGCCAAGCGTTACGATCTTCAACTACTGGAGCAGTGATTTTTGTGGTTGTGTTAGTCATTTGTTTCAACTCCAAACAGGATTTACTAAGGTTTATTGCCTTATGTAAATTAATATAACAACTATCTTTAGAAAATGTAACGTTAAATCAAACTTTTATAATTAAAGTTAGAAATCATCAAAAAAATTAACCCTAGTTTTGTCTCAGTTGTTGCAATTTCAGCATTGTGATGCACATCGTTAGCCAAAGAAACCCAACTCCGTAACCTGCAATTATATCTGTAGGCCAATGCACACCTAAATATAGACGGCTGATGCCAATAGCGGCGATCGCCATAATTGCCAGACTGTAAATAAATTGAGACAATCTTGAGTAATGAATCGCCAACAAATAAGCCAGCATACCATACAGCACCAAAGAGCCTAGCGCATGACCACTAGGAAAACTAAAAGATGTTTCCGTAATTAACTGCGGCCAAAGTTGGGGACGAGGTTTAGTGAATAACAACTTTAGTCCAGTATTGAGAATGAAGGCTCCCAAACAAGCAATGGCAAATATTCTTGCTTCCTGAAGATAACGCCGCCAACAGAGCAAAGCTAAACTCACAACTACAACCAACACCACCACACTAGGATTGCCTAAGTTTGTTATTGCCAGCATCACATTGTCTAAGGTGGGATTAGCAAACTGATGCAACCACAACAAAAAATGTGTATCAAATGCAAAAGCTTCTCGCTCTAAAACCTCTTCAAAAAGCTCTGCTAAAACAAAAAGTATGAGCAAACAACTCGCCAGGCCAAAAATCCCAATTGTGCCAATTAAGGGAGCTAGACGAGGATGTATATATCGCAACCAAAAATTTGCAATTTCTCGGAGCATCTGCACTAACGTACTTCAGCAACAGCGATAATTTTTTCATCTCGGTTGAGTTGCAGGATAATTTCGCCGGTAGTATCACGTCCCAAGATAGGTATTTTATCTACAGCTAACCGGACTACACGCTCTTTGTTTGTGACTAGTGCAACTTCAGAAGTAACCGCTTTCACCATACTAGCTAAGTTGTCTGTTTTACTGGCAAATTTCAACGCTTGCGTGCCTAAATCCCCTCGATTAGCGGCTCTTAATTGACTCGCCGCCATTCGCTTGGCATATCCTTGCTGAGTAACTAGCAGTAAATGGTCATCTTTGCCCACAGTTGCACAGCCAACCATTTGCTGATTTCTCAACAGTCGAAAGGCTTGTAAACCCATTGCTGTTCGACCCATAACTGACAGTTGTTCATCATTTACCGCAAACCGCAATAAACGCCCACCGGAACTAGCCAAAATTAAATGCTCTCCTGGGTTGGTGAACTGGGTAAATAATAATTCATCATTGTCTTTGAGCTTGACAATTGTAATGCCGCGACGAGTCAGGTTAGTAAATTCTGCTAAAGATAAGCGCTTAATTCTGCCTTGTTTTGTCAGGAGAATCATTTGCTGGGAGTTTAAATCTTCTGGCAATAAAAAGCGACTGACTACAGGTTCTTGAGTACCTTGAGCCGTACTTGTGAGTGTGGTGATCAATGGAGTTCCCCGTGGAGAACGGCCAGTGGTTAAAGGAATATCCCCCACGCGCACAGGGTAGACCTTGCCACCACTGGTAAGGATGAGTAAATCTTTGTTGGTATCGGTTAATTCAGTTTGAATCAAGAAATCATTGTCCGGTAGACCATTTTCCGCTTTTGGTTTCTTCCCAGATGTTGAAAGGCGGCGTACATAACCCCGTTGGGTAAACTCTAGAATTGCTTCTTCCGCAGGCTGTTCGACTGGGGAATTTTCTTCAACTTCTTCTGTCTTGCGGCTTCTGGAACCTTCGGCGGCTTTGCTTTTCAATTCCTCGGTAATACCGGATAGCAACTTGGTACGCCGAGGATCACCATATTTGCGCTTGAGCGATCGCAAATCTTTTTTCAGCGACTTTAATAATTCGCGGCGATCGTTCAGTAAGTTTTGCAAGAGGGCAATTTGTGTAGTTAGTTGCTCAAATTCCTGCTGCAAGTTCTGTTGTTCTAAACCGGTCAGACGGCGTAAAGGCATTGCTAAAATTGCATCTGCTTGTGACTCGCTCAAATTCAGTTGGCTACTCAAATTAATTTTGGCTGTGCTACCGTCAGCAGCTTGGCGCAAAATGCTAATTACTTCATCAACTTGAGATAAGGCTTTCAGCAAACCTTCGACTATGTGCAAACGACTTTCTGCTTTATCTAACTCGTAACCATAGCGACGGTTGAGAGTTGCTTCGCGGAAATTGAGAAACTCTTGTAATAATTGCCGCAAGCTTAATTGTCGGGGTTGTCCTTCAACAATCGCCAGGAGAATTGCCCCAAAATTAGTTTGTAAAGCGGTTTGGTGATACAAATGTTGCAACACTTCTTGGGGGTTAGTATCGCGTTTGAGTTCAATGACTACCCGCATACCTTCGCGATCGCTTTCATCTCGAATATCCGAAATTCCTTGCAAGCGACCTTGATTCACTAACTCGGCTATCTTTTCAATCCAGCCAGCCTTATTTACTTGATAAGGCAATTCTGTAATCACAATCGCCGTCCGGCGCTTCGTTCCTTTACCACCAGCAACTTCTTCTATTTGAGCAACACCCCGCAGGACAATTCCACCTTTGCCTGTGCTGTAAGCTTCCCGAATACCAGTGTCACCAACGATTTCGCCACCTGTGGGAAAGTCTGGCCCAGGAATTAAGTCTAATAACTTTTCATCAGGTAAATCAGGTTGGTCAATTAAGGCAATTAAGCCATCAACGATTTCCCCCAAATTGTGTGGTGGAATATTTGTCGCCATCCCCACAGCAATCCCTGCACAACCATTGAGTAACAAAAAGGGTAACTGTGCAGGTAATACCGTGGGTTCTTGTTGGGAATTATCAAAGTTACCAACAAATTCCACAGTTTCTTCACCGATTTCTGTCAGCATTCCCTCATGGCTAATGGAAGCTAGACGAGTTTCGGTGTAGCGCATTGCTGCTGGTGGGTCATTATCAACGCTACCAAAGTTGCCATGTCCTGCAAGTAAGGGGTAGCGACTAGAAAAATCCTGTACCAGCCTGACTAAAGCATCATAAACGGCTTGATCACCGTGGGGGTGGTATTTACCCAGTACATCCCCAACAACACGGGCGCATTTACGATAAGGCCGATCCGGTGTTAAACCTAGTTCGTGCATAGCATACAAAATGCGGCGATGAACAGGTTTTAAGCCATCACGCACATCTGGTAATGCTCGCCCAACAATCACACTCATGGCATATTCTAGATAAGACCGTTGCATCTCGGTGTGCAGGGCTGTTGTAATTACCTGTCCCGTTGAGAGAAGGTTTAACTGTTTTGCCATGAGTTTTTTCCCTGAAAGTTAACTACACAAAAATCTCTATAACTGAACAATGCAGCAAACACAGCATAACGGATGAAAAGGGATTCCTAACACAATCTTGTGAGTCACCAGATAAATAGCAGTAGTATTATCCTTGATGACGGCGACATACATTAGTGATTAAAAAAGAGCTAGACAACTGTTTTGCTCAATGCGTTCTCCCCTTCACCTCTATTAATTAAATTCTCATGAAAACCGTTTTAATTGTTGAAGATGATCTAATTAATGCTCGCGTTTTTTCCAAAATTTTGACCAAGCGCGGCGGCTTAGATGTAAAACATACCGAAAATGTCGAAGAAGTGATTCAAATTGCTCAATCAGGGAAAGCAGACCTAATTTTAATGGATGTTTCTTTGTCTAGAAGTGTTTATCAAGGTAAGTCTGTTGATGGCATTAAAATTACCCAAATGTTGAAGTCTGATCCGCAAACAGCAAATTTACCGATAATCCTAGTGACTGCACACGCGATGGAAGGCGATCGCGAGAACTTCCTCAAGCAGAGTGGTGCTGATGGTTATATCTCTAAGCCTGTGGTTGACCACCAACAATTTGTTGACCAAATCATGGCACTTCTTCCTCAGAATTAATCACCACGGAGAATTAACTAGATTTTCTGAGGAATATTCCCCCAAAAACATTTTTGGGGGAATATTTTATCTTTGTCTAGTATAGATGTACTACAAGATACTGTTTTCCGCAAGTAGTAGATGAAAAAGTTAGAAGGTAAAAAGTAAAATTATTTTGACTTTTGACTTTTAACTTTTTCCTTTTGACTTTACTGTGGTGTCGGTTGTTGCTGTAGAGCTGCTTGAATGCTGGGCAGTTCTAAAAATTTCTTTGTATCAGATAATAGACGTTCACCCCAAAGATTTTCCTTAAGAAAATCCAAATCAGCATAGCGTTGATCGATGCGTAAAGCAGTTGCGCCTAATGTCAGACTTTGTTGACGATCGCCTTTAGTATATAGTGCCACGGCTAAGGCCAGTAAAGGTTCCGCAGCTTGTTTATCGATAGATACAGCTGTTTGCCATTGCTTAATAGCAGCATCAGCATTACCCTGCTCGTATTGAATTAAACCAATGTTATTAATTGCTGCCCAGAATTTTTTATCTTGGGCTACTGCCTGATTATATTGGGCGATCGCCTCTGGTAATTTACCTTGCATATAGTAGGCGTTACCTAAATCAAACAAGGCTTCTGGATCATTGGGTTTCAGCTTTAAACCTGCTTGATAATTAGCAATTGCTGCATCATACTTTTTCTGTTGAAAATTAGCCGAACCCATCGCAAAAAAAACGTCTGCATTTTTGGGATTGAGCGATTGTGCCTTTTTCAAAGCGGCAAGCGCTGGTTCAAATTCCCGATTTTGTAAATGCAAACCACCCAACAGCAGCCACACTTTATCATTTTTGGGAGCCAGTTGGCTTGCCAACCGCGCTCGTGGTAAAGCTAAATCAATCTGCTGAAATTGAGCTAGTTGCGCTGCCTCTTGCGCTAAAGTCAGCCCTTGTTTCTCCAACTTTGCTGGATCTAATTGCAGCGTATGGGGAATTAGTGCCTGTGCATGAGCAACTTTGGGTATACTCAACAAACTACAGGCAACCAGAAACGAAATCAAATGAACGTGTTTAGGCACACTACCGCCTCTTACCCAAAAATCAATCATCTGTCAGATAGCTTAAACGATCTCTACTTTAGTCGAAAGGTAAAGTTTACAGTCGTTAGCACTGGCTGTATTCATCACCTTAGCTTAATTGAGTTAGGAGTGGGGAGTAATGAATAGTGAGCGCCTATTCCCAACTCCCTTTGTGACAAGTCTTGACATGAGCATTAACCAAGAATAAATTCATCAGTGTGTAGTTACTAATTTATGGCTCGTAAACCTAAAATTACTAATCAGCAAATTTTAGAAGCTGCCCGCGAAGTTTTCCTTCAGCAAGGTTTTGGTGGTTCAACTATAGAGATTGCTCAACTAGCTGGTATTTCTGAGGCTTCAATTTTCAAGCGCTTTTCTACGAAAGAAGAATTGTTTTTTGCGGCTATGGGGCTTCCAGAAAGACCTTTGTGGATGAAGGAACTGGAAAACTTATGTGGTACAGGGAATCTCAAAGAAAATCTGATTCAGGTGTGTCTTCAGATTTTAGAATTTTATAATGAAGTGCTGCCCCGTTTTATTATGCTGCGTTCCCGTGGCAGTGCCTTCCCAGAACCCTGTACCAGAAAAGAACAGGGGCCAATGCAAGATGTTAAAGTGCTAACTTCTTTCCTAGAGCGAGAGATCAGTCTCAGTAGATTGCGTCCTGTAAATGCCAAAATAGTTGCTCATATCTTAGTAGGAACCCTGATGAACTACGTCCTTTCGGAACAGATATCGCTATCTCAAACTAGTTTCACCACAGAAGTTGTCAAAGACTTTGATTTAGAAAATCACCCAAAAGTTATGTTTTCATTTGTGCAGAGTCTGATAGAAGCAATTTGGTTAGGCATCGCACCTATTTAAGTCAATACAGTTCAGTTAAGAAAGTTTTCTTGGGGAGATAAGGGAACAGGGAACGGGGAACAGTAAAAGACAAAAAAGCTTATCTGAACCTTATTGCTATTTAAGTAGCAGGAAATTCTTAACTAAATATAATGTATGGATTTATGAGTTATGAAGTATCAAACTCTGGCCTGTTCCCTTTTCAAGCGATCGCCCTGTGCCGAATTCTACCTGTTAGCAGTTAACATAAAACAGCTGTTGAACTGAGTCTACTGGGGCAAAATAGAAAGCATGGCAATTGAATCTAACTCTCCCACTCCCCCAAACCCAGAACCTTTACCCGAACAAGAGCCAGATGATTTCGATGGTGGCTCTAGGGACAGTCATTTAAATCCAGAAGCCCTGACAGCCCAACAAGCACTAGCAGCGATTTCATCTTTGCAATCGTCGCAAAATGCCGCAGTGATGCAGCAAGCTCGTTCTAGTATGCAGCAACGCCCTACCTATCAAATCACGGTTACGCCAAGGGCATTAATGCTGACAATAGCGGCGATCTCTCTCACGTTGCTTGGAGCCATCCTCAATAACTGGATTGTGGGAATAGTGGGAACCTTGCTCACTTTGGTGTTATCTCTAGCTATGCTATTGCCTTGGTTGCAATATGTTCTCAAAGAATGGTTTACACCAGAAGACAGAACCTTGTTTGTTGGGTTCTTGGGACTAATAGCAGCCATTGTGGGCTTGATCAAATTTTCTGGGATTGGCGATCGCCTTTTTATGTTAGGGCGGAGAATCAACTGGGAAGCTTCGGGGACTTTAGCCGAATGGTTTGGGGCGTTGGGGCAAATTTTAATTGCCATTATTGCCGTTTATGTAGCGTGGCGACAATACGTTATTTCCAAAGACCTGACAATTCAACAAAATTTGCTGACAGTTCAACAAAATATCATTACTCAGCAGCAAACTATAGATTCTTATTTCCAAGGCATTTCGGATTTGGTGTTAGATGAAGAAGGCTTATTAGAAGATTGGCCCCAAGAAAGAGCGATCGCCGAAGGCCGCACAGCCGCAATTTTTAGTAGTGTTGATGGTAGTGGTAAAGCCAAAATTCTTCGCTTTCTCTCCCGTTCCAAATTGCTCACACCCTTAAAACGCGATCGGCGCTTAGGCCGGGCGATTCTCAATGGTATGGGTGGTTATGCAGAAGACCGTTTAGAAGGTGTGCGCGTCATTGATTTAGGCGTAATGTTAGCCACCGCTGACCTTGCTGGTACAGATTTGCGTTGGACTGATCTCAGCGAAGCTAATCTTGTCCGTGCTAACCTGAGTGCCTGCGACTTAGTAAAAGCCAACCTCTCCCGCACCATTTTATATGATGCCAATCTTAGCGGTGCTGATATAAATGGAGTGCGTCTATTTTATGGCTCTGTCGAGAAAGCTTCACCTCGTAGCCGGACAGAACCACCAAACTACGAAACGGGTGAACATACAGGGGCCGTGATTGAAAATGCCAATTTCACCAATGTTCAAAGAATGTCTGAAACTAACCGTTGCTATTGCTGTGCTTGGGGCGGAGAGGCAACTAGGGCAACAATTCCCGGTGGATGTGAAGGTATTCCCAATTTGTTGGGACGATAATTATTTGGTCAATGGTTATTAGTTCTACTCCCTTCTCCTCTTCCCCCCTTGCGCCCCAATCCTCCTTGTCGTTCACAGACAAAACCTTGATTTTGCCAAAGCTGCATATCCACATCAGTCAGTTCGGTAACAGATGAGCATTTTGGTTGGATAAATTGACTGATCACCGCCCAGAATAAACTGCGTGTGATGTCAAATGCTGTTTTCCACAAATATTCTCGATTCGCTGGACGACCTTTTTCTTTAACTACCTCTGGTTCTACCCAAATGCCATGCGCCCCTAACAAAATCTGTGCCATCCATTTAGCTCTGGGAAAATGACTGGGAGAGCTAATTAACTTTACTTTATGTATTTTCCAACGTTTTAGAATCGGAATCCCGTAATAGAAATTCTCAAAGGTAGAATTCGCGCAGTTTTCTAACCAAACGTTTTGTAAATCTGCTGCCTCCCTTTGAAAAATTAGCCATATACAGGGGTCTAAAGAGCCGCGAGAAATTAAAATTGGAATTTGGGGATTTTGTTTTGCTTGTTGGGCAACATAGATTTCGCGGCGAATACTCCCACCAAGTACAAACCAAGCATCGACTGGCTTGGAAGATGCAGAAACTAAGGTTATAGTTGTGAAAATTAGCCAGCAGCCCAAAATTAAGCATAAACTACGGAAAATTTTTTGTAACAATTGCAACCATCTATTTGATTTTCTCTGGCTAAAAATTGATGAACTTCGAGTAAATTTATATCTCATGTCATAGCTAAAAAAAGCTGAGTTAAATAATATCCAAAATGCCAGCAGTCTAGCCAACAAAATGCTATCTTATAAAATTAATATAGGGTGTAAATATGACACGGTGAAAAGTGTCACAGTACTGGTATAGGGCGTGATTAGACTGCTAAGTTATTTAGCAGATGTATGGTTACAACACTAATGGTAAGTAAGGCAAAATTTTTAGGGTAATTCCGAGGGGAAAATAATGAAGAAAGCTTAACTGAAAATAAATTATAAAAACTTAAAAATCTCTGAAAAGTCTGATTGCTAAACTTTCAACAAAACAACCATTCCAGCTAATATACATGAACCAATCTGCGAAGCATTACTCGCCGCTCCAACTAGCCATGATTGGTGGAGCGATCGCCACAACAGCCGCTGTGTCCGTATTTGGCCCTGCTTGGACTCGCTGTGTTCGTGCCGCCCTACAAGATAGCCCTAAAACCATAGTTGACCAAGCATGGCAACTGGTAAATCGTGAGTATGTTGATGGGACTTTTAATCAACAAGATTGGCAAGCAACTAGGCAGAGCCTATTAAGTAAAGATTATTCTTCTAAGCAAGAAGCATACATAGCTATCCGCGAAGCTTTACAAAAATTGGGCGATCCATATACCAGATTTATGGATCCCAAACAGTATGAGGCTCTCACCAATCAAACCTCTGGGGAAGTCTCAGGTATCGGCATTCGGATGGAAGTCAATGAAAAAACTCAACGGCTAACGGTTGTCGAAGCCATCGATAATTCTCCAGCATTGAAAGCAGGGATTAAAGCTGGGGACGAGATATTAGCAATTGATGGGAAACCCACTGTAAAACTAAAGGTGGATGATGCTTCCAAACTAATTCGTGGTCAAGCAGGTACTCCCATCACATTACGTTTGGAAAGAAGCGGACAGGGTGCTTTTGACTTGAAACTGACACGGGCAACGATTGAAGTGCCAACAGTTAGTTATAACCTCAAGCAAGAAGGCAATCGCCGTGTAGGTTATATCCGCTTAAGAGAGTTTAGTGGCCACGCCGCTGATCAAATGCGTCGAGCAATTCGGGATTTAAATGGTAAGAAAGTCGATGCTTTTGTATTAGATCTGCGTGGGAATCCTGGTGGTTTATTACAGGCTAGTATTGAAATTGCGCGGATGTGGATGGATAATGGTGCGATCGTCCGCACAGTTGACCGTCAAGGCAGTAGTGAGCAAACCAAAGCTAATCGTACTGCTTTGACAAAGCTTCCCTTAGCAATACTGGTGGATGGTAATTCTGCTAGTGCCAGCGAAATCTTAACAGGGGCGCTCAAAGATAACAAACGCGCAGTAGTTATTGGTAGCCAAACCTTTGGTAAAGCTTTAGTCCAGTCAGTGCATGAATTATCTGATGGTTCTGGTTTAGCTGTCACCATTGCCCACTACTACACCCCACTGGGAACTGATATTAACCATAAGGGAATCGCGCCAGATATCAAGATAGATTTGACAGAAGCTCAAGAGCGTCAGTTGGCATCTAATCCTAGTTTAATTGCTACTCCCAATGATCCCCAGTATGCTGGAGCGATCGCAGCTTTATCTAGTAACAGTTTTGCTCGGTCTTCTGTTATTCAAAATATCCCACCTGTGAGCGCTAGTGTTGATACCTTGAAGTTCTAGTTCCTAACGGTTCATGTATGAGGGTTTGTTAACTCAATTGCTGGAGTGAAAAAAACTGCCTGATTAAACCTTCATAGGATTTGGGGATTGGGAATAATAATGAGTAATCCCATTGCCAAAATCCCTAATCTTATGAATTATCAGCCAGTTGATACAACCACCGCCGCCAGATTTTTACCTATGGTGTCGGTGGTTGTTCCTATTTATAATGCTGAAGCTGATTTATCAGCGTTGATTGCTTGTTTGTCGGCGCAAACCTACCCCAAAGACCGCGTAGAATATTTGTTGGTGGATAATAATAGTAGCGATCGCACCCTCACCCTACTCCAAGAAGCTGCGGCAAATTCGGCAATTACAATTCGAGCTTTGAGCGAAAATCAAATTCAAAGTTCCTACGCTGCAAGAAATACAGGAATTCGCGCCGCTACTGGAGAAATTATCGCTTTTACGGATGCTGATTGCCATCCCCAACCCCAATGGCTAGAATCACTCATCCAACCTTTTGTAAATTCCGAGGTGGTGATTGTTGCTGGGGAAATTACAGCACTACCAGGGAATACTTTACTAGAACAATACGCCGAACTTCAGGATATCTTATCGCAAAAGCATACTTTAGCTCATCCTTTTTGTCCCTATGGACAAACTGCCAATTTAGCAATTCGCCACATCGCTTTAGAAAAAGTCGGCTTATTTCGTCCTTATTTAACTACTGGTGGTGATGCAGATATTTGCTGGCGGATTTTACAGCAAAATCTTGGGCGTTTAGAGTTTGCATCCCAGGCGACTGTACAACACCGCCACCGTACCACACTCAAAGAACTTGCCAGTCAATGGCGACGCTATGGGCGCTCAAATCGCTATTTGCATGAATTGTATGGTACAGAACTTATGCCAGAATTAACACTTCCCGAATGTGGACATCGGTTAGTCCGCTGGATATTTAAGGAAATACCGAAAAATACAGTAAAGGCGATCGCAGGTAAAGCCAGTCTTGTAGATTTATTCAATACTCCTATTAGTGTGTTTGTCATTCAAGCCCGGATGGCTGGGCAGAAAAACGCAAAATTACCCGAAAATGCCAAGATAATTGCTTGGTTGTAAAAGTGAGAGTGACTTTTACCCAATCCTTGAATAATCAAGTTCTTAGAGGATGGATTTTACTCCGTATAGAAATCGTTTACTCCTCTCACTTCCTCTGACTCTGCTTTACATCCATGTTAAGAAAGATCTGACTAATGGATAGCCTTCTAGGGAAGGAGTTGGGGGCTAGGTTTGAGAGAAAGTTACACACTGCTTAACCTTTGCTAAATCTACATTACCACCACTGATAATTACACCTATTTTCGCGTCTTTTACTGACACCACACCGCTGAGTAAGGCGGCTGCGGCTAATGCACCGGTGGGTTCAACGACAATTTTGAGGCGTTCCCACAGGAGAAACATACTATTAATAATGGCGGTTTCCGATACGGTCACCATATCATCGACGTAATTTAGTACTAGGGGAAAGGTTAATTTACCTAAGCTGGGAGTCCGCACACCATCAGCAATTGTAGGTGGATTAATCACGGTTTGCAGAGTTTTGCTGTGAAAAGAACGAGTTGCATCATCTGCAAGTTCTGGTTCCACACCAATAACTTGACACTTAGGTAACAGTGCTTTTGTGGCGATCGCACATCCTGATATTAATCCGCCACCGCCACAACAAACTAATAATAAATCTAGTTGCCCAACTTCTTGGATGAATTCTAAGGCTGTGGTTCCTTGTCCGGCGATAACATGGGGATGATCGTAAGGCGGAATCAAGGTAAGCTGGCGATCGCTGGCTAAGGTTTTGGTTAATTCTTCGCGGTCAGTTTCTTGGCGATTGTATAAAATTACCTCTGCGCCATAACTGCGGGTGGCTTGTTGCTTTACTTCTGGCGCATCATCAGGCATCACGATAGTTGTAGGAATATGCAGTAACTTTCCCGCGAGGGCGATCGCTTGGGCATGATTCCCAGAGGAAAATGTAATTACGCCTTGTTGCTTTTGGATTTCTGATAACTGTACTAAGGCATTGTACGCACCCCGAAATTTAAATGCGCCTGTGCGTTGAAAGTTTTCGCATTTAAAAAACACTTGGCTATGGGTGCGATCGTTCACTAGTCTAGACGTTAAAACAGGTGTCTGATGCGCTATTCCTGCAAGCCGCCCTTGTGCTGCTTTTACATCGTCTATTGTGACAGAGTGAGGTTGTGACATTTTTATCTGGTTGAGCAAAAGAGAATTCATCAATTGTGGTGGATGAATCAATTGTGAAACACCACAAAATTTAACGTAGCATCACTGCATCTCCCATAGAGAAGACAGACAAATGCTTCTTAAGGAACAAGGAAATTTGGCAGTTTAGTTGAATAAATGTAAATAAGCGTAAAGCAGGTGGTACTCAACTATTAACGATTTTTTCATAAAATCGTAATTATTATGCACACATCGTTTAGCGACAATCAATACAGCAATTTTAGCAAAAGGACTCGCACTACTGTGATGATTGCCGTTGTGGAAGCTATGGAAGAGTGCCGACTTGCAGCTATAGCAGCTGAATTTCCTGGTGAATGTGGGTTGGAAATGTTCAGGGGTTGTCTGGAAGATGAGGCTCAAGGTTGGTCTGACCAGCAATTTCAAACTTGGTTTGAGGGTTTAGAAGTAAAATATGGGCAACGTAGCCCCCTAGGTATTTCCATGATTAGTTTGTACAGGAGTGTGATGAGAATCATCCACACTTGCGATCGCCAATTGAAAATTGAGCAAACTTATCAATAGATTTACACAAACCGCTGTGTAAATTCCGCGATTAAATCTACCCGCCCTTTACGTAACATTGCGGGATCTAATCTTTCGGTGGTGTTGCAAGTCATCAATACAACTAACCTTTGTTTCATTTGAATCCCAGATTCATCAATAACGCTTTGGTATAAAGTGCCATCCAACAAACTCAAAATATGTTCGGTTTTATTATTAGATTGGGCTATTTCCGAAGCGCGATTTTGAGCTAAGTTGTCAGCTTCGTTAATAATAATACAGATACGCTCTAAGTAAGTTGGCGGGACAAAATTAGCGATCGCATCATGATCTAAAATAAATATGACAAACCCCAAAGGCATGAGAATTTCTTTGGCTACGGCTTGTGTCCAAGCGGTTTTACCTGTACCTGGTTCGCCATGTACCACCACTGCTAACTGATTTTGATTGAGAACCGCTTGTTGTAATGCGTCGGTAAAACTTTGAATCTCTGTGGGAAAGGTGCGAATGGGAAATTGGCTATGAACCTTACCCACACGACTTTGATAGCCACTTAACATCACCGCTAAATCGTAGGTAGCTTTGTTGACTAATGGCGCTAAATCTTTAGACATTAAAGTATATTGTCGTCGTCCGCGATCGTACGGCTCAATTTGCAGCCAAATGTCATACATTGACCAATAAGCATTCACAGTATTGACAACATCTAGTCGATCCCAGTTGATAAACTTCTCCACCGGAAAATAAAAATCTCTTTCGGAGTAATACTGGGTAATTACATTCGGTCGGCCTAAAATTTGTAAGACCCGTAAAACAGTAATTTCTTGGAGACGGTTCAAAACATAATCAATGGGTATACTGTTGCGGCTGACAAATTGTAATATCGGTGTTTCTGTACTCAGAACATCTTTATATCGATGGTCTGGTGATTGCGGGTCGGGTGTAATATAATTCCAGAATTTCTCTAATTCATAACGGGTATTCTCAGACGCTACACCTAATAAGTTTGCCCACCAAGTAAAATTATTTCTCCCTAAAACTTCACTAAATGTACTAGCTAAATTAAAGGTTTTTTGGGCGAATTCCTTACTATCATTCTGTGCAAGTTGGCATAAAAATTCCCAATCTAAATCTCGTTGTAATGGTCGCCAACCGCTAGTAAGTAAGTTTTGCTGTTTATTATTGGATGTACTTTCGTTGCTACTAAAATAATTAAATTCCATATTTTTACTTACTTTCGTAAAAATGTTTGCTCAACTATAGCAGTCCTCTTCGATTTCTCAACTACTTGTGGAGAGAAGGAATAGAAAATCGATGTTTTACAACCCATTGAGGACTGCTACATTCATCCATGTAAATAAAAATTACTTTAATTATTTTTTTTCATCAAGGTGTTAAGAAACTTAAGTTTGAGCGAAATTCAACGAGATGCACATTACATACTACAAGTATAGACTGGTTGTTAGCGCCAGTAGTTATAGCTTTCCCAACTCTGGTGTGGTCAAAATTACCCCTCCCCAACCCTCTTATTATCAAGGGGAGGACGCGCGATAGCGCGGGTGGGGTGTATTTCATCTGCCTGAGAATTGCTATAGTAACTAAACAACTTTATACTACATTGTAACATAGGCAAACGTCAAGCGATGTTTAGTTTTCCCGTTCAGCTTTGGAGTTCATTGATGCTAACTATATTGTGTAAGTAGAACGATGCAAATAGACCGAACTATGTAACGAGAAGTAAAGTGGCTTGAAAACCTCTTCTCTCCTGCCTTCTGCCTTGTCATAACGACAATTTTTAACACTGACCTACTTACTTATAGAATCAAAGCAAGGCACAAGCCAAAATTGCATTGGATTTGAGGGCTAGAGATGGGAGCATATTGGAGTAATAATTCTTTATGTACGCATCTCCTTTGAGGACTAACCATATTTGTGGAGAAAATAGCAAAAAAATTAGGTAAAATTTACATAAGTTTGTAAAAATCAACTAAGAGTTTTATATAAAAGTAGGTATTGAGAATGTACAAATTTTTTGTTTCTGGGATGAGTAAATCACTGCGTGCCTTACTGGGCGTGATAATTTTTACTTTAGTGATGATGACTAGTAATTCTACATCAGCGATCGCCGCCAGTATCTGGGACAATCAAACTGAATCTTATACAGGCAAGCAGGAAATAATTGTTTATCGTAGTCCTAGCTGTAGCTGCTGTGGAGATTGGCTAGAACATATACAAAAGCACGGTTTTACAATCAAACAAGATATTAAAACCGATGAAATAGAGGCAATTAAACAAAAATATAATTTACCTTCAGAATTCGCATCTTGTCATACAGCAATTATTGACGGCTACGTTATGGAAGGCCATGTTCCTGCTGATGACATCAAGCGTTTTCTCAAGCAAAAGCCGCAACTTTTAGGTTTAGCTGTCCCAGCCATGCCTGTAGGTACACCAGGAATGGAAATAGGAGATACAAAACAGCCCTTTTCGGTGATGGCATTTAATAAAAAAGGCGAAGTGCAAGTATTTAACAAATATGAATCTTATTAAAATAAGATGATTTATTGATCGAGTACTAAAATCACTGATTAGGCTAAGTTGAACCATAACACGATTCGACTATCCCAGTAAGTAGTAAGTACTGATTCCTATCATGAATCTTCAACAAGTAAAGAATAAATTTCCCGAAGCCGTAGGTGCGATCAAAACACTCGAAAGCCTGGGGTTCGCTTCCCGTAGTGGTAATTGGATTGATACCCTTGACTTTGAGAAAGCACAGACAGCTTGTTGGTTAATCGGACAAGTGGGAGATGATCGAGACGCTGATTCCCTGATTCGGATTTTGTCGGGTCAACGTCGTGAATTATGGATGCAAGCAGCAACTTCCCTGAGCCTGATTGCGACTGAGCAACATTTAAAATCTTTATTGTCTATTCTCTCCACTAGTTCCGATCCTACACAGCGAAATAGCGTGGTATATGCCCTCTCTTTTCTGTCAAATTGTGAAGCAACTCAGGAAGTAATTAGTACGCTGACCGAAGTAGCAGCTAACAAAACTGAGGTTCCTTTTATTAGAGCGCAAGCATTAGAAGGAATCGGCAATAAGCTTTCTCAGGAGTTACCAAAAAATCTCTATCAGCCAGCAGTGAGCGTAATTATCCAAGGGTTGGATGATGCTGACGCTGAAGTTAGGTTTTGGTCATGTTTTGCTGCTGGTGCGTTAGAGATTCAGGAAGCTTTACCTAAGCTAAAACTCTTGGCGCAGACGGATAAAACAATCGTAGCTGGGTGGTGGGGTGGTCTGTAGGCGAAGAAGCTGAAGATTCAGTCACTTTGATGAGTGGAGGAGAACCACCTCTACGTAAACCAGACAATTCACCTACCAATTAACATTACCGAAGAAAGGCACAGGGCAGGAGGCAGGAGGCAGAAAATACAAGTTTTGTCCTCTGTCTGGAAAAGTTTGTGGGGACGCTTTCCGTCCACAAAACTTTTCGCATTTCGGAAATTAATTTTTGGCAAAGGTATTGATTATTGCTGTCTAATCAATAAATACGGTTTTTCTACCGATTAAATGTACTTTATAAGCTAAACCAGAGTATTATGAGAATTTATATGACATCAAATATGAATTTTGTTAGCTGAATTGCAAATAGATTTATTCCTGGCAAACAGGCTGGAAAAATTCGCTATAACTATCGACATCAGACTGCCATGAAGCTTAATTCTTTAACTACCAATTCTCCAACCACGATAGTTATTGTTGGCGGAGGCTTTAGTGGTTCTCTCGTCGCTACGCACCTATTGAAAACTGCCAGCCAACCCCTCACTATCAAGCTGATTGAACGTAGTCATCAGATTGGTAAAGGTATTGCCTACAGCACAGATACTAACTGTCATTTGCTGAATGTTTCGGCAGGTAACATGAGTGCATTTGCCCATGATCCTGGTCATCTGCTGCGCTGGCTACACCATAACAACAACGAATTAACGTCATTTTTATCGGCAGAAGTCAATCCTAGTAGCTTCATACCTCGTAAGGTTTATGGTTTATATATTCAGTCAGTTTTGGCAGAAGCCGAAGCTACAGCACCTAGTGATATCCGCCTAGAACGCTTGACAGATGAAGTGGTAGGAATAGAACCAGAAGACAAAGGTGCAATGATCTCTTTGCGTAGTGGTCGCTGTTTTACTGCCGACAAAGTAGTTTTAGCATTAGGAAACGCGCCTTTTACTCCTCCGGCAATTGATTATGCAGATAAAAATCAAAGTTATCGGCGGAATGCTTGGTCAGCCGATGCACTAGCAGACCTTGATCCTGATGCTGCTGTGTTGCTTGTGGGTACAGGATTAACGATGGTAGATATGGTATTATCTCTCCACGATCGCCAACATCGGGGCAAAATTTATGCTGTATCTCGGCGAGGATTATTCCCGCAACAACATCAAGCATCTCAACCTTATCGCCACGGCTTGACTCCCGAAACCTCACCCAAAACTGTCCGCGGTTGGTTACATTGGCTACGTACCGAGATAGAAATTGCGGCAACCCAAGGTTACGATTGGCGAGCCGTCATTGATTCTTTGCGCCCCATCACTCAACAAATTTGGCAAGAATTACCGACAGTAGAACAGCAGCGTTTTTTGCGTCATTTAACACCTTATTGGGATGTGCATCGTCATCGCATTGCTCAAAAAGTAGCAGATGTAGTCAGAGAAATGCTAGATTCTGGTCAACTCATCATTTCCCCAGGACGGATTCAAGAATATCAAGTATTGCCAGAGGGGGTAGCGGTAACTATATCTCAGCGCAAAACCCAGACAAATACAGTCTTAAACGTCCGTCGGGTGGTGAATTGTACAGGGGTAGCCGCAGATTATCGCCGATCGCCTCATCCCCTAATTGATAATTTGCGATCGCAAGGATTAATTCGCCCCAATGTCATCGGTTTAGGCTTAGATACAAATGCCGATGGTGCTTTATATACAGCAAATGATCGGGTTTCGACCTTGCTTTATACCTTGGGAACTCCACGCAAGGGGGATTTGTGGGAAACGATCGCTGTTCCTGAATTACGCATACAAGCACAGGAATTATCTCAGACTTTATTACAGTCATTACCAGTGCGTGTGCGTCCTATTCCAGCTATGCCTTTGTTGAATAGCGCCACCAGCGAACACAATTCGGCAATATCCCAGTCAACCTTACTATTTCGACAATTTTTTGACCCAGAAAGCAGTAGTTACACTTATCTCATTGCCGATCAGCAGACAGGTGATGCGGTTTTAGTTGATCCTGTATTCGAGCAAGTTGACCGCGATTTGCAATCCCTCGATGAACTGGGATTAAAACTCCGCTACTGTTTAGAAACACACCTTCATGCCGATCACATCACAGGTGCAGGCAAACTCCGAGAAAAAACAGGCTGTCAGGTGATTGTTCCCGAAAATCCGGCTGTGACCAAAGCCGATCGCTCCCTTGTTGGTGGCGAAATCCTCGAAGTCGGCTCAGTCATCATTGCCGCAATTTTTACACCAGGTCACACCGCCAGCCACATCGCATATTTAGTCAACAAAACCCACCTCTTAACCGGGGATGCCTTATTGATTCGTGGTTGTGGACGCACAGATTTTCAGGAAGGTGATCCCGGTACTTTATATGATGTGGTGACAGAACGCTTATTCACCTTGCCAGATGATACATTCGTATATCCGGCGCATGACTACAAAGGACGTACAGTTTCCACCATCGGCGAAGAAAAACGCCTCAATCCTAGATTTAGCGATCGCAGCCGCACTCAGTTCATCACCATCATGAATAATCTCAAATTGAGTTATCCCCAAAAGATGAACGCAGCCTTACCCGCAAATGAATACTGTGGTGATTTTATTCCCCAAGAAAGCTTAGATTCTGCCGCAAGTCCAGCTACAGATGCAGAACAGAAACAAATAGAACTCACAGTTATGACTAATACAGAAATCTATAATGATTACTTTGCTATGTATATCTAGAGCAGGTTAAAAGAAAACAAGCAACAAATTTATACTCAGCCTTCATCTGCGAGTAACTTATTGAGTTCTTCAGTCAGAACTAACGCTGGGCAAGATTTTGATTGATTGCTAAGGACATGATGAAAGGAGAAACATTTTCATAAGCTTTAGCTGCTTTCAATACCAGCAAATCTCGATATTTGGCAGCAACAATTTGTATACCAGCAGGCAAACCGTTTTTAGTGAAGCCACAAGGTAAAGATGCAGCAGGTTGTTGTGTGAGGTTGAAAGGATATGTAAAAGGTGTCCAATCTCTGTGCTGATGATCGATATATGATGGAGGCCGATTTTGTCCAACAGGAAAAGCAACTATTGGTAAGGTGGGAGTCAGCAGTAAATCGTAGTTTTGATGAAATCTTTGCATTTGCCGTCCCAATGCTTCACGGGCATCTTGGGCATGGAGATATTTTGTTAAGGTGAGGCGATCGCCTTCTTTGGCTGTAGCTTGTAATACCATTTCACTTTATGGATGATGCAAATACAGGTGTAGGGGCAAACAGCCGTTTGCCCCTACGAGTTCTTGTATGTGTATCAAGATTTTGGTGAATTGGTATAAACCTTCTTCAATCACAGCTTGTTGTTCTGGACTTAAAGCCACGTAGCAGTTTGGCTGCACCAGCTTGCCAAAAAGTTTGGAAAATAGGGCGAGGGTTCACAAAACCTGGATCAACTTCTTCGACAATTGCACCGAGTTTAGCAAACACATCAACTGCACCTTTAACTAAAGCAGCTACTTCTGAATCAACATCAGCGTAGCCAACGTCAGGACTGTAAGCAATTCGCAATCCGGCTACACCCTGAGCTAAATCAGAAGTATAGTCCTGCGACTCATCTGGTAAAGCATACCAATCACGTACATCAGGATGGGCTATGACATTTAACGTGAGTGCGGCATCAGTCACAGTACGAACGATAACGCCAACATGAAACAATGAACCAGTATGGGCTGATGGATAACCAGAAACACGCCCAAAAGTCGGTTTGAGACCAAACACACCTGTTAACGCCGCTGGTGTTCTGGAAGAACCGCCACCATCTGTACTCAGATGGAGTAGGCATTAACTGAACTGTTGTAAGTATTGATCCGTTCTAAGGCAGCTTTGGTGACTGCAACTGGTGACAATTGGCGATCGCTATACAGCGACAACAGTTGAGCAGCTGATAAATCGGCAATTTCTGACATACTTGGTTTTGTCGTTGAATAGCTTGCTTTGTGGAAATAAGTTGTGATAAGTTTCTAATCAGCTAAATACGATAACTCTATCAATTTACAGTAGTTTAGCCTAGAACTCAATCACGAAAAGCAGCATCTTAGTTAAAAGCTGAATACAAGGCATAATCAAGCTTTTTATGGCAATTCAAACAGTCGGTATTTTAAGTCCTGGTGATATGGGACAGGCGATCGCATCTGTTCTCAATCAAAATGGTATAAGGACTATTGCAGCCCTAGATGATCGCAGTCCAAGAACCCGCCAATTAGCCGCCGCTGCTAACATTCAAGATGTGGGTTCTCTTACACAGTTGGTAATTGAATCTGATGTAATCTTATCCGTTTTAGTCCCCGCAGCCGCCGCAGAGGTAGCCCAGCAAGTAGCTGAGGTTATAGGGAATGTGGGGAAACAGATTCTTTATGTCGATGCTAATGCGATCGCACCCCAAAAGGTCAAAACTATCGCTCAAATCATCGAATCATCTGGCGCAACATTTGTCGATGCTTCTATTATCGGCCCACCTCCCAGAGTTCCCGGACGCACTCGTATCTATGCTTCTGGTAAACCAGCCGTGGAATTTCAACAACTCAGTAATTACGGATTGGATATCCGAGTCATTGGCGATGAAATTGGTCGGGCTTCTGGGTTGAAGATGTCTTATGCAGCCCTTACCAAAGGACTAACAGCAATTAGTACAGAATTGCTGATTGCAGCCCATCGTTTAGGTTTAGATAAGGAACTCTGGAGCGAAGTATCTACTAGCCAGCCGGAACTTGCTAATATACTTGTTCGTTCCATTCCATCCATGACACCAAAAGCACATCGTTGGATAGGAGAAATGGAAGAGATTGCCGAAACCTTTCAAGAGTTAGGTTTAACTGAGCGCATTTTTTACGGTGCAGCCGATATTTACCGTTTAGTGAAAGATACCTCTTTAGGGAAGGAAACACCAGAAGAGAGCGATCGCCAATTGTCAGAAATCATCACTACCCTTTCCGATGAAACTGCACCAAACTAAAACTGTTGGCTTTGTTGATCAAGAGGATGATTTTTGCTTCACGCAACGACGCAAAGAGCAAGAATTTTAAAAAGCTATTTGGGCAAAGAAAGCAGTGTTAGACATTGAAAATCTGTAAGTGATCGCACTAGTACAAATTAGCGGAAATCAACAAACCATGTGGATTTAGCAAAAGGCTGATGGTATTACTATTTTTTCTTTTTACTTTTGCCTGATTGTACTAGTCTAACAATTTATTTCAAAGTTTCTCGAAGCAACACAAGGTACTCGTAAATGGGCATAGGCACCGCTTAATTGAATAGCATCTGCTGGTAGGTGCAAAAGTATAGAACATCTGTGGACAGCAGTTTGGTATTCTCGCCATTGTATGCGGATGGCCGTACTCGTAACATCTTTGCCTAAGTCTTCAAATTTTAGACCAGCCCTAGCCAGCCAAACTTCAACATCATTTGTTTCGCCAACTGGCTCGGATATAAAAGTGCTATTGTTCATAGTATCAGTATGTTTACTCAAGGAAAAATTGAATAATTACTAACAATCAAAAATTTGTAACGTTTTTCATATTGAATGTTAAAAAACTGTCTCTAAGCTGTCCCTCCAGCCCCTCAATTTGCCTGTCGTAATGGCAAAACCAGTAATTCCATTGAGTTACGGAAAAATTATTCAGCATATTTGATATTTATCACCTCTACCTAACAGCAGATATTTTCTGAGTAGGGTTAAAAGGTATACAGAATTAACAGTGTTTTAGGTTCAGTATATGTATAAAATTTTAAATCCGCAATTTTATTTATTTGTTAAATTAATAAAATTAATTTATCTAAGGGCGTAATTCTACGCCCCTATCTTTGTACTTCATTTACCGGAAACACTCTGTATAAAAGATGGTTGTAAGAATTCAGCACCCAGGAGTCAGAAGCCAGAATTTAGAAATATCTATAGAATTAGCAAATTAATTCATCAAATATTTCTCCTTATTCTTTAAACCTTCTGACTCCTGAATACTTACAGATGGTTTAAGTGATAATATTATTTCTGGTAAATCCATCTAGAATATTCTTGACTGCATTGATATATTCTCGGTTATTTAAGAATTGTGATGGTAATTTGTTAGCCAAAAATGCGCTGTTAACAACATCTTTAGCACTAATTTGTCTAGTTTCATAAGCCTGAAGAAGGCTACCATAACCAGGAATACCCGGATTTTTTAACTGCCCTTGATAAGCCAAGCTTACAAGATTAAAAGGTTTTATTGAAGTAGTGAAATCTTCACTGCTAACTAATGCTGTGGAATTAGCTACTGTTTTTTCCCTCCCATAAGCAGGGGCAATTGCAGTAGATATCAGTAATAAAGATAAGCTACTCAAAATTAGATTTTTCATCGTTGATTTATGTGATAGAGTGAACTAAGTTAATTTCATCTATGCCTAACAAATGACAAAGATAAAAATTATCGCAACAAATAGACCTATCTACTAATAGGCAAGCTTAGTTGCAATTAACTTAATTGTGTCTTACCACCGAGTAGATAGCCTCTTTCTTGAGGAGGCTAGTTCTATTATTTCCAAGGATATAATTTAGCTAGTTATATATATCTAATGAAATAATTACAAATTAATTTAGTAAAACTAAACTGCTGATTATCAACCTAAATAAACCACAAAAAACTAATATTAACTCTTTATAAAGACGCATAGAAAAAACCCACTATCTTCAGCACCTCCCCTTACTAAGAGGAGGTTTGGAGGTTTGAAAAATGGAGATATCCACTTAGATTTTTATGGTATAGCTAAATCTTATTACTATCTTGACAAGCCGATTGGTGTGATTGCTTTTTCTAAATTAGCCCCTTGAAAGTTTGCGCCAATAATACTTGCGCCTGTGAGATTAGCCTTTTCTGAATCTGCATCAAATAAGTTTGCATTCTCTAAGTTTGCCCCTAGGATGTTTGCCTTACCTAAATCTGCATCTTGAAGATTAGCACCTTGCAAATTAGTTCCTTGTAAATTAGCTCTTTCTAAATCTGCACTTTGTTTGTAAGTTGGCATTTGCTAAATTTGCATTTTGTAAATTGCTATCTTTAAGATAGGCTCCCATTAAATTACAGCCTACACACTCGTTAGTTGCTAGTAAATACCTAACGTTTTCTGTTACAGATATTACAGGATTATGTGTAGATTCTGTAGTTGTAGATGGTGTGAGTGATTGAGCCTTGGCGCTGGGTTGATCAAATAAATAAAACCCTGCTACCAGTACCAAAAATACGGCCGTTACTATCTAATTAGTTAATTTTTGAGAAATTGTTTTTTTCATTGCTTCCTCTCTAAGAAAATTCGTAATTTTGGTTTTAGTTTCGGATAAATTATTTATCAAGTAGTTGATATTTACGGTAAAGAAGTTAATGACTAAAAACAAATATTATTTTTGTTCAAATCGATAAACTTAAGTGATGTGAGCTTTTGGTTGAGAGAGTGCTTCAATTATCCCGCCCAACATCAGCACGATAAAACAGTATGAATGAAAGTAGGCATGAAAATCACTTTTGTAGTATATATGTAATGTATACTTTAGGAGTTCATCGGTAATGACAGCCGTCGAACTGAAAAATTTACGCAAGACATTTAGCCTGACTCAAGGTTGGGGTAGAAACCGCAAGCAGACTGACATTGTGGCTGTGGATGATATTACGCTGACGGTTCCCGATGGTCAAGCGATCGCCTTCATTGGGCCAAACGGTGCAGGTAAATCGACAACCATTAAAATGCTGACAGGGATTTTATATCCCACCTCTGGTCAGGCTGCTTTGTTAGGTTTGAACCCTTGGAAAAATCGGCGTGAACTGGCTTATCAAATTGGGGTAGTATTTGGACAGCGATCGCAACTTTGATATCATCTACCGCCCCGCGACACCTTAGAATTATTAGCCCGTATCTACAACCTAGACCACCAAGAATATATCAAACGCCGTGATTTCCTAGTTGAACGTTTTGACCTCAAACCCTTTTGGAATAACGCAGTGCGTAAGCTCTCTTTAGGCCAAAGGATGCGGGCTGAAGTTGCAGCTAGTTTACTACACAAACCGCGATTATTATTTCTCGATGAGCCTACCATTGGTCTAGATGTAATTGCTCGTCAAGAATTACGCGACTTCATCCGCGAATGGAATCACAACGAAGGCATAACCGTATTTCTCACCAGTCATGATGCAGGAGACATCGAACGAGTAGCCCAACGAGTCGTCGTCATTAACCACGGAAGAGTTGTGCTTGATGACAAAATCTCTGCTATGCGCCGCGACTATCTAGGCTCAAAAATTCTGAGTGTGAGATTTCATGAAACAGCCCCAAAAATCATGCTTCCCGGCGTTACTGAACTCAAAAAAACGGAATACGCCCTCAAATTGGAAATAAATACTCGCATCACCCCCATTGAAGCGGTGATGAGTCACATTCTACAAGCAGGTTCGGTCGCGGATATTGCCATTGAAGACCCACCACTAGAAGAAGTTATTGCTCACATTTACTCTCAAGCAGCCCCCAAATGAACAATCTCAGCAAATATATCTGAATTGGTTGGACTTCGGCACGCTCTAATCTGGCTTACATAACAGAAGTAGCTTCACGGGCTGTTTTTTTGTTTGTAATTCTCTACATTTTCCTGCAACTGTGGCGTGTTACTTATGCAGAAACTAACGCCCAACAATTAGGAGACTTAACATTAGCTCAGATGCTTTGGTATTTAGGCATAACCGAATCAATAGTGCTTTCGGCTCCCACCGTTGCCCAAGAAGTAGACGAAGATGTCCGAACGGGAGCTTTAGCAGTCCAGTTAATCCGTCCCCTATCTTACCCGTTGTATCGCCTGTGGACTACTTTAGGAGAACGCACAGTCCGCTTTGGGCTAAATCTTACAGTATCTATGGCACTAGCTCTACTATTCGTCGGCTTCATTCCCTTAAATCTGCCAGGTATTTTGTTATTCTTATTGTCCCTACCGTTAGCCTTTGTCCTAGATTTTTTAGCAACATTCTTAGTCGGTTTAGGAGCCTTTTGGTTGGAAAATACCACAGGTTTGATGCTGATTTATTCACGGATCACCATGATTTTAGGAGGAATGCTTATACCTTTAGATCTGCTTCCTGAACAATGGCAACCATTACTAAAAAATCTACCCTTTGCCAGTATTATCTATGGCCCGGTACGTTTATTTGTCCAGCCAGACTTAGCCTTTGCTGGGGAATTACTCATCCGCCAAGCATTAGCGATAGGTGTACTTAGTTTATTAGTAGTCTTAGTTTACAGCACAGCCGTGAAACGCATCCATGCAAATGGAGGATAAGGGTAAATTTGAAAATTAAAAATCTCAGAGCAATGTTTTGGCGTATAACTTCTTACTTGAAATTAGCAGCCGCATATATCCGCCTCAATCTTAAAGCGCATTTAGAATACCGTGGCGCATTTATCACCCAAGTAATAGCGATGGTTTTGAATAACTTAGTTTGGGTGACATTTTGGATGCTTTTTTTCCAACGTTTTCCAGTGTTACGAGGTTGGACTGTACAAGATGTTATTACTCTGTGGGCATTAGCAGCATCAGGTTTTGGTTTAGCTCATGCCATCTGTGGTAATGCTTTACGAATTAGTGGTTTAATTGTCCGGGGACAGTTGGATGTATGGATGCTCTACCCACGTACTCTCTTACCCCACTTATTGCTAGGAAAAATGAGTGCTACATCTTGGGGGGATTTGTTATTTGGCTATGGAGTGTACTTGTTTTTTGTCAAACCGGATGCACTGCATTTGGCTATGTTCACAGCATTGACGATTTCATCGGCTGGGGTATACATCGGCTTTAATGTCATGGCAGGTAGCTTAAGTTTTTATATTGGGAATTCCGAAGGACTGACGCAGCAGTGGCGAAATGCCATGCTAACTTTTAGCACTTATCCAGCAACATTATTTGAAGGCTGGGTTAAGTTGCTCTTGTACACTTTGATTCCGGCTGGTTTCGTCACTTATTTGCCTATTGAAGCACTACGACAGTTTTCTTTAATACATACAATTCTCGCTGTAGCTGGAGCGATCGCAGTCTTGTCAGTCGGTGCAGGGGTGTTTTATCATGGTCTGCGGCTCTATTCTTCAGGTAATTTGATGGAGATGCGTGGCTGATCTGAGGCTGTCAGTAGGCATTTGATAAAATCCTTAGAGTTTCTGTTCAAACTTAGCTGCTGCCCGCATTGCTCCTAAAGCAACCAGTAGCCCACCATGAATACTGACATGAATTCGGCATTCTTTCCATAGTTCAGGGATACAATGCTTCTGAGCGCTAATTAATGCTGCTTCAAGGTAGCCGTGCCAATTTAGTGTTCCTCCCGCCAACACTAGAACTTCTGGGTTAAACAAATGAATGGTAGTGGCAATCCCTATTCCTAACCAGCATCCTGCATCTTTGATTGCGTCTAAGGCCAAAGCATCTTGTTGCTCGACTAAAGTAGCTAACTGTTGAGCATCAATACCTAAGCGTTGCAACAGTGCTGCCCCACCTGCGAGTTGATCTAAAATTTTGCTGCCCTGTGCTGTAATGATGGGGATAGCTCCAAGTTCGCCAGCCCAACCTTTTGCGCCTCGCAGAAATTGTTGATTTACCCAACAAGATGCACCAATAGCCGTGCCAACGATGATTAATGTTATGTGTGCTGGTGAACCAACCTCATGCCTAGCTTCAATTAGTGCTGCATCAGAATCATTTAGGACACAGACATGGTATAGAAAGTTGTTTTTAACAGAAGGCAACCAACCGTTAAGTTTTGGCAGTACATCGCTGACGATAACTTGTCCAGACTCATCGACTAGTCCAGGAATAGCAATCCCTATAGAGCTTGGAGGGGCTGGTAGTTCATTCAAGAAACTAGCAATTGCCATATCAGCGTCTACACTTGAAAATTCCCAACCTGTGGCAATCTTCCTAGATTGAAGCCCTGTTGCTGTTTTAGCAAGCAACAACATTTTTGTTCCGCCAATGTCTATTCCAATCTGAGGTTGTTGCATAACTCTTTACAGCGTTTCTGGGTTGAGTCAAGTACATCTTGATAGAGAGACATAGGCTAGAGGCTAGTATAAAAAGGCTGAAGTCTGAAATTTAAGAAACCTGTATAGTAAGCTTTTCAGCTATTTATCATAGCTGCTTGATTTACTTAACCTGAGTTCGGGATAAGGAAAAGGACAGGTAGTAAGCTGAAAATAACGTCAAATCCAGCACCTGTCCTATGTTTAGTTTAGAATCTTTATTCTGCCATGTAGATGATTTCTGTCAGGCGTTTGAAAGCCAATGGCATAAAAAGCTGTTATTACATGGAGGAAAAAAAAAGGATTCGGGCTAGAAGTCTATGTTTAAGTGAAATAATGACGATACTGATTACATTTCATCAAAATCACTACCGGAATTTTAAGCATTTTTATTTGAATCATGTCAAACAGCAATGGAGTTGTGCTTTTCCAGCACTGCCAAGTTATCAACGATTCATTGAATGGATACCATCAACCTTAATACCTTTGTGCGTTTACCTAAAGCATTGTTTTGGAACTTGTACGGGTATAGGTTTTATCGATTCAAGCTGTCTAAAAGTCTGTCATAATCGTCGGATTTCTAGGCATAAGGTATTTGAAGGTTTAGCTGCTCGTGGTAAAACTTCGGTGGATTGGTTTTATGGCTTCAAGCAACATAAAAGTCGTCAATGAACTGGGTCAACTCTTAAATGTAACTCTCACCCCTGGTAATATTGATGACCGTCAACCAGTTCCTGATTTACTGAGTGAGTGAGCTTTTTGGCAAAATTTTTGGCGTTAGCGAAGCTCACCGAAGGTATCGCGGCTATATTTCTCAAAAACTAGCTGATCAACTTTTAGAAGACTTCGGCATTCAATTTTTTGCTAAACCCCGTCGCAACATGAAAAACAAGTTGATGCTTCTCCATGACTTGCTTTTATCCCGTAAACGCTCCATCCGCAGAGACCATTAACGACCAAATCAAAAATATTTCTCAGATTGAACATTCTAGACATCGAAGTCCCGTTAATTTTTGCGTTAACGTTCTTTGTGGATTAATTGCTTATTGCCATCAACCGAAAAAACCCAGCCTTCAAATGGAATGGCTTTTATCTCAAAGTGCTTAACCCGAACTCAGGTTAATTAGTATGCCTGAGTGCGATCGCGCGATGAATGATCTTGTCCGGCGAAAGATCTATCATGTTTAGCTTTTTTAAGTATTTGTCTTACATATTATTAGATTGTCATATATTTAATCTGCTAAGGACTTGAATTTTCTGGAGTGTAATGTAATACTGCTAAATTAAATCCTACTAAATCGGTCAATAATTAGTATTTTATCGAAAAACCTCGTCTGACCTGACAAATAAGTCTTTTGAGTTTTCTCAAATATCGTTAAAAAATCCCACCGAACCTTTGACATCGGCAGGATTGAAACTCTTAAGTTCCACAAAGCAGTTTCTTGCTAGTTAGAGATTGTTGAGTTCGGATTTTGAGATTAAAGATGGGCAAATGCCTCATCCCTCAAAGGTTTACCCATTTTTAATCTCCCATCTTTGGGGAAGTTCCATCTTTCCTCTTTTCTTACTTGTATAGGAGTCAATTTCATGAATAGTATCCATCAAGATGCTTCTCAGATTAATTTAACCGCCGATGTCTTAGTGATTGGCGGTGGCCCGGCTGGGACTTGGGCAGCTTGGAGTGCGGCAACCAGTGGTGCAAAAGTCGTATTAGTAGACAAAGGTTACTGCGGTACAAGTGGTGCAGCCGCCGCTTCTGGAAATGGTGTTTGGTATATCCCACCAGATCCAGAACAACGGGAAGCAGCAATGGCTAGTCGGGAAGCAATGGGAGGCTTTTTAGCAGATCGGCACTGGATGACCAGGGTATTAGATCGTACCTACGACAACATTAATTCTCTGGCAGATGAGGGTTATCGTTTCAGTGTTGATGCTAATGGGCAAGTTATCCGCCGTTCCTTACAAGGCCCAGAATATATGCGGTTCATGCGGAAACGGATTAAGCAAGCAGGGGTGAAAATTCTAGACCATAGCCCCGCTTTAGAATTGCTCGTAGATGCAGAAGGCGCTGTAGCTGGGGCTAAGGGAATTAATCGCCAATCTGGGGAATCTTGGGCAGTTAAAGCTGGCGCAGTTGTGATTGCTACAGGTGGCTGTGCTTTCTTGAGTAAGGCTCTGGGTTGTAATGTCTTAACTGGAGATGGTTATTTAATGGCAGCTGAGGCGGGGGCTGACTTCTCTGGGATGGAGTTTTCTAATGCTTACGCAATTTCTCCAGCGTTTTCTTCTGTCACCAAGACTCGTTATTACGATTGGGCTTCTTTTACTTATGAAGATGGCACGGTTATTGAAGGTGCAGGTTCTAAGCGCGGTCGTTCTGTGATTGCTAAAACATTGCTAAATCAGCCTGTGTATGCGCGTCTCGACCAAAATATGGATGAGGCCACACAAGCTTGGATGCGAGCCTCTCAACCGAACTTCTTTGTTGTCTTCGATCGCGCTGGGATTGACCCCTTTACTCAACGATTCCCCATCACCTTGCGTTTAGAAGGAACTGTCCGCGGTACTGGGGGAATTCGGATTGCTGACTACACTTGTGCTACCTCCGTCAGTGGATTGTATGCGGCGGGAGATGCAGCCACACGGGAATTAATCTGTGGTGGTTTTACAGGTGGTGGTAGTCATAATGCAGCTTGGGCAATGTCTTCTGGTTATTGGTCGGGACAGTCGGCGGCTAACTATGCAATTAGTTTAGGAGAACAAGCCAAACAGCGCAGTGTCCAAGGCGTTGGTGCAGCGGGATTGCGTGGTGAGGGTCATCAGAAATTCTCAGCAGATGAAGCGATCGCCGCAACCCAAGCTGAAGTTTTTCCCTACGATCGCAACCTTTTCCGTAGTGATACAGGTTTAAGTGGATCTTTAGACAGATTAGATCACCTCTGGCAAGAAATCCGCCATAGCCCTCTTCTGTCACTTTCCGAAATAAGCAAGTAGTAAATAAATGAAATTATCCAGAAGAGAAAAAAGGTTTAAATTGGTTCATTGTAAAAATTAGGTGATTAAATCCAAGCAATAAATCGGAATTGGGAAAAACATTTAGCCAGGGATAAATCAACCAAAATAATAAAAGAGGTTGAACAATTAAACGAAGATTATTTAAAGTATTCTTCCATC